>JBBIMP010000020.1:30243-90599 GCA_037444305.1 Acidobacteriota bacterium
ACGAGCATTTCGGGCGATGCCCCGACCAGCCGAAGCCCGTTCATGCGGATGAAGAACATGTAGGGCGAAGGATTGATCGTGCGCAGTGCGCGGTAGACGTCAAAAGGATCGCACTCGGTCTTCACCGAAAGGCGGCGCGACAGCACCACCTGGAACAGGTCGCCCGCCTGGATGTGCCGCTTGGCCGTCTCTACCCCGCGGCAGAAGGCTTCGACGCAGGGGCTGGAGGCGAGTTCGTACCCGCCGGGCCGCGGAACCGGAGCCGGCAGAGCCATAGGATCGTTCAGGCGTTTCTCGATCTGTTCCAGCCGTCTCACCGTGTCCCGGTACTTCGATTCGAGGCTCTGCGGGCCGCGATCGGCCAGCAGGTTGGCGATGATGTGGATGCGGTGCCGCAGGTGATCGAAGGCCAGAATGGTCGAAAAATACATCACCTGGAGATCGTCCAGCTGCAGATCGTCTGCGGCAGCCGACGGGAGCGTTTCGAAGTGCCGGACCAGGTCGTAGGCGAAATAGCCCACGGCGCCGCCCACGAACGGCGGCAAACCTGGAATGGAGACCGGCCGGAACTTCCCGGCGATTTCCCGGAGTTTTTCATAGGGGTCCGCCTGTTCGCGCACGACTTCGCCCTGGGCTTCCATGGTCACCGAGTTCCCCTTTCCGCGAAGCACCAGGAAGGGATCCCACCCGATGAACGAATACCTGGCCAGGCGCTCTCCGCCCTCCACGCTCTCCAGAAGGAAAACCCGGCTCCGGCCCTGCGCGACCCGGAGGAAGGCTGAGGCAGGTGTCAAAAGATCCCCGAGGATCTCCCGGTGTACGGGAATGACGTTGCCTTCCGTCGCGAGTCGCTCGACCTCGGCCAGACTAGGGTGATTCATATAAATGAAAAGCCGTGAACGCCCGGGGCGTTCACGGCTTCTCCGCTTCAAATTTTAGTTCGGCTTCAGGAGACCGGCAGTGAACGCACCCGGGCGCAGACCTGCGCCCCACGCCAATACCAGTAATAAACCCGAAACCGAGTGACCATAGCCAATCCTAGATGAGAAATTTATTAACACAAGTGCGGCGATGATGGCAATCACCTTTTTTGCAGGCGCGCAGCACGACTGCCGGCAAGCCGCGCGTTGAACGCCGTATGACAACCCTGCCCGATATCCCGGAGCGGTTTCCCGAGTGATGTTGCGCCGCGGGGGAAGCTGCGTTATCATCGCCCACAAGTCCCACAGCCGCCGCTTCAGGGAGCCTACTTTATGGTTTCAGACGGAAAACTGGTACTCGAGAACGGTTCCAGCGTAGCGGTTGTCGGCGGGGGGCCCGCCGGGTCCTTCTTCGCCTACTTCGCGAAGATGTTCGCCGAAAGGCTGGGGACCGACATCCGCGTGGACATTTACGAGCCCCGCGATTTCTGGTCCCCGGGTCCGATCGGATGCAACATGTGCGGCGGGATCATCTCAGAATCGCTCGTCCAGAACCTGGCGCTGGAAGGGATCGACCTCCCGGAAAGCATGGTGCAGCGGGGGATCGACTCCTATGTCCTGCACATGCCCGAAGGGAGCTGCCACATCGCAACCCCACTGCAGGAGAAGCGGATAGCAGCCGTTCACCGGGGAGGGGGTCCGCGTACGGTGGTGGAGTCGAAGTGGGACAGCTTCGATGCGTTCCTCCTGAAGCTGGCCATTGAAAAGGGCGCCAATTTCTACAACGCGCGGGTGAAGGAAATCGGCTGGAGCGACGGCCGGCCCGAGGTCCAGGCCGCGGACGAAAAGCCGAAGCCCTACGACCTGCTGGTGGGCGCCACGGGCGTAAACTCTCCCGACCTGAAGCTCTTCGAGGCGTTGGGCTTCAACTACTCCAGGCCGCAGGTTGTGAAAACCTACATCACGGAGCTGGAATTCGGCTCCGAGCTGGTGAAGAAGCACTTCGGCTCCTCCATGCACGTCTTCCTCCTGAATCTGCCCCGGCTCGATTTCGCCGCCCTGATCCCCAAGGGGGATTTCGTCACGCTCTGTATGCTGGGCAGGAATATCGACAAGGAACTCATCTCATCCTTCATGGAGCACCCGCAGGTGCGGAGGCGCTTTCCGCCGGACTGGGTTCAGCCGGCCAACTACTGCCGCTGCGGCCCCAAGATGTACTTCGGCGAGGCCCGTCAGGTTTTCGCCGACAGGGTGGTGCTCGTCGGCGACAGCGGCGTTTCCCGGCTTTTCAAGGACGGCATCGGTGCGGCCTACAAGACCGCCAAGGCCGCGGCGAGGACGGCGGTCTTCGAGGGGATCTCCGCTGCGGCATTTCGTGATCACTATTTCAAGGAGTGCCTCCTCCTGAACCGGGACAACCGTTTCGGAAGGGCCGTGTTCTCGGTGGTGCACCTGATCAAGCACATGAAGATTACCTCGAATTCGGTGCTCAGGGTCGTGGAGAAGGAACAGGACTTGCCGGGAGAACAGCGGCACATGAGCATGGTGCTCTGGGACACCTTCACCGGCAGCGCACCTTACAAGAGCATTTTCGCCCGCTCGATGAAGCCCGCCTTCCTGGGGCGCCTGGCCCTGGCCCACCTGGGGGCCTACCGGCGGACCTCTGCGGACGGCACCGACAATACAGTGGCAGGCCGGCAGGCCGGCGGTTAAGGGAGGGATCAGTGGATACAGGCAGCCTGGGAAAACGGTACGGCGACGGCGAGGTCATTGTCCGGGAGGGCGAGATTGGCGACCGGATGTTCTTCATCCGGAGCGGGCACGCGAAGGTGACGCGCGTAATCGGCGGCAACGAAGTGCACATCGCCGACCTCAAAGAGGGGGACATATTCGGGGAGATGGCCATCTTCGAGCGGGAAAAGCGCTCGGCGACGGTCCGCGCTTCGGGTGAGGCGGTAATCCTCTCCATCGACAAGACCGGCTTCCTCCGCCGAATGCACGAGGACCCGTCACTCGTCTTCCGCGTACTCCAGCAGATGTCCGAGCGCATTCGCAGGCTCGACACCGAGCTGGCCACCCTCAAATCCTCGATGTGAAGACGGGAGTATCCACTGTTCCGATGCGGCAGGTTCCCGAGCCAAATCAAAAGGCCATATCCATTGACAGCGGCCCTGTTCCTGCTCCTGGCGGGGCCCCAACCCGCGGTCGCGCAGTCCAAAGCCCAGGAGTTCGGGGCGTATGATTATCCGCCATAACGAGCCCGCCAGGACGCGCTCCGGATCCCACCCGGAGGCGATTTCATCCCACAACCTTAGGCCTACTGCGGGTCTGTCATTCCGTATTTAGCCAATCTGCAGTGGGTGTGTCTGGTTTGCAACACCCGCTGGGATTCTCAGCAAAATACGCTAAACAGGATACTTGTATATTATTTAAATTGAAATACTTATAGAAACTCACGCTCGGAGCTTTTCTGGTCCCGATATTGCTATATAGGTGTGTTTTGCCATTGGAATGGGGAATGTGTAGCATGCGGGAGGCACCTTAATATACTCAAGGGATGCATCGATGTTTCTTAAGCAAAGGACACTGGCGCGCGAGATACCTTTCGAGGGGATCGGGCTCCACACCGGCTATCCGGTCCGCCTGACTTTGAAGCCGGCGGAGGCGGACTCGGGCGTGCGGTTCCGCCGGGCGGATTTGAAAGATTTCGAGATCGAAGCTGCCCGCACCCATGTGGCCAAGGTCAGTTACGCCACGACGCTGATGAAAAAGGGGGTGATGATTTCGACTGTCGAGCATCTCCTGTCTGCCCTCTATGGCCTGGGGATCGACAACGTGGCCATCAGTCTCAATTCAATGGAGGTGCCGATCCTGGATGGCAGCGGCAGGGAGTTCGTCCGCGCCATCCAGGAGGCGGGCATCGCGGAGCAGGACAGGTTGCGCAGCTATCTCGTCGTCCACGAGGCGATCGAAGTGCGCCATGACGGCAAACTGGCCGGGGTCTACCCCCATGCCGGGCAGCGGGCCACCTACATGATCGATTTTCCCCATGCTGCGATCGGGCGGCAGGAACTGCATCTGGATCTCACGCCGGAGACCTACACCCGGGAGATCGCCTCCGCGCGCACGTTCGGTTTCGCAGCGGATGTGGAATACCTCCGGAAGAGCGGCCTGATCCGAGGCGGCTCACTGGAAAATGCCGTGGTGCTGGACGAAAACGGAATTGTGAACGGCGAACTCCGCTATCCCGATGAGTTTGTCCGCCACAAGCTGCTGGATCTTCTAGGGGATATTTCGCTGGCGGGGCATCCCGTCGTGGGCCATCTGTATGCCGAAAAAGCCGGGCACGCGATCCACACCGCGCTGGCTGACCAGATCGCAAAGAATCCCGGCAAATACCACCTGGCCACCTTGCCCGAGATCTCCCGGGAGGCGGCGGGGGGAGCGCGGCGCGCGGCGGCGTCCGAATAGCGGAGGTGGATGATGATACCTCGCCGAGCAGGGTGGGGCTTGCTGATTCTCCTGGCCGTCGCCTGGCTGGCGCTGGACGACATCACGACCGGAACCCAATCTTCCTTCGCGCTGGAGTGGACGGTGGTGGGGGTTGCCTCCCTCGCGGTTCTCCTGGTGGCCGCTGCCCTGGCCCGGAGGGGGGACCATCTCCTCGCACTCCTGACGGTGGCAGCCCTCGCGGCGGTCGCGCTCACGGTCTGGCGCACAACCGCAACCGGGATCGAGCTTTCCGTCCGCCACCAGCTCATCGGTTTTGCCGGTTTCGCATGGTGTGCAATTCTGGCGCTCAAACTCGCCTTCGGCAAATAAGGGGCGACAGGCTACCGTGTCCCCCATGGGGGACACGGTAGCCTGTCCCCATTCTTCAGCGGCGACGCTTGTTGCCGGTCTGCTCGATGTCGCGGCTCAGCTCCACCTTCTCCACACCGGAACGGTAATCGCCCAGCAGGTGCTTGCAGAAATAGTCCGCCTTGAGCCAGAACCAGTAGTCGCTCATGTCCCCGAAGCCGTGGCGCTGTCCGGGAAACATGAAAAAGTCGAACCGCTTGTTCGCCTTGATAAGGGCATCGACCATGCGCAGGGTGTTCGCAGGGTGGACGTTGTTGTCGATGTCGCCCGTGACCAGCAGCAGTCGCCCCTTGAGGTTTTTGGCCAGCTCCGTGTTCTTTTCGATATTGTACTCGAAGCTGACGTTCCCCTCCTTGTCGGTGACCTCCTTGACCCCGTGGTGCTTTTCGCTCCAGGTCTTGTTGTAGATGTTGTTTTCGTGGTTGCCGGCCGAGGCGATCCCGACGTGGAAGAAGTCGGGATAGACCAGCATCGCCGCGGTCGTCATGAAGCCGCCGCCGGAGTGCCCGAAGATCCCTACCCTGTCGATGTCGATGAAGCCGTGCCGGGCGGCCAGCTGTTCGATGGCGGCCTTTTTGTCCGCCAGCCCGTAATCCCTCAGGTTGCCGTAACCATAGTTGTGGTACCACTTGGACCGCGCCGGGTGCCCGCCGCGGTTGCCGACGGCCACGACCACGAAGCCGAACTGGGCCAGGCCGGAGTTGTTCACATCGGTGGAGAAGGCTTTGGGCACCCCTTCGGTCTGTGGGCCGGGGTAGACATAGGTGACGACCGGGTATTTCCTGCCGGCATCGAAGTCCGAGGGCTTGTACATCACGCCGTACAGATCCGTCACGCCGTCATCCGCCTTGACGGTGAACAGCTCCGGGAATTTCCACCCGGCGGCCGTCAGCAGCGACAGATCCGCCGTTTCCAGATCCAGGATGCGGGCGCCGCTGCTGTCGTGCAGCGCGGACTTCGGGACGGTGTCCATCCGCGAGTAGTTGTCGATGAAATACCGGGTCGAATCGTGCATGCTGATCGCGTGATTCGATTCGCCGGGGCTGAGGAGCTTCATGCCGGTGCCGTCGAACTTGATCTGGTAGAGGAAAGTGTAGTACGGATCCACACCCGGCTCCCGCCCATTGGCGCTGAAATACAGCACCCGGTTCTTCTCATCGATCCCTTCGACCTCCCGGCAGGAAAACGGTCCGGAGGTGATCTGGTTCTTGAGGTTTCCGTCGCCGTCGTAGAGGTAGTAATGGCCCCAGCCGTCCCTCTCCGACCAGTGGATCAGCTCCTTCCCGCCGCTGATGAGCTCCAGCCGCTGGGTCTCGATGTAGGTGTTCATCCGCTCCTCGACGAGGACCTTCGTCTCGCCGGTGGCGGCATTGGCGACGCCGATGTCAAGCTTCTTCATGTCGCGGCTCAACCGCGAGAAGTAGAGCTGGTCGGCGTCGTCGGAAAGCCACTGCGCCGGCCGCGGGGCGTCGTCGGCGCTCGGTCGCTGATTCGGACGCGCCTGGAGGATCGAAACCGACTGGTCCTTGAACTTGTCGACGCTTATCTTTGTCTGGCTCCTCGCGGCCACATCGAAAACGTGGATTTCATACTGGGTCACGTTTTTTTCGCCCGGCATGTCGTACTTGTAGGTCTCCAGGGTCGGACGCGGCTGTGCGACCGCGTTGACCACCCATAGGTCGGCCACCTTCCGGGAGTCGCTGCGCACCAGGGCAAAGCGCCGCGAGTCCTTGGACCAGACGATGTTGACCGGCTGGCGTTTGCCCTTGTTTTTCGCCTTCTGGTCGTCCGTCTGCCCCCGCGGCGTCCGGCCATAGCCGTAATGCTCCTCCCCGTCGGTGGTGAGGCGATGCTCGGCAATGTCCGGGTCCACGTCGCTCTGCTGCTTTTCCGCCTGTTCGCGCGGAGGCGGCTTGAGCTTCTCCTGTTCGAGCCTGGCTTTTTCCTTCTCCTCGAACTTTTTGTAGTTTTCCTCGTCCATCATGTAGAGGTCGTTGTCCCGGGAAAACACGACGTGCTTTCTGTCCGGGGAGAACGAAGCCCACTCGGGCCTCCTGAACGGTTCCTTGTAGTCCTTGAGCAGGGTCAGCGTGCCGGCGGCGATGTCGTATTCGAAGTAGAGGATCTTCTTCTTCGGCGCGGCGGGACGCTGCCCGCCCGGGCTCTCCTCGTCCTGGGAGCTGTCGAGCTCGAACTGGACGGCCTTGTCCTCCTTGATGAACTTCAGGTTGCGGATGGGCAGGTTCTGGTGATCGTACGGATCCATCGAGAGCCGTGTAAGGTCGGCCGCCAGCTTGACGTTGTCGAAAAGCGGCGTCCGCGTTTTCTTCGCCGGATCGACGATGTGGTAAAACCTCCCGGCCGACGTCTGGTAGCTGTACCAGAACCGGTCGCTGTGCTCCATCCAGCGCGGCGTGACGGCGGTGTCGAAGACCATCTTCCGCATTTTGCCGGGCGTGAAGCGGGCGCCGAGCATGTAGTTGGCATCGGCATATTTCGCCACTTCCGCGGTGAAACCTCCCGATGTGGCCAGGAAGCAGAGGGCGGCTACCGCCAGGACAGCCTTGCGGCGGATCCCGGCGCGGGCTCGTGAGTGTTTTGCAGTGGACATTGGAACTTACCTCCGGTGATTGGTTTAAGGATTGCCATGAGCGAGCGCGATCCTGCCACGGCGGCGGAACCGCCCGCAAGCACGAAATCGCAGCTGCGAGACGCTGCGGGACACAGGATTTCGTGGCGTCTCCCTGAGGTTCTGTCGTACCATGCCGCGAAACCCGGACAATTCAGAGATCGGAGCCGTTATGACAAGCAATCGCTTTGCGCAAACCGTGATTCCCGCCGCCATCCTGCTCGCGTTTCTCCTCATGCCCGCTCCCGCACTGGCGCAGCGGACCCTGATCCACACGGGCTTCCTGATCGATGGGACAACTGACGCGCCGCGGACGGCGGTGACCATCGTCGTGGAAAAGGGCCGGATCACCGGCATCGAATCCGGGTACGCGCAGCCGGGCCCCGGCGACCAGGTCATCGACCTGAAAAGCCGGTACGTGCTGCCCGGGCTGATCGACACGCACACCCACATTTCCAGCCAGACCGAGCGCGGCGGATATCTCAAGCGGTTCCAGCTCTACCCGGCCGACCAGGCGCTCATCGCAACGCGGTTTCTCAAGGCCACGTTGACGAGCGGCTTCACTACGGTGCGCGACGTGGGCGGAAGCGAAGGGATCGACCTTGCGCTCAGGGACGCGGTAAACCGGGGCGACATCGTCGGTCCGCGGATGTTCGTTGCGGGGCAGGCGCTGTCCTCCCTGGGCGGGCACGGAGATCCCACAAACAGCTTCCGGGAAGACATCCTGCCCGTGCCGGGCGCCGAGGAGGGGATCGTCAACGGGGTCGAAAGCGCGCGCCGCGCGGCACTCCTGGCCATCAAGCGGGGCGCCGACCATGTCAAAATCACCGCCACGGCCGGTGTCCTCTCGCTGGCGGGGTCCGGGGAAGTCCCGCAACTGACCGAGGAGGAGATCCGGGTCATCGTGCAGACCGCGGCGGATTTCGGCCGCAAGGTCGTCGCCCACGCCCACGGCGCCGAGGGGATGAAGAGAGCCATCAGGGCCGGCGTGGCTTCGATCGAGCACGGCACCTACATGGACGACGAGGTGATCGCGCTGCTGAAGGAGCGCGGAGTCTACTGGGTGCCGACCATCATCGCGGGGAAATCCGTCGCCGAGTACGCGAAGATCGAGGGTTACTATCACCCGCTCGTCGTGCCCAAGGCGCTCTCCATCGGACCCCGCATCCAGGAGACCTTCGCGCGGGCCTACAGGGCGGGCGTGCCGATCGCGTTCGGGACCGACGCCGGGGTGTTCCCCCACGGGCAGAATGCGAAGGAGTTCGAATACATGGTCGAAGCGGGCATGCCGCCGATGGAAGCAATCCGGTCGGCGACGTGGCATGCGGCCAAGCTCCTGGGAAAGCTGGACGAGCTGGGGACCGTAGAGAAGGGGAAGATCGCGGATTTGATCGCCGTGGATGCAGACCCGCTGCAGGATATCCGCTCACTCCAAAAAGTGACCTTCGTGATGAAGGACGGGATTGTGATCCGGTAGAGCGCGAAGCGGCGGCAGCGGCGTCTTCGTGCCTTCCTGGGCGGAACAACACAAACCACGAAGGCACGAAGACACAAAGCGACACAAGGCCGTATCCTAGATCAGCCGGCTTGCTTGGAGGCGATCGGGCCGATGACCGGGATCATGAACCGCTCGTTCTGGTAGGCCTTGTACATCAGGAACAGCCAGAACAGAAAGATGGTCAGCGATACCAGCGTGCTCACCAGCCCCCAGATAGCCAGCATGAAGCCGAACCCGCCAAACGCCGGCCAGAAGAGATTGCTCCAGACGATCCAGAAGATCATTACCACGACCGAAAAGATGATGGACTGGAAGGCGTGAAAGCGGACAAAACGGTCGTTCTTGTGGGGCTCCAGCACGAGAAAGAGAATTCCCGTAATAAAGCCGAGAAGGTAGCTGAGCGCGGCTGCCAGGTTGGGGCTCATCCCGCTGCCCGCCTGCGAGGCGGCCGGCCCGGCGCCGCCGGAGAGGCCGGCCCCGCACTTGCCGCAAAAGGCTGCATTGTCCGCCACCGGTGAACCGCATTTGCTGCAAAAAGCCATGGCGTCATCTCCCGTCTGGTTGATTTGTTTACGATCCTCGCATTGAGCCCTTATTTCAGAGAGCCCAGTCTGTCAAGGTCTATCTTTCCAAGCGCAGCGCGAAGTTGCTCCATCTTAACACCGTTGCCCGATATCTCCACCACAAACCTGTCAGCCACCAGAACGCTTGCCTTCCCCTCCTGCATTTCCCTGTCGTACTCGCCCTGTATCCCCGTCAATTGATCATCAGGCTCCGTCAGTCAGAACATGCACGGCATGATCTGCTCCATCCCCTGGTTGCCCTGCGTGTGAGGCAAACTAGGCGGCACCGGCGCCACGCCAGCGTATCTGCCGTCCATGATTGCCGACCGAAAGCCAACGGAGCCGGGAGCGATGGCGACCGGTCGCTTTGCGTGATTGGGTTACTGGACCGCTCACTGGCGTTCGCGGCTCCGCTTGCGGTGTTTCTTCAAAGCGGCCTTCCTCGATCGCAGCCGCCCTCGGCGTGGGCTCCGTATAGCGCGTTGCCGGTTTCTCCCCGGCTGGCAACAACGCCTCTTCCGGCCGTCACCCCAAATCGCGGAGGATCGCGCGGACGGGGGAGCCGTCGAGGCCGCGCAGCTTGAGCGGAAGGGCGATCAGTTCGTAATCCCCGGGCGGGACGAATTCCAGACGCAGACCCTCGAGGATCGCCACGCCGTATCGCAGCAGCGCCTTGTGCGCGCCCAGCGACTTGCTGCCAAAGGCATCAATGGAAGGGGCGTCGGTGCCGACCAGGACCACGCCCAAACGGCCCAGGTATCCGGCTGCCTCCTCCGACAAATGGGGATAATCGCGCCGGAAGACTTCTTCCGCGACGGCGCGCGTCTTCAGCAAAACCCGCTTCACCCCTCCCGCGGCGAGAGAGTCCAGGTCCGCAATGCCGACCGAAGCGGCCGCGCCGATCTCCACAACCCGCGCCGCTCCCACAAAGGGTTCGAGCGAAATCGCGGCAGCATCCGGGCCGGAATCCTCAAAGTGAAAGGGGGCATCGACGTGCGTGCCGGTGTGCACGCTCATCGTCACGGCCGAGACGTTGCAGGAATCCCCTTTGTCCTTGCGCATGCTCCACCGCACGCGAAATTTCTGGTCGCCCGGCCAGACGGGCATTCCCGCGTGAAGCGTTTGAGAAATGTCGTAGATCATAGGCTCTTCGAAGAGGGCTAGGTGACGTAGCCGCCGGTCTCGAGGTGCTTTTCGTAGGCCCGGGTGTCGAGTATCTCCCTGATTTCGCCCACGACCGTGCGGATCTCGTCGTCGGAAGTGTAGAAGTGCGGCGACACGCGGATTCCGGCGCCCGGACGATAGTCGACAATGACATTCCTCCGCAGCAGCTCCCGCGAAACCGCGCATGCATGGGGCACATCGAAGGCGACGGTGCCTCCCCGCTCCTCCGGATTCGCCGGCGTCGTGAGCCGGAATCCCTCGGCACTGGCCAGTTCCACCAGCAGCGCCGTCTGCCGCATGGAGTTCTCGCGGATGCGCCCGACGCCGACCGCGCCGATGATCTCCAGCCCCGGCCGCGCCGCATATAGGCAGGGGACGTGCGGCGTGCCGTTGAGCAACCGGAAGGCATCGTCCCGGTAGCGGATGGGTCCGGGGTCAAACGCAAACGACTGCCGGTGGGCCATCCACCCGGTCAGCTTCGGTTCCAGCCGCGGCAGCAGGTCGGGCCTCACGTACAGGAAGGCCGCCCCCGGCCCGCCGCAGAGCCACTTCAGGCACCCGCCCACGGCGATATCCACGCCGAGATCCTTCACGTCGATGGGCAGCGTCCCCGCCGACTGGTAGACGTCCAGGACAACGACGGCCCCCGCTTCACGCGCTTTCCGGACTATCTCGCGCGCATCCTGGATGAAGGCGCTCTTGAACAGCACATGGCTGACGGGCACCAGGAGCGTCCTTTCGTCGATGGCGTCCAGCAGCCGCTGCAGGTCGACCGTGATGCCGTCGTCCGATTCGACGAGGTGCAGCTCGGCGCCCCTCGCCCGCTGCGCCTCATAGAGGTAGAGGAGCGACGGGAACTCCATGTCGGTGCAGACGATCTTCCGGCGCGGTCCGTCGAAATCGAAGCAGGAGAGCACCACCGCCTCCGCCAGCGTCACGTTCTGGTGAAAGGAGACCTCGCCCGGGGCGCAGCCCAGGATGGGAACCAGCAGATCCCCCAGCCGCACGGGCATCTCCCACCAGCCGTCTCCCCAGGCACGCACCCCCCGCACAGCCCACGCCTCCGCGTAATCAGCCAGAGCATCCTTCACCGCGCGCGGCATCGCGCCCAGCGAGTTGCTGATCAGGTAGACGGTGCTCTCCAGGATGGGGAACTCCGGGCGCCACTCGAGCAGTTCTTTGGCGCCGGCCTTGTTCGCCGGCATCGAATCGTTCACGGGGTCATCCCCTTCTTGCCGCGGGATCCGCTCATTTGGGCGGGACCGGCTTGCTGAAGAAGCTGTCCTGGAGGCCGTTGTTGTACCTTATCTTGAGGATGAACATCTGCGAGTGCTTCCGGCCGTTCACGAACGTGTCGATGCGCAGCGGCGTGTTCACGCCCTGGATGCTGTGCCACTGGCTGAACTCGACCACCGTGCGGGTCTGCACCCCGCGCTTGTCCAGTCCGCGATACATGAGCTTCACCGGCAGCCGGCTGGCCCGGTCGAAATAGATGTTCACCTCGTCGTTTTCCGGGTCGAGCAGCCGGACCACCTCCAGGCGGATATCCGCCCCGGTGCCGGGCCCCAGGTAGAAAAGGCTGTTGGCCGGGTCCTTGTACCGGTAGCGGAAAATGGTCTCGAGGCTGTGCTTGACCGCGTTCCGGAAATCCTGCATCTCCTCGGGCGTGGCGTTCCGCGTGTCCTTCTGTCCCTCCAGGATCCAGCCCTCGTTCGTTTCGAGGTTGAAGACCGTGACGTCGCGCAGCTTCTTCTTGTTGCCCAGCTCGAACCGGCTCTTGTCGGGGAGCTTGGTAGAGTCGTCGAAATCGATCTTGTTGGAAGAGTATCCCTCCCGGTCGAAGAAGAACATCTGGCCGTTCGACACCATATCCTTCACCGCCAGGTAGACGGGGCCGCCCATGGCCTGGATGGCATCCTGGAAGAGCTTCTGGATCCGCTCTTGTTCCTGCGCGCTTCCATAAGGCAGAAACCCCAAAATGACGGCCGCTAATATGATCAGAGGTTTTTTCACGTGTGTTCGTCCTCCCTCAATCGCCGGCGCGCCGGATCAGTTGCCGATGTATTTGGAATACAGCCTGCGCGCCTCTTCCACGTCGCTGGTGCCCTTCACGATGCCGCGCCCGTCCCGGAAGAGCGCAATCTCGATCCCGTCCAGCTCTGCCCTCAGCAGGTGTTCGTTGAAGGACACCCTGCCCGAGCGCTCGAGCCGCCGCGCGATCGACTCGAACTCCACCGCCGCGCCGGCTGTGCGCCTCACCTGAACCGAGTTCCTCCCGCAGAGAACCTGCGGACGCGACTCGTGCTCGCCCGAAAGGTACTCGAACTTCCGCAGGCCGCAGGCCGGGCACCGCGGATCGGCCTGGAGCTTCCCCAGGTCCGTGGCGGAGATGCGGTTCTCCCAGAGGTCCAGCGTGACGAGTTTCCGGCTGACCTTCCCGAGTTTGCCCGCCAGGATTTTCAGGGCCTCTGCCGCCTGCAGGGCCGCTACGGCGTGCACGATGGGGCCGATGATCCCGGCCGTGTCGCAGGTCGGCGAACTTCCCGGGGGCGGCATGGTCTCGAGCACGCAGCGAAGGCAGGGCGTCCGGCCGGGCAGGATGGTAAGGCAGATGCCATAAGCCCCTACGCACGCGCCGTAGACCCAAGGTACATTCCACTTTATGCTCGCGTCGTTGATGAGGTATCGCGTTTCGAAGTTGTCCGTTCCGTCCAGCACCAGGTCGCTGCCCGGCAGGATGTCGGCGATCGACCGGGCGTCCACGTCCAGCACCTTTTCGACGACCTCGACGCCGGAGTTCATTGCCCGCAGGCGGCGGCCGGCGGCCACGGCTTTGGGGAGCCCCTCGCGGCAGTCCGCCTCGGTATAGAGCGACTGCCGCTGGAGGTTGGACTCGTCGACATAGTCCCGGTCAGCCAGAGTCAGGCGGCCCACGCCTGCGCGGACAACTATCTCTGCCAGAACGGATCCGAGCGCTCCGCAACCGACGAGGAGCACCCTGCTGCTGCCCAGCTTTTCCTGGCCTTCAGGGCCGATCCCGGAAAACAGGATCTGGCGGGAGTAGCGCTGCTCCATGCGGCCTGCAAACCTCCATATCCAATGTTCTTTTGGCGATCCCAGTATCAGACTACAGTCTGGAGGGAGCAAAATCCAGATCAGTCGCACACAATGGAAACGGCAGGCGAGAAGTCCTCCAGGTGCCCGTGCAATTCGCTCGGCTGCTTCGCGCTGCCTCCGATCCGCACAGCCTCGGGATCGATGCCGCCCGGGATTGTCATTTTGGCCGCATCTCCTCCCCCTCTTTTGGCTATAATTGACGCGTTTTTCAACGAGGTGGCAACGGCAGCATGCAAGAGAAGAAACCGCGGCGCTCCCGGCCGGCCAGAAAGAGCCGCAAGACCCTGTTCATCAAGCTCGCGCTCCTGGCCATTTCCATTCCGGCCATCGTCGTCGGGTATTATCTGATCCGCTATTACTACATCTTCGACCGCATCATCGAGGAAAAGCTCGGGCGCCGCTACGAGGTCAACCAGGCGGAGATCTACGCCGCCCCGACGGTGCTTTCCCCTGGCAGGCAGTTTTCCCTGGAGGAGGTGGCCGCGCGGCTGCGCCGCCTCGGCTATGAGGAGTCTGCCGCGGACGCCGAGCCCGGCGCGGGCCAGTACAGCATACCCGGCGAGGGCCGCCTGATCGTCCGCAACGGCCCCGGTCTGATACTGGATTCTGGCCGGTCGGCCGAGCTCGCATTCGCCAAGGCCCGGCTCAGAACCATTGCCGACCGCGCCACGGGCGAAAGCCTGCAGGGTTTCCATTTGAAGCCCGAACTCCTGAGCAACGTCATCACCAAGAGCCGCGAGAAACGGCGGTTCGTTCCCTACGGGGACTACCCGGAGGTCCTCGTCAAGGCGGTCCTGGCCTCGGAGGACCGGCGTTTTTTCAGCCACGCCGGGGTGGATCCGATCCGCATCATCAAGGCCCTGTACATCGACATCCGGGCCGGCGACAAGGTCCAGGGCGCCAGCACGCTGACGCAGCAGTTTGTGAAAAACTATTTCCTCACGCAGGAGCGGACCTGGAAGCGGAAGCTGACGGACGCTTACATGGCCATCCTGCTCGAACAGCGTTTCTCCAAGGAGGAGATCTTCGAGCTCTACGCCAACGAGGTCTACCTCGGGCAGCGCGGCTCGTTCGGCATCGTCGGCCTCGGCGAGGCTTCCGAGGCCTTCTTCCATAAGAACGTCAAGGAACTCACGCTGGGCGAATCCGCGATGATTGCGGGCATCATCTCCGCGCCCAACCGTTTTGCGCCGCTGCGCTATCCCGAACGCGCCGTTGCGCGCCGGAACATCGTCCTGGACCAGATGGCCGAGTTCGGCATGATCGCCGAACGGGAGCGCGACGAGGCCAGGGCGCTCCCCCTGGAGCTGAAGCCCTCCTCGGTGATCAACTACTCCGACGCGCCCTACTTCGTGGACTTCGTCCAGGACGTGCTGGACGAGAGGTTCCCCGATTTGGAAATGACCCGTTCCCGCTACACGGTCCACACTACGCTGGACATGGATCTGCAGCGCGTGGCCTACGAGTCCCTGCTGGAGGGGATGAAGGAACTGGATGACCAGTTGGCGAAAGGCAAGCGAGCCATCGAGCCAGGCACAGTCCAGGCGAGCCTGATCGCGGTGGACCCCCGGGATGGACGCATCCTGGCCATGATCGGCGGCCGGAACTATGGTGTCAGCCAGTTCAACCGGATCACGCAGTCCAGGCGGCAGCCCGGCAGCATCTTCAAGCCCTTCGTCTACGCGGCCGCCCTGGAGACCGCCTACACGAGCCCGACGCCGCTGACCGCGGCATCGACCGTGCTCGATGCCCCGGCACAGTTCGAGTTCGACAATCTGCTCTACGAACCGCGGAACTTCAGGGAAGAGTACTCGGGGCAGGTCACCATGCGGCAGGCCATGGCAAGATCAATGAACATCGCCACCATCAAGATCGCCGAGCAGGTCGGTTACCGGCGGATCGCCGAACTGGCGCTCCGGCTGGGCTTGAACGAACAGATCAAGCCCTATCCCGCGATGGCGATCGGCGCCTTCGAGGTTACGCCTCTGGAAATGGTCCGTGCCTACACGGCGTTCGCCAACCAGGGGAGCCTTACGCAACTCAGGCCGATCACCTGGATCCTCGATCCCGCCGGCGCGAGCGTGTTCGAATCTGCGCCCGAGTCCGCGGAGGCGCTGACCCCTGCGGTGGCATTCATGATCACCTCGCTCCTGCAGTCGGTGGTGAACGAGGGCACCGGGGCGGGCATCCGGTCCCGCGGCTTCACCCTGCCGGCCGCCGGCAAAACGGGCACTTCGCACGACGGCTGGTTCGCGGGCTATACCCCGGACCTGCTCTGCATTGTCTGGGTCGGCTTCGACGACAACCGCGAACTCAACCTTTCCGGTTCGCAGTCTGCGCTGCCCATCTGGGCCTCGTTCATGAACAAGGCGGTCGCGCTCAAGCCGCTGACCGGAGAGCCCTTCCTTCCGCCCGAGGATGTTCCCGAGGCCGAAATCGATCCCACGACGGGACACCTGGCCGGGCCGAGCTGCCTCTATCATGCCCGCGAGTACTTCATCAAGGGTACAGAGCCGGTTATCGCCTGCTACGGCAACAACTACGCCCACTCCGGCGGTGGTTATCCCCTGAGCATCTACAGCACTCCTAAAGAGTCCCCGCTCGACGCCGATAAGGCCAGTGCCCCTCCCGAACCGAAGAAGAAACAGACACGCTGACTTTGGAAACTGGGGATGCGGATCGGCGATAACCTGTCACTGAGCACCAGTCTGCCATGTAACCCGGCCGCCGCCGATAGTCCGGCAGCAGCGGTGCCGGGCTTCATCCTGACGCCCGAAACCGGGGAGATCTGCGCCGCAATTCTCGCCAGGATGCGCGCTTTTCCTGCACCCCAGGAAAGAGGCATCCTGCTGGACGGCCGCCCAGGGGTCGGCAAGACGCACCTGCTGCGGTTCGTGGCGGCGCTGCTGCAGAGACCGGATGATCCAGCGTGGGAGGCGATCCCGCTTCAGGCCGACAAGGCATCCAGGCCGGCGCCGAAGCTCACCACAATCCACATAGCCCTGCCCGAGGACTCCTCGGTCAACCTGGGGCAGCTCCTGCTCGCGCGCTTGCGCCAGGCATCCTATTCGGTTTCCGATCCCTCGCCCCCGCCACCCGGGGAAGATCCGCCGGCACGCCTAACGGCCAGGCTCCGGAAGCTGGCCGGCCTTCTTGCGGCCGGCGGCGTCGGCCTGGTCGTCCTGGACGATGTGACGGCGCGAATGCGCGCCATAACCGACCCGGAACAGCTTCGCGACGAGAACCGGTTCCTGGATATCCTCCTCGATGTGCTCTCGCCCTGCGGCATCCTGGTGTGCCTGGCCGGCGACGATATCGGATTCAAGGCCCAGGAGGACGCGCTCGAGCAGGGGAACTTGCGGCGCTGGGAGGCTGTGCGGATCCGCCGGAGAAACATCGCGCAGGTCGTGGCCCGAAGCCTGGCGGTGAAAAGCGACGTTCAGCGCCTGCGGGTCAAGATGATCCTTGACCGGCTTCGCAAACGCCTTCCGACGTTGGATATCAGCGAAGAGGTCTTCGTCGATCTCTACCCCATCCACCCTCATGTCTTCCCGATACTCTTCGACCTTCGCCGGCGGTTCCCCGGATTCTCCCCGCTGCAGTTTGCGCGGGCGGCGATTCTGGGCGTGCGCGGCCGGCCCGAGGAACAGCTCATTTCCCTGGACCAGCTCTACGACCACGTGCTGCCCGACCTCAGGCAATACGAGCACGTCGCCGCTCTGGTCGCTGCCCATGACGAGCTGCAGGCAGCGGTGCTTCCACGCTTGAAGCCGTCGGCACAAACGCCGGCCAGTTCCCTGCTCAAGGGGATTGCCCTCCTCTCGCTGTGTGAGACCCTGCCGCCCACGGTGAAGACACTGGCGCACGCGCTGCTTCTCTGCCCGGATTCGGGCCCGCTCTCCGGTTGCGGGTTGGCGGCCGCGCTGCTCATGGAGGTGGAGCAGCACGCCGGCGGCCTGCTCGACACCCGGGGCGAATTGCTGGAGCGAACCTACCGGCTGCGCCGGAGGAATTCTGGCCACTCGGGCTGGGAAAAGGCCGACGACACCCTGAACGTCGAGTTTTCGTCCGCCATCCTGCGCTGGTTCCATTCCCGGCTGCCGCGCCTGCTCGACGGCAGCCAGGTGGAAGGCCTCTGCCGGTCGGTTTCATTCAGGGTCGCGCTCCCCGGCCAGGAAGGACGCGAGTTGGGCATCTTTCATATAAAAAGCATCTTCGATCCCCTTTGGTCCAGCCAGGATCTGGGTGCCATAGGGGGAGAAGGCGGCCTCAGCTGGGTGATCCTGGTGCTGAATCCGCTCGAGCGCTTCTACGAACTGGAGAAATCCCTCCAGGCGCTGAGTGCCTCTCCGCACCTCCTCATCTGGCGCCCGGACCAGCCGCTCCAGGAGGAACTGCAAAGCATCCGAGCGATCGTGTCCGCCACCTGGGAAAGCCCGGTTCCGGTTTTCGGATTCGGCGCCCCCGCGCCCACAGAGGCTTTTGAAGACTCCCTCACGTCGCTTTACGTGCGGCGCGGCCAGTTGATCTGGCAGGGCCAGGCGTGGAATGTCGGCGACGCGCTGGGCAACCGGAACCTGGAAGCTTTTGTGGCGGATTTCCTGGGCAGGATTGTGGCCGCCGGGCCCGGCAGGAACGGGTCGGTATCCGCCCCGCAGACCGAGGCAGCCTCCGGCAACGACAACGGACAAACGTTGACCTGGGCCGCACTCCTGACCGGGAGGGAAGAGATCCGTGAACTGAGCCTGGATCGCGCCCGGGAAAGCGTCCTGAGCTGGTGGTCCTCTCATTTCGAGATTGATCCCGAAGCGTTCCGGCCCGTGAGGAAGTCTCTCCCGGAAGCCTTCATGACCACCGGTGTCGACCGGAAGCTCAAGATGTTCGAGGGCGCCGCGGAGCTGCTGGAATCGGCGATTCAGCGCCTCCGGAGGGGCGAGATTGACTTTGCCCGCACCATGGAGCTGGCAGCCGCGGCCTTCTGTGCGGAGGAGTCCAGGGCCCGCGCCTTCGCCACTCTCGTGCAGAATCTCCCCGGCTTCGTCAACTGGCTGCCGGAATTCGAGCGTATGAGAAGGTATCTCAACGGGGCGTTCCAGATTCCGCAGGAAAAGCTCGAGCAGATCCGCCGCGAAATGCTCCGAACCATCCACGATCCGCTGCCGCTGCTCGAGGCCGCCGAAAGGGAGAAGTTCAACCGCTCATTTCATATTTACAAGAGCGCCTACGTGAGCCACTACCAGTTCACGCACGAAGAATCGCTCCGCTTCATGCGCGGCCACGGCGCGCGCGCGGTGGACTCCGTGGCGCTGCGCAACCTGGAACTGCTCAGCGGACTTCAGTACATGAGCAAGTCGTACATCAACAGGGTCGGCATCGTCGGCAAATGGATCCAGGGTAACCGGTGTTCCCTGCCCGTCCGCCAGATACTGGAAACGCGCCCGCGCTGCCACTGCAACTTCAATCCCGCGGATTACGAGTGCATCGGGGACCTGATCACCCAGATCAACGATCTCGTGAGGGAAGGGGTTGACCACTTCCGCACCATCCTACGGGGCTGCGGGAGGCTGGTCCTGAGGGACATCCAGAAGATGCGCCTGGAGGAATCCTGCTCCCACGAAATCGCCTCCCTGCTCAAGCACGGTCCCATGCTGCCACTGAAATCCCAGTCGGTGGACGTGCTCAACCGGCTGATCCAGCGCCATTCCGCCGAATTCCTGGCCGAGATTCAAAAGCACCAGTAGGCAGATCCCCAATGCCAAGACCGTGGGGCCGCAAATGCGCCCTCGGTTGCGCGCCGTGCCCGGGCCTTCACGCGAACCTGCTCGAAACAAGATATCCGGCCCACGCCACCGTGCCGCACAGGACGGTGCCCCAGACCAGGCCGACTACGGTGACAATCAATGGCCAATCCTTCACCGTCGCCAGATTGGTCAGGTCGTAAGCGGCATAGGTGCACAGACAGACCAGTCCGGGAACGGCCTTCCCTCGCCGGCCGATTCCGATGCAATTTTTCACAAATGGCGTGTTCCCGCCGCCGGGAAGATATAGAATGCCCGTCACTCAGGCGGAGGCGCCACGATTTCTGAAAGCCCGTTAACCTGCAAAAGGAGGACCTATGCATAGAAGAATACCATCTCTGCTGGCCTGTCTACTGCTGCCCCTGTGTGTCAGCAGTATCGCATTCAACCAGGGGAGGGGCGAACCGATCTCCACGAACAAGGACAAAGTTCTGACCCTCGCGGTCCAGGGTCAGGTCGCCCATGCGCAACCGGCCCGGTCGTATGTCACCACCTGGGACGGCAAGCCCAAGATGGCGATCGGCACCGGGGGGATCAACTACAACTTGAGGCTCGGCGACCGGATCTTCGGCTGGGCCGGCGGGGACCGCGCCACCGTCGGCGTGGCCGCCGAGGGCATCGGGGAAGAGCGCGTGCGTGACGCCTGGCTGAACTACACCTCCATCGGGAACGAAGTCCGCATCCTGGGCGGCGAGGCCAAAGGGGAAAGAGGTGTAGTCATAGGCAAGTTCGGCAGTTACGTGCTCCTCCACTTCAGCGAAGCGACCCTGGACAAGCTGGCCATCGGGGACGGCCTGCACGTGAAAGCGCGCGGCATGGGGCTGGAAATCACCGGCTTTCCCGACGTCTTCCTTCACGGCATCGACGCTGACCTGCTCGAGAAGTTCGGCATAATGAACGTCGGCGGAAAGCTCGAGGTCCCGGTCGTGAGCGAGATCCCGGCCGAGATCGTCGGCCAGGGATCGGGGGGCACATCCCTTTCGGGCCACTACAACATCCAGACCTCCTATCCCCCGGACATCCAGCAGTACGGCCTGGACAGGCTGCGCTTCGGTGACATCGTCATGCTGAAGGACATCCAGACGGATTACGGAAAAGGGTATTTCAAGGGCGGAGCCACCATCGGCATAGTCTGCAGCGGGCCCAGCGACATCTCGGGCCTGGGCATCGGCGTGACCCCCATCATATCCACACGGTCGGGCAAGCTTGTGGCCAGAGTGGATCCCTCGGCCAACATTGCGAAGCATCTTGGCATCGGGACCCGGCAGACGGCCGCGGCCTCGAGCGCGGGCGCGCTTAAAACCAACAAGGACAAGCTCATCGTGACGGCGGTGCAGGGGGTTGTGCAGCCTCCCGGCAGCCGCGGCTACTCCACCACTTGGGACGGCAGGCCGGTGTCTTCGCTCGGCACCGCATCGATCAACTACACGGTTTCTCTCGGCGATTCCACTTACGGCTGGGCCAACGCAGACCACGTAGAACCGGACGTCACCATCCAGGGGAGGGACCAGCCATCGCCCAGCGATTGCGCTCTCGCCATTCTGGCGTGCATCGGCAATGAGGCGCGCGTCCTCACCGGGGATGCGCGGGGCGCCAGGGGGATCTTCATCGGGCGGCACGCGGGAGCGCACGATATGGTCTGGTTTCCGAAGGACGTGCTCGAAAAGCTCACCCTGCACGACAAGATCCAGATTCAAACCCGCGGCGTGGGCCTGCAGATCGAAGGCTTTGAGGACGTGAGGGTCAACAAGCTCTCGCCGGAGCTGCTGGAGAAGATGGGAATCACGGTGGAGGGCGGCCAGCTGGTCGTGCCGGTGGCGATGGAGATCCCGGGACACATCATGGGTTCCGGGATGGGGGGATCCTTCATCGAAAACATCGACTACGACATCCAGACCACCTGCCCGCAGACGGTGGAGGAATACGGCCTCAAGAAGCTTAGGCTGGGGGACATCGTCGCCATCCGGGATCACTACAACTTCTACGGGCGCGGGCGATACCGCGGGGCAGTTACCATAGGAGTCGTCATCCACGGCTTTTCGAATTCCGCCGGGCACGGTCCGGGGGTGAATCCGGTTCTGAGCGCGCTGCCGGGGAGGATAAAAACGAAGATCGATTCCGGAGCAAACACGGCCTACTACCTGGGAATTCGCAGCCGCTGAAGGTCCGGGAGCAGGTCCGGAAATGAAACCCGTCAGCCTTTTCAACGACGTTCTCGGGCCGGTGATGCGCGGTCCCTCGAGTTCACACACCGCCGGTTCCTACCACATCGGCGCAATCGCCCGCTCTCTGCTGGGCGAGAAACCGGCCAGCGTCCGCTTCGCGTTCGATCCCGAGGGCTCCTATGCGCAGGTTTTCCGCCGGCAGGGGAGCGACCTCGGCCTTGCCGCCGGCATGATGGGCTGGGCCATAACGGACGAGCGGTTTGAGCAGGCGCTGGACCTGGCTCCGGCAGAGGGGATCGACTTCTCCTTTGCGGTCGAAGGCCTGCCCGGCGCCGATCACCCCAACACGGTCGAGATCGCGATGCGTTCCGCGAGCGGACGCAGCCTGAGCGCGTCGGCAAAATCGACCGGCGGCGGAACGATAGTGGTCTCGCGCCTGAACCGCTGGCCGGTGCACATCACCGGCGACGCGTGGGACATCCTGGTCGAGTCGGATCCGTCCGGAGCAGACGCTTTGCGGGACCTCCTGTCCCGCGAGTTGACGTGTGCCGGCTTGCCGGACTGCCGGGAAATGGGAGACCGCCTCCTCGTGCACGTCCCGGCAAAGTCTGCGCCGCCACGCGCGCTGCTCGAGCAGCTGCGCGCAGCTCCGCGCGTACACGATCTGTGGGTCGCCAGGCCCGTGTTCATGGTGCCGCGCGGCGAAGCCCTCTTTCGAGGCGCGGCGCAGATGGTCGACTACGCCCAGGCCCGGTCCTGTTCGCTGGGCCGCGCGGCGCTCGATTATGAATGCACATTGCTCGGACTGTCCGCGGGCGAAGTCCTGGCCGAAACTACCCGTCGGTACGAAGTCATGAAGGCTGCCGTGCGTCGGGGGCTGGAGCCGGACATCCCCCCAATGCAGCTACTTTCGCCCAGCGCAGGCCGGGTGTACACGGCGGAGGCGGACGGCCGACTGGCTGCCGGAGGTCTGCACACCCGGGCCGCCGCCCGGGCGATGGCGGTGATGCACGTGAACGGCGCCATGGGTGTTGTGTGCGCCGCGCCCACCGCCGGGTCGGCAGGGGTGATCCCCGCCGTGGCGTTTACTCTCGCCGAAGAGATGGGCCTCACAGAAGGAGAAATCGCGCGTGCACTGCTGGCAGCCGGCGCGATCGGGCTGGTGATCGCCGCCCGGGCAACGTTCGCCGCCGAGGTGGCCGGCTGCCAGGTGGAAATCGGCGCCGCCGGGGCCATGGCGGCGGCGGCCGTCGTCGAGGCGGCGGGCGGCAGTCCCCGACAGGCAAGCGATGCGGCGGCCATCGCGCTGCAGAACACGATGGGCTCCATCTGCGATCTCGTCCAGGGGATCGTCGAAATCCCCTGCCACACGCGCAACGCAGTGGCGGCTTCGTCTGCCTTCGTGTGCGCCGACCTCATTCTCGGGGGGTATGCCAATCCCGTGCCTCTGGATGAGACCGTGGATGCCATGTATGCCGTGGGCAGGATGCTCCCGCGCGAGCTCCGCTGCACCGCGTTGGGCGGCCTGGCGACGGCTCCCTCGGCGCTCCGCCTGCAGCGCCTTCGCTGAAGGGCCGCCTTCCGGCCACACCTGTGCGCATTCATTCCTCAGCCCATTTTGTCGCCGTTGGACGATGTGGTTCCCATGGCGTCGACCTGCAGCTTGCGTGCTCCGATCCCGACAAAGTGGGTGTGAGCATCGATCATGCCCGGTACGACCGTCTTGCCGGCCAGTTCGATTACCCGGGTACCTTCTCCCACCCACGCCCGCACCTGGCGGTCCGTTCCCGCCGCCACGAGGCGATCCCCCTTTATGGCGACGGCGGAGGCCCGGGGAAACGAGGGATCCATGGTGACAACGTTGCCGCCCAGAAGGACAAGGTCGGCATCACCCTTCGGTCCCAGGCGGCAGCCGATGGACGAAATACCGGCGAACAGCATCAGGGCAAAAGCGATCGGCCGGACAAGCGGATGCAGCTTCATGGCAGGCCTCCTCCATCTTTTTCTCGTGCGTTCGGTGTCGGTGCGGTTCGTCACCTCGAAGGCACAGAGGTTCACAAATGCAGACTGAAGTGCAATCATAGTATCCGATTCCGTGGAACCGCCAATTCAATTCTCATGTTCGAAAGGCAGGAATGAAATTTAATTCCAATCCCCAGTACGCCGCAGCACGGGCTGTCCGAGGAGGCACTATTGCCTCCGGGCCGGCGCACTCGGCAGACCGCCTGCCGGCGAAAAAAGTGAATTTTAAAGGCCTGACACCGACGACGGCCGAAACCGAGCCGACCCTCCAGGCGTAGTATTGATTTTGACTTCATGCCGGAGTGCAAACCGGGCCGCCCTACCGATCCAAGGGCATACGGCGCCATTCAAACAAAGGAGTTTTGGTAATGAACAAGCCCCTTTCGACGAGATTCCAGTCTCTCCTGTGGCTGAGATTCGCGGCCATAGGTCTGCTGCTGTCTTTTTTATCCTTTCCTCTGGCTGCCCAGCAGCCGGCCGCCAAGCGGCCGCTGACGCACGCCGACTACGACAGCTGGCGCTCCATCCAGTCGCCCCAGCTCTCCCGCGACGGCAGGTTCGTCGCCTATTTCCTCAATCCCCAGGAGGGGGATGGGGAGATCGTCGTGAAGAATCTCGCCACCGGCAGCGAATGGCGCCACACGAGGGGGAGCCGTCCGGAACCCACTGCCACAGCGGAAACAGGGGACCAGAGACCGGCAGTTCCGGCGCGCGGACCCGGTGGACCCGGTGGACCCGGCGGCGGCGGAGCTTCTTTCACTCCCGACGGCCGGTCGATTGTTTTCCAGATCTTCCCTTCCAAGGCCGAGAGCGAAGCGGCCGCCCGGCAAAGGCCGGCCCGGCCCGAAGAGACGCCCAGGAACCGCATGGGCATCATGAACCTCGAAACGGGCGCGGTTAAGGTGGTGGAGCGGGTGCGCCGCTTCGTCGTGCCGGAGGAAGATGGCGTGCACATCGCCTACCTGCTGGAGCCGAAACCGGAGGAGCGGCGGCCGGAAGACCGCCGCGCAGAAGGTGCGGCCGGAGCGGGCGCCCCACAGCGGCCTGCACAGGGCCAGGCCGGTGGAGCAGCCGCGGCGCGACGGTCTGCGACGCCCACCCGTGAATACGGCAGCGATCTCGTCCTGCTGAACCTCGCCGATCAGAGCGAGCGCGCGATTCCCGATGTCCAGGACTTCCAGTTCACGAAGGACGGCAAAACCCTCGTGTACACCGTCGCTTCCCGGAAGGAGGAGGCGAATGGAATCTACCGGCTCCCCCTCGGCACGGCAGTAGAACCCGCCGCCCTCATTTCGGGCAAAGGTAGATACACCCGGCTGACCTGGGATGAGAACCAGTCGCTCATGGCCTTTCTGAGCGACCGGGATGATGCAGCGGCAAAACAGCCCCGGGTTAAGCTCTATGTGTGGGACCGGCACAACACGGCGGCGGTAGAACTGCTCAGTGCCGATACGCCGGGCTTTCCCAAGGGCCATGTGCTGGCTGAAAGGGGAGGCCTCAGTTTCTCGCAGGATGGCAGCAGGCTGTTCTTCGCCACTTCCGCCGCAGCCGAACCTGCCGGCGAAGAGGCGGAAGAGACGCCGGCGCCGACAGAGGAAAAAGCTGTCGCCGACCTGTGGCATTGGAAGGATGACTTCATCCAGCCCATGCAGAAGGTCCGCGCCGAGCAGGAACGAAACCGGACTTACCGATCCGTGTTCCACATCCGGGAGAAAAAACTCGTCCCGCTGGCGGATGAATCCATGGCCGATGTCAACCCTTCCAGCGACGGCCGCTGGGCCATCGGCTCAGACGACCGGTCGTACCGGATTCTGGTCGGCGTCGATACCAACTATTCGGACTACTACCTGGTCAACACCCTCGACGGCAATCGCAAGCCTCTCCTGCAGAAAAAGTCGGGAGGGCTTACCTGGTCTCCAAACGGCAGGTACGCGCTGTTCTTCGACGGGCGGAACTGGAACACCATATCCATTCCCGATGGAAAAACCACCAACCTGACCCATTCCCTCGGAGTGGCCTTCTGGCAGGAGAACCATGATTCGCCGGGCACTCCCGGCAGCTACGGCAATGCCGGGTGGACCAAGGACGAGAAGCATGTCCTGCTGTACGACCGCTACGACATCTGGCAGGTAGCGCCGGACGGCGCGGGCGCCGTGAACCTGACCGAGGGCGTGGGACGCAAAGAGCGGGTGGCCTTCCGGCTGGTGCGCCTCGATCCCCAGGAAAGAACGGTCGACGCCGCCGCTCCGCTGCTGCTGCGTGCAGAGAACGAGTGGACGCGTGACACCGGTTTCTACCGGGACCGCATCGGAGGCGGCCTGCCGGAAAAGCTGGTGATGGCCGCCAAGAGCTTCGGATCGCCTTCGAAGGCCAAATCGGCCGATGTGTATCTTCTCACCGCATCCACCTTCAACGAATACCCCGACCTGCTGGTGACAGGACCTGATTTCAAAAACATGCGCAAGGTAAGCGATGCCAACCCGCAGAGGTCGGGCCTGCTGTGGGGCTCCGCCGAGCTGATCCGGTACAGGAACCTGGACGGGCGGCCGCTGAGCGGGATTCTCTACAAACCTGAAAACTTCGATCCGGGCAGGAAGTACCCGATGCTGGTTTACATTTACGAGACCCTGTCCGAAAGGCTCCACCGCTTCGTCGACCCGCGCCCGGGCCACTCCATCAACACCGCCTACTACGTGAGCAACGGCTACCTGGTACTCACTCCCGACATTGTCTACACGATCGGCTACCCGGGTCAGAGCGCCCTCAAGTGCGTCCTGCCGGCGATCCAGGCCGTGGTGGACATGGGTTTCGTGGATGAAAAAGCCATCGGCATCCAGGGACACAGCTGGGGCGGGTACCAGATCGCCTACATGGTCACCCAGACACACCGCTTCAAAGCGGCTGCGCCCGGCGCCCTCGTGGCCAACATGACCAGCGCCTACAGCGGGATCCGCTGGGGGACAGGCCTGCCGCGGCAGTTCCAGTACGAACGCACGCAGAGCCGCATCGGCGGCAGCCTCTGGGAATACCCGATGCGCTTCATCGAGAACTCGCCGGTCTTCATGGCGGACCGGGTGCAGACACCGCTGCTGATGCTGCACAACGACAACGATGACGCCGTGCCCTGGTACCAGGGGATCGAGTACTTCCTGGCCCTGCGCCGGCTGGGCAAGGAAGCCTACATGTTCAATTACAACGGCGAACCGCACGGCCTCCGCAAGCGGGTGAACCAGAAGGACTACACGGTGCGCCTGCAGCAGTTCTTCGACCACCACCTGAAAGGCGCGCCGATGCCCGAGTGGATGGAGCGGGGCATCCCCTTCCTCGAACGGGAGAAGGAAAAGGAGCGTGTGAACATCACCACCTCCCCCAACTGATTTATGAGTGGGTGTCAGGCCTGCCGGTAGAACTCGCCGATGGAGCGCACGACGTGGTTTTTCTGTTCGCTCGTCAGTTCGGGGTAGATGGGCAGAGCCAGGGTTTCTGCCGAGGCCTGGGTGGACCGGGGGAAATCGCCGGCGCCGTAGCCGAGGTGCCTGAAGCACTCCTGCTGGTGGAGCGGCAGCGGGTAGTAGATCTCGGTGCCGATGTTGCGGCTCTGGAGAAATGCCTTCAATTCGTCCCTTTTCCGGCACCGGATGACATACTGGTGGAAAATGTGCGTGCGGTGCGGCAGGATCGCGGGAGTCCTCACTGCCCCGGCGACGCCCTGCGACTCGAAACCGTCATCGAAGTCCGACGCATTTTTCCGCCGTTCCTCGATCCACTTGCCCAGGTGGCGAAGCTTGACGCGAAGAATCGCGGCCTGCAGTTCATCCAGCCGGCTGTTGAAGCCCACGATCGCGTGATAGTACTTGGGATGGGCTCCGTGGGTTCTCAGCAGCCGGATTCTGGCCGCCAGATCCTTGTTTCTCGTGATGATCATTCCCCCGTCCCCCGCACCCCCGAGGTTTTTGGTGGGAAAGAAGCTGAAGCAGCCCACTTCGCCGATAGCTCCGGCGCGGCAGTCCCGGTACCTGGCGCCGAGGGCCTGGCAGGCGTCCTCCACCACGGGCAGCTGATAGCGCCGGCAGATCTCCAGGATCTCGTCCATCTCGGCACACTGCCCGTACAGGTGCACGGGCATGACCGCCTTCACCCTGGTGCCTGAGGCGCGGTGCACCAGTTGCTTGGAGGTCAGGTTGAACGTGCACTCCTTCTCAATCATGGCCCCGAGCGCCGCCGGGTCCATGTTGAAGCCCTTATCCTCGATATCGACGAACAGCGGCCGCGCCCCGAGGTTCGCAACGGCACCAGCCGAGGCAAAAAAAGTGAACGGTACGGTGATCACCGAGTCTCCCTGGCCCACGCCCAGCGCCTTGAGCGCCAGCAGCAGCGCGTCGGTGCCGGAAGCCACGCCGATGGCGTGCGACGCCCCGCAATAGCGCGCGACTTCATCTTCCAGCGCGGCGACGTGCGTCCCGAGGATGAACTTCTGGCTTTCCAGGATCTCGTCCACGACGAGCCTCACCTCGTCCCGGATGCGCGCATACTGGGCATTCAAATCCAACAGTGGAACTTCCATTGTCGTACTCCATCCTTCCGGGCTCGTGCAGGCTCAGCCCGCCGAGCCGCCTCCGCGCTTAGTCTTCCACGCGTGCGCGAAAATAATCGATAGTACGCCGCAGGCCTTCCTCGAGGCCGATCGCCGGCTCCCAGTCGAGCAGTTCTTTCGCCCTCGTGATGTCGGGCCGGCGCACCTTCGGATCATCTTCCGGGAGCGGTTCAAAGGCGATCGGGGCGGAACTGCCCGTGAGCTCGAGCACCTTGTTGGCGATTTCCATGACCGTCAGTTCGTTGGGATTGCCGATGTTGACCGGCAGGTGAATCTCCTCGGAAGGGAGCGCGGCCAGAAGGCGGAGAATCCCGTCCACTTCGTCATCCACATAGCAGAAGCTGCGCGTCTGGTTTCCGCTGCCGTACACCGTCAGAGGGAGCCCCTGCAGCGCCTGCACGATGAAATTCGAAACCACGCGCCCGTCGTGCGGCCGCATCCTCGGCCCATAGGTGTTGAAGATGCGCACGATCCGCGTATCGATCCCGTGGGTCCGGTGGTAGGCCATCACGATGGCCTCCGCGTACCGCTTGGCCTCGTCGTACACGCCCCGCAAGCCGATGGGATTTACATTGCCCCAATAGGTCTCCGGCTGCGGATTCACCAGCGGATCCCCGTAGGTTTCGGACGTGCTCGCCAGGAGAAAGCGCGCCCCCTTGGCCTTGGCCAGTCCCAGCGTCTTGTGCGTGCCCAGGGCGCCGACTTTCAGCGTCTGAATCGGAAGCTCCAGGTAATCCCTGGGGCTCGCGGGGGAGGCAAAGTGCAGGACCGCGTCGATGGTCTCCCCCAGGAAGATGTACTCGGTGACGTCGTGCTTTACGAAGCGGAAACGCTCGTGGCCCATCAGGTGGGCGATGTTCTGAATGCTCCCCGTGAGCAGGTTGTCGAGGCAAATGACCTCCTCTCCCTGCTGGATCAGACGGTCGCAAAGGTGGCTGCCGAGAAAACCGGCGCCGCCGGTGATGACGACTCTCATGAATTCGACTCCGGAAGGCGAAAAAGGTCCAAACCGCGATCAAAAGCCTGAAACGTATGCCAACAGGGGGCGAAAATCAAGGGATTATGCCTGTGGCCGGTCTGGCCCGGGGCGAGAATTGCCCGACAAAGGGCAGGCGATCAAAAGCATTACACGGAGGCACGGAGATACACGGAGAAAGCCTCTAAAGGCGGGCTTTTGCTGTCATCCTGCGGGGCAGCAAAAGCCCGCATTCTCTGTGCGACTCCGTGCTTCTCCGTGCCTCCGTGTAAAACTTCGAACCAATTCGATGGGCCGGTCAAGGCTTGATGCGGGCGAGCGCCTTGTAGTACTCCTCCACCAGCCGGCGATAGATGCCCGGC
Source organism: Acidobacteriota bacterium (assembly GCA_037444305.1). Classification (GTDB taxonomy): domain Bacteria; phylum Acidobacteriota; class UBA6911; order UBA6911; family UBA6911; genus JBBIMP01. The sequence continues at coordinate 59,913 of JBBIMP010000020.1, forward strand.
ACCTCGTTATCGTCCGCATAGAGATACCGGTCTTTGCGCGTGAGCTGCTCCAGCGTCCGGTTCAGATCCAATTCCACGCCCCGCAACAGGTCGATGGCCCGCTTGAGCCGGGCTATCTCCTCGGGATCGTCGTAACGGCCGGCGGCGCTCATATCCCTGAGAGCGTTGATCACGTTCTCCAGGTTGCGCCACTCGGTGGAATTGCGATCCAGCAGCCGCCGCAACTCCTGGACATCCGTGATCCGCTGCTGCATCTCACGGCTCAGCTGCCGCGGGTCATCCGACCGGTAGGGGCCTGTGCCGATGGGCGGTCCGCCCGCACGCGAGGAATCAGCCGCCTGCCGGTCTGTCATCCGCTGCTGCATGGATTCCAGCCCTTCCGCAAGCTGCCTCGTTCTGTCCACCGCCTCTCCCAGCCGGCCTTCACGCGTCGAGCCGAGGCTGTTTCTTGCCTCCTCGAGCCGCCGGCTCAATTCCTCGAGGCCCGACCGGATGAAACCCTCCCGGCCGCGGATGATGTCCATCGAGCCGCTCTCCAGCAGCTGGTCGCTGCTGCGGATCCGGTCGGCGAGCCGCCGGTCCCTCAGGCCCTCCGCGGCCTCGGAAAGCCTGCGCGCGGATTCACCCTGCTCCCGCCGCGCCTGCCGGCCCAGTTCCTCCACCCGGTTCCCGAGACTGTCAACCCGGTCGGCCAGGACATCTTTCCTCTGGGAGAGCTCCTCGCGCAGCTTGGCGCCTTCCGCGGCGGCGGACTCGCTCCGCGTGTTCCCGAGCCGTTCCACGCCCTCCTGGATGCGTTTCTGCTCTTCGACCAGGCGCCGCGATTCGGCGGCGGCGCTTTCGATCCCCTGGTTCAGCCCGGCATTCTGTTCCCGGGCCAGAGCGCGCTGCGCCTCCTCCAGCTGCTGCAGCGCCCGAATCCCGCCGGCCTCCGCCTCACGGCTGCCCGAACGTTCGGACGCCCTGCGCATCTCCTCGATGGCCTGCTGAAGCCGGCTGCTGACGCGGCTGAGCTCCGCCGAGCTTCGCTCCCGCGACAGCCGCTGGAGCTGGCGCTGCAGCCGTTCCGCCTCCTCGAGCAGCTGCCGTTGCTGGCTTCCGCCCCCCGCCGATGACTGGCTGGACGATCCTGCCTGCTGCCTCATCATGCGGCTGCGCTCGTTCAGCTGCTGTTGTCTCTGTGCGAGTTCCTTGAGGCGCTGCGTGGCCTCGTCGACCTGCTGGTCGCGCTCCTGCCGCTCACCGCGCTGGATGGTTTCATACTGGTTGCGCAGCTTGTTGAGCTCGAGTTCGAACAGGTCGGCCAGGTCTTCGGCGTTGGCCTGGCTTCCGCCGCCGCCTCCGCCGCCGCTCTGCGTGCCGAAGGAAACCTGTATGTCGCGGAACAGGCTCTCGGCCCTCATGAGCTGCTGCAGCGCCTTCTGTTCTTCCGGCAGCGCCTCCTCCGGCTTTCCCGCCCCGAGCTGGACCGCGGCCTTGGACATGGCCTCGATCGCGCCCTTGAGATACTCCCCCAGTCTGGCGAACTGCTCTCCGGCCTCCGCGGCTCCCCGGCGCCCGAACCGATCGACCAGCCCCTGGGCCTGCGCCTGCAGCCGGCTTTGCACCAGGGCGAGCGCCTTCAGTCCGTCGGTGTATTCCTTCGGCGCCATCTTGTCTCTGTCGCGGATGAGCCTGAAAGTCGCGCTGATGATGTCCTTCTGCTGCCCGCTCAGGGCTTCGCCCGCGCCTTCTTCGCCCTGCTGCCCCGGCATCGCGCTCTGCTGGCTCTGGGAGTAGTTCTGCTCGAAGGGGCGGATCTGGATGAAGTAGATGTCCGAAGCGGTCTTTCCGGGTCCGGTCACGTTGTTGTTGTCCTGCGCCAAGCCGTAGTAGGAGACGAGGTCTCCCGGCTGCAAGCCGTATTCCTCGAGGAAGAAGGTGTACGGCGCAGTGACCAGCTTTTCCCTCCCCCTGCGGTTGTACAGTTCCGCGGTTTTCTCCGGCCCGCCGTTTACCGAGAAGCGCATCTCGACCTTCGCCGTGCCGACATCATCTTCGACGCGGATTTCCGAAAACACCTCCTCCACGCTCGTGGCCCGGACATCGCGCATCGGCTTGGTGATGCGGATCTGCGGCGCCGCATCCTCGATCGCGTCGATGGCATGCTCCGGCGATCCCGCCATCGATCTGCCGTCTTCAGTGATCTGCACCAGGTAGGTCCCCGAACGCTGCAGGTGGATCCTGCCCGCATAGTCCTGCTCCCCGGCAGGCGTCAATTCCAGCGACGATCCGTCGTCGAACAGGAGGCGGGCAGAGTCCGCCCGCCGGCTCATCTTCACCCGCACCTCCACCCTGGTCCCCCTGAGCGCGGAGATGTCTCCCGCCCCTTCCTCGGTCTGCCTGGGCATTCCCGTGTAGGCCGGGAACTCGTAGATTGCGTCGATCCGCTCCACCCTGGGGACATCCACTATGGAGATCGTGAAGGTGGGCGACCTGACTCCCGCAGACTCGACGTAGTAGGTCTGGGGCATATTCAGGTCGACGAATAGGTAGCGGAAGCCGCTCCCCTGCGGCAGCGGCTCCATGGCGGCGCTGGTCCAGGCCGCTCCCTGCGTCTGGAGATGGAGGCTCACGTCGGGGGAATCGAAGCCGATGAGCCGCGCCTCGATCAGCTGGTCGCTGCCGCGGGCGAGCGTGGCATCCCCCGGGAGCACCTCGATGCGCAGCAGTTTTTCGCTGGAGGCTTCGGCCCAGCGGACGTACAGGAGATCGAAGCCGTAGCGGAAGAAGGAGGGCCCCCAGCTCAGCAGTGCCAGCAGGACCAGCACCGCCCCTCCGCCGGCAGCACCATAGGCCGTAAGGCGTCTTGGCTCGAGGAACACGCCGAAATCCAGGCGGCTGGACTTCGTCAGCGCATCGCGGATGAGCAGGTCGAGCAGGCCGGGCGAGACGCGGCCGGTTCCGCCGTACTCCACGGCCGTCACGAGCCGGTCCTGCAGCTCGGGAAACCGCTCCTCCACGAAGCGCGCAATCTGGATATCCGAAACACGGCGGCTGAGCGGGAGGTAAAGGAACCTCAGGGCGACCAGGATCAAAGCAACTCCCGTGATGCCCCGCAGAATCCAGACGGCGGCCGGCCGGAAGCCGAACAGATCCCCACCCCAGACCCCGAGGCCCAGAACGAGGGCGCCGGCGGCCAAAAACAGCCCGATGCCCTTCACGAGCATTTGCGCCCGCCACCTCCGGCGGACCGTGCGGATGCGGGAAAGAAGGTAGTTGTAAGAATTCACGGCCGTCCTCCCTCGCCCGGATTCGATGACATCCGGTTTCCAAGCAGACATTCTGCAATCAAAAATACCAGAACGGCCAGCAGCAGGTACTGCCACCAGCGCTGCCGCCGGTCCAACTCCTGCGGGGTCGCATTTTCGCCCTGGGCAGCCTGAAGCGGTTTCTCCTCCGCCGCAGCCATCCAGGAGGCCTTCATCTCCTCGACGCTGCCCCGCGCGAGATCCGACTCCCGCAGCACGGGATTCGCCGCGAGGAAAGCGGTCGATCCGAGCGCGCGGATCTCGTGCAGCCCCGCCCGTTCGACCACCGCCGCATCACCCTGGGCGGGAATTGGGATGCGCCTGCGGTCGGGATCCACAAGAACCATGGCCTGGTCGGGATCCGGTTCTCCGCCCCCCCGCCGGACCACGGACTCGACCAGCAGCCTGCGCGGCTGGATGGTCTCCCCGACCTCCACCCATGGACGCTCCTGGCGGCCAACGTCCAGGTACCGGAGCATCTGCTGCCAGAAGGGGGCATACACCGCTTTCAGCGGAAGGTCGTTTGCCGCATCGTCGGCCGAAGAAGCGAAAACCAGTACGCGCCCCTTGCCCACGGAAAAGGATGCGAGTGCGACGTCGCCGTTGTCGAAGCGCGCCAGGACTTCTCCGCCCTCGCCCACGTCGATCTGCGCGTGGCGGAAAAACTTCGCGTTCGAGAAACTGCCCGAGTGCGGCTCGGCGAACGGCCGGAATATGGGGTGATCCATCCTGATATCAGTCAGAAGAACGAACTCCCCGGCGCGCCCGGCCGTTCCCGGGCCGACCGTGACGGGAAGCCAGCTGCCGAACACCCGGTTGAAGTCCGGCCCGATCCCGCCGTCGGCGAGTACCGCGACGAGCCCCCCGCCGGCTTCCACGTGAGCGCGCAGCTGCGCGGCCAGCCCCGGCTTTCCGCCCCTGGCGCTGTTCCAGATGACCACGGTTCCGGAACTCCCGGCGGGGATCTCCGCGGCCGCCGGAGCTGTGCGCGTGAGGCGGAAGGGAGAGAACGACGGGATGTTCACCGCCTGCTCCAGGAAGAAACCCGGCGCCCGCCCGAACCGGCCCGCGCCCGGATTCTCGATGGAGAGGGCCGACTTTTTCCCCCGCGCCTCCAGGACGGCCGTCAGGCGGTTGTCGCTTCTCAGTTCGTCGCTTCCCGCTTCGACGGTCAGAGTGTGCTCGCCCGGGATCACATCCGCCAGATCGAATTCCACCGCGGCGCTGCCGTTCGCACCCAGGTCGACCGTCTTCTCGGCCTGCTGCTTCCCATCGAGGCGCAGCGCGACCCGCACGCCCCTGTGCTCGGAAGTTCCGTAGTTGAATGCGGTCAGGCGAACCCTGTAATTGCCGGAGGCCTTTTCATCCCCTTCCGAGAGGCGCAGCTCCCCGAGCGCGATGTTGGAAAAGGTGTCGCTCCCGACATCGTGAACCTCCAGGTCGGTCCCCGCGCCCAGGCGGAAATTGACTTCTTCGGCAGCCCACCCGCTCTTTTGAAAATCGGAAATGAGGTGGATCGTCTTCCGACTGGCGCCCGCCCCGGGCAGGAGCTGACTGGCGGCGCTCAGTGCCTGGCCGTAGCGCGTGGCCCTGTCGGTGAGCCGGACATCGCCTTCGACCAGGGCAAGGATCGCCGCGCCTTCCCTGACGGCCTGCGCCCGGATCAGCGTGACGTCGGAGAACTCAGCCAGCGCAAAACTGTCGCCCGGCCCGGCCCGGCGCACGATTTCGGCTGCTGCCTGTTTTGCCCTCGCCCAGCGGTCGGCGTAACCCATGCTCATGGAGTTGTCGAGCAGGATGACGTGCGTCCGTGCCGTCTCCCCGGGCAGCACGCCGGCCTGGAGCATTTCCCGGTAGGGGCGGGTGAATGCGAGCGCCAGCAGCAGCAGCGACAGAACCCGCAGCAGCATCAGGAGCAGATGCCGCAGTCTCTGCCAGCGGATGGTCTTCTTGCTGATCCGGCGCAGGAACATGAGCGTGGAGAATTCGAGCTTCCGGTCGCGTTCCCGGCGCACCAGGTGCAGGAGGACGGGAACCGTCGCGGCCAGCATGCCGATGAAGAACAGCGGGTTGACGAAACTCATGTTCGATCCATCCCCAAAAAGCCCTTAGTTGAGTCGCTCCCTCCGGAGCAGGTACGTAACGAGCGCCTGGTCCAACGGCTTGGAACTGTCGAGCAGGGCATAGTCGATCCGGTCCTTGCTGCACTCCTGCTCGAAGCGGTCCACCTGGTTGCGGATGACGCTCCGGTATTCCTCGCGCAGGAACTCCGGGATCACGTGCATTTCCTCGCGAGTTTCCATGTCCACGAAGCGGGCGCTCTGCTCGAAGCCGAAGTGGATTTCCTCGGGGTCCAGGATCTGGAAGACGATCACGTCGTTGCCCCTGAAGGCGAAGTTGCGCAGTCCCGCCATGACGACCTCGGCTTCATCGTAGAGGTCCGAGATCACGATCACGATGCCCCTGCGGCGCAGCCGCTCGGCGACGCCCGCCAGCGGCCGCGTGAAATCGGTCCGCTCGCCCGGCCTCAGACGGTCGATCGCGTGCAGCACCGTGTTCAGATGGCCGACGCTGCCGCGCGCCGGGATGTATTCCCGCACCTCATGGTCGTAGGCCACGAAACCGACGGCATCGCGCTGCTTGAAGGCAAAGTAGCCGAGCGAGGCCGCCAGAAACTGCCCGTACTCCAGCTTCGTGACCCCGCGCGACCCATAGGCCATCGAGCGGCTGCAGTCCAGGATCAGCTGGACCCCGGTGTTGGTCTCGCCCTCGTACTCCTTGACGAAGAAGCGGTCGGACCGGCCGTACACCTTCCAGTCGATCTTGCGGATGTCGTCCCCCGGCCGATAGGCCCGGTATTCGGCGAAGTTTACGCTGAAACCCAGGTGCGGCGACCGGTGCAGGCCGGAGATGAAGCCTTCGACCACCGTGCGCGCCACCAGCTCGAGACTGCCGATCCCGGCGAGCGTCGCCGGATCGATGAACCTCGAAAGCTGGACCCTCTCGGTCGGTATGTCCATCATAACGCCGTCCCGTGCCTCATCCCCGGTTTCCGGCCCACAAGGAACCGCGATGCCGCCAAGCCCGCGTGAACTCCCTTTATGAGCCTTTGTGCCTTCGTGTCTCTGCGGTTTGCCGTGGTCTTCATTGCCCCCACTACTTCAATCCCGAACTGGGCGCCGGCACCGCCTCCAGCAGGCGGGTGATGATCTCCCCCGTCGTCACCTTCTGCGACTCGGCGTGGAAGTTGGTCAGAATCCGGTGCCGCATGACCGGGTAGGCCAGCGCACGGACGTCCTCCACCGAAACGTTGAAGCGCCCTCTCAGGAGCGCCCTGGCCTTCCCGCCGAGCAGCAGGTACTGGGCGGCCCTCAGGCTGGCTCCCCAGTTGACCCACTCGTTGATGAACTCGAGCCCGCCGTCCGGCGACGGCCGGCTGGCCCGCACGAGGTCGACGGCATAGCGCGACACCGACTCCGGCACGGGCACGCGCCTCACCAGCTTCTGAAAGTCCAGGACGTCCCGTCCCGAGACCACCGGCAAAATTTCCGCCTCGCTCCCGGTTGTCGTCGAGGTGACCACGGCCCACTCGTCCTCCTCGCTGAGGTAATCGATGATGATATTGAACATGAACCGGTCCAACTGCGCCTCCGGCAGAGGATAGGTCCCCTCGAGCTCGATCGGGTTCTGCGTGGCGAGGACAAAGAAGGGCCGGTCCATAGTGTAGGTCACGCCCTGCACCGTCACCTGCAGCTCTTCCATCGCCTCCAGCAGCGCCGCCTGGGTCTTCGGCGGCGTCCGGTTGATCTCGTCGGCCAGCAGGATGTTCGCGAAGATCGGCCCTTTGACGAATACCAGCTTCCGCTTGCCGGTGCCCAGGTCCTCCTGGATGATGTCGGTGCCGGTGATGTCGGCCGGCATGAGGTCGGGCGTGAACTGGATCCGCTTGAAGCTGAGATCCAGCACCCTGGCCAGCGTCTTGATCAGAAGCGTCTTGGCGAGCCCGGGAACCCCGGTGATCATCGAATGCGCGCCCACGATCATTGAGATCATGACCTGCTCGACGACGCCGTCCTGCGCAATGATCACCTTGCGCAGTTCCTGGAGCATCTGCCTGTGACCCGTGTTGAGTTTTTCCACCAGAGCCGCATCCTCGGTGGCAGCCGTCCTTACCGTAGCCATCATCACTTCCCTTTCTTGGCCCCGGCCCGCCTTCAGCGGGTGAGGGCATACATCACATAGTTGACGCCATACTTGTAGGCTTCATTCGTGTCCTCGATCGGCATGAAGGGGTTGTCCGACCATTCCCAGTAATCGCTGATGTCGTTGTTGTAATTGACCACCATCATGAGCCGCCCCCGGTCGTCGCTCATGCCCATGTAGACCGGGACGAGTTCGCGCGAATAGGGCGGCGCCAGGGACAGGTCCGAAATGTCGTAAAAGCAATTGAAAATCGGGTGGGTCCGGGGGAGTTCCTCCAGGGTGCGGTCGGGGAAGATCATCTTCAGCTGCTCTTTGAAGTTCTGCAGGGCGCGCTCGCCGCGGAAGTCGTCCACGATGAGAAACCCGCCCCGGAGAAGATACTCGCGCAGGTTCTGCTGATCCTTCTCCGACAGGTCGAGGTAGCCCACCTCGCACAGATACGCGATGGGGTATTTGAAGACCTCCTCGTCCATGAACGAGACGGCGTGGCCGTCGGCGTTCACGTCCACCTTCGTAACCTCCGCCAGGATCTTCATGAAGTTCTGCTCGGATCGCGGGAAGTCGTGACTCCAGGGGACGCCGCCCCCGCCCCTCCCCCGCCGCATAAACCCGAAGTCCGGCGTGGTGAAGCGGATGCGCGCGAGCGTGAATTTCGCCGCCGAATTCGGCGGAACTTCCTGCGCCCCGGCAGGTCCCCACAGGGCGGCCGCGGCGATCGTGCCGCCCAGCAGCGAGAGCAGCAGGGGGGCGCGCCACCGCCCGGCGCCCCCGGCAGAGACCTGTCCGTGAGGCTGTGCCGGCACCTCACCCCGCAGCGCACGGAATTCCCGGCTCATGGGTTGGCTCCTCTCAGTTTCAGCAGCAGCTGCTGGGCTTCCCGGTAGGCGGGGGCGAGTTCGAGGGCCTTGAGTGTCTCCCGCCGGGCTTCCGCCCGGTCTCCCAGCCCCAGCCAGGCTTTCGCCAGGTTGAAATGCGCCGCGGCCCGGTCCGGGGGATTCAGTCCGAGCAGCACCCTGCCGGCGGTGACGGCCAGGGGCCAGTCCTCAGCCTCCATGGCAGCCTCGCTCATCACGCGGTGGACCTGCCGGTCATACGGATCGAGGTAGACGGACCTCTCGAGCATCCGGATGCAGCCGGCCCAGTCCTTTCTTTGCCGGTAGATCTCTGCCGCGAGCGCCAGCGGCGTGACCGCCTCTTCGTCGAAGTCGCTCCAACGCAGGAACATCTCCAGCGCCTCGTCCGGCCGGCGTTCCTCGAGGTAGAGCGCTCCCAGGATTTCGTAGGGATTGCGCGGCTCGACGAATTCCGGAAACAGGTCGATCGCCCTTTTAAGATGGGTCTCCGCGCCGCTGTTTTCCTTCGCTTCGTGCAGCAGCATGCCCAGGTGCAGGTGGGCGAAAAAGTCCTCGGGATTGTCCCCAATCCGCTCAGCGAGTGCCCTCCGGTCGGGCGTGCTCCGGCGGCCGGTCCCTCCTTCCGCCGCGCCCTCGAAGCGGAGCCGGCGGGCCGGCGCTCCCAGCTTCTCGTCCAGGAACCTGGCATACTCCGCGTCCATCTCCTGCGGGCTCCACCCCAGGGCTGCGCGGAAAACCTCCTCCGGAGCCTTGCCGGCGGCAAACAGTTCGAGGGTCTGGCGGATCTTGTCGAAGCCGAACCTTTGCTCGATCAGTTCGCAGAAGAGCGACGCCTGGTAATAGGAGTAGGCGATCTGCTCGGGGAAGCGCGGGCGCATCAGGCCGGCGTTGAGCTCACTGACCTTCAGCAGCTTCCCTTCCTGGTAGGCGCGCACGATGGCCGCCGTGAGGTCGTCGCCCCAGCCGGGGCGCGCGCGCCTTTCCTCGTAGACCGACAGGCCCTCCGAGTACCAACGCGGGATGTTGTGGTTGGTCATTTGGAGCGTGATGACGTGGACAAACTCGTGCCACAGCGTGGAGCCCCAGTTGAATTCGCCCGGTTTGCGTGCGCGCGGCGAGTCCATGGCTATCACCTTGCCGAAGCAGACGCCGAGCGCTCCCAGTCCGGGAAGCCCGAGCGTGCGCACGGCGAAACCGCCGTGGTCGGGGAAGATTTCCACTTGCACCACTCCCCGGGGTTTGAAGCCGTAACGCGCGGTCAGCTTTCCGTAGACCTCCTCGGCCAGCCGCGGTGCGTAAACGGATAGCACCGGCTCGTCCTCCCGGTCCAGCAGGTAGACGAAATTGTCGCTCCGGACCCGGACAAAACCGTCCATCTGGTCGAGCAAGCTGAGAGTATTGAAAGCCCAGACGTTGTAGGGATCGCCCTCGAAGGCGGCCGCGATCATCTTCCTCCCCTCCTGCAGATCGCCCGTCCGCATGAGGTTCATGCCCAGGCCGGAGTAGGCGGCCCAATGGCGGGGATCGACCTGCAGCGCGCGCCGGTAGAATCCCACCGCCTCGTCGTACTTGCGCCGCATGACCAGGCTCTCGGCCAGTTCGGAATGAAACCGGCCATAACCGGCATGGATCTCGAAAACGCGTCTTTCCACTTCCGCAAATCTTTCGGCCGCGCCGGCGACATGGTGAAACACGCCCTCGAGCGTCAGCGCGTGCAGGTCCTTCGGATTCACCGCAAGCGCCCGGCGGACCAGTTCCCGGCCGCCGCTGTAATCCTCCTGCTCGTAACGCAGCTCCGCCAGCAGGGTCAGTGCGGGCACAAAGGACGGGTTGACCTCGAGCGCAGTGCGGGCGAGCAGTTCCACCTCCGGGCTGCTTTCGTACCGCTTCGCCATCGCCACGCCCACGAGGGCCGGCGGATATGAACCGTTTATCTTCAGGCAGTCGCGAAAGACATCGATGGCCTCCGTGGCGTTGTACTTTTCCAGGAACAGGTAGCCGAAGTCGGCGAGAGCTTCGGGCGGTACGGCCTCCCCCTCCGCCGGTGCCGTGGCGTCCAGGAAGAGATCCCGCGCATCCTGGATGTAGCCGCGTTTCCAGGCCGCCAGCGCGACGTTTCCCAGGTCGCCTTTCTGCCTTGCCCGGCCGCGCCGGTATTCGGCCAGCAGGCTTTCCCAGAGATCCGCGGCCTCCGCTGTGCGCCCGGACACGTCGGCCAGCAGCGCGAGTTCGCGCACGGCATCCCCGCTTCGAAAGCCGGCAGTGCCGGCCGCCAGCGCCAGCGAGCGCCGCAGGTGTTCCTCCGCCTCCGCGTATTCGCCCACAGCCGCCGCCGACCGACCGCGTTCGAAATGCACACCCGGATGCCCCTCGTTCCGGGCCAGGAAGCCGTCGGCGTGCCGGATTGCCTCCCTGTATTGGCCCGTTTCGCGCAGCACTGCCAGGAGTCCCCGCAGCAGCTGCGCATCGTCGGGGCGATCCCGCAGCGCGGCCTCGAACTGCGCGCGCGCCTGGACATAGTTCCCCGCCTGAAGCGCCGCGGCTCCCTGCGTTCCCGGATCGCCGCCGTCCGACCGCCAGGCGAAGCACTGGCCGAGAAAGAGGCCGGCGGCGAGCAGGCTGAGAACGGGCGCCGGGACGCCGATCCACCTTCCGGCCCGCCGCCTGTAACCAGCCCGATTATTTCTTGCGCAGCTTCTCATGAATTTCCGCGAGCTTGAGCAGCAGCTCCTCCAACTTCCGTTCATATTCCGCCGCAGGCATGTCAGCCTTCGCGTAGCGGAGCTCCTCGACGCGTTTTTCCAGCGCGGCGGCTTCGGCTGCCAGCTTTCTCTCCTCGGCCGTCAGCGTGCCGCCCCGCAGCAGCGGGTCGCCGGCGTCCAGGTAGGTGCTCCGCGCCAGCATGCCGTCGCCATTGTCGGGTCCCGGCTCCGCGTGCCCCCTGCCGTCGCCGTTGTCGTCCAGCATGGGGTGTTCGGTCTGCAGATTCCCCGTCCGGGTGTAGTGCTCCGCCACGGCGCCGGCCGCGTAGGCAAAAGCCTCGAACACCGATACGCGGCCGTTCTTGTCCGCATCCGCGGTGTTGTTCACGAGCCCTTCGATGAAGTAGGTTCCCATGTGGGTCCTGTTTTTCTCCGACCCGCTCCGGGTCGCGGTGGCCACAATTCTTCCCCTCCCCGCGAAGGCGGCCATGCTGGCCCCGCTGCAGTTGGTTGCGTTGACGACCACGAAGCGGCCGGCGGGAATCGAGTACAGGATCCCGGCGACCTCTTCCGCCGTCGGGTCGGGCCCCACGAGATTCAGCTTGTAGCCTGCCTGGTCGTGGCTGCCGTGCCCGCCGAGGAAGACAAAAACCAGGTCCTCCCCGCCCGCGCGCGCGGCAATCTCGCGCCCGGCCTTTTCCAGGTTTTCGCGCGTCGAGCGGTAGCGGATGAGGCCCGGGTCCTTGGCCGGATCGTCGAAGAGGACGAATATATTCTCCCGCGCGAACTGCATCGATTCCACCAGGGTCCCGGCGAGAGTTCTCATCTGCCCAAGGTATTCTTCCTGCAACTCCGGGTCGCCCGTGACCCCCGTGACGAGGATGGCCCAGCGCTGCGGTTCCGGCGCGGGCGTGGGAGCGGCCGCCTGGACGCCGTGGGCGTGCCGGGAGCCGGGCAGCGCCGCGCTCCAGAGCAGAAGCCCCAGCACCAGCCCGGTGCGGACCGCGCCGGTCCCGGAATACGCTGTCGGACGCAGGATCCCTCTCATGCGAGCCCCTTCCGCTTGCGGAGAATCCACTCTGCCGAGACGGCGGCGGCAATCAGAATGAAGACGGCCGGCATGTCCCACAGGTCCCTGGTCTCCACCTGGGCCACGCCGCTCTCGACGTAGGAAATGTCTTCGGGCAGGTGGCGTGCCTGCGCCAGCGTGTAATATCGCCCCCCCGTGTCCCCGGCCAGCTGCGACAGGAGGCGGGTGTTCTGCGCCGCGTCCCGGAACTCCTCTCCCGATTCCGCTACCCGAAAGGTGGTGCGCGCCGTACCCAGGCTCCGGCTCCCGAAGTCGAAGTCGACCGAGACCTCGTGAATTCCATCCTCCAGCGGCTTGAACCGTCCCTGGTAGATCCCCTCGCGTTCGACCGACCAGGAGAGCGGGACACCGGCAATCTGGCCGGAGGGAGACTTGACGCGCGCGTTCACCTGCGCGTTGTTCAGCGGGATGAAGGAGGCATCGTTGGCTTCCGCCCGCAGCAGGACGGTTTCCTCGAGCGAGTACGAGTGCCGCTCGGTCTCGAGCGCAAGCGCGTCGGGCACCTCGTTCACCAACCAGCGGAGCATCTGCCGCCAGAAAAGCTCGTGGAAATTGTCCCGGTGGTCCTGCTCCATGCGCCATCGCCAGGTCGATCCGGTCAGGAGCGCCATGGCCCTCCCGCGCCCGTAGCGCTGAAACGCGAGGACTGCGGGACCCGTTCCTTGCGCGTCCGGAAGAATCCCTTCGAGCAGAACCGTCGCCCCCGGCTTGACGCCCGCCGTTGGATTGATGCCGACCAGCGCGGGAGCGCTTCCCCATCTCTTCGCGTTTTCGTCTTCGTCCATCGACAGCCGCGTAACCGGATGGACCTTTCCGTAGCTTCCCAGGCGCACCTTGTATTCGAGTTCCCGCCAGCCGGCATTCCCGGTCCCCCCGGCGTCACGCAGGTTGACGGGCAACACATCTTCGAGCGGTGTATTCAGGTAGCCCCCCTGACCGAAGGAATTCCGCCCTCCCAGCATCAGGAAGCCCCCGCCCCGTCGGCTGACGAAGTCCGAAATCAGCCTCATCTGGTCGAAAGAGAAAAAGCTCGCCTCCACGCTCCCCACGATGATCGCCTTGTAGCGGAAGAGTTCCGCCTTCTCCAGCGGGAAGCCCTTGGCCAACACCGATGCATCCTCCACGCCCTGCCGCAGGAATTTCCCGTCCGCCTGCCGCAGAAGAGTGGTCAGCTGAAGGTTGCGGTCTTCCTCCGCAGCCCTGCGGATAAAAGCATAAACCCACCTCGGTTCCCCTTCCACGTAGAGAATCGCGGGCTGCTCGTCCTCGATCCGGACCAGCATGTTGTTTTCGTTGTTCTGGGTGACGACTTCGCCGCCCAGCGGGTCCAGGCGGAATGTGAAAATTCTCGCCCCGGCGGCATCGCCCGTGAAGTGCACTTTGTGAGTCTTGACCTCGCCATCGCTGCCGAGGGTGATCTCGGTGCTCTGGAGCGGCCGGCTTCCCGCAAGTACCTGCAGGCGCGCCTTCCTCCCTGCGTACCCTCTGGACCGGATCGTGACATCCGCTTCGATGAGCGAGTCCTTGAGCACCTTCCGGGGGCCAGTCACTCTGAGAATTTCCGCATCCCGCGGCAGGCTGCCGGCCCCGACGCCGACCGGGTACACGGGCGTGTTCGCGGCCCGGAGCCGGGCGGCAGCCGCGGCCAGCCCGGTGGAGCGGTTGTCGGCGCCGTCGGTGACCAGCACGATGCCCGCAAGGCTGACGTCGGACATCTCCTCGGCCACCCGGTTCAGGACCTGTTCAATGCTGGTGATGTTGCCCCTGCGGGGGAGATCCTCGAAGCCCGCCACACGCTCGGCCTGTCCCGAAAAACGGAAAAAGCGGAGCTGGAATTTCCGGCCGAGTTCGTCGAGGAAGGGATGCATGCCGGGGGTAAGCAGATTCCGCACCTGATCCAGGCGGGATTCCCCTCCCGGGCCGTCCTCTATCTCCATGCTCTTGCTCACGTCATAGGCAATAGCGACATGGCCCTTCTGCGGGATGACCGATTTCAACAACAGGACCGGCTGCAGGAAGATGAAGATCAGCAGCAGAAGCGGGACCGCGCGCAGCAGCAGGAACAGCGCGCGCCAACGCGGCGTGAACACCGCCGCGGTCTGCCGGTAGAGAAGCCAGGAGAGGACGATGGCCGCCGCCAGCAGAACCCAGGTCAGAGCCGCGGGCCAGGGCGCCTGGAAGGCGAAAGCTCCCTTCTGATAAACCAGCGGCCGGTATTTGAAGAAGAATTCGAAAATCTCTGTCATGCGCCTCTGCCTTTATCCGTGGCGACCTGCACGGTTCTTCCCTCGCCGGGGATGGTGCCGCGTCGGATGATCCCGGATTCCTCGCCGTCCCCCTAGTGACTCATGGCATAAATGATCGCATTGATGCCCATCTGGTACGCGTAGGTCGAGTACCTCGCCGGAAAGCCCGGCAGGTCAGCCCACTCCCACGCGTCTCCCAGGTCCGTGTTCCAATTGATGACGACCATGAGGCGTCCCGTGTCGTCGAAAATCCCGCGACAGTGCGGGACGATGCCGTCCTGTTCGTGCGTGTTTCTTTCGTAGAGAGCCGCCCCGACGTTCGGAACCTGGATGATCTCCCCGATATCGTAGTAGCAGTGAAATATCGGGTGCGTGAGATCGAGATCGACGATCTTCTTTCCGGGAAGGACGCGCTCGATGTTCTGCCGGAAATTCTCCCACTCCCAGGTGCCCCAGAAGTCGTCGCAGAAAAGGAATCCGCCTCGCCGCAGGTACTCGCCCAGCGCAGCGGCTTCAGGATCGGTCAGGTTCAGGTGGCCGACTTCCACGGCATAAACGAACGGATATTGAAAAATGGCGGGATCCGTCAGCGGGATGGCTTTTCCCCGTTCGGCCACACCGATGTTCGTGAGCCGCTGAATTCCCAGGATGAACTGGCGATCGGCCTTCGGCCAATCGGTGTACCAGCCTTTGTAATAGGCCCAGGGTCCTAAACCAGTGTGAACGGAGCGGACGAAGGTGAACTCCGACTTGCCGTCGTCCATGGTTCCGGAAAACGCATCAGGCTCCGGCAGCGGCACCGGCGGGCGGCGTCGCTGCGCCAGCGCATGCACGAAGAAAAGCAGCATCCCCACCGCCAACGCGGCAAGGCAACGCTTCCATAGACTGTTCCGCTTCGTCAAGCGAGCTACCCACCCTGAGCTTTCAATCCGACAATGTTGCAGAGAGTATAGCAAAGCGTCCACTCCAAGCCTATATACGCTCCGGATCCGCCGGCGTTTGGCTTTTCGAGGCGACAGTCGAGAAATACTGACAGTTTAGGATAGGCGTGGGGGCGAGGATCCGTGAAAGGCAGCGCCCCTGGGACACGGATTCAGTCTGGTTCTTTCGCTGTTTATCCGCGTGCCAGGATGCCGGCTACCCCCTGTTTCACGAGCACCCTGGGCTAGGGCGCTATCAGGCTCACCGGGCCGAGGGTCTCCAGCTCCGTCTTGATGGTCCCCGACGGGCCGCTCACCAGCAGCACCAGGCCGCCGGGGAAGATCCAGTCCTTGAGGGCCTGTTTCACGGCATCCTGGTCGCTGCGCCGCAGCAGATCCTCGAAGCTGA
The DNA here is from genome assembly GCA_037444305.1 of Acidobacteriota bacterium. Classification (GTDB taxonomy): domain Bacteria; phylum Acidobacteriota; class UBA6911; order UBA6911; family UBA6911; genus JBBIMP01. Next base: position 75,627 of record JBBIMP010000020.1, read on the forward strand.
CCAAGTAGTTCGTCCCCAGCCGGTAGAGCTCGGAGTCCAGCATCCGCCGGCAGATCCCCTCCGTACTCTTCAGGTCGAGGGCGAATTTCGCCAGCCATCTCTGCCGCGCGGCCTCCAGCTCCTCCCGCGTGGGACCCGACTCCTTCAATACCTCGGCGACCTCCAGGATCTTGCGGATTTCGGCGAGCGCCTGGTCTGCTGCCGCCTGGCCCTGGATCGTGAAGGGGCCGGACATCCTGCGGCCTTCGCCCGTGACCGTGAGCAGCGATGTCGGCAGCGCCTTCGTCAGGCGTTCCTCCAGGACCGCAGCGGCCAGCGCGCCGGCGTAATAAGCCCGCTCCTCGCGCTGGGGCCAGAGATTGCCCATCACGAACTGCGCCGCGGGGGACGATGGATCGTCCTCCAGGAAGACGTTTCTGGCTGCCGGCTTGCGCGGCGGCAGGAAGGTGAACGGGATGGAGTCCTTCCGCACCCACACGCCCCAGATTCTCGTCGCCTTAGGAATCAGGGCGTCGGCGGGCACCGGGCCCACAACCGTCAAAAACGCGTCGCCGGGGGAGAAGAAACGGTCATGGAAGTGCCGGATGTCGCCGATCGTGATGTTGCGGAGCGTGGCGGGAGTGCCCTCCATGGGCCTGCCATAGCTCGTTCCCCTGAACATCTCGATCTCGAAACGCTCGCGCACCCTCTGCCTCGGATCCGCAGGAAGCGCCAGTTTGGCGAGCCGGGCTTCCCTGGCCTTCTCCAGGTCGTCCTCGTCGAACCTGGCCTCGCAGACCGCCTGATACAGCAGCAACAGGGCGCGCTCGTAACCGGCACCGGGGACGTTCAGGATGAACCGGATCCCGTCCCAGTCGGCCTTCACTTCCAGTGAAGCATCCAGGAAAGCGAGCTCGCCCTGGATGTCCTTCGCCGACCGGTCGAGTGTCTCCTTCGCGAAGAGGTCGGCGGCGAGCGCGGCGAGACCCGCCTTCCCCGCAGGATCGTAGCTGGAGCCGTAGCGCAGCAGCAATCCCATGGTCATGCGGTCACCTAAGTGAGGCGTATGGGCTACGGAGACCTGCAGGTCGTTCAGCAGCCTCTTGTAGGTCACATCAGGCAGAACGACGCCCGCCTGGGGAGATGCCGACGGGCAAAGGCCCGCCGTTAGGAACAGCGCCAGCAGCAGACAAAGGGCAGATTTCATCGTTGATATCCCTGATTCCACAAAGATTGAAGGCTATCACAATCCTTCCACCCCCCTCAAGATCGTGATGGAGTCCGTTCGCGCATCCACCGAGGGACCCGCGACTCGCGCGCGTTGAACCGCGTCCAGGAGGTGGATTCCCGATCGAATCCGGCCGAATACTGCGGGGATCGTCCGGCCCGTTGCCTGCTATAATGCCGCATTCCTATGACCGATGACCGTTCAGTCTTTCTCGACAGATACGGAATCACAACGCGGGATCTCGAACGATTAATGTCCGAGGCCCTTTCCCGGGGCGGGGACTACGGGGACATCTACCTGGAGCACACGGCCAGGGAATTCCTCACCCTGGAAGAGGGAATTCTCAAGCACGCCGGCAGAAACATCCTGGAAGGTGCAGGAATCCGGGTCATCTCGGGCGAAAAGACCGGCTACGCATACGCCGACGGCTTCGACATGGCGGAGATCGGCGCGGCGGCCCGCACTGCAGGGGTGATAGCCGCGCGCGGAGACTCCGCCGACGGCCGCATTCCCGGAGGATCGCCGCCGCGCGGGCACGACCTCTACCCGCTGAACCGGCCTGTCGTCGAGGAGGACCTCGCCGCCAAGATCCTCCTGCTCGAGTCGGCGGATCGGGCGGCACGCGCCCTCGATTCCCGGATCGCGGAATCCCGGATTGTCTTGCTGAGCGAAATCAGACACGTGGCGATCTTCAATTCCAATGGAGCCTTGGTCGAGGACACGCGCCCGCTCTCCGTGTTCCAGGTTTCCTGCATCGCCGAGGAAAACGGCGACCGGCAGATCGGGATCAAGGGTGGCGGCGGGAGATCCGGCATGGAATTCTTCGATTCGATGCCGCCCGAGCATTTTGCCCGCGAGGCCGCTGCCCAGGCCCTCCGCCTGCTGGAAGCGCGCGAGGCTCCCGCAGGACCGATGACGGTGGTCCTGGGGCCCGGCTGGCCCGGAATACTGCTGCACGAGGCCGTGGGGCACGGACTGGAGGCTGATTTCAACCGTAAGGGGCTCTCGGCGTTTTCCGGCAGAATCGGGCAACGGGTTGCGTCTGAGCTCTGCTCCGTCGTGGACGATGGGACGCTGCCGGGCCGGAGAGGATCGCTCAACGTGGACGACGAGGGTTGCCCCACCGGCCGGACGCTATTGATCGAAAAGGGCATCCTCCGCGGGTACATGCAGGATGTCCTCAGCAGCCGGCTGACCCGCGCCCCGGTCACAGGCAATGGGAGGCGGGAGAGCTATGCCTTCATCCCCATGCCGCGGATGACCAACACTTTCATGCTGCCCGGACCGCACGACCCGGAGGAGATCATACGGTCGGTTTCCAAGGGCCTGTACGCGGCCAACTTCGGCGGCGGCCAGGTAGACATCACCAGCGGAAATTTCGTCTTCTCGGCATCGGAAGCGTATCTGATCGAGGGGGGCAGACTCACGGCACCGGTCCGGGGAGCCACGCTCGTAGGAAGCGGTCCGGAAATCCTGAATAAGGTATCCATGGTGGGCAACCAGCTGCTGCTTGACGACGGCGTCGGCACCTGCGGTAAGGACGGGCAGAGTGTGCCCGTCGGGGTGGGCACACCGGCGCTGCGGGTGGACGAAATGACGGTCGGCGGCACAGCCCCCTCCTGATTCCACAACCCGGCAGCCGTTTGTTTTCCCCATTGAGGGCGCTGCATGACGGACCAGGCCAGGACGAAAATCGAGGAACTTGCAGGAGGAGTCGTCCGCATGGCGGTGGCGGCGGGGGCGAGCGAGGCAGAGGTGCTGGTGCGCATCGGCAGCGCGTTCTCCGCCACGGTGCGCGCCGGCGCGGTGGAAAGGCTGCTCCAGGCCGGCTTCCGCAAACTTGGGCTGAGGATTTTTGCGAAATCCAGATCGGCGCTGTCTGCAACCTCGGATTTCTCGCCCGGCACCCTCAGCGACCTGGTGGCCAGAACGCTCGAAATGGCCCGCGCCGCCGGCGAAGACCCCGCCATCGGGCTCCCCGGCGGGGAATGCTACAGCAACCCGGACCCCGCCCTTCACCTGAGTTTCCCCGGGGCGGCCTCCATGCCGCCCGAATCCAGGATAGACCTCGCGCGAAGATGCGAAGCCGCCGCCCTGACCTTCGACCCGCAGATCACAAATTCAGAGGGAGGATCCTTCGAAAACTCCTCGATCCACAACGTCTACGCCAACTCCCTCGGGGTGTTGAAGGCGTACGAAAAGTCGCTCTGTTCGCTCTCCGCCACCGCACTCGCGGAGCAGGATGGCCGCAAGCAGAGGGATTACTGGCAGGCAAGGGCACTCGACGCTTGCGGACTGCCCCCGCCCGAAATGGTGGGGCGTGAGGCCGCGCGGAGAACGCTGCGGCGACTGGGCGCGAGCCGTCTGACGACGCGCGAAGTGCCGGTCGTCTTCGATCCGCTTGCGGCTGCGAGCCTTCTGGGGCACATCGCGGAGGCCGTCTCCGGCACTGCGCTCGTGCGCCAGGCGTCCTTTTTGCTGAATAGGATCGGGCACAGGATAGCCTCGCCGCTGGTCACCATCATCGATGACGGGCTGCTGCCGCAAGGCCTGGGTTCCCGGCAATTCGACTCCGAAGGCCTGCCCTCGCGGACGACTACGGTCGTGCGCGAGGGAGTGCTGGAAAACTACCTGCTGGACAGCTATGCCGCCAGAAGGCTCGGCATGAGCCCTACCGCAAATTCGGACCGGGAACCCGACGGCGCCCCCTCCTCCGGACCATCGAACTTCTACCTCCGGCCGGGCGACCTGACACCCGGGGAGATCATCGCATCCGTCCGGCAGGGACTTTACGTCACCGAACTCCTCGGCTTCGGGGTCAACATCGTGTCGGCCAACTACAGCCAGGGGGCGGCAGGCCTGTGGATCGAAAACGGCAGGCTGGGTCCGCCCGTGGAGGAAATCACCATCGCCGGCAACCTACGGGAAATGCTGCTGAACATCACCGCCGTCGGGGACGACCTGCAGCCCCTCGCCGAGATTTTCGCCCCTACGATCCTCATCTCGCGCATGACTGTCAGCGGATCCCAGCCCTGATTCGGGGACACGGCGAGATTCCCATCCGCTATCCGTCCCGGATCCTCCCGCCGTGGCTTTTCTGGCCAAGAGCTCGCATGCCCCGGCATCGGTCCGCAGGCAGAGAACGCATTCCAGGAGAGGCTGGCAAAAAAACCGGAGGACGAATGTATAATGCGGGCATGACCGAATTCAGAATGGAGCCAAGAAGTCAGAACCGCACTGTTACGATCTTCCTCATGGCCGCCGTCTTCGCCCTGGGAGCCGGAGCGGTTTTCTTCTACATCCGCTACCAGGACCGCAACCCTCCGCCGTCGGGCGAAGGGCTCACGGTCATTCCCGGAATGCTGCGCGCGGGGGATTCGAACTTCGAGTTTTACAAAAACCGCGTCCAGATCAAAAACGTCAAGGCCAGCCTCGGCATCAATTTCGCCCAGAACCGGATCGCGATCATCGAAGGCATCATCGCCAACGAAGGGGACCGGAAACTCGAAGCCCTGGAACTCCACATCGCGCTCTACGACGTCTGGGACAAGCTGTCCAAGGAGAGGATCGCCACGCCGCTCCGCCCGGGAATCGGGCTGAAACGCCCGATGCAGCCGCTGGAACGGCGGACATTCACGGTATTCATCGAACCGATCGAACAGTTCTGGAATCCGAAGCGCCTCGAGATCGAAATCACTGGTCTGAAGTACCACTGACCGGGGCGACGGAATCGCGCAAACGCACATTCCGGATCACTCAACATGAAAAAAGCGCTGCTGATCGTGCTCGCCGCCATGCTGCTGCCCTCGTCCCAAGGGTGCGGCAGAAGCAAACTCAGCCGGCAGGAACTGGAGAGAAACCTCCTCTTTGCCGAGATCATCAAAAGGGAAGACCGCCGCGACCTGGGCGACGATGACTTCTTCGAGCGGCACCTCCTGCACTCGACCTACCCGCAGGTGCGACAGTGGTGTGCCGTCGCCCTCGGCAGGATCGGCGATCCGCGCGCGCTCCCCTGGCTGCACAGGGCCTTCACCTCCGAATACGCCGCCGTCCGGGCCGCGGCCGCCTTTGCGGCCGGCGAAATCGAAGACAGGGACATCCTGAGGCAGGAGGCCCGCCCCCCGGATCCGGCGACACCGCCCGGGCTGGCGCGGCTCATGAACGATCCGTCCCCGGCCGTGCGCATGCGGGCCGTGGAGGCGCTAGGCAAGTGTGGCTCCGCGACAGAGGCCGCGGCGGTCGCGCAACACGTCGCGGGCCTCGCCCCGGACGGCCCGCCCGACCACCATGCCTACCTGAGCCTGGCCATCACCGCGCTGATGCGGCTGCGGGATCCGGCCGGGCTGGCGCCGATCCGGTCGCTGGCCCTGAGCCCCGCTCCCGGGATCCAGTGGAGGGCGGCAAATGCCCTGTTCCGCCTGCGCGACAGGGCCTCCAGCGAGATCTTCCTCCGGTTGCTGCGCAGCCCCGATCCCGACGTGAGGGCACACGCAGCCCGGGGGTTGGGCATCTGCGAAGAGCCTGCGCTGGCCGACGCGCTGCACCCGTTGCTCGATCCGTTCCAAAGCGACTCCGGGCGCGTGCAACCCCTGCCGGTGCGTGTGCATGCGCTCCAGGCGCTGGGCAGCCTGAAAAATCCCGCCTCGGTCTCCGCGATTTCCGCGGTATTGGAACAAACCGGGACCGCCGGCAGCGACAACCTCAACTTCGCGGTCCAGGCGGCCGTGGCCCTCGGCAATATCGGGCTCCCTGGCGCCGCAGGCCCACTTGCCGCTCTGCTCGAGCGCGAGGGACCGGTCGCAAACGCTGCCGTGATCGCCCTGGCCAAGGTTTTGAGGGCCAATCCCGAACGCTTCTTTTCGCTGGCCTCGGAAACCCGATTCGCGGATGTCCCGGGCAGGCGCGCCTGGGTACAGGCCCTCGGGGAACTCGGCGGGGAGACGGCGATCGCAAGGCTGGAAATCCTGCGACACTCCGTCCTTGGCGGCAACGAAGCGGCCAGGGTGCAGCCGTTCCTGCCGTCGATTCTCCAGGCGCTATCCAGGACGGGCAGGCCGGGGCTGTCCCTCATCCTGGAATCCCATCTGCTGAGCCCGGATCCGGTAGTTGTGCGGGCGGCCGTCGCGGCATACAGTCCGGCGCCAGGCGCGAGGGAACCCTGGAAACCGCTCCTCGATTCCTACGCATTCCATGCCGCCGGACCCGAGCTGCAGACAAAGGTCGAGCTGATCCGGAAACTCGAGCCGTGGGCGGGGCAGCCGGTCGTGCAGGAGACGCTCCGCTCCGCGCTCAAAGACAGGTTGAGGAACGTGCGCGCAGCCGCCCTGGCAGTTCTCAGGAGATCGGGAGCCCCCGACCTGCCGGATAATCCAGGACCGTCGGAAACCGCGACTACGGATATCGCCTATGGCTTGACGGCTTCTTCGCGGCAGGACCGCACGGTCGCCATCCTGGAGACGGGGCGAGGAAACATCGAAATGGAGCTCTTCCGGGAGGACGCTCCGCTCACCGTGGCCAACTTCGTAGCTCTCGCCCGGCAGGGCTACTTCAACGGCCTGAGCTTCATGAGGGTCGTACCCTACTTCGTGATCCAGGGGGGAGACCCGCGCAACGACCAGGAGGGCGGGCCGGAGCACTCGATCCGCTGCGAGATCAACCTGCGCCCGTTCGAGCGCGGCAGCGTCGGCATGGCACTGGCCGGCAAGGACACAGGCGGCAGCCAGTTCTTCATCGCGCTGTCAGCGCAGCCCCACCTGGACGGAGGCTACACGTGCTTCGGCCGCGTCGTCAGCGGCATGCCGGTGGCCGAGAGCATGGTGGCCGGAGACAGGATCACGGGAGTCCGCATCCGGGAGGAAGTGGCCATGCTCGATTACCGGCGGTTTTAGGTCCCGCTGAAGAAACAGCAAACGAAGGGATACCAAAGCGGCGGGAATTCGAATAGAATCGCATCCGAAGATCGTCTGTAACGCATCGCACTCGCCTCGGAGGCTCTCAGGCCATGTCCGTCGGGGTTGTCTACTTCATCTGTTTCATTATCGGTCTTGGTTACGCGATCGTCATCGGCATCACCGGGCACCTCTTCGGCGGCGATGCCGTCGACACGCACATGGACGTCGGCACAGACCTGCCGCTCAGTCCGCTGAGCCCGACGGTGATTTCGACCTTCCTGACCGGTTTCGGGGGGGGAGGGATGCTGGCGCATACCTACTTCCAGCTTTCCCTCGGCAAGGGCGTGCTCGTCGCGGTCATCACCGGCTTCCTGCTCAGCGGAGGGGCCTTCCTGGTGCTGACGGTCCTGTTCAAGAACACGCAGGCGGGGAGCGAGTACTCCGCGAGCGACATCGTGGGGCGGACCGTCCAGGTGATCACGCCGATCCCCGAGAACGGCACGGGCGAGGTGGCCGTGATCGCCAAGGGGACGAGGATCGTTGGGCCCGCCCGCTCGCTCGACGGCAAGGCCGTGCCCCGCAACGCGCCCGTGACGGTCGTGCAGGTGGTCGGCAGTGTGTACGTGGTTCAGCAACAGTAGCGGGCGGCCGGACCGGCTGCGCACGGGCCAATCAACCGCAAAACATCCAGCGAAGAGGTGGAAACGATGGAACTCACTCCGGCAACTGTAATCATGGGGCTTGTGCTGGCCTTTTTCCTGGCGATCTACGCCGTGGCGCGCCGCTACAAGAAGGTCGGCCCGAACCAGGTCATGATCATCTCGGGGCGCAAGTACAGGATAAAGACCGCCGACGGCCGGGTCGACGAGGTAGGCTTCCGGATCCGCCGTGGGGGAGGGGCGTTCATCCTTCCCCTCATCGAGAAGGTCGACCTGCTGAGCCTCGAGATCATTACGCTCGACGTGACGACCCCGGAGGTCTACACCAAACCCGGCGTCCCGATCATCGTGGACGGTGTGGCGCAGGTAAAGGTCGGCGGCGACGAGACCTCCATCCGGACGGCGGCCGAGCAGTTCCTGGGCAAAACCCCCGAGCAGATAAGGGAAATCGCGCTCCAGACGGTGGAGGGGCACCTGAGGGCCATCATCGGCACGATGACCGTCGAGGACATCTACAAGAACCGGGACCAGTTTGCCTTTTCGGTCCAGGAGGTCGCCGTCTCCGACCTGGCGAACATGGGTCTGACCATCGTCTCCTTCACCATGAAGGACATCCGCGACAACCAGGGCTACCTCGAAGCCCTCGGGAAGCCGAGGACGGCCGAGGTGAAGCGCGACGCCATCATCGCCCAGGCCGAAGCCGACCGGGACGCCACCATCCGGTCTGCCCAGGCCAAGCAGGAAGGGGACGTCGCCAAATACCTGGCGGAAACCCAGATCGCGGAAGCGCAGAAGAACTTCCTCCTGCAGAAGGCCGCATTTGACGTGGCGACCAACGAGGCCAAGGCGCAAGCCGACCTTGCCTATGACCTGCAGCGTTTCAAGACCAACCAGGCGCTGAAGCGCGAGGAGGTGCAGGTGGCAGTGGTCGACCGCGAACAGCAGATCGTGGTGCAGGAGAAGGAGATCCTGCGCCGCGAGAAGGAACTGGAGGCCACCATCAAGCGCCAGGCCGACGCCGAGCGCTACCGGGTCCAGACCGAGGCCGAGGCCACCCGCTTCCGGTACGAAGCCGAGGCGCGCGGCCAGGCGGAAGCGGCCAAGGCCAAGGGCCTCGCGCAGGCCGAGGTGGTCAAGGTCACGGGCATGGCGGAGGCTGACGTCATCGCGCTCAAGGGTTCGTCGGAAGCCGAGGCGATGGCGAAAAAGGCCAATTCCTGGAAGGAGTACAACCAGGCGGCCGTCCTCCAGCTGGTTCTCCAGGCTCTGCCGGAAATCGCGCAGGCCATCGCGCAGCCGCTCAGCAAGACGGAGTCCATCACCATCGTCAATTCCGGCGGAAGCAGCGGCGGCGCCGGCAAGATCACGCAGGACGTGGCCGACATCATGGCCCAGCTGCCCCCGATCGTCGAAAGCCTCAGCGGGCTGGATCTCAAGAAACTGCTGGAGCTCGTCCCGCAGCTGAAGGCCGGACACAAAGAGACCAAGGATTCGGGTTCCAGATAGTCTCTACCCCAGGAACGGCATTTCCAGCGCCCGATACGCGGGCGCCGCGGGGCGGGTATGGGCGACCGAGGCAATGCGAGGACGGCGCTGGCCATCCTCACGGTGATCAACTTCCTCAACTACATCGACCGCTACGTGCTGGCCGCGATGTTCGAGCCGATCAAGCGGGACCTGCACTTCACCGACGCGCAGCTCGGGTGGACGCTCTCGGCCTTCATGATCACCTACTCCATCACCTCGCCCGCCTTCGGCCGGATGGGCGATCTCTTCACGCGCAAATACCTCATTTCCGCCGGGGTCGCCGTGTGGAGCCTGGCCACCGCCGGCGCCGGCCTGGCGCGCAGCTTCTGGCAGATGTTCCTGCCGCGCACGATCGTGGGGATCGGCGAAGCCAGTTACGCCACCATCTCCCCTACGATCATCACCGACTACTTCGACGAAAAGCACCGTGGACGGGCGCTGGCCGTTTTCTACACGGCGATTCCGGCCGGCAGCGCCATGGGTTTCGTGCTCGGCGGGCACCTGTCGGAGCTCTACGGTTGGCGCTCGGCCTTTTTCATTGTGGGCCTCCCAGGCCTCCTCTTCGCCCTGCTGGCGCTGGCGATCCGCGAACCCAAGCGGGGCGGCAGCGACCGGACTCAGGCAGGGTGGAAAACCCCGCCCACGCTCGCCGAAACCTACCGCATGCTCTGGCGCAACCCGACCTACGTGACCGTGACCATCGGCTTCATCGCCTACACGTTTGCCCTGGGCGGTCTCGTGGGCTGGGTTCCGGCATTCCTGGAACGCTACCGGGACATGACCACGGCGCGCGCCAACGAGATCTTCGGCACCATGACCGTCGTGGCCGGATTTCTGGGAACCTTCGCGGGCGGATTTCTGGGCGACTATCTGCTGCGCTACACGCGCAACTCCTATCTCTGGGTTTCCGGCCTGTGCATGTTCGTCGGCGCCCCAACGACGATTGTGGCGCTCACCACCACCGATCCCGGGGTGTTCCTGCCGGCGATTTTCCTCGCCGAGTTTTTCCTCTTCCTCAACACCGGTCCGCTCAACGCGGTCGTGCTCGGCTGCGTTCCGCCCGGCATACGCGCCACCGCGATGGCGGTGAACATCTTCTTCATTCATGCGCTGGGCGACGCCATTTCCCCGCCCATTATCGGCATGCTGTCGGACCGGTTCGGCCTGGCACAGGCAGTGCTCCTGGCGCCGGCCACGATGTTCGTCAGCGGCATCGTCCTGCTGTATGCGATTCGTTACTACCGGATCCTGACGCAGTCACGCCCCGCGCAGGCGAACTGAGCGGAATGAGGCGCCCGGGCTTTCACCGGCCGACACGGCTCCAAGCCGTAGAGTCCCGTTCGCTTCCCGATGAAGGTAGAGGTTTTCATCGGACCGGGTTCATGGTAAGAACACTCTCTTTGCGGAGGCGCCGGGCCGGTCATGCTCGAGGGGAAAACAGTCCAAACCATACACTTCATCGGCATCTGCGGCACCGGCATGGCCACGCTGGCCGCCATGCTGAAGGAGCGCGGATACCGGATCACCGGGTCGGACGAGGCGGTCTACCCGCCGATGAGCGGCTTTCTCCTCGACAAGGGCATACAGATCCGCCAGGGCTACTCTCTGGAAAACCTCCGCCCCGAGCCCGACCTGGTCGTAGTCGGCAACGCCCTTTCCCGCGGCAATCCCGAAATCGAATACATCCTGAACTTCCGCATCCCCCACACTTCCCTGCCCGAAGCCCTCAAGATATTCCTGCTGCGCGACCGCCTGCCGGTGGTCGTGACCGGGACACACGGGAAGACCACCACGGCATCAATGATCGCATGGGTGCTGCACCAGGGCGGTTTTGAGCCGGGCTTCTTCATTGGGGGCGTGGCCGAAAACTTCCGCTCGAGCTACGGCCTCGGCGAGGGGAAGCATTTCGTCATCGAGGGGGACGAATACGACTCCGCCTTTTTCGATAAGGGCCCGAAGTTTCTCCACTACCTTCCCTTCTTCGCCGTGCTGGGAAACATCGAGTACGACCACGCGGACATCTACCCAGAGGTCGAAGCCATCCGGCTGCAATTCGCCCGCTTCGTCAACCTGATCCCCGAGCGGGGCTATCTCGCCGTCGGCGCCGACAGCCCGCTGGCGCTCGCTGCGGCCGGCAAGGCCTTCTGCCGCAAAGAAACCTTCGGCCTGGATCCGGCACACGACTGGACCGCCCGCGACGTGGAGCCCCGGCGGGACGGACTCGCCTTCGACGCGATCTACCGGCGCAAGCTCTTTCGCCGGATCCGCCTCCCCCTGCTTGGGACATTCAACCTGCGCAACGCGCTTGCGGCCACCGCGGTTCTCCACCAACTGGGAGTGCCGGAAGACTCCATACGCGAGGGCCTGGAGTCGTTTCAGGGCGTGCGGCGGCGACTTCAGTTCCTCCGCGAGGTTGACGGCATCGCCATCTACGAGGATTTTGCCCACCACCCCACGGCGGTGCGCGAGACGCTGCAGGCCGTCCGCGCGGCGTTCGCCCCGAGGCGCCTGTGGGCCATCTATGAGCCGCGCTCAGCCACAAGCCGGCGGAGCGTGTTCCAGAGCGAGATCACCGAGGCCCTCGTGCTGGCAGACTGCATCGCCGTTCCGCCCCTCTTCAAGCCTGAGAAAATTCCTGCAGGAGAGCGTCTTAATGTAGAGCGCCTGGTCGCCGATCTCCGCGCACAAGGGCGCGCCGCATGGAATCTCGACGGGGTGGACGGTATAATCCGGAAGGTCTGTGAAGAAGCGGCCGCCGGAGACCTGATCCTGATACTCTCCAACGGCGGCTTCGGGGGCATCTTCGAAAAACTGCCGGCCGCGCTCGAAAACAGGTGAGAACTCGATGATAGGGAAAATTTACAAGAAGGGAATGCCGCGGAGCCCGGTTGGGGCGGCGGCTGCTCCCGTGCGGACTGCCCTGGCAGCGATCCTGGCGGGGCTGCTCTCCCTCCCCCTGCTGCACTCCCGCGAGCCGGAAGCCGGTGCGCAGGACCCGAAGCAGCAGGAGCAGTTCAAGATCGGCGTAGAGGTCAACATGGTCACGGTGCCGGTGACCGTTCGCCGGCCCGCAGGCGGATTCGTCAAAGACCTTCCCCGGGAGGCCTTCCGCGTCCGCGAGGACGGCGTGGACCAGGAACTGCTGCTCTTCGCGCAGGAGGGTGTGCCGACGCGCGTGGCCATCGTCCTGGACATCAGCGGCAGCGTCCGTTCTGAGTGGGGCCCGATCAAGTTCGCGACCAGGAAATTCGTCGACAGCCTCGGACCCCAGGACCAGTTCGCGCTCCTGACTTTCAATATCGAGACGCGCCTGAAAATGGATTGGGGCCGCAAGGCCGACCGGCTGGAGGCCGTACTCTCCTCGATCTACTGCAAGGACGACACCAACCTGTGGGATGCAATCTGGGTGGCCTCCACGGAGGTCTTCAAGGGCGTCCGCGAGAAGAAGGCCATGATCATCATGAGCGACGGCCTCGACAACGGCAGCACGGTCTCCTACCGGGAGGCCCTCGATGCGGCCGTGCACTCGGAGGCGACGCTGTACGTGGTGAGCAAGACCGAGGCGGTCCGGCAGACGCTGATCTACAGGCTGCAGGAGGAGGGCTACTACAACAGCATCCCCTACGACGTTTTTGTGCAGGCGGACCTCGCCCTGCGCAAACTGGCTTACGAAACCGGCGGGAGGGTTCTCTACCCCAAGACCTTCGGCCAGCTGGACGATGTCTATGCCGAGGTGATCGAGGAGCTCCGCAATCAGTACACCATCGGATACGTGTCCACCAACACCGTGAAGGACGGAAGCTACCGCAACATCGAGGTGGGGGTTTCGGCGCCGGACATCGTGGTCACCGCCCGCCCGGGCTATTACGCCGCCAACGCGCTCAGCGCCAGGCCTTGATCGATTCGCGGATCAGGAGTGGCCGACGCCGAAGTATCGGAAGCCCGCCTCCCGGACCCGGTCCGGCAGGTAGATGTTCCTGAGATCCACCAGCACCGGCGACTTCAGGAGGCTCTTGATTTTCCCGAGGTCCAGATTGCGGAACTGGTTCCACTCGGTGACGATCACGAGCGCGTGGGCGCCCTTCGCGGCCGACTCGACGTCATCGCAGAGAACCAGCGCCGGCAGCTCCCGCTTGGCCGCGGGACCTCCGGCCGGATCGAAGGCGCGAACCTTCGCGCCGGCCCGCACCAGATCCTTTGCGATGTCGATCGCCGGGGACTCGCGCGTGTCGTCGGTGTTTGGCTTGAAGGACAGGCCGAGCATCCCGATCGTCTTTCCCTTCAGGCTGCCGACGGCCTTCCTTATCTTCTGGACCATCAACTGCCGCTGCCGGGTGTTCGCTTTCACCACGGCATCGAGAACCCAGAAGTCATACCCGGCGTCCCGGGCGATCTTGCAGAGCGCCCGCGTGTCCTTCGGGAAACACGACCCGCCGAAGCCCGGGCCGGGATTGAGGAACTTGGGGCTGATGCGGCCGTCCATCCCGAGCGCCTGCGCGATCGTGAGCACGTTGGAGCCGACCCGGTCGCAGATGTTCGCGATCTCGTTGATGAACGTGATCTTCGTGGCTAGGAATGCGTTGGTGGCGTACTTGATCAATTCCGCGGTGCGGACATCGGTGATCACGAAGCGGGTCTTGCCCCCGAGATATAACGGGCTGTAGAGATCCTTCAGGATCGCGATCGCCTGTTCGCTCTGCGCGCCGATGACGATCCTGTCCGGATGCATGAAATCCTCGACGGCGCTCCCCTCCCGTAGGAACTCGGGATTGGATACGATGTCGAAGAGCATCGGCCGCGGCGTCTTGCGCCTGTCCCCCTTCCTGACCGCATCCTTCTCCTTCCGGCTGCGCCGCTTCGCGAGGGCCGCGTTGATCCTGCCGGCGATGCGGTCGCCCGTCCCGACCGGAACCGTGCTCTTGGTCACGATGACCTTGTACCCGTTGAGATTCTTGGCCACCGAGTCCGCCACTTCATCCACGTAGGAGAGATCCGCCCCGCCGTCCGTGCGGGAGGGCGTGCCCACGGCGATGAAGATCGCCAGCGAATTCTGGATGGCCTCGTCGATGTCGGTGGTGAAGCGCAGGAGGCCGTTCTGCATGGTCCGGCGCACGATCTCCTCCAGCCCCGGTTCATAAATGGGAATGACGCCCCGGCTGAGCTGGTCGACCTTGCCCCGGTCCTTGTCCACGCAGGTCACGCGCAGGCCGAATTCGGCGAAGCAGGCGCCCGTAACCAATCCGACATATCCTGTGCCTATAACGGTAATGTTCATCGGTCCTCGCAAATATCCTGGTTAAGCCGGACAGCTATACAGCACATCGGCAGCGCAGTCAACGGCCTGCAAAAAGGGCCGCGTCGCGTGCGCTGCGCGCCCCGGAGAGGATACGATCCTGCGCCTGGGGAATGAAGGCGCCTGCCCATTACCCGGACGGACTGATTATACGATGACACGCGCTTTCACGAGAATCCTGAAGATCCGGCCCGCAGCTGGACATAGCAGCCTTCTGCCGTCGCTTCTATCGAAAGTTCCACTTGGGAGTGTCGGACGGCGTGCGCGAAGCCATGATCGATTCCATCCGGCCATTTCGGGGACAGGTGCGAATAGCGCTTAGTTGAGGGGGATCGAAATCACCTGGTAACGTCGCCAAATCAATTGCTTAAGCCTCGAAGGGGCGACGCGGGAAAG
>JBBIMP010000021.1:0-89659 GCA_037444305.1 Acidobacteriota bacterium
GCGACCCCCAGATTTCATGAAGGTGAAGCAGTTTCTGAACCTGACGGACGCGCAGTTTGAAAAACTGATGGAGCTCAGGCAGAACTTCGAAAGATTTGTCCGCCCCAGACACGAAGCGCTCGCACAGCTGGATCGACAGCTCCACCAGTCGCTTGCCTCGGGCCAGGCAACGGCGGCCAGCGCGGGGGAAATCATTCTGAAACAGCACACCCTGCGCCAGGAAATCGCCGCCGCCAACGCCCAGAAGTTCCAGGCGTTCATGGGGATGCTCGAAAAGGAGCAGGCGGACAAGATGGGCGCCATCCGTATGGCGGCTTTGGTCGAGCCGATCTTCGATGCCTTCAAGCACCTGGGATTGGTGCCCCCGCCCCCTCCGCCGCCGCAGAAATAGGCGGTGCGGTGGGAGTGACGCCGGAACAGCGGCAGCAGGGATACCCGGTCGTTGCCCGCAGGCCCGGCGACCATAAGACGCGATCCCCGTGCGCGGCTGTGGCCGCAGGGGGCCGCGGTTTATCGGGTGGCTTGCGCCCCTGAATCAGCCCCTGCGAGGTAGAGTTCCCGGTAGATAACCTCCAACCTGGGGCCGGCCTCAAGGTGCAGCGACGCCAGATCCGCGATAATCGCATCCCGCTGCCCGAGAATGGCCTCCAGCGTCGCCTTCAGCTTCGCGTCGTCCGTGGCGTTTGCGGCATCCCTCACCTGATCGAAGAACTTCGTCGAGTGTTCCCGCGCTTTGCCGAAATTGTTCTGCCCGACCTCGAGCAAGACCATACCCAGCTCGCCCAGCAGGGACAGCACCCGGAGACGATCCTGGGTCCCGGCAAGCTCAACTCTCAGATTCGCGGTTTTGAGCGCCCCCGGAACGTATCCCGCCAGGAAAGCAGCAATCACCAACACGAGCGAAACGACAAACTTGGTTTTCCACGTCATGGCCATAGGAGTTCGCCCCTCAAACTGGATGGCGCCGGAATCGGCGCAGGAGGCTTCAGGCGTTTCATGGACCGGTTCAGGGTAGCACGGAGTACCCCAACCATCCGCCATCTTTATACACCCGGCCGCGAAAAGCCTTGGCCGGCGTAGTATCATTTGAGTCTCGGCGGGGTGCCGTGAGCGAAATCATCCAACCAAAATACTCGGGAGAAAAACCATGCCAAAGATTCGATTTGCCTTCCTGTTGTTCCTGGCCCTCCTTCTGTGTCCCGCCGGCGCGCTCCGGGCCGATGTAAAAACCCAGGAGAAGACCCTCTTCAAGTTCGAAGGGATGATCGGCCGCATGGCCGGCCTGTTCGGCGGCAAGGAGGCACGCGAAGGTGTCGTGAGCACTATCGCCGTCAAGGGCAACCGAAAAGCCGAGCTGGACTCCAATAGCGGCGAGATCATAGATCTCGATGAAGAGAGGATCTACCGGCTCGACATCAAAAAGAAAAGTTACCAGGTGATCACTTTTGAGGAGCTTCGCCGCCAGATGCGGGAGGCCCAGAAGGAGGCCGAAAAGGCCGCACGCGAGCAGGCTGGCGGAAAGGAACCGCAGGAAGCCGGCAAGCCCGAAAAGGAAATGGAAGTCGACTTCAGCCTGCGGGAATCAGGCCAGAGGAAAGCCATAAACGGGCACGACTGCCGCGAGGTAATCATGACGGTCACCTTCCGGGAAAAAGGAAAAACGCTGGAAGAGTCCGGGGGACTGATCCTGACTTCCAACACCTGGCTCACCAAGACCATCCCCGCGCTGAAGGAGATCAACGATTTCGACCTGCGCTACGCGGAGAAGCTCGGAAGCACCGTCGGCATCGGAGCTTCGGCAGAACAGATGGCCATGATCATGGGCATGTATCCCGGTATGAAAGACGTCCTCGGCCGGATGCAGGTCGAAAACGTGAACCTGGATGGAACCGCCGTCCTGACGCAAGTCACGATGGAGGGGGTCAAGGGCGCCGAGGAGATGGCCAGGGAGCAGGCGTCGGCCAAGGAAAGGGAGCGCGAGGAGGGCAACGTCGGCTCCCTCGGCGGTCTCGGCGGCCTGCTCGGACGCAAAATAGCCCGCAAAGCCGCCGACAAGGACGAAGGCCCGAAAGCCCGCTCGACGATCTTCACCTCGACCACGGAGCTCATGAAGGTATTCCCCGGCGTGGCGGATTCCGAGATGCAGATTCCCGCGGGTTTCAAGGAGAAGAAATAGGCACGGTCGATGGAATTTCGGAAATACCGTCATCCCAGGTGCGGCGGCTGCGGCCTCCACGATCACCTGTGCGCCTGCTCGATCCTGCCGCGAGTGCAGAGCAACGTGCCCATCGTGATCGTGCAGCACCTGTGCGAGGGTCTCAAGCCGACGAACACCGCGCGCCTGTTCCGAAGAATGGTGGAGGGCTGCACTCTGCTGCCGTGGGTCCGCCGCGGCGAGGAGTTCGATCCGGGCCCGCTTGCCGATAAGGGCATTGTCTGGACGCTTCTCTTCCCGCGCGCCGACGCCGTGCCGATGGAGTGCACCCCCGGTGCGGAGGGCCGGCGGCGCGGCTTTGTCCTGCTGGACGGAACGTGGCGCCAGTGCGCCCGGATGTCGCGGCGCGTGCCCTTCGTGAAGGATTTTCCCTGCATGGCGCTGCCCGCAGGCGCCTCTTCGCGCTGGCCGATTCGCACCCAACGCCATCCCGCGGGCCTGTGCACCGCGGAGGCCGGCATCCGCCTGCTCGAGATGGCCGGCGAGATCGAATCCTCCAGGCTCCTGGGGAGGGCACTGGACTGCATCACCGCCCGCCTCCTCTACATGAGGGGGGTGCTGGCATCCCCGGACCCGCCGGAAGACTGGACGCCTCGAGGCCGCGGGCGGGAGGCCCGCAGCCCCGCAGATCCCATCGGTGAGGATTGCCTATGAGGGTGCGGCAGTCGCCTCCGCTTTGTGCTTTCGGGGGGGCAGCAGCGGCAGGTCGATCCAGAAAAAACGCGCGGCGGTCCTCCAGGCGATGTTCTCCCGCTGGTCGTCGGGAAATTCCAGTTCCTGAAGGAATTTGAGATAGGGGCTCCCCTTATCCCGCCTTGCCCAGGGCTTACGCCTGGGCTTTCCTGTTGGACCCTTTCAGGGTCTTCGATTCCTCATTGAAGCGCCATTCGGGACAGGCGCCATAACCTCGAAATATCTCGGCGTAATTTCGCGGTTATGGCGCCTGTCCCCGAAATGGGATTAGTGCTCGAGCCAGTTGAGGGTGCGCTGGACGGCCTTCTTCCAGCCGGCGAGTCCCGCTTCGCGCCTGTCTGCGCTCCATTCGGGTTCCCATGACCGCCCGGCCTGCCACTTGCCGTCGAGATCGGACACCGACTGCCAGAAGCCCGTGGCCAGACCCGCGGCATAGGCCGCCCCGAGCGCGGTGGTCTCCAATACCACGGGACGGACCACCTCCACGCCGAGAATGTCTGCCTGCATCTGCATCAGGCTGTCGTTGGCCGCAGCGCCGCCGTCTACCTTGAGGATCTTCAGGTCGACACCGGAGTCCGACACCATGGCATCCAGAACGTCCCGGGTCTGGTAACAGATGGCTTCCAGCGTGGCCCGCGCAAGGTGGGCCCGCGTATTGTACCGCGACATCCCCACGATCACGCCCCGGGCATCGGAGCGCCAGTACGGGGCGAAGAGACCGGAGAAAGCGGGGACAAAGTACATTCCGCCGCTGTCCTCCACGCTGTTGGCCAGGGCCTCGATCTCCCCCGCGCTCCCGATGATACCCAGCTGGTCCCGCAGCCACTGCACGGCGGATCCGGTCACTGCGATGGAGCCTTCCAGCGCATACACAGGCTGCTCGCCGCCCAGCTTGTAGCAGAGTGTGGTGAGCAGTCCGCTCTTCGAAGTCACGCTTTCGTTGCCCGTGTTCAGCAGCATGAAATTTCCGGTGCCATACGTGTTCTTGGCGGTACCCGGGGCGAGGCAGACCTGGCCCACCATGGCGGCCTGCTGATCCCCAAGGTCCGCGCACAGCGGGACCTCGCCGCCGACCGGCCCGGAACGCCGCGTCAGGCCATAGAAGGCCGGATCGGAGGACGGCCGGATCGCGGGGAGCATGCTCCGTGGAACGCCGAAAAGGGAGAGAAGTTCGTCATCCCAGTCGAGCGTCAGGAGATTCATCAGCATGGTCCGGCTGGCATTGGTCACATCGGTGACGTGCGCGCCGCCGTCGGGCCCGCCGGTCAGGTTCCAGATCAACCACGTGTCGGGATTGCCGAACAGCGCCTCTCCTTTTGCGGCCGCCTCCCGGACGCCGCTCACGTTTTCGAGAATCCACTGGAGCTTCCCGGCGGAAAAGTACGTGGCCGGCGGCAGCCCCGCTTTGGAGCGGATGATCTCCCCCTTGCCCTCCTTTTCAAGCCTGCTGACGATCTTCGCCGTGCGCGTGTCCTGCCACACGATTGCGTTGCAGTACGGCTGCCCGGTGCGTGGATTCCATACGATGGTGGTTTCGCGCTGGTTGGTGATGCCGATGGCGGCCAGCCGGCCACGGCTGATCTTTGCTTTTGAAATCGCCCCCCTGATGGTCTCGCCGGTCCGTTCCATTATTTCCAGCGGATCGTGCTCCACCCATCCCGGCTGCGGCATGATCTGTGCGTGCTCAAGCTGGTGCCGGGCCACCTCGCTCCCACTGCGGTCAAAAATCATGAATCTGGTGCTGCTTGTCCCCTGGTCGATCGCCCCAACAAATTCGCTCATGATTGAACCTCGCAAATGACCGGCTGACGGCCTGCTAGAAACCCACGAACTGGTACAGCACGGCGCCGATGACACCGCCCACGAGGGGAGCCGCTACCGGAATCCAGGCATAGCCCCAGTCGGAGCCGCCCTTTCCCGCCACCGGCAGGAGGGCGTGAGCGATGCGCGGCCCGAGGTCGCGCGCGGGGTTGATCGCGTAGCCGGTCGGGCCGCCCAGCGAAAGGCCGATGCCCCACACCAGGAGCCCGACCAGAAACGGCTGGAAGCCCTTGCTGAAGGCGATCGAGAGGTCGAGGTTGCCCGGTTGGGTCAGGTGCTGGGAATTGGCGCCGATGGCCAGGATGCAGAAGACCAGGACGATGGTACCGATGACTTCCACGAGGAAGTTGCTCCCCCGGTGGCGGATGGCGGGCGCAGTGCAGAAGACGGCGAGTTTCGCAGCTTTGTCTTCCGTCACCGCCCAGTGCGGATAATAGGAAAGCCAGACCACGACCCCGCCGAGGAATCCGCCGACAAGCTGGGCGAGGACGTAGCCTGGAACCAGCGCCCAGTCAAAGGCGCCGATGGAGGCCAGCCCGAGGGTCACGGCCGGATTGATGTGCGCCCCGCTGACGCGGCCCACGGTGTAGACCGCCAGCGCCACTGCCAGTCCCCACCCCGTGGCGATGACGATCCAGCCGGAGTTCTGGCCCTTGGATCGATTGAGGACCACATTGGCGACGACGCCGTCCCCGAAGATGATCAACAGCATTGTGCCTACCATTTCTGCAAGATAGAGCGACATCGGCACTACCTCCTGAAGCGGATTCGGAGCAGCCGCCCGGCGCGAATTGCGTGGAATCCTCGATCGGTCATCGAGATGGGGTCCGGGGGATTGGCGTCCGTTTGGTTTTGGTCATCCGGTTTTGCTTGACTCCGGGCACGGCATGCATATGATCGATACTTGTCTAGACAATTAGACAAAAGCATCCATGCTGTCCACATTGAATGCGAGCCGGAGTCCTCATGTCAAGCAGGATGGCACATGAACTTCATAATCAGGTCTTCGACGCAATAATCATCGGGGGCGGGATCATCGGTGCGGGCGTGGCACGCGACGCGGCCATGCGCGGGCTGAATGTCGCACTGTTCGAGCGCTTCGACTACGGGTCGGGCACCACTGCGGGGTCCACGCGGCTGATCCACGGGGGGCTGCGCTACCTGGAGATGCTGGATTTCCGGCTGGTGCGGATGGACCTGCGCGAGCGGGAAACGCTGCTCCGCATCGCACCCCACCTCGTCAAACCGCTCGAGTTCCTTCTCCCCTTTTACGACGAGAGCGTTTACCACAGGGTGAAAATGAGGCTGGGCATGATTCTCTACGATCTGCTCGCCTTCGACAAGAGCCTGCCGAATCACCGATTTCTCACGGCTTCCGAGGTTGCCGAGTCGGAGCCCCGGCTGCGCACGCGCGGGCTGCAGGGGGCGGCCTCCTACTTCGACGCCCAGGTCAATTCCCCGGAAAGGCTCTGCCTCGAAAACATCATCGCCGCCCGGGAACGGGGCGCCGTCGCCTTCAATTATGCCCAGGTGACTTCCCTCCTGCGATCGGGCCAGACCGTCGAAGGGATTCGCGTCCGCGACACGCTGACCGGAGAGCAACTGGAAGTCCGGGGCCGGGTGACCATCAATACGGCGGGGCCGTGGATGGATCGCGTATCCCGCGAATTCGATCCCGGGTGGAAGCCTTCGATTCGGACCACCAAGGGGATTCACTTCGCCTGCCCGAGGATAAATCAGCGTGCCCTCGTGCTCTTTTCGAAGATCGACGGCCGCCTCTTCTTTTCCATCCCCTGGCTGGGATACAGTTGGATCGGCACGACGGACACCGATTATCCCGCGGATCCGGCGGAAGCACGCGCGGAAAAGGATGACGTGGACTACCTGCTGAGGTCCGTGCACGAGTTCTTTCCCGACCTCGGGCCTCAGTCCATTCTGTTCACCAACGCCGGCGTGCGGGCGCTCGTGAGGGAACGGGGGAGCGAGTCTTCGGTCTCCAGGCTGCACCGGATCGCCGACGGGTGGCGCAACGGGAATCCGGGAATGCTCTCCGTCCTGGGCGGAAAGATCACCGGCTACAGGGCCATTGCCGAGGAGGTCACCGATCTGGCCTGCAGAAAGCTGCAAAAGGAGGGACCCTGCAGCACGGCTCGCGTGCCGCTCCCCGGGGGAAGCGCAGGAGAGGCTGCAAGTCCGCCCGCGGGGATGGCCCCGCGAACCGCGGAGCACATTCGGCGGCTGTATGGCAGCCGGGCGCATCGGGTGATGAGCCTGGCCGCCGGCGATCCGGGCCTGCAGCAGCTGCTTTCTCCGGAGGAGCCCGACATCGCCGCGCAGGTTGTATACTCAGTTCGCTTCGAGCAGTGCGAGCGGACCGCGGACTTCCTGGAGCGCCGGACGCTGCTCGGTTTCTCGCCGGACCAGGGGAAATCCGCCCAGTCGGCGGTGGCGGCCCTGATGGGACGCGAGCTGGACTGGTCGCCGGAGCGCCAGGCGCAGGAAATCGAGCACTGCGAGAGCAGGCGCCGGGATACACAGCGGTGGGCCGCGGAGGTGGCGGACCGCAGCCCTGCAGGCATGGAAGCCTGCGCCACTTCAACGTGATAGGGAGGCAAGGGAAACCCATGCCCGACAGGCCGGCGATTCACCACGAACTCCCGCTCTACATACAGATCACGGAGGCGCTGCGCCGCGAGATCCTCTCCGGAAACCGCCCGCCGCACTCCAAGCTCCCCTCCGAGCACGAACTGGCGCAGATGTTCGGGGTGGCGCGCGCGACCGTGCGCTGCGCCCTCGCCCGGCTCCAGGACGATGGCCTGACCTACGGAAAACGGGCGGTGGGGAACTTCGTCGCGGAACCGAAAATCGACCAGGACCTCGACCGCCTTTTCGGATTCAGCGAGCTGATGGTCTACCGCGGATTCAAGCCCGGTTCGCGCCTGCTCGGGACCGAGTTGCGCCAGGTGTCCTCGGTCGACTCCCCGCTGCTCCGAAACCTCAGGCTAAGGCTGGGCGAAAACGTCTACACCATCCGCCGGCTGCGGCTCGCAAGCGGCAGGCCGCTGGTGATCGCCAACACTTTCCTGCCGGAGCGCCTCTTCCCCGGCATCCTGGACCGCGGCATCGACAAACGGTCCGTCTACCAGATCATGCACGAGGACTACGGCCTCAAGCCGGATGAGGCCGTCCAGACTTTCGAATGCGTGGCGCTGGCCGCGCAGGAGGCCGAGATCCTGCGCGTTCCCGAGGGCTCCCCCACCCTGCTCATCGAACGGATCGGTTACGCCAGGGGAATCCCCGTGGAATACGCGGTCGACTATTATCGCGGAGACAGCACGAAATTCAGGGTCCGCCTCGGCGACGCCCAGGAGAAGCGGAACCTGCACATACAACTGGACGACAAGCCCCGAACCGCGAAGAACTGAAACCATGCTGAAAAAGCTCTTGTCCGTTTTCAAGCCCGCGCCCCACGTGGCCCCGATCCCCGAGGCGGAGGCGCGGCGTCGCTACCCGTGGGTTCGCTGGCAGATCCTCGAGAGCACATTCATCGGATACGCCACCTACTACCTCGTGCGCAACAATCTGCCTGTGGTGTCGAAGGAGATGGCCGAAGCGATCGGCTACAGCAAGTCGCAGGTGGGGGACATCCTGGCGGCAACGGCTGTGGCCTACGGCCTGGGCAAATTTCTCATGGGGGCCGTATCCGACCGGAGCAACCCGCGCTACATCATGGCGGCGGGACTGGTGGCCACCGCCCTGTGCAACGTCCTCTTCGGCGCCAGCAGCAGCTACACGGCTCACCTCCTGCTCTGGACGCTCAACGGTTTCATCCAGGGCGTGGGCTGGGGTCCCTGCGGCCGTTCGCTGGGGCACTGGTTCAGCGTCCGGGAGCGCGGCACGGTCTTCGGCATCTGGAACATCTCGCACAATGTCGGGGGCGGCATCGTGGGAGTGATCGCGGCCGAAAGCGCCGTGCGCTGGGGGTGGCGCTCCGCTTTCTACGTCCCGGCCATCATCGCCATCGTCTGCGCGTTTTACCTGGTGCTGCGCTTGCGCGACACGCCGCAGTCCATGGGCCTGCCTCCGGTCGAGGAATACAAGCACGATTACCCCCCGGAGGAGAAACGGCATTCCGAGATGGAGCTCGGGACGCGCGAGCTCTTCATGAAGTACATCTTTGCCAACGGGGCGCTCTGGATCATCGCCCTGGCCAACTTCTTCGTTTACATCGTGCGCTACAGCATGCTCGACTGGGGGCCCACCTACCTGCGCGAAATGAAGGGTGCGACGCTTTCCCAGGTGGGCCTCAGCACCCTGATCATCAACTTCGCCGGCATCGGGAGCACGCTGCTGATGGGCTGGGTGTCCGACAGGACGGGCGGCAGGCGAGGCATGGTCAGCCTGCTGTGCATGATCCCGATTTCCGCAGCTTTTGCGGGGATCATCTGGAATCCGCCGGGCATGCTTTGGCTCGATTTCACGCTCCTGGGCGTCATCGGCTTCTTCATCTACCCGCCCGTGACCTTGCTGGGCGTAGCCGGCCTGGACTTCACCTCGAAGAAGGCGGTCGGCACAGCGGCCGGGTTCATCGGCCTTTTCGGCTACCTGGGAAGGATGGCGCAGGGGAAGGGGCTCGGCTGGCTGGCGGAAAACTACAACTGGGACGTCGCGCTCTACTCGATCCTGGTTTCGAGTCTCTTGGGCATCGTCCTGCTGGCTTTCACCTGGAACCTCAGACCGAGGGGATGACGGCGAACATTCAGAATGGGAGGCAGACCAGCCATGAGACACACAAGAACCGCAGCGAAAGAGCCGCGCCGCGAGGCAGGCCGCGCCGCAACCGCCAGGCTGTCGCTCGCTCTTTTGGCCGGCCTGGCCGTAGCGGCCTGTGCACCGGCGGGCGAAACGCAGGCCCGGCAGGAACACAAGATCAACATCGCCCATCGGGGCGCATCGTCCTACGCGCCCGAGCACACGATGCACGCCTACCTGCTCGCCATCGAACAGGGGGCCGAGTATGTGGAGCAGGACCTTCAAATCACAAAGGACGGCATTCTCGTCTGCCTGCACGACCTCACGCTGGAGCGCACAACTAACGTGGAGGAAGTCTTTCCCGACCGGTACCGCGAGGTGACCCGCGGTCCGAACATGGTGCGGGAGTGGTGGGTGTCCGATTTCACCTTCGAGGAGATCAAGCAGCTCGACGCCGGCTCGTGGTTCGACGCCAGGTTCGCCGGTTCGAAGATCCTGACGTTCCAGGAGGCGATCGACGCCATCCGGGGCAAGGCCGGTCTCTACCCCGAAATGAAGGCGCCGGAAACATACGGGGAGAGAGGCTTCGACATGGAACGCCTCACCCTGAAGGCGCTGACGGAGAACGGCCTGGACCAGCCCGGGGCGGATCCGAAGACCCCGGTGATCATCCAATCCTTCAGCGCCGAAAGCCTGAAGAAGATGCATGGGGAGCTCGGCTGCCGACTCCCCCTGGTTCTGCTGATTGACGAGATGGACAGGGGAAAGTGGGTGTCCATCGAGAGATTTCGCGAAGCGAAGGCATTTGCCGCCGGCATCGGCCCCTCCAAGAGAATCCTGGAGGCGCGCCCCGAGGCGGTCCGCTGGGCGCACGACGTGGGACTGACGGTCACCGCCTACACCTTCCGGTCGTCGAATGTCGGCAAGTACAAGGATGTTGCAGAGGAAATGTCGCATTTCCTCTACGAGCTGGGGATCGATGCGGTGTTCACCGACAATCCCGACAAGTTTCCCCGGCGCAGGTGAAATCGATTTCCGTCAATCGGCCTCCGGTCTTGATTGACAGGGATCGACCAAATAAATAGGATGACTTGTCTAGACGAGTGTACACGCACGAGCAGGCGTGCCTGCTCGTGCCGACTCAGAACTAATGCTGCTACCGCCTACGGCAACCATGCGGAATCTCCGACGCCCTGGCGAGGCAGCAGCATTCTTACCCGGCCGGGGCAACTCTGCCAGGAGGCCTTATCCTTATTTCTTAACCGTTCGAAGTCGTCTGGTCCGACAGGCGGCCGGCCCACGGCGCCCGTTCACCAAGATGGTTCTCAAATAGAAACAATGTGATTGCAGGTGCGTCCCGCGGGGCGCCCCAGCATCAGGAGGAGAAAATGAAGAGCTTTTTCCAGAGAATCAGCGTGCTGGCTCTCGCCGGTCTGCTGCTCTGCCCGCTTGCCTACGCCCAGTTCGACACGGCGACGGTGCTCGGGACGGTGCGCGACACCACCGGCGCGGTGATTCCGGGCGTCACGGTCACCCTGACCAAGATCGACACCGGCATCGCCACGACCGCGGTGACCGACGGAAGCGGCAACTACCAGTTCTTCACAGTGAAGATCGGTTTCTACAAGGTGACCGGCGAGTTGAGCGGTTTCTCAACCGCGGTTGCCGACCAGATCAATGTCACGATCAACGCGCGCCAGCGCGTCGACCTCGTGATGAAGGTCGGGTCCATCTCCGAGACCGTCGAGGTTTCGGGCGCGGCGCAGCTCGTCGAAGCCGACTCGAGCGACCGCGGCCAGGTCATCCAGGAGAAGCAGATCCAGGGCCTGCCGCTCAACGGGCGCAACTATGCGGACCTCTCCCTGCTCAGCCCCGGCGTGCGCCGCTCCGACAAGAACGAGGAGCGCGACGGTTCCTACAACGTCCACGGCCTGCGCAGCACGTTCAACAACTATATGCTCGACGGCGTCGACAACAGCTCCTACGGCACCAGCAACCAGGGCTTCTCGAACCAGGTCGTGCAGCTGCCGCCCGACGCGGTGGCCGAGTTCAAGGTGCAGACGAACAACTTCAGCGCCGAGTACGGCCGCGCCGCGGGCGCCATGATCAACGCCTCGCTCAAGAGCGGCACCAACGAGTTCCGCGGCACGCTTTGGGAGTTCCACCGGAACGACAACCTGAACGCGCGCGGCTTCTTCGGCGGGGCCACCAAGCCCTTCCTGATCCGCAACCAGTTCGGCTGGACCTTCGGCGGTCCGATCATCAAGAAGAAGACCTTCTTCTTCACCGACTACGAAGGCTACCGTGAACGCCGGGCCACGCCCAACTTCGCCACCGTGCCGCTGCAGTCGGTAAGGGACGGCAACCTGGGCATCCCGGTGCGCAACCCCTTCACGAACGAGGTCTTTTCGAACGGGATCATCCCGACCGGCCAGATCAGCCCCTTCGCCAAGAAGGTCTGGGCCGGCCTCGTGGCGCCCAATCTCTCCGGCACCTCGAACAACTACCGGACCGATCTCGCGGTCAACAACAACACCGACAAGGGCGACCTGAAGATCGACCACCAGTTCGCCGACCGGCTGAACGCCTTCTTCCGCATCAGCCACCGCAAGATGAACATCTTCGACGCTCCGCCGATCCCGGGTCCGTCCGGCGGCGAGGGCAACGGCTGGGTGCGCGTCCTGAACCAGGCGATCGCCGGCGGTGCCACCTTCAATCCCTCGCCCACCTCGCTGCTCGAGATCCGCTTCGGCGCCTCCCGCACCAAGGCCGGCAAGGAACCGGTCAACGTCGGCTCCCCCTCCATGGTGGACGCCTACGGCATCGTCGGCCTCCCCAAGGGGAATCCCCGCATCCAGGGCGGCCTGACCAATATCGCGATGTCCGGCTTCAGCGCCCTGGGCCAGCAGTCTACGAATCCCCAGTGGCAGGATCCCACGGTCTACAACCCGAAGGTGAACTACGCCTGGATCCAGGGCAAGCACAGCATGAAGGTGGGTTACGAGTACCAGTACATGCACGTCAAGATCCAGGACGTCAACCCGCTGAACGGTTCGCTGGCCTATGGCGGCCAGTACAGCCGCCCGGCGGGGGCCGCCTCGAACAACCTCTACAACGTGGCCGACTTCATGTTCGGCGCCCCGAGCCAGCTCCGCCTGGTGAACTATTTCGAGGCCGACATGCAGCAGCGGATGCACTTCGCCTATTTCCAGGATGACTGGAAGGTCCTGCCGAACCTTACCCTCAACCTGGGCGTGCGCTACGAATTTGCCACGCCGATGTGGGACAAGGAAAACCGGCTGACCAACTTCGATCCCAGGACCAACTCCATCCTGACCGCCAAGAACGGCTCGCTCGAGGACCGCGCGCTGGTGGCTCCGGATAAGAACAACTGGGCTCCGCGCCTGGGCTTTGCCTGGAGCTTCATGCCCAAGACGGTCCTGCGGGGCGGCTACGGCGTGAGCTACGTCCACTTCAACCGCGCCGGCGCCGGGAACATCCTGGCGATCAACGGCCCGCAGGTGGTCGGCGCCCTCCTCGTGCAGTCCATCACCGATTCCGGATTCCGGACGATGCGCGGCGACGGCCTGGGCAACGACGGCTTCCCGGCCGGCTTCACCGCCCCGGACAAGTTCAACCCGCTCGCGGCCATGTTCTCCTACATGCCGCGCGACACGCGCACGAGCTACGTTCAGAGCTGGCACCTGACGGTCCAGAGAGAGATCGTCAAAGACACGATGCTCGACGTGGCCTACGTGGGGAACATGGGGCTCAAGATCCTCATCTTCGGCGACACCAACCAGGCACGGCCCAACGCGCCCGGCAAGATCGAGTCGCTGCAGTCGCGCCGCCCGATCGCCAACTTCTCGGCGATCTCCACGGCGTTCAACCGCGCGGCTTCCAACTATCACGCCCTGCAGGTGAAGTTCCAGCACACGTCGAAATACGGGCTTTCGCTGCTGAACTCATTCACCTACTCGAAGGCGATCGACAACTCGACCGGCGCCCTCGAGAACCCGAACGGCGCCCGCTCCAGCCCGCAGAACATCTACGATCTGAAGGCGGAGAGGGGCCTCTCGGTCTACGACCAGACGCTGAACAACGTGACCAGCTTTGTCTGGAACATTCCCATCGGCAAGGGGAACCGCTTCCTCACCGATTTGCACCCGGTGCTCGATGGGATCTTCGGCGGCTGGAAGCTGAGCGCCATCAACAGCATGACCAGCGGCGCTCCGGTGCAGCTGCTCTTCGTTCCGTCGACCAACTTCCAGGTGACGGCCATCCTCGGCTCCTGGCTGGGCGGCAACAGCCCGCGGCCTAACATCACGGGCCCGCCGAAGCTGCCCGACGGCAAGCGGACCGTGGACGAGTATCTGGACAGGAACGCAGTCCAGATCCCGACCGACCCGAGCCAGCCGTTCGGCAACGCCGGGCGCAGCATCGTCCGGAGCGATTCCTTCTATCAGCTGGACATGGGGATCTCGAAGGACTTCCGCCTGCCGCGCGAGTCCATGAAGGTCGAGTTCCGCGCCGAGTTCTTCAACGCGCTGAACAAGACCAACTTACGTGCGCCGCAAGGCAGCCGCTCCAGCGCCGCATTCGGCTCGGTGCGCAGCACCTTCCCCCCGAGGGAAATCCAGTTCGGCCTGAAGCTCCACTTCTAGGCTGAGGCAAACCCGGGCAACCACCCGGCGGGGGCAGTCTCCGATCGAGGAGACTGCCCCCTCTTTTTATTCGGACATGATGAACAGGGGTTTCGCTTCGAAGCTCTTGTAGTAGGGGCGAAGCCGATCGGTGTTGTAGAGCTTCTCGACGTCCACGACCTTCTTGTAGCTGGTCACGACATCCAGGGGCGCATTGCTGTATTTCCCGTCCTTGAGAATCACCAGCCGGCCGTGCACTCCCTGCAGGATCAGGTCGAGCGCCAGATTCCCATAGGCCATCGGGACGATGGAGTCGATCGCGTCGGGATCCCCGCAGCGCACGAGGTATCCCAGCCGCTGGTTGATGACATTGATCTGCTTCCCCTTGTTGAAGGCCGCGGACCGGTTCTTGAGCTGACGGGAGATGAGATCCCCGATCCCCCCCAGCTTCATGTGCCCGTAGTCGTCCTTTTCCCTGCTCTCAAACACCATTTCCCCGCCCACGAACATGGCCCCCTCGGAGACGAGCACCACCGAGTAGCGGCTCGGGTTGGTGAACCGGTCCTCCACCAGTAGTTCCGTGAGCCGGTCGATATCGAATTTGTATTCCGGAATGACGCAGCGGTTGGCGGCGCCCGCCATCGCCGGCAGCAGCGCCGTGAAGCCGGCGTAGCGGCCGAAGACCTCGATCACGAGAAAGCGCTCGTGCGATCCGGCCGAAGTCCGGAGCCGGTGGGTCATCTCGATGGTCCGGGTCACGCAGGTGCTGAAGCCGATGCAGTAGTCGGTTCCCGGAACGTCGTTGTCCATGGTCTTGGGAATCGCGAGAACCTTCACCCCCTCTTTGTGCAGTCTCACCCCGTAGCTCAGCGTGTCGTCGCCGCCAATGGGGATCAGGTAGTCCACGCCCAGGAAACTCAGGTTCTTGAGCACCTCGGGCGTCAGGTCGTTGACTTCCTGCGTGTAGGTTTCCTTCAAGTGCAGAGGGACGTCGATGGCGCGGACGTGGCTCGGCCTCGTCCTCGAAGTGTGGAGAAACGTCCCCCCGGTTCTTCCCGTCCGGTTGACCGTCTCCTCCGTCAGGATCTGGTGCTTTTCGCTGTTGTCGGCGCCCCGCTCGGGAATGATCTCCACAAGACCCGCCCAGCCGCGGCGGATTCCGATGACCTGGTAGCCTTCGCGGACGGCGCGGATGGTGATGGCGCGAATCGCCGGGTTGAGCCCCGGCACATCCCCGCCCCCTGTCAGGATGGCAATGACTCCCTTCTTGGCGTTGGCCATATCACTCCCTCAGATGTTCATGATGATGCAACAAACCGAAGCGTTTGCTCCCACCAAACCAGCCATAAAGATACGAACGGAGACGGTAATATTCAATCGCAACTTGATCGGGGCCTCTCTTGCTCCAACCATCAGCGGGGTTCGAGTGCCCTGCGCTCATTCATACTGATGGATGTCCACGGAGCCCGGAGCGCCAGCGGCGGGTTGCGTTACATGACTGGGTTGCCTGACCGCTCACTGGCGTTCGCGCCTCCGTTTACGCAAACCACCCACGAGGTGCGAGGCGACTCCATCCAGCCTTGCCGGGCGGGCGCCCACGGAGCCCGGAGCGGCAGCGACGGGTCGCGTTGCTTGACCGGGCTACCTGACCGCTCACTGGCGTTCGCGGCTCCGTTTGCCGTGTGCCCTTAATACCGCTTTCCTCCCGTCGCCTGCCCCGGTTTCAGCTGTGCCGCGCTGCGGTGATAGGGGAGCGCGCTCGCCGGCCCCTAAACGAAATGCCTATAATCGTGCAGCAAAAAACTCATGGGATACCGCAGCCTGCCCCTCCCTTCACACAAATCCTCTGGCAGTCCCCGCTCCGACCGAGTATCATCCTCCCTTTACCGGCTCAATGACCATGCCGGGCATAGTTATTCGCGTGAGGGAATCATGGTTCAGTGCAAAATCGAATACAAAGGCGACCTTCGCTGCGAGGCCATGCACGGCCCCAGCCGAACGGTCCTGAGCACAGACGCTCCGGTGGACAATCAAGGCAAGGGAGAGAGCTTTTCGCCGACCGATCTGGTCGCGACCGCCCTGGGGGCATGCATGATGACGATCATGGGCATCGCGGCGCGGCGTGAGAATATTCCTCTTCAAGAAACGTCGGTGCATGTAGAAAAACACATGAGCACAGACGCACCCCGGCGGATTTCAAAAATCGTCGTGCGTTTCGACCTGACGCCCGGCATCCCCGCCGCAAAAAGACAGGCCCTCGAGCGCGCGGCGCAGGCCTGCCCCGTGGCCAAGAGCCTCCACCCCGACGTCGAGGTCCTTCTGTCGTTCCACTACCCCGATTGACGCCCTCGGGCCTGCGGCCGCTGCGCCATTACTCCGGCGGCTTTTCGGATGTCAGCGTGCCCACCGGGCTCTTCTCCAGCAGGACCGCGATCCACTGCAGGTCGCGGGTGTTCTCCAGCATGATTTTGACGATCATCGTCAGCGGCACCGACAGGAGCATGCCCACGGGGCCCCAGACCCATCCCCAGAAAATCAGGGACATGAAAATGACCAACACCGAAAGGCCCAATTGCCGGCCCATCAGCTGCGGCTCGATGAATGTTCCCAGGACCAGGTTGACCGCCAGGAACACCAGCGCCACGCCCAGGGCCCGCTCGGGCCCATGCTGGACCACGCAAAGCAAGACCGGGGGGATCGCAGCCAGGATGGACCCGATGTTGGGAATGTAATTCATCAGAAACGCCAGAAGCCCCCAGAGCAGCGGGAAATCCACGCCCAGGAGCGCCATGGCTATCGCGATCAACGCTCCTGTGGCGGCGCTGACCAGGGTTTTGATGCCGAGGTAGAGCTGGATCTCCTTTTGAATCGCCACGAACCTCTTTATTCCCCCCGCGCTGGAGCCAAACGCAATCTCCAGTTTTCTTCTCAACCCTGCCGCCTCGAAGAGGATGAACACCACGGCGATGAATATCAGCACGGTATTGGAGAGCACCGCGGCCGCGCCCTTAAGCATGCGCGTGGCCAGGTCCAGCGCCAGGCCGGCGTTGACGATTCCGCCCGACAGGTCGGAAGGAACATCCATGCCCCGCTCGCGCAGCCAGGTCATCGCGGTCCCCAAGAGGGTTTGCAGCTTCGCCTGGTAGCGGGGTGCAGCCTCGGCAAAACTCTGCAGGGACTGGCCAATAAGAATCGCGAGCAACGCCAGCGCCACGAGGTCCGCCAGGACTGTCAGCAGGATCGAGAGCCATGAAGGCACTTTCCTCCTCTGCAGCCAGTTCATGAAAGGGAGGCTGATCATGGCGACCAGCACCGCGACCAGAAACGGCAGAATGAGCGTGGACGCCGCCTTGAGGCCCGCCACGACAACCACGATGCTGGCCACGATGACCAGAAACCTCGCTCCCAGGTCCATCGGCCCCGGCTGCATGGATAACCTCCCTCAGTTTCGGTGTATGTCCCGGTGCATCAGCTTCCGCGTCGCCGTGAGGCGCTCCTCTGCCGTCATCCGGGCCAGATTGCGGTTCAGCACGGCGTCATCCTCCCGCATGAGCAGGTTGATGACGTAATCGATGACCGTCGGCGGGAACACTCCAAAATCCTCGTACATCGCACGGCGTTCCCTGAGAAGGTTCGCGGCGGCCACGCAGCTTCCCGGGAGCTGTTCCAGGCTGTCGAGCAGCTCCTGGTTGGAAAATATGTTGCCTTTTATCCGAGTCTTCTCGGCTAGTTCGAGCGCGTCGGCCGCGCCCAGTCCGTGCTCGGCAGCCGTAGTGATTCCGGCGAGCAGAAGATGGAACAGCGCGGAACCGTCGGGAGACCGAATTTCCACGGTCTGGTGTCCGCGCTCATCCTGGAACACCGCAGTCTCGCCCGGATTTACCCGGGGCGCCAGGTCGGCGGTCTTGTTCCAGCCCAGCGGCACGCGGATCAGCGCGGAGCGGTTGGAGTCGCTCCAGCAGATGCGGGTCGGCGCCTCCTGGTTGGGCACCAGCCTCAGGAAGGCCGAGGCGACCGTGTTGCCGAAGGCCGAAAGAGTGGCGGCATACCGGATCAGACCGCCGATGAGCTTAAGAGCCTCGGCGGAAAGCTCCCCGTTGCCCCCCGTCATGAGGCTGCGGCCGTTCCTCAGCAGTTCGAGGTGGAAGTGGAAGCCGTTCCCCGCAACCCCCTCCTCCAGCTTCGGCGCAAAGGTCGCCAGCATTCCGTGCCGAAAGGCTACGTTGCGCACAATCCAGCGGGCGAGCGCCACAATGTCCCCCATTTCGTCGATCGGCCGTGTCAGCAGCTCGATCTCGTGCTGCTCCGCCCGCATCCCCTTCAGGCTGGGCCTGTCGGAACGAACCGAGTCGATAAAACCCACTTCCGCATGGGAATACTTGACCGCGCCGGTGATCTGCCCTATGTGACGGACCATCTCATCCACGATGCTGCCGTACTTGAAAAATGGCCCCGAGGCATGGTATCCGGCCTGCCGGGGAGGCTCGAAGATCTGCCGCCCGCCCTCGCCGATCAGGAAAAACTCCAGTTCGCCCAGGGCGTGCAGTTCCGTGCCGGTGCGCTCGCGAAACCTCTGGTGGGCAATCGCAAGTATGTTGTCTGGGGTGAAGGGCGCAGGTTCCCCGCGGCGGTCCAGGAAGCGGCAAAGGAAGTTGAGGCTGCGGTCATCGAAAGGATTGATGAAAGCGGTGCGGTAGCAGGGCAGGACATACAGATCGGAGTCGCTCGGGTCCACCAGATCCTTGAAGAGCGAGGAGCCGTCCACCCGTTCCCCGGCGGCCAGGATCCGCTCCGCCTGGCGCATGGTACTGAAGGGCAGCTTCAATTCCTTCAGCTGGCTGTCGATGCCGGTGTAGTGAAAGGTGAAGCGTTCGATCCTGTGCCCGGCGACCACCTTGAGCATGTCGGCCCGCGTGAATGCTCCTGCTTCCTTGTCCAGGTAACTCCCGAGGTAGTTGGATAATGCCGGTTTCTCATTCATGCATGAACTCCCGGGTATGATCAGATCATAAATTCAGAGTAATCACCATCGTGCGAGCAATGCCCACACTTCCTTCATTGTAACCTCAGTCGGCAAGTCATTTCACGAATACGGCACGGACGGGAGAGAAAAGCCGAGCCGTGGAGGTCCGGCTTTTCGGCGCCGCGGTTCCGGCCGCTATGCGCAGCCCTTTTCCTCGTGAGTGGGAGGCAGGAACAGAGCCACCGTGAAACCTGCCAGCGGCATGAGCGCCGAAATCCACAGGACGGCCGGCACGCCGACGAGATCGGCCACCCAGCCCAGCAGTGCGACGGCTACCCCGCCCGTGCCGATCGCAAAGCCGACGATCAGCCCCGATGCCAGGCCTGCGCTGCGCGGCAGGTAAGCCTGGCCCAGGATTACCGTGACGGTGAAGGTGGAAACCAGCGCGCCGCCGAAAAGAGCCAAGGCAATCACGGCCGGGATGCCCTTCGCGAGAAGGAAGGATGCGCCGAAAGGCGCTGCGAGCATGAACGCGGCGATTGTGAATCGGCGCGCGCCCCACCGGTCCGCCAGCGGCCCTCCGATCAGCGTTCCCACGGCCCCGGCGCCGAGAAAGACAAAGAGCAGGGAGCCCACCAGCCTGGGGTCAGCCTTGAGGTAATCGACGTAATAGAACGGGATGAACGTCGCGAAACCAAGCTGCGTCCAGGACCGGATCGCGACTACCAGGATCAGCAGGGCAATCGCTCCCGGCCTGGCTTCTCCAAGATCCTGCGAACTCCCACCGGGCATCGCGCCCGGGTCGCTCGCCTTGAACCGGGCAAGGACCGCGAACAGAACGAGCGCGAACACACCGGCAGGAAGCAGGAGGAAGAGGGTGGCGTTGAGACCGAAGCCGGCCACCAGGAACATGATGAGCGGGGGACCGAGCGCGATCCCCAGGTTGCCGCCGACGGAGAACCAGGAAACGGCGGTTGCCTTTCGGCGGTGGGCCACTGCTGCGGCGGTCTTGTATCCCTCCGGGTGATAGGCCGCCACCCCCAATCCCATCAGGATCAGCAGTCCCACGAGCAGCCATGTGCTCCGGACCACGCCCGCCAGCGCCAAGCCGAAACCGGCCAGGAAAACCGACAACGGAAGCACCCAGCGCCGCGCCCGTCGATCGGCCAGGAAGCCGAAGAGCGGCTGGATGACCGAGGAGGTCAGGGTAGAGACGAGCACCAGGGCCCCGGCCGCGGCATAGGACAAGCCATGAGCCTGTCGCAGGAACGGAAGCACCGCCGTGAAAGCCCCCTGGTTCAGGTCCACCACCAGGTGTCCGATGGCCAGGCAGGCAACCAGCCTTACGTTGGGAATGAGCGGTTCGCGTTTCGCCCCGGCTTCCGAGCTTTCCGCGGCGCCGGGTGCCGAATTCAGTCTGCGGCCGGACATGGTTGCCTCAACGGGTTCGTGCGGTCTCGCCACGCCGGGTCCGGCCCTCCCTGCCCGGTCATGCTACCGCTCATAAGACTCGCGGTAGGAGCTGCGCGAGAGGGGGATCAGGTAATGCCATGGATCGCCGCTGATGCGGGTTCGCGCATCCGCCAGCGTCCTCTCGCCCGCGTAGCTAACCGAGGAGGCCAGGTGGCCCCGGATGCGGTGAAGCACATCGATCACGCTCCCCTTGTAGGGCACCTGCATCTCCTGCCCTTCGGGCGGCGCAGAGAACAGCCCCTCCGCTTCCTCCTCCTCGTCCTGGTAGAGTGCCTGCAGCACTGCCTCGGGGGAGGTCATGCCGCGGTAGAGCTTCTTTTTCTGTCCGGTCGACGGATCGATGATCAGGTGGCCCGGCGCCTCGTCGGTGCCCGACAGCATGTTCCCCAGCATCACGGTGGAGGCACCGCAGGC
Organism: Acidobacteriota bacterium; assembly: GCA_037444305.1. Lineage (GTDB taxonomy): Bacteria > Acidobacteriota > UBA6911 > UBA6911 > UBA6911 > JBBIMP01. The sequence goes on from JBBIMP010000021.1 coordinate 20,975, forward strand.
AATGGCCATGAAGATGTCCTTGTCGTTCCGGACGCCGCCATCGGCGATGATGGGAATGGATTCCCCCACGGCGTGCCAAACCTCGCGTATAGCCTGCAGCTGGGGCACCCCGGCGCCCGTTTCGAGCCGCGTCCGGCAGCCGCGCCCGGGGCCTATGCCGACCTTGATGCCGTCGACGCCTAGTTCCCTGAGAAACAGCGCCCCCTCGGCGGTGCCCACATTGCCGCAGACAAGTTCCGCCTCGCCGTGGCTCCGGCGGAAGCCCTCGACGGCAGCTTTCATGTTTTCCGAGTGCCCGTGCGCGATGTCCATCACGAGAAAGTCCGCCCCGGCCTTCAGGAGTGCCGAGGCCCGCTCCAAGAAATCCCCGCGCGCGCCGATCGCGGCGCCGGCCAGGAGCCTTCCCTTTCCATCCTTGCTCGTATAAGGGCGTTGCCGGCTCAGGATCAGGTCCTTTTTGGTGATCAGCCCGAGGATCTCGTTCTCCGGAGAAACCAGGGGAAGTTTCTCAATGCGGTGCTCGAACAGGATCCGCTCGGCCTCGAGGTTGCCTATGCCGGGTGCCGCTGTGACCAGCCGGCCCACCGGGGTCATGAACTCCTCCACCTTGCGATCCTCCTGTCCATCCGTCCAGGGCAGGTCGCGGTTGGACAGCAATCCCGCCAGCCGGTAGCTTCCGGCGGATTCTTCGATCAGGATGCCGGTGATGTCGTGCTTCTGGATGAAGAGTCTCGCCTCCCGGATCGTGGCGCCAAGGGGCAGGCATGCGGGCCGTTCCACCAGGTGGCCGTGGCTTCGCTTTACGAGAGCCACTTCCGCGGCCTGGTCGGCGATCGACATACCGCGGTGCAGCACTCCTGCGCCTCCTTCCAGCGCCATGGTCTTGGCCATCGAGGCGCCCGTGACGCTGTCCATGTTCGCCGAGACGATCGGCAAGGCGATCTCATGCCGGAGCGTGAGCCGGCTGCAGAGATCAGCCTTCGAACGACTCTCGAGAATGCCGCGCTGGGGCCGGAACAGAAAATCGTCGAATGTCTTGCCGATGAACTCTCTTTCCATGGCTCTCACCCCTCGATCATCCGCTTCAGCTCCTCTTCTGAAATGCTGGCGATCCCCAGTTCGGCGGCCTTCTGCGCCTTCGACCCCGGATCCGTCCCGGCGAGAAGATAATTGACTTTGGACGACACGGCGGACACGACCCGGCCGCCGCTGCGTTCTATCCACTCGGCGGCTTCCTTGCGGCTCAGAGTGGGGAGCGTCCCGGTAATCACGAAACTCAGGCCTGCGAGCGGACCGCCTGCCGGCCGCCTGCCGGCCGCGCCGCGGAAATTCAGTCCCGCCGCCTGCAGTCGGCGGATCAGCTCCGCGTTCGCTCCGGAAACGAAGTACTCCCGCACACTGCCGGCAATCTCCGGTCCGATCCCCTGCACGGCGGCGATCTCCTCTTCCGTGGCGGAACCCAGCGCCTCGACACTGCCGAAGGATGAGGCCAGCAAATCGGCGATGGTCGCGCCCACGTGCCTGATTCCGAGCGCAAACAGCACCCGCCCGAACGGCTGCTCCCTGCTCTTCTCGATGCCGGCCAGCAGGTTCTCCACCGATTTCTCCTGGAAGCCCGGGATGAGCGCCGCCTCTTCCGCGGTCAGGCTGTAGAGATCCGCGGCGTCCGAGACCAGGCCGAGCTCGATCATTTTCTCGACCGTCTGCGGACCCAGGCCCCGGATATCCATGGCGCCCTGGCTCACAAAGTGAACGAGAGCCTCGAGGCGCTGGGCCGGACAGCCGGGGTTGACGCAGTAGGCCATGGCGTCTCCCTCATTCCTGCGGATGGCCTCGCAGCAGGCCGGGCACTTCTCCGGATAGTGAAACTCCTTCTCCACGCCCGTCCGTTTCTCCCGCACCGGTCCCACGACCTGGGGAATCACGTCGCCCGCCCGCTTGACGATCACGACATCCCCTTCGCGGATATCCTTGCGCCGTATGTCGTCCGCGTTGTGCAGCGTCGCGTTGCGGATCGTGACACCCCCCAGGCGGACCGGCTCCAGCACGGCGTACGGGTTGAGCGCACCCGTCCGGCCTACATTGATCCCGATCTCGAGCAGGCGAGTGGTCGCGAGCTGTCCCGGAAACTTGTAGGCCACCGCCCATCGCGGATCGCGGCTTACGACTCCCAGCCGTTCCTGCTGTCCCAGATCGTTCACCTTGACAACCACGCCGTCGATTTCGTAATCCAGCGACTCCCGTTTTTCCTGCCACTCGCGGCAGTAGCCGATCACGTCGTCGAGGGTCTTCTGGTGCCGCGAAAGGGGGTTTACGGGAAAACCCCATTTGCCGAGCCATTCGAGAGCCTCTTTCTGGGTGCGGACCTCGATCCCTTCGGCGTATCCGATCGAGTAGGCAAAGAACGCCAGGGGGCGCCGGGCAGTGATTTCGGGATCCAGTTGCCGGAGCGCCCCCGCCGCCGCATTGCGCGGGTTGGCGAACAGGCTCTCGCCGGCCGCCTCGCGCTCCTGGTTGAAGCGGTTGAAGGCGGATAGCGGCAGGTAGACCTCCCCGCGGACCTCTACCAGCTCGGGCAGCTGCGCCGCATCTCTCAGCCGGAGCGGGATCGAGCGGATGGTCCGGAGGTTGGCCGTGACCTCCTCTCCCTCCAGGCCGTTGCCCCGGGTGGCGCCCCTTGCCAGCTTCCCGCGCTCGTAGGTGAGCGCCACAGCGTTGCCGTCGATCTTGAGCTCCGTGACGAACTCCACGGGTTCGTCATCCAGGAGATTCAGGATCCGGCGGTGGAACGCCCTGAGTTCCTCCTCGTCGAAGGCGTTGGCCAGGCTGAGCATGGGTCGCAGGTGTCGGATTTTTGCGAACCGATCCTGCGGTTCGCCGCCGACCCTGGCGGTGGGCGAATCGGGCGAGGCCAGCTCGGGAAACTCCCGCTCCAGCTCCGTCAACTCGCGCAACATCCGGTCGTACTCTGCGTCGCCGACGACCGGGTCGTCCACGACATAGTACCGGTAGTTGTGGAATTCTATTTCCTTTCGCAGCTCCGCCACCCGGGCCGCGATCTGGTCAGGATTTCTGTCCACGGTGTTCCTGCACGGGGATCCGCTCCCCTGAACCGCGCCGATCCAAGGTTTCTGTGCTACATGGTGAGCAGCGCTGCAATGCTGACGATTCCCTTGAAAAAATGGCCCAGGCGCAGATTCTCGTTCTCGGCATGCTGATTGTTGTCGAAATTGACGATCGGAGCGCTGATTGCCGGGAAGCCGAGGGTTCGGATGAACTGGCTGATCGGCACGGTGCCGCCGCTGGTGCGGATCCGCACCGGCTCTTCACCCCAGGTACGGTGCAGGGCCTCGCTGACCATCAAGGATTCGGGAAGATCCATCTCCGTCCGGTAGGCTTCCGTCACCCCGCGCCGCGCGACCCTTACTATCCTCGGGTACCTTGCCCGGGTCTCGTCGTCGGGCTCCCGGTCGACAATGTGGTACCCCTGCCTGCGGATGTGATCCAGCACTTTGTCCACCAGAGCCGCGCCCGGCGTTTCCTTGACCAGCCGGATGTCGATGGAGGCGACGGCTTCGGAGGGGACGACGGTGCGGGCCTCCGCGCCCACGTAGGCGCTGCGGAGGCCGCGGATGTTGAGGCTCGGGAACTGCATGGCCTCCTGCAGGCTGCGTCCGACCGCATCGGTGCCGGCAATCCCGAACAGCCGCTTCAACTCCTCGGGGTCGTCCGGAACGGCTTCCTGGATCCTGCGCTCCTCGGGCGAAAGCGGCGAGATCCCGCCGTAAAAACCCTCCACCGTCACACGTCCCTGGTCATCCTTCATCGAGCTCAGCAGCTGCGCCAGGCGAAGCGCCGGGTTGGGAACCCAGTTGCCATAATGGCCGCTGTGCAGAGCGAACTTCGGTCCGTAGACCGTCAACTCCAGGGCCGCAATCCCGCGCGCGCCGAAATTGAGGGTCGGCCGCCCGACCGGGTGCACCGGCCCGTCCAGGATGATCAGAACGTCTGCCTGGAATTTCTCCCGGTACCGGCCGATCGCCGGAGTGATGCTGGGGGAACCGGCCTCCTCCTCGCCGTCCAGCACCACGCGTATGTTGCTCTTCGGGGCCCGCCCGGAGGCGCGCAGGGCATCCAGCGCTGCGCAGAAGGCCACGATCGGCGACTTGTCATCGGAAGCCGATCGGGCATAGATCCGCCAGTCCGGCTCGAAGCGGCTCAGGCGGAGAAAGTCCGGAATCTCCTTCGCGCCATCCTCCATCCGGCCGGTACGCAGGATCGGAATGAACGGGTCCGCCTGTTGCCAGCCGGACGGATCGACCGGCTGGCCGTCGTAGTGGATGTAAAAAAGGATCGTGCGCGTCGCCCCTGCCGGACGAAGCTCGCCGTAAACCAGCGGATTTCCATCCGTCTCGAGGATCTCGGCCGCCATGCCCCGCCTTGCCAGCATGCCCCGCAAAAACTCTGCATTGCGTCTTATGTTCGGCTTGTCGGCGGCGATGTTGGGAATCGAGAGCAGGTCCACCAGCTCAGACATTATCGCCTGCTGGTGCCCATCCACGTAGTTCTCCACGGCCTTTCTCAGGTCGGAGGCCTGCGTTTGAAAGGCGCCAAACAACGCGAGCACCGCCACCGTCAGTCTGGTCGACATTTTTCCTCCCTGGCCCGATTACTGGATGGGGCGCAAAGGCGTAAACCCGACAGAGGCGGCGGCACGCGCCCCCGATCCAGGCTCCCCGCTGTGCCCGTCACTGGCCCGTCCGTATGCGCGACGCGACGCGGTCTACCTCGCGCCAGACACGCATCAGATTTCCCCCCCAGATCTTGAGGATATCCTCCTCGGAGTATCCCCGCCGCACGAGTTCAATCGTGACATTCAGCGCTTCCGAGTGGTCATTGAATCCCGGGATGCCGCCGCCGCCGTCAAAATCCGTGCCGATGCCCACGTGGTCAATCCCGGCCACTTTGACCGCATGGTCGATGTGGTTGACGAAATCGGTCAGAATGGCCGGCGGATGGACGGCATCGATCTCCCGCATGCCTTCCTGGAACGCACGCATCATCTTCTCGTATTCCGCCCTCTGCTCGTCCGTCATGGCCTGCATTTCCTGCCGGCTCACCCTTCGCCAACCCAACTTTGTCCGCAGCGCACCGGTTGCCTGGCGCCGTTCCGGCGACTCCGCTTTGAGGAAGCTCCCGAGAGCGACAATCTGAATGACGCCGCCGTTTTTGGCCAGGGCCCTGAGCTGGCCGTCGTTGAGATTGCGGTTGTGGTCATTCAGCGCCGTGCACCCGGAGTGCGAGGCAATGATGGGCGCCCGGGTCAGTTCGACGACATCCCAGAACGACTTCACCGAGATGTGCGACACATCGATCATGATCCCGAGGCGGTTCATTTCCGCAATCACCTTCCTGCCGAACGGGGAAAGCCCCCCGTGCATCGGCTCCGCGGGACCGGAGGAGTCGCAGATCTGGTTGTGGCCCGAGTGGCTGAGGGTGACGTAGCGCGCTCCCCGCGCGTGATATTCCTGCAGGCGAAAAAGGTCCTCACCCAGCGGATAGCCGTTCTCGACCCCGATGATGATGACCCGTTTGCCGGTCTTTGCGATCCTCTCCACATCGTCGGGCGCAAAAGCGAGCTCGCACTTGTCGGGATGCATGGTCTCCGCCAGCCGCCGGATCGCGTCGAACTTGCCGACCGCCGATTCGTGGGCTCGCTGGTAGCCCGCCTCGTCGAGGGTGCCGCTCTGGCCCACATAGACCGCCAGAAAAACTCCATCCAGTCCGCCCTTGAACATCTTCGGGAGATCGCACTTGAGTCCCGAGTTCCCGCCGCCGGGATCCAGGGCAGCCGTGGCATACTGCGGTCCCGGAATATCCACGTGGGAGTCGAGCGTCAGGGCCCGCTCGTGAATCGCCCTGGCCCGTGCCACGACAGGATCCTCGCCGGCCTTCGGGGCGGCCTCCTGCCCGAAAGCTGCAAGCGCCAGCACAATCAACGAAAAAGTGAAAAAGACTGTCCGTCTCATTCCTGCCTCCTCCCGGATTCCTTGATTGGAGCCGTCATCATAACCCAAAGCGGGGCTCAACGGGTAGAAGGCGGGAGGCGCAAAATGCCGGCCGTTGTCCTATAACGTGGTGCCCGACCACGCGAAGGTCTGGCATTACGTCCGGGGCAAGGACCGCCAGGAGGTCGAAGAGGTCTACGGCCGGGTTCTGCAAATCGCCGAGGGCGCCGCCCTGATGAGCGGCGCCCGCCACGAGGTTTATCTCGTCACCGGTGTGTACAACAAACTCGTGAATCGGGAGGCCGCACGCCTGCTCCACCACAATTTCGAGTTCGTGGGCGCCCCCGACTTCAGCGAGGAGGAGCAGGCGTTTGCCCGCGAGCTGCAGAAGTCGCTGGGCAAGCCGGAAGAGGGCCTCAGCAGAAAGGTCATGCCCCTGGAGGAAGCAGGCGTATTCACGGGCGGCGGCTCCACCGACGTGGCCGACGTCAGCTGGATCACGCCCACCGCGACACTGAGCACTGCATGCTGGCCGCTGGGTTCCCCGGGGCACAGCTGGGCCGTGGTGACCTGCTCGGGCTCCTCGGTCGGCTTCAAGGGGATACATGCGGCGGCGAAGGTCTTCGCCGCGGCCGGCGTGGAGGCACTGCTCGATCCGGAAATCGTTCGCAGGGCCCGCCTGGAGTGGATCGACTCCAAGCTCACCTTCCGCGGACCCGAGTCCATCATCGGCCGGGCCGTCATCGTACATGCCGACGAAGACGATCTGACATCGCAGCCGACCGGGAATGCCGGGGGCCGCGTGGCCTGCGGAGTGATCGGCGTCAAAAAGCCGTGAGGATGCGGGAGTAGGTGGCGCAGACGAACACCTTGGCTCCGCGCCCCAACAGCGCCCTGGCAACGGCCAGTCCGATGCCCCGGGTTCCTCCGCCTGCGATTGCGGGCTTCCCTTCGATCCCGCTCATTCGCTTCCTCCCGGCGCTATCGGCGCCGCCAATTGCGGTGAGGCCGGGCGGCACGGCCTCCCGCCCGACTTCCGCCCTCCTATCCGGGAACCGAGGAATGCCAGAATGTCGGGCAGAGTCCTGGCATTGAGAACCTGGTCCGGGGTGAGCCAAGCCTTGCGGGCAATTCCCACACCGTAGCTCACATCGCCCAGCTCGGCCGCGCTGTGCGCATCGGGATTGATCGACACCGGTACCCCCCTGTCACCGGCGTAGCGCGCCATATGCCAGTCGAGGTCGAGGCGTTTGGGATTCGAGTTAATCTCGATCGCCACCCCGTGGGCGCGCGCGGCATCGACGATCTTGTGCAGATCGAGGGGACAGGGGGGAAACTCCAGGAGCAGGCGGCCCGTCGGATGACCCAGCATCGTCAACCAGGGATTTTCCATTGCTCGAATGACCCGCCGGGTTGCAGCCGCTTCATCCATGCCGAGGCCGCTGTGAATGGACCCGATGACGAAATCGCAGCATTCCAGGGTTGCGGAATCGTAATCGAGCGAGCCGTCCGCCAGGATGTCCGATTCGATCCCCTTCAAGATCCTGATGCCGCCGTACTTATCTTGCAGCCGGTCGATCTCTGCGTGCTGCTTCGACACTTCCGACGCCTGCAGTCCCCCGGCATAGTAGGCAGACCGGCTGTGGTCAGAAATGCCGATATACTCATAGCCCTCAGCCAGGGCCTGCCGGACCAGGTCCTCGAGGCTGTCGGTCCCGTCGCTCCAGTCGGAATGCACGTGAAACAGTCCGCGCAGATCCCTCCGCTCCACCAGGGCCGGCAGTCGGCCATGTTCGGCCGCCTCGATCTCTCCCGTTCCCTCGCGGAGCTCAGGCGGGATGAAGTCCAGCTCCAAGGCCCGGAAAATATCCGCCTCCTCCCCGGCCGGCACATCCTGGCCGCAGCGGAGCATGCCCGCGCGCGTCATCCGGATCCCCAGGCGCAGCGCCCGCTCCTGCATCGCGGCGACATGCCGGACCGAGCCCGTGAGATGGAACAGCAGGTAAGGAAACGCCGGTTCGTCCGCCAGATAAAGATCGACCTGAATCCCCGAGGACATGGTCAACACCACCTCGGCGTCCCCGGTCCGGGACACGCGATCTACCCCCGCGGCGCGCGAGATATGCGCGATTGCTTCCCTGAAGTCCGAGCACACGCCAATCATCGGAATCCGCTCCACGAGATCGCACTTTCTCCGGGCCGCGCCCGCCACCTCAACGCGGATCACCGCGGGACAACCGGACAGGATTCGGGTTACGATTCCGGCCTCGAGCAGAGCCTGGCTCAGGAGCAGCGATTGGGCGGCGACATCCCTCGACATCATTCGAAATCCTCCAGAAAGCTGATCCCATTTCTGCGGCATGTTGTTTCCGGGCGGCGCGCGTCGCATTGTACTCTGTTTGCGTCCAGGGCTGATGACGGGCGCGACATGTCCGCGAGCCTCGGATTGCTGCCGCCCCCGGTCCGGCAGCCAACTCATCAGGGGACAACGGATCGGGGTATGATTGATGTAGCATGTGTAGCATAGACTCTGAATAGGAAGCGTGCAATGATCCCGCTGCGTGATGACAACCCGACATCGACCAAACCCGTCCTGACCGCCGCGCTGATAGCGGCCAACGTCCTGGTGTTTCTATACCAGCTCAGCCTGGGACCCCGCGCCGGGCAGGCGCTTGTTTACCAGTTGGGGGCCATCCCGTCGGTCATCACCGGGGCCAGGGCGCTGCCGGCGGATCTCGCCGTGATTCCGCCGGTCTTCAGCCTGTTTACGAGCATGTTCCTGCACGGAGGCCTGATGCATATCGGCGGTAACATGCTTTACCTGTGGATCTTTGGCAACAACATCGAGGACGCCATGGGCCGGCTGCGCTTCTTCGCGTTTTATGCGATTACCGGCCTGGCCGCCTCCCTGGCGCACCTGCTTTCCGATCCCGGCTCCACTATCCCCACCATCGGCGCCAGCGGCGCCATTTCCGGCGTCCTGGGAGCCTACCTCCTGCTGTACCCGCGCGCGCGGATCCTCACCCTGATCCCCCTCGGATTCTTCATCAGGATTTTCTATATTCCGGCGGGCATAGTGCTTGGGTTGTGGTTTTTGTTCCAGCTCCTCAGCAGTTCCATGAGCGGCGGGCAGGCAGGCGGAGTCGCCTGGTGGGCCCACATCGGAGGATTCATCGCCGGGATGGTTCTGGTGGGAGCCTTCAAGAAGCGCCGGGTACGGTTTTTCAATCCGCCGCACCGCCGCAGCGAATATTTCAGCCGCTGGTGATGCGCGCAGGCGCGCGGATTCAGAGTCGCCAGGGCCTGTGCGCCGGATCCCCAAGACAATCGGCCGGAACTCTCGGGTTCCGGCCGATGAAGGCGGTGAGGGGGCTAGACCAGCTTGAACTGCAATCCCCGGATCATTCTCTGTGGGCGTCGCCTCGTGAACCTGAAATCGCCGCCTGTCAGTTTTGTGTGCCGGGCTGCGCGGTACCGTCAGGATTCTCTCGTCCTCTTGTCACGGAATTCTTAGCAACAGCTGTGCCATCTGAGCCCGGGAAGCCTCCCGGAGAACACATGGCAAATGTATCTTACTGACTACATGAGCTTTATAAGCTCAGGCCTGAAAGTTGGGTGTGTACCCGGCGATTCTTACAACACTCCGGATGGTACCAGAATTGTAAGGTAAATTGACAGCTGCCCTGCCGCACGAATCGAATTCTCAGACCCAAGTGCCGTAATTCCTTTATTACCGCAAGGAAGGGCAGGAATCGGCGTCGTAAGAATCTCCGACACCCGCCGGATTTCACCCCGCTACATTAGGGGGCGGCCCGGCAACCGACAACAGGATGCCGACCTGCCCGAAATCGAAAGGCCCTTCCAGCTTGAGCGCCTGCCGCTCCCTCTCGCACAGGATTCCATCAGGAACGTGCGCCTCCAGGCAGATCAGAAAGAGTTCCTCGGGGGTGCGGTTGACGGAGAGGAAGAATTCATCTTCCCTCCTCGGGGCCGCAGAACCGCCTGGCCAATTCTGCCAGGGCATCGCGGCAGGCGAGCACTTCCTCCGTCTTCACATACTCCTCCACGCTGTGCAGCCCGGCGCCGCCCGGACCAAAAATCACACAGGGAATTCCGCTGTGCCCGAGCACGGCAGCGTCGGTCCAGAAAGTCACGCCCGACCGCCGGGGCCTGCGCCCGTTCCTGGACAGAATTGACTCGAGCATGCCCGGGAGCGGGCAATCCTCGGGAGTTTCGTACGGTAATCGGCCAAACACGGACCTCGCCTCCGCCGAGAACTCAGCATCCTCGGCCCTCAGCTCGGCAAGAATCCCCTCCACCTCCGCCATGGCCGCGACGGGATCCTCGCCGCCGATGGTGCGCCGCTCGACTTTCAGCGTGCAGCGTTCGGGATAGGTGCTCATCTCCCGGCCACCCTCGATGAGGGAGGCGTGCAGCGATGCGGTACCCATTATGGGATGCCGCGTTCCCGACTGCAGCCGGCGATCGAGCGCTTCGAGCTTCGGGATCACGCGGCCCATGCGGAAGATGGCATCGCGACCTTCCAGCGGCCTGCTTCCATGGGCGGCTATGCCATGAGCCACGATCTCGACCCATGAGAATCCCTTGTGCCCTACGCCGATGGCGAGGTCTGTCGGCTCGGCCACCACGGCCGCATCCGCCTTCCACCTCCGCACTAGAGCTTCCGCTCCGATGCTGGTGTACTCCTCGTCCGAGACGGCTGCGATCACCAGCCTTCCGGCGGGCAGGCCGCCCTGGAGAACCAGCGAGCGCGCGGCGCCGATCATGGCCGCCACTCCCCCCTTCATGTCCTGCGCGCCCCGGCCGTAGATCCTGCCATCCCGCTCCACCGGATCGAAAGGCGCCGGCATCCCTTCGATCCCAACGGTGTCGAGGTGCCCGCAGAACATGAGCGTCGGCCCGGCAGCCCGCCCCTCCATGACTCCGACGACATTCGGCCTGCCGGGCGCGGCTTCCGCTATCTCCACGCCCAGTCCGATGCCGCGCATTTCCGAGGCCGCCGCCTCGGCAACCGCCCCCTCCCCCGCGGCCCCGGGCACCAGCAGAGGATTGACGGAGTCCACCGCGATCAGCTCCTTTAAAAATTCTATTGTCCTGTCACTCATCGATTTCCTCGATCGGGTTCTCCTGCAGCAGTTGGGAAGCCTCTTCGTAGTCCTGCCGGCGGACGTATACAGCAGCGCTCCAGATGGTATCGCCGCAATAGGGGACCGGAGAGAGCGGTGACATCATCCTGAGGACCTTGTCACCATGAACGGCGTGAGGGATTCCTGCTGACTCCAGAATCGACCTCACCACCATAATCTGCGCCATATTGGATGTGCGCAGCACACAGACTAGATCATCCTCAGCCCTCAGAAGGTCGAGATCGTCCTTATTCACCATTCCTCCTGCTGAACACCCCGAACGGGCAGCTCTAGGGCGTTTATTACTCCGGCGGCGCCTTGGAAACACGGATCACCGCCGCCCCGTGAATCCTGCCGGCGCGGAGGCTCTCCAGGGCTTCATTGGCCTGTTCGAGCCCGAAAACCGCCGTCTCCGTCACGATCGGCACTTTCGGGGCAAGCGCCAGGAGCTCTTCGGCGTCCTTCCGGGTCAAGTTAGCCACCGAGCGGATGACGCGCTCGCCCCAGAGAAGGCTATAGGGGAAGGATGGGATGTCGCTCATGTGAATCCCGCCGCAGACAACCGTTCCTCCCTTGGCGGTGGCCTGCAGCGCCAGGGGAAGCAGCGCACCCACGGGTGCGAAGAGAATGGCCGCATCCAGCTCTTCGGGCGGGCCGGAGGAAGAATCCCCTGCCCAGATTGCCCCCAGCTCGCGGGCCAAACCCTGCGCTTCGGCATCCCCTGGGCGGGTGAAAGCATACACGCCTTTCCCCTGCCAGACGGCAATCTGCGCCACGATGTGCGCCGCAGCTCCGAAGCCGTAGAGGCCGAGCCTTTCCACCCCCTCTCCTGCCATCCGATAGGAGCGGTAGCCTATCAAGCCGGCGCAGAGCAGGGGGGCCGCCGAGACCGGATCTGCACCGGCGGGCAGGAGAAAGCAATAGGCTTCGTCGGCCACGCAGTACTCGGCGAAACCCCCGTCGGCCGTATATCCGGTGAAGCGGGCGGTGTCGCAGAGGTTTTCCTTACCGCCCAGGCAGTAGCGGCAACGGCCGCAGGTGGCCCCCAGCCAGGAAACGCCCACGTTGTCACCGGCCTGGAACCGGCGGGCCAGGACGCCGGCCGCGGCTACGGTGCCTGTAACCTGGTGTCCGGGGATGAGGGAGGATTTCGGATCAGGCAGTTCCCCGTCCACGATGTGAAGGTCGGTCCGGCATACGCCGCAGGCATGCACGCGGACGAGCACCTGGGAGGCAGCCGGGCTTGGCACCGGGACTTCCTGCAGGCGCAACGGCACTCCCGGCCGCTCCAAGATCATCGCGCGCATCTTTTCGGGAACGGCCAACCGCTTCACGCTGCACCTCTTTGAGCATTCCTGCAACTGTTCCGGTTTCAGGATCGTATCCCAGTCCTCCCGCTCCCCGCAAGATCCACCCCCGGGAGGGACAGGCTACCGTGTCCCCGAGGGGGACACGGTAGCCTGTTCCCCTTTTCTATGTATAATTGCTGCCCCGAGCTCTCCCGGAAAGGACGACGCCATGAGACGAGCATTCCCCGGCTCCCCGCCCCCGGCAGCAGTATCCATCCTTGCGTTTCTCGTAATCCTCCTGCCGGCGTGGCTTGGGTTTCGACACGCGCAGCCGCCCGAACCGCTACCCGCCTCCAGCCCGGCAGATATCTTCTCTTCCGACCGGGCCATGGCTCACATCCGCCGAATCGCCGAGCGTCCTCACCCCACCGGATCCGGGGAAATCACGGCAGTTCGCGGCTACATCACGGGCGTGCTCCAGGGCCTGGGCCTGCAGCCGGAAATTCAAACCGCCACCGCGCTCCGTGCCCCTGCCGGGCGGGGCCATCTGGCTGTGGGCGCAACGGTTCACAACATCGTGGGCCGGCTGAAAGGGCGGAGCGACAAGCATCCCGTGCTGATGCTGACCCACTACGACTCTGTGCCCACGGGGCCGGGCGCGGGCGATGCGGCCTCGGCGGTCGCCGCGCTCCTAGAAACCGCCCGTGCCCTGAAGGCCGGTCCGGCGCTCCGCAATGATCTGATCTTCCTTGTTACCGACGGGGAGGAACTGGGCCTGCTGGGCGCCCGGGCATTTCACGACGAACATCCGTGGGGGAAAACCGCTGCGGTGGTCTTGAACTTCGAGGCCCGCGGCACGTGCGGCCCGTCGTTGATGTTCGAGACGGGGAAAGGCAATGCCGCGGTGATCCGCGCCTTCCTGAAGGCCGCTCCCAACCCGGTCACCTCCTCGGTGATGTATGACTTTTACCAGAGGCTTCCCAACGACACGGATTTTTCGATTTTCCGGCGGGAGGGTTTTCCCGGGCTCAACTTTGCCTTCACGGGCTGCTGGGAGCACTACCACACGCAGGAGGACCGCATCTCGAACGTCGATCCGCGCAGCCTCCAGCATCAGGGGGAGTATGCGCTCAGCCTTGCGCGGCATTTCGGGAACTCCGCCGGACCCTTCTCCGCCGGCCACGACCGCGTCTTCTTCAGCCTGCCCGGGGGCGCCATCCATTATGCCGACCGCTGGGTTCCTCCCATTGCGCTCTTTTGCCTGCTGGCCTGGAGCGCACTCCTGTGGCTCGGCTGGCGGCGAGATCGTCTCCATCCCGGGTGGGTTCTCGCGGGGCTGGCCGTGTGGCTGGCGGGAGCCGCGGCCGCAGCCGCCCTCCCGCACTTCGCCTGGCAAGCCCTGAAATCGACCTCCCTGGCAAACATGCTGCCTTACGGCATGGCCTACAACAGCCGGATATATGCCGCAGGGTTCGCGCTGATTTCCCTCGCGGTGCTCCTCGTCGTCCAGATCTTCATCCGCAGGAAGGCGGGCAGCGAAGGCATGGCCATGGGCGCACTCTCCTGGCTGCTGCTTCTGACGCTCCTGAGCAGCTTCCTTCTGCCGGGCGGCAGCTATGCGTTCGCCTGGCCGATGCTTGCAGGGCTTGCAGCCCTGGGATTCGCCCTGTTCTGCAAGTACCCGCTCCCGCCCCTGGCGAGTTGCCTCACCTGGGCCTTGCCTGCCGCAACTGCGGGACTTCTCCTGTCGCCTGTCATTCACATTCTGAATTTCACTCTGGCCACAGGCGGGGTGATTCCGACCGCTGTGCTCGTCTCGGCCTGGGCCGCGGCATTAGCGCCCGTCATCCACATCGCTTTCGTCGGCAGGCAGTGGCCGGCGCCGGCGGCTTCGGCCTCGGCGGCTCTGGCATTGCTCCTCGCAGGCGCCTCCGCCAGCGGCTACGACGCGCGCCGGCCGCAGGCGGACAGCCTGTTCTATGTCCTCGATACGGCCTCAGGCCGGGCACATTGGGTATCCCTCGACCAGGAACCGGACGAATGGACCTCAGGGTTCCTCGGCGCACACTTCGAAAAAACCAACCTTCGCGAATACCTTCCCTTCGAGGCGCCGGTGCTGCGTTCGGAGGCTCCGGCACTGCATGTCGAACCTGCCGCGACCGCTGTCCTCGAAGACAAGACCAGCGGCAGCCTGCGCATCGTCTGTCTGCAGATCGCCGCGCCGCGACGGCCCCGAGCTTTGCTGGTGCGCGCTGCGAGCGGCTCCCTGCTGGCCGCATCGGCGGAGGGCAAGATAGTGGAACTTCCGGCGGGAGCCGGGGAAGACAAAACCTGGAGCCTGTACTTCGTCGGCGTGCCGGAACACGGCCTGCTTCTGGACCTGGCCGTGCCGGCCGGCCGGCCCACGGTCCTGGAGATCGTGGAGCAGTTCGACGGATTGCCGGCTTTTTCCGGCGTCCCTGCTGCGCGGAGACCGGCCGGATTGATGCCCTCGCCGGCGGCGATCATGGACTCCTCCACGTTGGTGCGCAGCACTTTTGCCCTGCCGGAGCCCGGGCCGAGCCTCAACTGAGGGCCGGGAGAAGACATTGTCAATATGTCCCATCCTTCAAATTCTGCGATGTTCCGCACCGAACCCCTGCTAAAATTCGGCCCATGAAGCTGTCCCCTGGCAAATTCGACGACCCGGAAACACCCGGTGGAACCCCGAACGACGCCGGGGAGGTTGAGGTGCCGGCAGCAGCCGACAACGGACTGCCGGACCGATACCTCATCAGGGAGAAGGACAAGGTCCGGTTCCTCAAGTGCCCGGAGGCGCCGACGCTCTCCGTCAGGGTGGAACGGGGATACACGGTCACGGCGGCCGCAGCGCGCAAGGCGCAACCCGGGTCCATTTTCCTGGACGGCGCGGCAACCACCGAGCCTTTCCTGGACGTGGAAAAGCAGGTATTCAACCTGGACCATCACGAGGGCTGCGTCCGCTTCTTCACCCTGTCCACCTGCGAGCAGGCCATGGTGCTCGTCCGGAAGGGCATCAACTTGCGGGACCGGGACTGGGTGGTCTACAGCAACGAACCGGACCTCGACACGGTCTTCGCCATCTGGGTGCTGCTCAACCACATCCGCCTCAACGACGAGGATTCCGAGATCCGGACGAAGGTCATGCCGCTCATCCGGCTGCAGGGCGCCATCGACGCGCAAGGCCTGGACATGATGGAGCTCTGCGGGTTTCCAGAGGACATGCGGAGGTACAACTTCGATCTGCTCGAAGACCTGCGCCGGCGGGAGTTGCTGCTCAAGAAGGAGGGCCGCTGGCAGGAGATAGATTTCCTCGAATACACGGCCGATATCCTCCGGATCATCGACTCGCTGATCTACTCCACCGAGCATTTCGAAGGGGAGGTAAAGGCGGAGGAACTGGCCCGCGCCGAAATCGGCGAGCGCTGGCTCGCGATCGCCGTCGCCTCGGAGACGGGGATTTACCGCGTCGAGCAGCACCTCCGGAGGCTTCACGGCGACCGCCTGGGGCTGATTGTCCTGCAAAAGGATCCCGGAACGTACACGATCCGGCGCGCGGATCCTTCGCTCCCGGTCCCGCTGGAACGTGTCTACCACAGGCTGAATCTGATGGATCCTGCCGGCGGCGGGCTCCGGTCAGGCAACCGGTGGGGCGGTTCGGATGAGATCGGGGGCTCGCCGCGTTCCATGGGAACGCGGCTGAATCCGCAGGAGATCGTCGACATCTGCGCCCAGGCTTACCACAAGCCAGGCGGCTGGCGGGCGAAAAGGGCGTACCTACGGGCATTCCTGGCCGGCGGAGTGATCCTACCGGCCGGCATCGCCGCGCTGTTTGTCGGTGGACTGCCCGAAGGGGACCTTCTGGCGACTCTCGGCGGTTTTCTGGACCGCCGGCTGGAATTCGCGCTCATCCTTGCCGCAGCCACCCTGAGCCTCCTCCTGATTGCAGCGCGCCACGGTCCCCGGCTGTACGGCTTGCGTCTCCCTTCCGGATTCGACTGGCTGATACTGCTGCCGCCGGCGCTGGTCGCTGCAGTTGTGGGCGGCGCCCGCTTCCCGGCAGCACTCCAGCCCGGCCAGACTGCGCTCGGGCGGGAGCCATGGCTGGAAATCGTCACGGCGCTTCTCTTCGCCGCATCCGCGGAGGGGCTCTTCCGCGGACTGGTGCACGGAATCCTCTTCCGCAGCCTGCGGATTCCCAGAAAGCGCAGCGCCTGGGCCATCTCGCGGCCGGTGATGATCTCCAGCCTCCTCTACACCTTCTGGGCCTGCCTGCCGTTCATGGGCCCGGGATGGAGCATGGCAGCGGTCCCAGCCGGGGTCCTGCTCATCGGGATTTGCTGCGGCATGGCCCGGGAAAAGTCGGAAAGCCTCCTGCCGCCCCTGCTCATTCACTGGGCGGCCCTGTTCATTCCCGCCGCCTTCTGAATCGTGAACACGCGTGCCCGCGACAGGGACGGGCCCCGCATGCCGGCGGAAGAAAAACGCCCCGGGCGGCAAATTTCCGTTTGAATTGCCGGCCCGAGAGTTGGATTATGCTCCACTGAATACGTAGGATCTTCGCCGCCGCTGTGCGGCGGGAAGGTGCGGCCAATGACATTCGACGCGAGTTCACAGCCATGCGCATCCTGATTGCCGGCGGCGGGCAGGTCGCCGCACTCGTTGCCGCTCGCCTCATACGCGAAGGGAACGAAATCGTCATTGTCGAGGAAAACGCGGAGCGCTGCGCCGAACTCGAAAAGTTTCTCGACGCAAAGATCGTCAAGGGAAATGCCGCCAGCATCGGCACCCTTCACCGGGCCGGGCTCAAGAAGGCGGATATGCTGATCGCCGCCACCAGCGTCGACCAGGTAAACGTGCTGGCCTGCATGATCGCGCAGGTGGAGGCGGACGTGAAGGTGAAGGTCGCGCGCATCCGCACCCACGAGATCGCAAACTGGAAGAGCGTGACCGAGAAGGCCGGCATCCGGATCGACCACATCATTCACCCCGAAACAGACGTCTCCCAGCGCATCATGCGGGTTCTGCGCGCGCCGGGAATTTCCGAGATCATAGATTTTGCCGAAGGCCAGGTGAAGCTTTTCGGGACGAACCTCGATCCAGGCAACAAGCTCTGCGGCAAGACGCTCATCGACATCGGGCGGTCGGGCATGCCCCGAAACACTCGCATGGTCATGATTTTCCGGGGGCAGCAGGTGCTGATCCCCAAGGGAAACGACAAGCTTCAGGAAGGAGACCACGCCTACGTAGTGACTACGGCACCCGAACTGGAAGCGGCCTTCCGCTTCATGGGAGTCGAAACCCAGCGG
Source organism: Acidobacteriota bacterium (assembly GCA_037444305.1). GTDB lineage: Bacteria > Acidobacteriota > UBA6911 > UBA6911 > UBA6911 > JBBIMP01. The sequence continues at coordinate 38,746 of JBBIMP010000021.1, forward strand.
GCGCTGGAACGGGTTTTCATCCTGGGAGGCAAGCAGATCGGGATCCAGGTGGCGGAGGAACTGGAGGCCCTGGGCGTGTCCGTGAAGCTGTTCGAAACCGACGGCGAACGGTGCGAAAAAATCGCGCAGATCCTGAAAAAGACTACGGTGATCCACGCCGACGGGACCGACGAAGCCATCCTGCGCGAGGAGAACACCGAGAATGTCAACGCCTTTCTCGCCCTCACGGGTCACGACGAGGACAACATCATCGCCTCGCTGCTGGCGCGAAAGCTGGGGGCCAAAAAGATCGTAGCCCTGATCAACCGTCTGAATTATCTCCCGATGGTTCAGACACTGGGCATCAACACGACCGTCAGTCCGCGGCTCGCGGCGGTGGATCGCATTCTTCAGTTCGTGCGCAAAGGGAGGGTGATCTCGGTCACCACCTTCCGGGAGGAGGAGTCGGAAGCCATCGAACTGATGGCGGAGAAGGGCTCCAAGTACGTCGGCAAGAAACTGCGGGATCTCAAATTCCCTGCCGGGACGACCGTCGGCGCCATCGCCCGACCCACCGGCGAGGTTCTCGTCCCCAAGGGGGACGAATCGATCGAAGCGGGAGACCGGGTGATTTTCTTCGCCCTCGAAAGCGTCGTGCGCAGGCTGGAATCGGTTTTCCTTTCCCAGACCCAGGGTGAATCGACGTGATCCGCGTCGCTTCCCTGTTTCACATTTTGGGGTATTTCCTGCTGGCCCTGGGCGCGCTCATGCTCTGCCTGCTCGTCGTCGCCCACTGGCTCGAAAATGACCCGGCGCTGTTCGGCATTGCCTCCCTGGTGACTGCGGCGGTGGGCGCACTCATGCTCTTCGTTTTCCCCCAACCCGAGCACGACCTGAACCACCGCGAAGGCCTGCTTCTCGTGGCGCTGATCTGGACCGGAATGTCCCTCCTCGGGGCCATTCCATTCTATCTCTCCCCTCACTTCGGCAGCTTCGCGGATGCGTTTTTCGAAACGGTTTCCGGCTTCACCACCACCGGTGCCACGGTGCTGGCGAACGTGGAAGTCCTCTCGCACGAACTGCAGCTCTGGCGCTGTTTCACCCACTGGCTGGGCGGGATGGGCATCGTACTGCTCGGCATCGCCGTGCTGCCCCTACTGGGCGTCGGCGGCATGGCGCTCTACCGCGCGGAGTTCTCCGGGGCGAAATCCGAGAAGCTGAAGCCCAGGATCACGGAAACCGCCCTGGCATTGTGGAAGATCTACGTCGCCCTGACCGTGGCCGAATACGCGGCGCTCAGGTTTGCGGGAATGAGCGCGTTCGAGGCATTGTGCCACACCTTCTCGACGCTCGGCACCGGCGGCTTCTCCTCGCGCACCGCCAGCATCGCCGCCTTCAACAGCCCGCTGATCGAATCCATCATCATCGTATTCATGATGCTCGCCGGCATAAACTTCACGCTCCATTACAGGCTCTGGGTGCAGCGGCGGCCAAGCCAGTTTTTCGCCGACGTGGAGATGAGGTTTTATTTCACGGTCATGGCGGCGGCGACTCTGGTCATCGCCGGGAGCCTGGTGCTGCAGAATGGCTATTCCCTCTCACTGGCCCTGCGCCGGTCCCTCTTCCAGGTGTCATCGATCCTCACCACCACCGGATTCGTGACGGACAACTTCGAGCTGTGGCTTCCCCTGCCGCAGTTGATCCTGCTTGCGCTGATGTTTGTCGGGGGCTGCACGGGCTCAACGGCCGGCGGCCTGAAATCCTCAAGGATTCTGCTGCTTTTCAAACTCGTGGGGAGGGAGTTCAAGCGCCTCGTGGAGCGGCGCGGCGTGTTCGCCATCCGGATGGGCGGCGAAGTAATCCCGGAAACGGCTATCCAGGGATTGCTGAACATGGTCTACCTGACCTTCGTCGTCTTTTTCACCGCCTGCCTGCTTCTTGCCGCCACGGGAGTGGACGTGCTCACCTGCATCGCCGCGGTCACCGCCACGATGTTCAACATCGGCCCCGGGCTGGGAGACGTGGGACCGGTGGAGCACTACGGCCACCTCTCGGCTGTGGCCAAGTGGGTGCTGAGCATCTGCATGCTGGCGGGAAGGCTCGAATTCTACACGGTCCTGGTTCTGCTCACGCCGGCCTTCTGGCGCAAATAGTGAGAATTCGGATTATTCCGCAACCATCGGGGCGAAAGCGCATCGGGGAAATCGGCCCAGCTTCTCTGGTTCGCGAATAGGCCCCGAAGTCCAATGAGGAGGTATTGCGGCGGACCGGTGGGCGCTTGCCAATGTCAGTCGTCCTCGGCTTCCTTGCTGAAATAATCCAGCCATTGCTCAGCGGTCAATTCCTCCAGTTTGCGGTTGTACTCTGCTTGGACGTCGGGCCCCCGCGACTTGGTTTTCATCAGGTTGAAAAGATGGTCCGCGAGAACCGAGCCCATTGCATGAATGGCATCGTGGCGGTTCAATCCCTCCTCCAGCAGGCGCGCCAGGGTCTTTTGCGCTGGAAGCTCTTCACCAAGGGCAACTTGGCTCTCCACTATGCAGTGGATAACCGCGTGCAAATTTGCGTTTGGCAGCTTAAGGCGTCTCCTGCGATGGTACTGCCTGATGAGGTGGATGCGCCTGTCCTCATCGAGATCCATCCACTCCTTTGGATCTACGGAACGGTCGGGATCGTAATATTTCATAACAGCGGTTTCGTCACCGAGAATTTTGGGGTTGCCTATTCCGGCAAAGGGGGTCAACGGTCGTCGTGAACTCGCCGGCATGCAGGATCGGACCCGCGGCACCAGAATACAGCGTTCTGTTTGCCGCACAAACCCAAAATCATGGCGCCATTACGAATGTGATCTCGAATGGAATATAATCTCCCGAATGGACAACAACGTAGCGACCTACACCTGTTACCGCACACCCGAGCCCATCCGCATCGACGGCCGGCTCGACAAGCCGCAATGGCGCATAGCGCCAAAGTCGTCCCCTTTCATCGACATCGTCACCGGCAAACCGGCCTGGTTCGACACCCGGGTGGCCCTGCTCTGGGACGACGACTTCCTCTACTTCGGATTCACGGCTGAAGAAACCGACGTCTGGGCCACACTGACCGAGCGCGACTCGAAGATATGGGAGGACAACGATCTCGAGATCTTCATCGCCGGCCGAGACGCCTACTACGAATTCGAAATCAACGCCCTGAATACGATCTACGAGGTCTTCTGGATCTGGAAGGACATGTACTATCCGGGAAGCCCGTACAACGTTCCCGAGTGGGACCCGTCCGCGCGCAGAACGATGACGCTCGCTGGTGTCGGGGGGCACGTACACCCGCGGGGCGAGCGCTGGGGCTTCCTCGACTGGGATTTTCCCGGGCTCGTCCACGCCGTGCACGTAGACGGCACACTGAACCGGCACGACGACCTGGACCGGGGCTGGACGGCCGAGATAGCGCTTCCGTGGCGGGGGCTGAAGTGGCTCGCCGACGGGAGGCCGCTGCCGCCCCGGGAGGGCAACGTGTGGCGGATCGACTGCTCGCGCTTCCAGCAGATAGGCGCCAAGGGCGAACGCCTCGATCCAGGCGCCGGCTGGACCTGGAACCGGCACGGCCACTACGATTCCCACATCCCCGAGACGTTCACCTGCGTGCAATTCTCCACCCGCGCCATCGCACTCTGATCAGAAGATGGAGACAGGCTGCCCTGTCCCCTTTGGGGATCGTTTTGTCATTCTTCCACGGCTTCTTACAATGGGGACACGGTAGCCTGTCCCCATCCCGTTGGTCGAGCGGAATTGGTTTGCAGGAGGAATGATTGTGTGCTAATTCATCAGGTTGTCCGGCGGGATGCGCAGGCATCATATCCAAGATCCTCCTGCTGGATCATCTGAACCCAACCCGGAAGAAATCGCATGAAAAAACCCACTCTGAACAGGATCTTCCAAATCCCCCGGGACAAGGGGCCCGCAGGCCCCGCCCTGCTGAAGGACAAAAACAGGAAAATCGTATTCCTTTCGGCCGTGCGCACGCCTTTTGGCCGGGTGGGAGGAGCTTTGAAGGATTTCTCCCCAATCGATCTCGCAGCCATCGCCGCGCGCGCTGCCATCGAGCAGGCCGGACTCTCCGACCGCCCCGAGGTTATCGAAGCCGCCGTTTTCGGCAACGCCATGCACACCAGCATCGACTCGCACTACGGCGCAAGGCACGTCGCCCTCAAGGCCGGCCTGCCGTGGACCTGCCCCGCCCTGACCGTAAACCGCATCTGCTGGTCCGGAGGCGAGGCCATTATGCAGGGGGCGAAGGAGATTCTCACCGGCGAGGCGAGGACAGTGCTCGTCGGGGGATACGAAAGCACGTCGCAATCCCCGATGGTGCTTTACGGCGCCGCCTTCGGCTTCCCCTACATGGGCGGCCCCCAGGCCATGTTCCTCTTCAAGGACGGGCTCAACGACACCTACATCAACACCGACATGATGGGAACCGCGGAAAACCTGGCGCGCCGGTACGGAATCACGCGCGAGGAAGTCGACGCATTTGCCCTCACCTCCCAGCAGAAGGCCAGGGACGGGCGCGAGAGCGGGCGCACCGCCAGGGAGATCATCCCGGTGAAGATCCAGGACGGGCGGCGGGAGAAAGTAGTGGCGGAGGACGAAAATCCTCGCCCGGACACCACCCTGGAGGGACTCGCCCGCCTCCGCTCGGTCAAGCCCGACGGCGTTCACACCGGCGGCAATGCCTCCGGCATAGTCGACGGCGCCGGAGCGCTCGTCATGACGACGCTTGGAAATGCCAGGGAACTGGGTCTGGAGCCGATCGGCGAGCTCCTCTCCTGGGGCGTCGCGGGCGTGGACCCGCACTACATGGGAATCGGCCCCGTGCCCGCCTCGCACATCTCGCTGGAGCGGGCCGGCGTCTCGCTTAAGGATCTGGCCCACATCGAGATCAACGAGGCGTTCGGGGCCCAGTACCTTGCCGTCGAACGCGAGATGGGACTGGACCGGTCAAAAGTAAACGTAAACGGCGGCGCCATCGCCCTCGGCCATCCGCTTGGCGCAACGGGCGCCCGGCTGACCATATCGCTGCTGAAACTCGGTGGATTGGGACTGGCTTCCGCCTGTATCGGCGGCGGCCAGGGCGGAGCGCTCGTCGTGGAAGGCTACCGCTGAGTGGGCCGCACGGTCTCTCACGGGCGCATGCGTTCAAATCCAGGAATTTGTCGATCTGCGGACTACTTCTATGCCAAAAAAAACCGGTTGGAAGGATATCGAGGTTCTCATCGTCGGCGCGGGCACCATGGGCGCCAGCCTGGCGCAAACCTACGCCCAGGCCGGCTTCCACGTCGGGATGCTGGACATCTCGGAAAGGATAATCAACGAAGGATTCGAAACCATCAACCGCGAACTCGAGGCGGCGCGCGGCCGGATATTCTCCCCGGCTGAAACCGCCGCCATCCGGGCACGCATCATCGGCACCACCAGCTACGAACAGGCCTGCAGCGGACGCAACCTCAATCTCGTCATCGAAGCGGCCACAGAGCGCCTCGACATCAAGGAGCGGATCTTCCGGCAGCTGGACAGCCTGGTGCCGCGGCAGGCGGTGCTGGCCTCCAACTCATCCTCGCTCGACATCAACATCGTGGCCGGAGCGACGAAGCGCCCGGACCGGGTCGTCTGGATGCACTACTTCTACCTGCCGCACAAGAACCGGGCGGGGGAGTACGCCGGCACGGACGCAGCGTCCGCAGAGAGCAAGGAGCTCGCACGGAGGTACCTGAAGCTCGGGGGCAAAATCCCGACCCACATCCGCGGAAGCCGGAAGGGCGGCGTGGCCGACATAATATTCGTAGCCCTGCTGCTAGAGGCGACGCGAATGCTGGAGGACGGCCACGACATGGCGGCGGTGGAGGAGGCCGGCAAGGTAGCGTACGGCATTCCCATCGGTTTCCTGGAACTCATGGATGCCACCGGCCTGCCGGTCGGGCTCTACTCGATGCGTTCATTCTCCGACGCCTCCCGCCCCGACGACCCCCTGTACCGGGTCTACGGCAATTTCTACGAACCGCGCCAGAACTACATCGATCTCGTGAAGAGACACGAACAGGCTACAGACAAGAGCGCCGTGCGCTGGATTCCCGAAGGCGCCCGCCTCGAGCCGCCTGCCGACGGGAAGCGCGTCGAAGAACTGGCCGACCGGTTCCGCGCCGTCGGCTTTCTCACGGCCGCCGAATGCGTCGACGCCAAGCTCGTCACAATCGAGGATCTCGAAACGCTCACGCAGAACGCCTTCCTCTGGCGCAAAGGGCCCTTCACGCTGATGAACGAACTCGGCCCCCGGAGAGTGGAGAAGGCGGTGAGGAAGAGAGCGGAACTGGCGCGCACCCACGGCCAGGACTTCCCTGTCTGCGCCCTGCTGAAAAAGAAAATGACCGCGGGCAAACCATGGTCTTTCCGGCTCGCGCCGGTGCTGGGCGAAAAGGAGGCGGACGGAGCCATCCGCCGCATCACGCTCTCGAATCCGCGCTCGGCAAACTCGATGGACAACGCGACCTTTGCCGCCCTCGAACGGGAGTTTCACGCGGCAGACAAGGATCCCGCCTGCAAAGTCGTCATTTTCGACACGGCGCCCATCAAAACCTTCATCGCGGGCGCCAACATCCCTGCCTTCGTCGAGCGCATCAAGGCGGGTGATTTCGAGGCGATCCAGCGCGACACCGCCGAGTGGCAGCGAATCCTCTTCCGTGTCATGACGGGTTCCGCCAAACCCCGCGTTGCCATCGTGGATGGCCAGGCCTTCGGCGGCGGCGTCGAGGTGGCGCTGGCCTTCGCGCTCGATCCCAACAGCGTCGTGCTGATCACCAACCGGACGTCCTATGCCCTGCCGGAAACCCGGCTGGGGATTTATCCGGGCCTGCGCGGCACGCTCTCGCTCCCCCAACTCATCTACCGGAAGACGGGCGATCCCGAAACCGCCGTAGCGCTGGCCCGCTATTTCATGCTGGCAGGCGGCACGGCCACCTCCTCGCCCCAGGCGATCCACCACCTGGGCTGCGCCGACTTCATTGTCCCGCAACACCGCCGCGACGAGGCGGCGGCCGCCATTGCCGCAGCCGTCATAACAAACGGTGGCCGCCTGCCCCCCCCGGCAAGGCTCCGCAACCTGAAATTCGAACGCCTGGAGCCATCGCCTTCGGCGCAGGATCTGCGCGAGCTGCAGCTCGCAGTCGAACTTTTCAGCCAGGCGGACCTCCTGCCGACCCTGTACGCCCAGGCGCGAGGCCACCTTCCCCTTTACTACACGGGCGAGATGAAAGCCGCCGCCGAGCGCATCGTGCGCCGCGTTGCGGCCAATTCTCCGAACGCAGTCTGGGTGACACAATACCTTATCTCCAGAGGCTTCGAAGGCTTTCTGAACGGCGCGGACAACGAACGGCTTGCGGCTTTCGAACTGGAGCACCACCTGCGGCAGACCTTCGAGCACCCCGATGCCTTCCTCGGACTCGTGGCGATGCTGAAGGGGAGATTTCCGAATTTCGCGCGACGCTACCCGACTTCAACCACACCCGGCATTTCAACAGGTTCCCGGCCGATGATGGGACCAAGGCCGTCATCGCGGCCAGGATCAACACGAGGTGACCTATGACTTTCGAATGGCTGCCCAGGGATAACGACCTCAAGAACCACGAACTGTGGAGCGACCAGTTTTTTGGCGCCGAGGCGCCGTGCACGATGTATGAACTGCGCCCTCTGCTCGACGCCGAGGGACGCCCCGTAGAGGGCCTCACGACCGCCTGGGTGACACTCAACAATCCCCGCCAGTACAACTCTTACACTACGGAAATGGTCAAGGGAGTCATCGCCGGCTTCCACAAGGCTTCGATGGACTACAGCGTGGTCGCCGTGGTCTTCACCGCCATGGGGGACAAGGCCTTCTGCACGGGGGGCAACACCAAGGAGTACGCCGAGCACTACGCCCGCCGTCCGGCCGAGTACGGCGCCTACATGGACCTTTTCAACGGCATGGTGGACGCCATCCTCAACTGCAAAAAGCCGACCATTTGCCGGGTCAACGGCATGCGCGTCGCCGGCGGCCAGGAGATCGGCCTGGCCTGCGATCTCTCGGTTGCAGCCGACACCGCGATCTTCGGCCAGGCCGGGCCCAGGCACGGTTCTTCGCCCGATGGCGGGGCCACCGATTTTCTGCCGTTTTTCCTCAGCGCCGAGAACGCCATGTGGAGCTGCGTCTCCTGCGAGCTGTGGAGCGCCTACAAGATGAAGCGCCTGGGCATGCTGAGCAAGGTCGCGCCGGTCATCCGCGAAGGCGAGCGCTTCAAACGTAATCCGCTGGTCATCACCGACCGCTATCTGGAGGACGGCGAGATCGTGTACGGCGAGTTCGTCACGGGCGATGCGGCACGGCGCGCCCGCGAGGAGATCGACAAGGCGACCATAGACTTCACAATGCTGGACCATGAAGTGAATTCCATCGTCTGGCGCTTTGCCAACCTTTTCCCCGGCTGCCTGATCAAGGCCATCGACGGAATCCGCGCAAAGAAGAAGTTCTACTGGGACCAGGCCAAGCTCCCCAACCGCCACTGGCTGGCGGCAAACATGAGCGTCGAGGCATTCCTTGGATTCACGGCATTCAACACGAGGAAGCAGACGGGCAAGGACCTCATCGACTTCATCCGCTACCGGCAACTCCTGGCCGAAGGTCGGCTGGTGGACGACGCCTTCATGGCGGAGGTTTTGCCCAAACCGAAGTGATGCGCCTGCCGCTTCCGTGAGTTCTCTGATAAAAGGCCCGAGGTGCGAAAGGCGAACCGATTATGAGTGCGTATGAGACCATCAAGATCGTGGAAGAAAACGAGGTCGTTTCGCTCGTTCTGAACCGCCCGCCTGTAAACGTCCTGAACATCGCAATGATGAAGGAAGTCAACGCCGCTCTCCAGGAGCTGCAGAAGCACCCGACAGCCAAGGTTCTCCTCGTCCGGGCCGAGGGGAAGGCGTTTTCCGCGGGCGTGGATATCGCCGATCATACGGCTGAGCGGGTCGACGAGATGATGCGCGAGTTTCACCGCATTTTCGACCTGCTCAGCGGCTTCAGGATTCCCACCATAGCTGCAGTCGACGGGGCCGCGCTCGGCGGCGGCTGCGAGCTGGCCGTCTTCTGCGACATCGCGATCGCATCGGAACGCGCCAAATTCGGCCAGCCGGAGATCAAGGTGGGGGTGTTTCCCCCGGTATCGACCGCCCTTTTTCCCCGGCTGATGGGCAGGAATCGCGCGCTGCAGTGGCTCTTGACCGGAGAGACAATGACTGCCGCCGAAGCGGAACGGATCGGCCTGATCGCAAAGACATTTCCGACCGAAGGCTTCGCGGATCACATCGCCGCCTTCCTGGCCGGCTTTGCGGCTCAAAGCCGGGTTGTGCTGGAGCTGACGAAGAGGGCCGTGGACGCGGGGCTGCAGATGTCCTGCCTGGAAGCCGTGTCAGCGGCGGAAGACGTGTACATGAACGAGTTGTTGAAGACGGAAGACGCCCACGAAGGCCTGGCCGCATTCATGGAGAAACGGCAGCCCGTGTGGAAAAACAGGTGACCGCGCTTCGACCGACGAAGGACTGATAGAGCGCGTCAGGCCGGGTCCGCCGTGGCGACACTGCTTTCCACTCCGAACCCGAAATGTGAGGATCGAATCTATGACAACCATGAAAGCTGCAATTTTTCACGGCCCGAACCGGCCACTGGCAATAGAGGACCGGCCGGTGCCGGATATTCAACCGCATGAAGTGTTGGTCAAGGTGGCGGCCTGCGGCGTTTGCCACACCGATCTCCACTACATCGACCATGGCACGCCGACCTTCAAAAAGCCCCCTTTGATCCTCGGACACGAAGCCTCCGGCAACGTCGCCCGCGTCGGAGGCGCGGTGACGACTTTCAAAGAGGGGGATCGCGTTCTGCTGCCGGCCGTGGTCACGTGCGGAACGTGCGACTACTGCCGCACCGGCCGCGAAAACATCTGCCGGACGATGCTCATGTTCGGAAACAACATCGACGGCGCCTATGCCGAGTACGTTGTGGCACCCGGCAAGGATATCTTTCACCTGCCGGGTGAAATCCCGCTTCAGGAGGGAGCGATCATTGCCGATGCCATCTCGACGCCCTACCATGCCGTCAAGCTGCGCGCCGAGGTCAAGCCCGGCGACACGGTGGTTGTTTTCGGATGCGGCGGCGTCGGCATCAACGTCGTGCAGATCGCGGCGGCGGTCGGCGGCGCGGTGATCGCCGTGGACATCTCCGACGCAAAGCTGGAGTGGGCCAGGCGCTTCGGCGCGATCCACACCGTCAACGCCGCCAAAACCGACAACGTCCAGAAGGCGATCCGCAAGCTCACCGACGGCGGCGCCGATATCGCCATCGAAGCCATCGGCCTGCCGCAGACTATAGAAGCGGCCTTCGGCTCGCTGCGCAAGGGCGGGCGACTGGTGGTGGTCGGCTACGCCGCCGAAGACATCAAGCTGAGCGCGGCCAAAATCATGTACTTCGAGATGGAGGTGCGCGGCTCCCTTGGATGTCGCCCGGTGGACTACCCCAAGCTGATCGAATTGGTGCGCATGGGGAAGGTGAAGGTGGCGGAGCAGGTTACGCACAAGTTCCCGCTGGAGAAGATCAACGAAGCCTTCGACCTGCTGCGCAGGCACGACGAAAGCGCGCTGCGCTCGGTCGTCCTCCCCTGACAGAGTCAATGGTGTCAGACCTGAATGGTGCTTAAATAAGAATCGAGGACCCTGAAAGGGTCCAACAGGAAAGCCCAGGGCGTGAGCCCTGGGACATGCGGGATAAGAGAAGATAGAAGCCCTGACAGGGCGACACCGGCAGTGCCGCCCTTTCAGGGCTCAATCGCGGCGTTTGCCGACAACCCAGGGCCTACGCCCTGGGCTTTCCTGTGCCTAAACTTCGGGGCTTAAGCAGTTGATTTCGAGACGTCAAGCGGAACTCACCTCGAACCCGGTGTTCCCGCAGAAGGGCCGCTCACCTGCGGCCATCTCAAAAATCACCACGCCGAGTGCCCAGATGTCGCTGCGCTCATCGGCATTTTCGGCGCGCAGCTGCTCAGGCGCCATGTAGGCCAGGGTGCCCATCACCGTCCCGGGGGCGGTCAGTGTTGCGTGCGATTTCGTCGCTTCGTCGATCTCGCTCTCCCGCATCTGCCTGGCCAGGCCGAAGTCGAGCACCTTGGCCCGGCCGTTGTGCGTTATGATCACGTTGGCGCTATTCAGATCGCGGTGCACGATGCCGCGTTCGTGCGCGTGCGCCGGCGCATCGGCCAGTTGCAGGGCATAGCGCGTCGTCTGTTTCACGGACAGCGATCCCCGTGCCAGACGGACGTTCAGCGGTTCGCCTTCCACCAGCTCCATCGCGATGTAAGCCCGGCCCGCGACCTCGCCGACGTCGTGGATCGTACAGACGTTGGGGTGGTTCAGCCTGGCGGCAGAGCGCGCCTCGCGCAGCAGGCGCGCCCGTGCCGGGGGATCGGAGAAGCTCACGGCGGGCACCACCTTCAGCACTACGTCGCGCTGCAGTTTGACATGGTGGGCGCGATACACCTCGCCCCTCCCTCCGGCACCCGGCTTGTCGAGTATGCGGCAGTCGCCCAGCGTGTGGCCGATCACAGACCGGAGCCCCTTGCCCGCAGACATCCCAGCCCGCGACGCGGGGCACGTCCATCAAAAGCACATCCCGCCGTGAAACTGGGCGGAGAATAACACGGGGCAAGCGGCAAATCCCAGCGATATGCCCCTGCAATTGCCCCTCCGCAGCGCGCCGCGGAAAGAAGCAGATTCTCACAAACTGCAGGAGACTCCCGACCACGCGGTGTATATATCGCAGAGCCGCGTAAACCGAGGACTGCGCCTGAGGCGATGAGCGTCCACAGCCATTCGGCGATGTGGTATTCTAGCGCCTTCACGGCTCAGGAGGGGTACCGCATGAAGTCACTCACACGGGCGATCGTCTTTGCCGGCACGTTGCTGATGCCGGTTGTCGGCGCCGGTCAGGCGCCGGCCGGATCCGAAAGAGCGCTGGCGTTTCTCGATTCAGGACGCGACCGCTTTGCGGCCATCGCGCAGCAGATCTGGGACTATGCCGAGGTGGGATACCAGGAAACCAGGAGTTCGGCCCTGTTGCAGGAAGAACTGAGAAAGGCGGGCTTCTCGGTAGAGCCGAGCATCGCCGGCATGCCCACGGCATTCGTCGCGAGCTACGGGACGGGCAAGCCTGTGATAGGCATCCTCGCCGAGTTCGACGCCCTGCCCGGCATCACCCAGGACCGCGTGCCGGAGCGTAAGCCTCTGCCCGGGAAAGACGCCGGCCACGCCTGCGGGCACCATCTCTTCGGCGCCGGCTCGACGGCGGCTGCCATTGCGGTCAAGGAGTGGATGGCCGCAAGCGGAGCGCAGGGAACAATCCGGCTCTACGGCACGCCCGCCGAGGAAGGCGGGGCGGGCAAGGTCTACATGGTGCGCGAGGGCTTTTTCAAGGATGTCGACGCCGTCCTGCACTGGCACCCCAGCGACCGGAACGATGCCAGCCCGGGCAACTCGCTGGCCAACAAGTCGGCGAAGTTCCGCTTTCGCGGCGTGTCGGCCCACGCGGCCGGCGCGCCGGAACGAGGCCGGTCGGCGCTCGACGGGGTCGAAGCCATGAATTACATGGTGAATCTGATGCGCGAGCACGTGCCGGAAGGCACGCGCATCCACTACGTAATCACCGGCGGCGGCTCCGCGCCGAATGTCGTGCCCGATTTCGCCGAGGTTTTTTACTACGTGCGCCACTCCGATCCCGCGCAGGTGAACCTGCTCTTCGACCGTGTGGTCGAAGCCTCGCGGGGGGCGGCCATGGGCACAGGCACAACAGTCGATCACGAGGTGATCCACGGCATTTACGCACTCCTGCCCAACGACGCGCTGGCGCGCGTCATGGACAGGAACCTGCGGAAGATCGGCGGTGTGCAATACACAGCCGAAGAGCGTGTGTTTGCCGAGATGCTGCAGCGTACTTTCGGGACGCCGGCGCCGCCCCTCTCGAGCGCGGCCGAGATTGCCGCCTTCGAAATGAAAGATGCCGGCGGATCGACCGACGTGGCCGATGTCAGTTGGGTTGTGCCCACCACGGGCCTCAGGGCCGCGACCTGGGTGCCGGGAACGGCCGGCCACTCGTGGCAGGCCATCGCTGCCGGCGGGACCAGCCTGGGCACAAACGGGATGATGATAGCCGCAAAGACGCTGGCGCTGACGGCCATAGACCTGTTCACCGATCCGAAGGCTGTGGCTGAAGCGGCAGCCGAGTACCGCGGGCGGGTCGGCCCCGACTTCAAATACCGGCCACTGCTGGGCGACCGTTCTCCCCCGCTCGACTACCGGAAGAAATAGCCCTGGCATCGCCGCCTGCGAGCGGCCGGTGTTCCCTGCACTCTCGGGCCCACCTGTTCAGGGTGGGCCTTTTCTGTCGCGCAACTGCTTGAACTTCTCGCTATCTGGGGCTGTGCTGGTCAATACCGGGCACCGACTGCAGCAGGTTGCCACTTCCGGCCGCTTTGAGGCGATGGCAGCAATCATATCCTGCGCCGTCGTGTCGAGCTTCCCGCCAAACCCGCCTCCTGCGGGCGGGCGCAGGATGCGGATCCTCCCCAGTGGGGGATCGAGCACGCGGCAAGCAGCGTCTCTTGCGGTTCGTGGGCAACGAATTGTGAAAGAAATGTCTCCTGCAAAAAACATCTTTGACGGCGGGGCGAGCGCTGACTATCATACCGGCCAGGATGAAAATGCAATCCGATAGATTTCTTCCACCCAAAACCTTCGCCGAGTTCTTTGCCGGCATCGGCTTAATGCGCATGGGTCTAGAGTGCGCGGGATGGATTCCGGTCTTCGCCAACGACATCGATCCCGACAAAGAGAAGATGTACCGGGCTCACTTCAATGATGAGGCCGCCAAACTGATTTTATGCGATGTGCATCAGCTCGATCCCAGATTGGTGCCTAGCGCAACCTTGGCTACTGCATCCTTCCCATGCAATGACCTTTCGTTGGCTGGTCCCAGGACCGGTCTGGCCGGCAAACAGTCATCCGCCTACTGGGGATTTCTGCGTATTCTCGAGAGCATGCAAGATCGCCGTCCACCGCTCGTGTTGTTGGAAAATGTTTCCGGCTTCCTGACCTCCCACGGCGGCAAAGATTTCAAGGATGCGCTCCTGGCGCTCAACGGCCTCGGTTACTCCGTGGACGCTTCATGATCGATGCCGCTCGATTCGTTCCTCAGAGTCGAGTCCGTTTGTTCGTTGTTGGATCCATTTTTCCAGGATACCTGGCTGCGCGTCGCTCAAGCCTTTGCCAGAAGGCCACCCTTGGGGAATTTACGGGCCTGGATTTTCACCATCACTGCCAACCTCCACAAGGATGTGCTCAGGAAAAAAAGCATCCGACGGCTGTTCTTGCTGGAGAAAACGAATATCCCGGGCTGGGTAGCGGATGGAGGTACTGCTGCAGAGCCGGCCGGAAGGGCTGCCGACGAAGACTGTGCGACCCGAGTGGAGTTCCGAATGTGCTTGAGTCGTGCTCTGGCCGCGCTCCCGGCCAAACAGAAGCGTGTATTCGTCCTCAAGGAAATCGAGGGTTTCAGGCACGCCGAGATAGGCGGGATCCTCAACATCCCGGAGAACACAGTGCGTACGTGCAAAGGGCCTGGAGGTTCTGCCCGGCGTGCGCCAAGAGCCTGGAGTAAAGGATATGACTCATGACGCCTTCCCCTGGACAACTGACGACCAAGCCGAATACCATTGACATGCGGTTTGGGCAGGTATAATCTGCGTCACATACACTGACTCCATAGATTCGAAACATCGCCTTCTAAATATGGAGTTCAGTGTGACTCTCCCTTATTTTGATCCTTCGTGCTTTTGGCAGGTCGCGGGGAACGCCTGATGGCTACGCAATCTCCGTCTTGGCAAACACCGCATAATCCACAGTAGGGGGGCTCTATGAAAAAGTGCGTCGTATTCTTTGTCTGCCTTCTAGTGATTTGCTTTGTATCCCCGTTGCACAGCCAATTCCCCTGCCGGCTGGGATGCGATGCAAACTGTTCCATGACATACGCGATTGCCGCAATCGGCGAGGGCTGTACTTGCCCGCCTTATTACGAGTGTATTCCTGTAGAGACCTGCGATGATTGCCGATACAACGGCATGGAACTGTGCATCGATCCCGGATATTGCGTGACATACGAACAGACCACGTTCAACATGGCTTTCGGCTGCTGTGCTGGAGGCCCGATCATTGCCCAGGCTTCGAGCCAGACGAAGAATGGAAGTGAAAAATGATAGCTCGCCGAGTGACTCCGCTGATTCTGGTTCTACTGGCGGCTGCTCACCTCTGCATGGCTGAACAGGAGCAGTTTTCGCCGCTGCAATTCCCCGCTTCTTTCGAGCCGCCGAATATTATCAAGGTATTTCCCTCTCAATACATCTACGCCTTTTCGACCAGCCAGGCGAGAATGCTTGTTTTCGATGTAAACGGAAAGCCTGTCCGAGATCTGAGCGTTCTCGAGAATCGCCACATGGACGTGAAATACCACTTCTTTGACTATCACGTGGACGCCCAAGGCCGATGTTACATTCTGGCGATCTGGAGAGATGCACCCCAGAGGACTCATTCAGGGCTTTTCATCTACGACGCAGAGGGCAAGTTCGAGCAGCTCCTTGTTTTTGGAAAACATGTCGATGGCCGCAGACTGCTCATGGATGCCAAGGGACATTTCATCGTACTCGGACTTAACGGTGACTATTACTTTGGAAGAACGACTCGGCTTTTCATCCTGCATCGATACAACAGGGCGGGAGACTACCTGGGAAGCTTTTTCGAAGTGAATCCAACCGACTACATGCCGCCCAATGCCCGTTCCATCTCTGCAATGTATGCCGCGTTGCGGCCCCTCGTCGATCGTTTGCCGGTGGGATACGAGACGAACGACAGGCTATTCGCCGTCATCCCCGGAACCTGGAACATTCAGCTATTCGATGCCGGCTCTCTTCAGCCTCGGGAGGTCATCAATCTCCAGGGCCCACAGGTGGGGATGCCCGATCCGGCCGGTTTGAATCCGGGCGGTCGGCTCGTTGCCGCTGATCTAAACCTCCATGCGGTGCATATAGACAGCGCTTCCATCATTGCCGACTTCATAATTTCGTCAAGATACGAGGGACCGAATACTCTGATAAACAGGCGCTTCCGTGCTACCTATCGCCGGAGCGATAGTTTCCCTCTTTCCACAGGTCCGATCACTGCCGACGATGGGATGCTCATTCAGAGGGTCGGTATTCCCGGTGCAAAGGCATATACCTATCTGCCTGAAAAGAAAAGGCTGCAGGTGCTGCGCTGATTCACCTGATGCCTTCGCCCTTTTTGTCGCCGCAAATCCCCGGGCAAATCCCTTTGAATTCGCCCTTGATCGGTGTGACCCCCCGGCCGGATTGGTTTGCAGTTGCGCTTCAACCGTTCCTGCGCTCGAACTCGGCCATAAAGGAGGCTAGCGCATCGACTCCTGCCTGCGGCTTGGCATTGTAGATCGAGACCCGGACTCCCCCGACATTGCGGCGCCCGGCCAGGGCGTAGAGCCCTGCAGCATCCGCTTCTTCGAGGAATTTCTGCTCGAGTTCCCGGCGCGCCAGGGTAAAGGAAACATTCATTGAAGTAACGAATCTCCCGATGGACGAGGTGAGCGAGAAGGAAAAGAGCAGAATTGAAGCAGCGTGGCATGCTGGAAAGCGGAATTCGCCGAAGGAAGACGGATCGACCGCCGGTTGGCGTGTGGGCGCCCAAGATTTAAGGAGCGCTTTGGTTCACTCCCCGTTTTTGAGGATCAGCCGGTTTTGGGAAACATCTCCCATGAAGACCATGAATCCCAGCTTCTGGTAGAAGGCCTGCGAGGCCTTGATATCCTTCACAGGGAGGCTGACCGAAAACGCTCCGAGTTGCATATTCATCCCCTCCTATGGGTGTATCCGTCCAGCCGGCATTCCGCTATCCGCCGGACCGCGATATGAATGGAAAAAAAACGGAAACAGATATCTCCGGGCAGAAGCCGGGTCAGGATCGCTTTGCCGCAATGACTGTGCGAGGTGCAGCATGAAACATAGTCGTACGAAGCGAATCCCCGGGTCTGTCCCCGCCGCTCCGAAGTCCCTAAAATCATCAGCCTGATCGGCGACGGCCCGGTCATCAAAAAGATCCCGCGCCATTTGAAGCTGTGGGACTGCCCGGAGCGTCCGCCTCCGCGCCCTGCCGGGCGATCGATTCAATATGATGATGAGATCGCCAGCTTTGACGAGGGCGGCCAGTGGCCGGCCTTTCCCTTGTGTCCGCCGGATAGAATGTCCTATAAAATCGACATAGGTAGGCGGTCGCCCGCTGTCCCTGTCACACCACCGTGCTTACGGGTCCGTACACG
The DNA here is from genome assembly GCA_037444305.1 of Acidobacteriota bacterium. Taxonomy (GTDB): domain Bacteria; phylum Acidobacteriota; class UBA6911; order UBA6911; family UBA6911; genus JBBIMP01. The sequence goes on from JBBIMP010000021.1 coordinate 56,209, forward strand.
GCGGTTCGGTGGGTTAGGCTACCGGCCTCTTGCTAAACGAAAGAGTCCAATCCCATCGAAGTAGGCATTGGGGAAGGCAATGCATAAGCCAGGACTGTGACTGCGCCGCCATGGGCCATGGGGGTTCCCGGCGGTTTGTGCCGCCAGGTCCGGATTGACACCACGCTTGCGCAGCTCCGCATAGCGAGTCCGACCCCGTTTCCATTGCTTCCACTCGAAACACCGCAACTTCCGGCGTATCCAGCTGTCAAGGTCCACCAGCACCGAGGGCGTTTGGCAGAACCCGAAATACCCATGCCATCCCCGCAGATAGACGTTAAGATCCCTCACCATCCTCTGCAGGCTCACACCCCTCGTGCGTCGCGTAACGGATCCCGTCAAGATCCGGAACCGATACTTTGGAACCCACACTACATGGCACTGACAGTGCCATATCGTGTGTCATAATTTACGGAATCTGCTCACTGCTTCCTCCTTGCGTCAAGGTTGCGGCACAACGTGGCGCGAGGATAGCAGTTGGCCGGCCTTTCGGCCATACCCATTCGGGACCGGCATAGCCAGTCCCCATAACCCCACCCGTAGGGTGGGGGTTTCTCATTGCATCTAAACTAGTCAGGATATCCCTCGCCCGGCGTCGCTTCGCTCCAGTAGCGTTCACGATCGTCGGCATCATCGTTCATGATCGCCGGAATACGCATCACGCGGCCATCGAACAAGTGAACCACGCGCCGCGCCTGACTGGCATAGCGAGGGTCATGCGTCACCATGCAGATCGTCGCCCCCTCCGCGTGCAGCTTTCCCAGCAACTGCATCACTGCCTCTCCGTTCTCCGAATCGAGATTGCCCGTCGGCTCATCCGCCAGCAGAATCGACGGCCGCCCCACCACCGCGCGCGCCACCGCCGCCCGCTGCTGCTGCCCCCCGGAAAGCTGGCCGGGATAGTGTTTCGCCCGATGTTCCATCCCCACCCTCGCCAGCGCTTCCTTCACCCATTTCTTTCTCTCCGCCGCTTTCATCCCGCGGTAGGTCAGCGGCAGTTCAACGTTCTCGTTGACCGTCAGGTCCCCGATCAGGTTGAAGCTCTGAAAGACAAAGCCGATCTCCCGATTTCTTATCCGCGCCCGCTCGCTCAACCTTAGACCTTCCACCGGCCGCCCGTCCAAGCAGTATCTGCCCTTCGTTGGCGTGTCCAAAAGACCCAGGATCGACAGCAGCGTCGACTTGCCGCAGCCCGACGGCCCCTCTATCGAAACGTACTCCCCACGTCGAATCTCCAGACTCACTTCCGACAGCGCGTGGGTCTCCACCTCTTCCGTGTAGAAGACCTTCGTAATTCCCTCCAACCGGATCAATGCCCCATTTGCCGGCGCCATCCCCATGTTCTTCTCCATCACGATCTTCTTCCCACCCCCTCAGTTCAGGCGGATCCGATCATAGCCGTTGTAGGCCGACATTTCCGACAGGATCACTCGATCTCCTGGCTTCAGCCCTTCCAGGATTTCGATCATGTTCACGGAGCTTCTTCCCAGCTTCACCGCTACCCGCGTCGCCTCTCTCCCGTCCGGCAAGAGCCGGAACAAGCCCACGACGCTTCCCGCATGGCCCATCACCGGCCGGCCCACGTACACGACATCCTCGAGCCGTTCCACTTCGATCGTTCCATCCACGCTCAGGTCCGGACGTGCCCCTCGCGGCAATTCCTCCTGCAGTTCCGCATCCACCGTCACCGTGCCACTTTGAACCGCGGGGGCGATCCGTACTACCAGTGCGCCAATGATCCCGTTGCGCGTATCGATAGCAACGCTTTGTCCCACCTGCACGTCTTTTGCCTGCGTCTCGCCGATCTTCAGTTCCGCCTTCAGCTTCGTCGGATCCGCCACCCGCGCCAGGTTCATCCCTGGCGAAACCTGCTGCCCCACCTCCACCGGCATGATCTGCAGGATCCCGCGCATCCCCGCCCTTACCTTCAACTGCTCGAGCTGACGCCGCTTTAGCCCGTACAGCGCCCGCAGCTGCTCGAGGCGTGCGCGTTGAACCGCCAGTTGCGCCTCCATCGATTCCATGTTCTTTTCCAGCCGTTTTTGCTCTACCTCGATCCTATTGGCCAGTTGCTCGGCAGCCATCTTCTCCTGGCGCACGTTCAGCTCCGGCACCAGACCCAGGCGCAGCAGCTCCTCGTTCGCGCGTGCCCGGATCTGCGCCTGCCGGTACTCCGATTCCAGCCTTGCCCCCTCCGCCACCTGGCTCAGATGCTGGCTCTCCAGCCGCACTCTCAGATCCTTGTAGAAAGATTCAGTCGCTTTCCAGTCCCACTCGGCGTTCAGCGTTTCGTATTCCAGTTGCGGGTTGCTGAGCTCGAGCAATACCGTTTCCGGCGTCACGGTCTCTCCCGGCTGGACTCTCTTTCTTTCGACCTGCCCGCTGGTGGCCGCCGGAATCCAGCGGATGTGCTCCGGAATGACCACGAGCGTACCCTGTCCCCTCACCTGCCGCACCATCGGCCCGCGCGCGACCGTGTCGATCCATACCGTGGCGCTATCGACTAACGGCGCCGCAGGTTTCAGGTTGCGGAGCAACAGGCTGATTCCGGCCACGGCCGCAAGCAGAACTATCGTGTATGCGATTCTCTTGATGAGCCGCTTCCGGGCCTGCAATTCCCTGGGGATGTCCATGATTGCGCCCTCGCCTCCCGAAAATGCTTAGACGCCAAAGCGTTATTGGAGCTGCCAGCTTGATGCGATTGCCATGATAAGGCCAGTCCAGAAAAAACGGATAGATTGGATAGGCAGGACGAATATAATACTCATGTGTTGTTCATTGGACCTGCTTTTTTCCATGCTAACATGGCAAATTCAGGGAAGCCAACATGAACATACTAGCATTGCTTTCCCACCTGCCTCTGTTGATCTATATTCTCGCACAGCCCACGCTCCTGCAAAACAAGCAAGTCGACACCTTAACGGGCAATTCCGGCCATGGCTGCAGCGAATCCAGGCACCAGACCGATCCGGACCAGGTGTGGAATCAAGTCCTTGGGCGGCTTGAGCAGGCCAACAATTACACAGCCGCAGGTCCTATTGAGGTGAGACAGTTCAACGACGGCGATGGCAAAATCCGCACGGTGACGTCCCGGAGAATTACGGCTACAGACGACCAAGGCAATGCAACAGTCTTAGAGCTGGATTGTGTAGCTGTCTGCATCAATTGCTCGGTGAGTGGCTGCGAACCTACGGGCAAGCTGTCATGCTCGGCCTGCACCTGCGTGGGCAGCGGCTGTTCGGCGTGTGTGTGCGGCCCACAACTTGGAGTTATCCATATCGATCCGACAAGAACAGCTATCGACCGGGACAGCCGGTAAATCTGAAACTCCGGTGTACAATAACTGGGACCTGCCGGTCCGTAGACTGCTCTCGGGCGTTTTTCTGCTCTCCTCTTTTCACACCGCAGGGGCGATCGCCATGTTGCTGGCTCATTCCATGTCACAGCTGCATTGCCGGCGGGCATGCACGAGCACGGGAACCTGGAGCAAGGTGCACTGGCTGTTTTCCAACAAATCTTCGGGCGGCCCCTCGGCGGTTGTAGGCTTCAGTACGACTAGCGAGCGGTTCGGCGAACAGGCATGATTCTCGATCTATCGGCGACATTGCTGCTCTACCTCCGGCGATTGATAGCAAGGCCTCGGTCCATCTCCCGGTTGGCCGTCTTTATCCTGGCTATGGGGATCGGCCTCAATTCGGCACTGTTCGGCGTATATCATCAGATGGTGCTTCAACCCCTTCCTGGGGTGCCAAATGCAAGCAACCTGGTCGGCATCGAATTCAGAACGCCAAGCGGAAGAACGGCCATTTCATATGCCGTTTTCCAGGAGCTGACGCACCGGGTCGCGCCGCTGCTCGCCATGGCCGGGTCGACATACCAATCGGTGAACTTCCATGCCTCCGGCAGTTCGCCGCCGCGGAAACTGCTCTGTGAATGCGTCACCGAGCATTACTTTTCATTGCTGGGAGTCGGCATGGCGCAAGGGCGCGCTTTTGCAGCGGAAGACATGCTGGGAAAAGGCGGCGAGCATGTAGCCGTGGTCAGCCACCGACTTTGGAGCAGCATGTTGGATGGCGAAAGCAGCCCTCTCGGCGGGATTGTTTTCGTCAACCGCCACCCGGTAAAGGTCGTTGGGATGGCGCCGCCCGGATTCCACGGGTCTCAGATTGACGATGATACAGACATCTGGATGCCGATTTCGCAGGATACCGTTGCTTCGCCCTACATGCCGGCCGACGCTCTCGATGATCCCGCAACCAACCATTTTTATCGGCTTTTCGCTCGGCTGTCCCCGGGGATTCCCATAGCTCACGCCAGTTCGCAGATGAACGGGATCCTGTCGCTCCTTGTTCGGGACATGGCGGGACCTGACCAGCGCGGGCAGGAAGTCAAAGGACTGATATACCCCGATGCTGCGCGCGACCCGAAGCTGCGGGAAATACTGAACCGCACCTTCCGCCTTCTTTACACCGTGTTGGGCGCGGTTCTCTTGATCTCCGCGCTCAATGCGTCCGGTCTTTTCCTTGAGCAACAGCTGGCCCGAAGGAAGGAGTGGGCGATCATGCGGGCGCTGGGGCGGAATGAACGCCGACTACGGCTCAGCGTTACCTGCGAAACAGTGATTGCAGCGGTTGTGGCTGGTGTTCTGGGCTTGTTGGCAACCAATGTCTTGCTGGCCCTATTACACGGATGGATCAAAATTGAAAGCGTCCGTTTGACCGGACCATTCATCTTGAACTGGAGAGTTTTTGGTTTTGCCCTCGTGCTATCCGCGGCAGCAGGGATAATCTGCAGCCTGTTCTCACTGTTTGTCAGTACATCGGCAGAACTGTCTTCCGCACTAAGACATCCCTCCTCCGACACAAGCAAGTTCCTGAATCTCCAGAATATGCTTGTGGCCGGCCAGCTCGCAGTCTCGCTGGTGCTGGCAGTGTTCGCTCTGCTATTGGTGCATAGCCTTCATAACCTCAACAGGATCGATCTCGGGTGGTCTCCGAAGGCGGTTCTATCGGCAACCTTGGATCCATCGATGCACAATTATACACAGGTGGAGCTCCGGAGGTTATATCGGGATCTGATGTCCCGCCTGACCGAGAACCTCGGATTACAGAGTTTTGCTCTCGCCGAGGTCAGCCCATACTCGGGAAGCACTAGACTTGCGGTGCTGCCAGGCACGAAGGCAAGTGCCCCCATGCGCGTTTCTCGCAACGTAGTCACGTCCGGCTATTTTCGGACGATGGGCATCCGAATCATGCAGGGTCGAGACTTCACGAACGCCGAGTGCCTCGGACAAAGCCGGGAAGGGGGGCCAAACGTCTTGATAATAACCGCATCGGCCGCAGGCACACTCTGGCCTGCTGAACCTGCGGTCGGCCAACGCCTGGCGTGGCAGGGCGGGGATTTCGAAGTAATTGGTGTGGCGGCCGACCACCGACCGGCATCTTTATACAGGACAGACCCTCAGGTTTATGAACCTCTCGGGCAGGGCATATTGCCCGGAAGATTATCGATCCTCCTCAGGGCGAACCGGCACTCCGAAGAGGTGACAGCGCTCCTTCAGCGGCAGGTAAACCGCCTGGACGCCCACCTTCCCCTTTTCAATGTCGAGTTTATTGACACGCGGATTGATCGGACTTTGTCGGCGTCAAGGCTGTTTGCACGAATAGTTTCGATTTTTTGGCTTGTTTCTGTGACTCTGGCTCTGGTCGGACTTTACGGCGCATTGTCCTATCGCGTTGCTGCGCGCTCCCGAGAGTTGGCCATCCGAATGGCTGTGGGCGCCACACCCTCACAGATTCAAGGTTTACTGTTTAGGCACGCCTTTGCACTAACGGCAGTGGGGATCGGTGCCGGACTGGCACTAACCTTTCTTCTGTCCGGCTGGATTTCGAGCTACCTCTACGAAGTCTCGTCGCGGAGCTTTTTCAATGCATGCGCTGTAGTTGCCGCTTTGGCCTTTTTTGCGCCTGCTGCGGCTTATTATCCTTCTCGCATTGCCGCCCGCCTTCCTGTCAGCACGCTTTTGAAATTGAAGTAACGAATCTCCCGATGGACGAGGTGAGCGAGAAGGAAAAGAGCAGAATTGAAGCAGCGTGGCATGCTGGAAAGCGGAATTCGCCGAAGGAAGACGGATCGACCGCCGGTTGGCGTGTGGGCGCCCAAGATTTAAGGAGCGCTTTGGTTCACTCCCCGTTTTTGAGGATCAGCCGGTTTTGGGAAACATCTCCCATGAAGACCATGAATCCCAGCTTCTGGTAGAAGGCCTGCGAGGCCTTGATATCCTTCACAGGGAGGCTGACCGAAAACGCTCCGAGTTGCATGTCTATCCCGCCTATGGGTGTATCCGTCCCGCCGGCCTACCGCCAACGGCCCTGCTAAAGAGTCTAGGATATGGGCAGTGAGGAGCACGAAGCGACACGGATTTCTCAGTGGCTCTCCGTGCTTCTTCGTGAAACTCCGTGTAACGCTTTTTTTTCCTTCAGCGCCTTCAGGATTCTTTCGGGGGTGATGGGGAGTTCCTTGATCCATACGCCGGTGGCGTTGGCGATGGCGTGTGCGACCGCGCCGAGCACCGGCAGGGTGGCGCCTTCGCCCACTTCCTTGGCGCCGTAAGGGCCCTCCGGCTCCCACGACTCCACGATGCCGCTGAAGATCTCCGGCGCGTCCTTGGCCGTCATCAGCAGGTACTCGTGCAGGTTGGGGTTCACGATGCTCCCTTTTTCGTCGTACACCACCTCTTCCATGAGCGTCTCCCCGGCGCCCATGACGATCGCGCCCTCGACCTGGCCGTGCACCGCCTGCGGATTGATAGGGGTGCCGCAGTCGTGAAAATCCGTGAATCTTTCAAGCTTCACTTTGCCGGTTTCCAGATCCACGCTGCACTCGCAGACAACCGTGCTGAACGAAAACGCCGGGCTCGTGCCGACGGCGGCGCCTTTGTAGTCGCCGCCCAGGCCCTCCGGAGGTTTGTACCACCCGGTGCCCACAAGCGGGCCGTTGTCGTTGAAATATCTGCGGGCCGCCTCCGCCCACTCGATGCTCCTCGAAGGATCCGCCTTGAGGAAGATCTTGTTGTCCCGGGCTTCGAATTCCCCCGGATCGCAGCCCCAGATGCCGCCGACCATTTCGAAGAGTTTCTTCAACACGTCTTTCGCCGCCCTCGCCACCGCATTCCCGCCCATCAGGGTAATCCGCGACGAGTAGGCGCCCAGATCGATGGGACTGATGTCGGAATCCTCGGCCCTGAGCCGAACCCGGTCCATGCCGATGCCCAGCGCCTCGGCGCAGATCTGGGAGAGGACGGTGCTGGATCCCTGGCCGATCTCGGCGGCCAGGATCAGGGCCACGGCCGCGGTGCCGTCCTCGCTGATCTTCACAATCGCGTTCGAGTGGGGGAAGACCGCCTTCTTGAGGAAAGGCGTCAGTTCCTTCTCGGAATCCCTCTGCACCTGGCCCCGATATATGGAGTAGCCGGCGCCCGAAACGAATCCGCCGCAGCCGATCCCGATTCCCTTCCCCGGTGGAAGCTTGCCGTACTTCTCCCGCCACTTCGCCTTCCCCGCCGCTTTCTCCAGCGTTGCCTTGAACTCGCAACTGTGGATGTCCAGCTCGTTGCATGTGCGGCTGTCGGGCGTCATGGCGTTGCGCATGCGTATTTCCACGGGATCGAGGCCCAGGTCGTCCGCGATTATGTTCAGCAGGCATTCGAAGGCGAAACGGGGCTGCGGCGTTCCGTGGCCTCTCATGGCGCCGCAGGCCGGCTTGTTGGTCATGATCCTGTAACCCTCGTAGCGGTAGTTGGGGATCTGGTAGAGGGTCGGGATCATGCTGCCGGCATAGTAGGCGGTGATGACGCCGAAGGAGGTGTAGGCGCCGCCGTCGAGATAGATCCTGCTCTGGAAGGCGGTGATCCTCCCGTCCTTTTTGACGCCGAGCTTGAACCTCATGTACTGCTTGTGCCGGCCCCGGCCGTGCAGAAACATCTCCTTCCGGGTGAACACCATCTTGACGGGCCGGCCCAATCTCCGAGAGGCGATGGCAGTTACCAGGTCCTGTGTCGTGGTGTCGAGCTTTCCGCCGAATCCCCCGCCGACCGGCGGGCGCAGGATGCGTATTTTCCCCAGCGGGAGGTCGAGCACCCGGGCAACCCAGTAATGAAGGTAGTGGGGCACCTGGGTGGAGGAGTACAGGACGAGGGTTGCGCCGTCGTTCTCCCAGTAGGCGATGGAAGCGTGGGGCTCGATCGGGCTCTGGTAGACGTGGTTGCCCACGAACTCCTCTTCGCGGATACAATCGGCCTCAGCAAAGCCCTTCTCGATGTCGCCGAAGTGAAAGTCGACGCGGGTGTTGACGTTCCCCTTGTACCGCTCGTGAAGCTGCGGAGCTCCTTCGGCAAGGGCCTCCATCGGGTTGAATACAGCCGGCAGCTCCTCATAGTCGACCTCGATCAGGCTGAGTGCCTTTTCCGCCGATTCCTCGTCGACAGCGATGACCGCGGCCACTTCGTCGCCCACGTAGCGGACCCGGTCCTTGGCCAGGACGTGTTCGTCGTAACGGGCGGGATTGACACCGTAGGTGATGTCCGGGACGTCCTTCCCAGTCAGGACCAGCTTGACGCCGGGAGCGCGTTCCGCCCTTCCGGTATTGATGCCCTTGATCCTGGCATGGGCGAGGGGCGAGTGGAGGATCCTCCCGTAAAGCATGTTTTCCAAGCAGAAATCCGCCGTGAACTTCGCCCTGCCGGTGACCTTGTCGGCTGCATCCACGCGGGGCAGGCTTTTGCCCACGGTCCGAAACCTGTCCAGATCGTCGGAGTGAGCCGGCAAATCGTCCGCATCGGCGTACCTCCTCCAGTTTTTCACGGCGTTGATGATGCCGGTGTAGCCCGTGCAACGGCAGAGATTTCCCGAAAGGAATTCCTTGATGTCTTCCTCCGAAGGATCCGGATTCTGGCGGACGAGCGCCAGCGCGGTCAGCACCATGCCCGGCGTGCAGAAACCGCACTGGATCGCGCCGTGGTTCACGAATGCGCGCTGCAGCGGGTGGAGCTTCCCGTTGCGGGACACTCCCTCGATGGTCGTGATTTCGGCGTCCTCGCAGGCGGCGGCGAGAAGAAGGCAGCTGTTTTTCGGTGTGCCGTCAACGAGCACCGTGCAGGCGCCGCAGACGCCGAGGCTGCAGCCTTTCTTGGTGCCCGTGAGCCTCAGCTTGTCCCTGAGAACGTCTGCCAGCACTTCGCCGTCCTTGACGGCCACGCAATGCTCCTCGCCGTTGACCTTGAGAACGATGATGCGGTGTCGCGTGTCCCGCTGCGGCATGAAGCTATTTCGCTTTCTCCGGACTTTGGCTGATTCTGTCGAGCGCTTCGGCAAGGGCTCTCTGTGTCAGGACCCGGATCAGCTCTCTTCTGAACCAGGCGGATCCCCGGATGTCCGAGATAGGCCTGGCCTCCTCCTGGGCTGATGCGGCCGCCTCTTGGAAGAGCGGGCCGGAGGCTTCCTTCCCGATGAGGAGGCTCGCTGCCCTATCGGCCTGCAGCGCTGTCGGCGCAACCGCTCCGAGTACGATTGACGCGCTGACTATCTGTCTCTTCTCGAGGGTTAGCGCGGCGGCGACGGAAGCTACCGCCAGGGCGTTGGACCCGCGCAGGCCAAACCGCTGATAGGAAATTCCCGTGTTCGCCGAAGAAAGCGGGAGAATGACAAAAGTGAGAAGCTCCTCCCTCCGGCGGACGGTCGATCTCGGCCCCAGGAAGAATTCGGCGAGAGGAACTTCCCTCGATGAATCCGCGGAGCGGAGTTCCAGGAGCGCCCCGGCGGCGATGAGCGGCGGCGGCAGGTCCGCCGACGGGACCGCGCTTACGATGTTGCCCCCAATCGTGGCCATGGTCCGAATCCGTGGATTCGCCATGGAAGACGCGGCCTGAACGAGGGCGGGAAGGTGATCACGCACCACCCCGCTGGCAATGATATCCTCCGGGGTCACCAAGGCGCCGATCCGAATCCGTCGCTCCCCCAGTTCAATTCGCTTCAGTTCTGCAATCCGGTGGAGGGAAACGACGTTGCCCGCTAGAACCAGGCCCTCCTTGAAATCGACAAACAGATCCGTTCCGCCGGCCGCTGCACGGGCTCCCTCGAGCTCCCCCAGAAGACTCAGGGCCTCGGGCAATGTATGCGGAATGTGGAGCCTCAGATCGGGAATGGCCATGCTCATGTCGTGAATTTATCGCTTATCGCGGGGGAAAGATATATAAATGAAGGAACACTTGCAACTTCGTGCGGCCCTTTGGCTGGGCCCGCCGGCCGGCGGGGAACGCCGCCCGCCATCCGGCAATGCTGGAGGCAATCCATGGCTGAAGAAAAGAAGGTGATCAGGAAGGAACTCGAGGCCGCAGGGCAGATGAAGAAATTCATGGCGGACTACTACCTTGAACTGGATCGCGCATCCGCCAGCAGGGAGAATAAGATCGCCTGGTGCACGAGCGTGGGCCCCGCCGAGCTGCTGCGAGGCATGGGTTTCCTGGTGTATTTCCCCGAAACCCACGCCGCGATGCTGGGCGCCACGCGCGCGGCCATGGACTACATTCCCCATGCCAATGCGCTGGGCTACGCGCCGGAGATCTGCTCCTACCTGACGTCGGACATCGGGGCATTCACACAGGGATTTACGCCGCTGGACAGGGCTTTTGGCATCCGCGGCGTGCCCCGGCCCGACGTGCTTGTTTTCAACACAAACCAGTGCCGCGACGTCCAGGACTGGTTCGCCTGGTATGCCAGGCAGTTTGATGCTCCCCTCCTCGGTCTGGAAACCCACCGGGGCGTGCAAGAGGTCACCGAGAGCCACATTGTCTCCATCGCGCGCCAGATAGAGAACCTGATCGAGCCGCTGGAAAAGGCTGCGGGCGCCAGCTTCGACGCAGGCGAGTTCGAGAGAGTCGTGGCGCTGTCCAGGGAGTGTTCCGAACTGTGGAAAAGGGTTCTGGCTACGGCAGCGGCCGCTCCATCTCCGCTGACGTTTTTCGACGGCACTACGCTCATGGGACCGGCCGTGGTCGGCCGGGGCACGCAGGCGGCGAACGACTTCTACCGCCGGCTCCTGGCGGAACTGGAGGAAAGGGTGGCCACGGGAATCGGCGCGGTGGAGGACGAGCGCTTCAGGATCTACTGGGAGGGCATGCCGATCTGGGGCAGGCTGCGCGCCCATTCCGATCTGTTTGCCGGATTGAAGACCTGTGTCCTGGCTTCGACCTACTGCAACAGCTGGATATTTTCCGCTCTGGATCCGGAGGATCCGATCCGCAGCATGGCGAAGGCCTACACGGAATTGTTCATCGTGCGGGCGGACGATGCCAAAGAACAGTACATCAAAAAGATGCTGGATTTTTTCCGCGTGGACGGCGTCGTCTACCACAATGCCAGGACCTGCCCGAACAACTCCAACAGCCGCTATGGCATGCCCCAGCGTCTCGAAAGCAGGACCGGCATCCCGGCGCTGGTCATAGACGGCGACCTGAACGACCTCAGGTGCCTGTCGGACGAGCAGACCAACACCAACATCGAGGCCTTCATCGAGCAACTGCAACGAACCGCACGGCATCACGTCGGCAGGAAGGCGACCAAATCACATTAGATGCTATCTTAGGGCGCCCTTTGGACCGCACTCCGGGGAAGCCTGAAATGATCCAGCAGGAGTTGCGCCCTTACAGGGCTTTTTTTCGATATCGGCCGAAAACCCAGGGCTCACGCCCTGGGCTTTCCTGCTGCACCCCTTCGGGGTGCGAGCCGTTCAATTGCACAACCCGGACCCTGAAAGGGTCCAATAGGAGAGCCCAGGGCGTCAGCCCTGGGAACATCGGAGGGTCATAATCGACGAAGCCCTGATGGGGCGACACACGCTTTTGTGCCCTGGGCTTTCCTGCTGCACCCCTTCGGGGTGCGAGCCGTTCAATTGCACAACCCGGACCCTGAAAGGGTCCAATAGGAGAGCCCAGGGCGTCAGCCCTGGGAACATCGGAGGGTCATAATCGACGAAGCCCTGATGGGGCGACACACGCTTTTGTGCCCTGGGCTTTCCTGCTGCACCCCTTCGGGGTGCGGCCAATCTCCAGGGATCGGCGCCAAAACGCCGGTTCCCCAGAGTCAACGAGGAGCGACGAGATGCTGGACGCGCTGTTCAGACCCAGGTCGGTGGCGGTGATCGGAGCCTCCACCAAAGAGCTTTCAATAGGAAACCGCATCGTCAAAAACCTGCTGGATTTCGGCTTCAAGGGACAGATCTATCCCATCAATCCAAAAGGGGACGAGATCCGGGGCGTGAAGGCTTACGGCTCCATCGCGGACGTGCCGACGAACGTGGATGTGGCGCACATCATCATCCCCGCCAGGTTTGTGCCGCAGGCTATCGAGGATTGCGGGAAGAAGGCAGTCAAGTTCGTGATCCTCAACGGGGGAGGATTTGCCGAGGTCGGGCCCGAGGGGGCTGCAATCCAGGAGGATTGCCTGGCCAGGGCAAAACAGGCGGGGATCCGCATATTCGGGCCCAACTGCCAGGGGATCATCAACACGGATCCCGATATCCGCGCCTACTGCAACTTCACCTTCACCAGGCCGGAAACCGGGGCCATCTCCATCGTCGCTCTGAGCGGCGGCGTGGCCGAGGTGATTCACCAGGCGTTTTCGGAAATGGGAGTCGGGACGCGGATGTACGCCTCCAACGGCAACGCCTGTGACGTCTCCATTCCCGAAATCGTGCGTTACTACGGCGAGGACGAAGGAACCCGCGTTATCGTCCTATATGTCGAAGGTCTCAGGGAGCCGCGGATCTTTCTGGAAGTGGCGGGCGAAGTTGCCGCGAGAAAGCCCATCCTGGCCATGAAGGCGGGCCGGACCATGGAGGGAGCAAAGGCAGCAGCTTCCCACACCGGGGGATTGGCAAGGGAGGACATCGCCACCGACCTGATCTTCGAAAAGGCGGGGATACTGTCGTTCAGGGACGAAGCGGAATTGTGCCAGGCGGCGGCGGCGTTCGCCCAGCAACCCGTTCCCCGCGGGAACCGCGTGGGCATGATCGCGAACACGGGCGGTCCGGCGGTCATTTCGGTGGATGTTTTCGCAAAAGCAGGTCTAAAAGCGCCACCCCTTTCCGAAAAGGCGAAGAGCATTCTGAAAGAGAGGCTCCTCCCCGAGGCGGCCATCCGCAATCCCCTGGACGTCCTCGCCACAGCCGGTGCCGGGCACTTCCGAACGGCTCTGGACGTGCTGATGGACGAGGACCAGCTGGACAGCATTTATCTCAACTTTGTCACCCCGTTCTTTGTGGACACGGACGGCATCGCCGCACAGATCGCCGAGGTCAACAGGCAGGAGAGAAAGCCGATCGTCTGCAACCTCATGACCGACAGGCGCCAGTGGACGGAGACGGTGAGAATTCTGAGGGAGGGGGGGGTTCCCTGCTACAGCTTTCCCGGAACCGCGGCGAGGGCGTTAGCCGCAATGATCCGGTACCACGAGATCCGCAGCAAGCCGCCCGGTAACGTCCGGAGATTCGGCGATGCGAATCGCAAACGGGCGCAATCAGTACTGGAGAAAGCGCAGGTGGCTGACGGCAGGATTCTGCCTGCCGCCGAATCGTACGGCCTTCTCAGTGCCTACGGCATCCCGGTTGCGGACTGGCGAATGGCAGACAGCGCAGCAACGGCCGCAAGAGCCGCGGCGGAAATCGGCTTCCCTGTGGTCGTCAAGGCGGACGCCACAACCATCATCCACAAGAGCGAAGCCGGCGGCGTCGCCGTCAATCTCGCCGATGCCAAGGCTGTTCGCGCTGCCGTGGAAGGCATGCACGACAGAATCGAAGCGCCGGACCTGAGATTTCTTGTGCAGAAATATCTCGCCGGCGGCCGCGAGGTCATCGTCGGAGCAAAAGCCGAAGGGGAGCTCGGACACCTGCTCATGTTCGGCTTGGGCGGCATCTACGTCGAGATCCTGAAGGATGTGGCCTACAAACTGACCCCGGTTACGGACGCCGAAGCGCGCGCGATGCTGGATTCGATCCGGGCGGCGCCGCTGCTGACCGGCGCCAGGGGTCAGGCAGGCGTGAACGTCGAGGGGCTGGTGGAGATCATCCAGCGAATCTCGCAACTGGTCACCGATCTGCCCCAGATTCGGGAATTGGATCTGAATCCTGTCATCGCCTTTAAGGATCGCGTCCTCGTCGCCGATGCGCGCTTCGCCCTGTAGCCGCTATCAGAGGTAGCCCCACAACCGGCACCATCCCCTCGCAGCGGCGCTTGCCGATCCCCACCGCGAGTCCCTGAATGCGGGCCCTTATTGCAGTAATCTAATCTCGACCCTGCGCGCGAAATCCGGACCAAGGCGGAGGCCTTGCGCATGCGTCCCTGGGGCCGGGGCGTGATTCAGGCCAATGTGTCTCCTCCGGTCCCCGCAGCCAGGCAGCCAAAGCCTCGCGCTATCCCGTACGGCTGGTTTCACGGTTATCCTCCGAGCAACCGCACTAAGGGCAGTCGGTCTCCACCCGTTTTCCAAATCTCCGAAGCATAGATAGCGGCCTATGCCCGGCGCGTTGACATTGTGCTTCCGTCCTACGAGGGTGTTCGTAATAAATTGGATTTGTGAAACTTAGCGCTCCCTGCCTGCCGCCGGTCCAATCCCGCCCGGAAACCGAAACAGCGGGCCAGGGATTACGTAGTGACCTGCAGGCCCTTTCCTCCCGAACCGCCCGGGGAAGAGGAGGAATGGGACGGGGGATTGGGGGAATTGTCGGGAATTCCGGTGTGCTCGACCGATTGCGCGGTAGCTTTCCCTCACAAGACTGCATGGGGGCCGACCTATCGATGATCAGAATGCCCCAGGGGATTCCCGGGATCGCACCGAAAACGTAACAGAACTTCTGCTCAGCCTGATGCCTGAGAGCCGCCGGACAATCTACCCGGCGCCGGCAAAGCATCCGCAGAATGTCCCCCAGTTCGATCCCTTCCGCTGGCGGGCCGCCGCGCTGGACGAGTGGTTTGTCCACGGCGGGCTGTCGGATGCCACGATCCGTCTCATCAAGACACTGCTCTATTGCGGTTCGCCTGATCTTCTTCCAGTACCGGTCCATCTTTCTCGCACGGGCTGTGGCCGAAGGAGCGGTGGAATCTACTGTTGAGATTCCGCGGAATGTAGTTTACAAATTGTCTCCAGTTGCAGCGGTTGAGACAGACGGGATGCCGACCGCAATCCGGGAATCGCTGGCGCGCAAGGGGTGAAATCGGTCTGGTTACATGCGGGATGCCGGAGATCATCCGGCGAAATTCCCAAGGGCCCGCCGCCATGCCGGTGACCCAGGATTGGTTCTGAATCCTGTCAGGGCCTGCGGGAATCGCTTTCTCGCCATCGACGCGCGCATCGCCCTACAGGCAACAGAGAGCTTCGCTGACGGTTTCTAACTGACGGACCAAGGCACGCCATTGGCGGCCGCCTGGAGGTGGATATGGCCGGCTGGCTGAACCTAGGCCAGAATCTGAAAGTAAACGCCAAGAAGTTTCCCCACTCGATCGCGCTGAAAGACCGTGCCAGGGCCTTCACCTACGCAGAGATCAACCGCAGGGTCAACCGGCTGGCTCACGGTCTGCTCGCGCTCGGCCTGAAAAAGGGGGACAGGGTCGCAGTCCTCATGGAAAACAGCATAGAGATCGTGGAGGCCTATCTGGCAACGGCGAAAACGGGGCTCGTGATCGTGCCGATCAATTTTCGCCTGCTGCCTGCGGATGTGAAATTCATCACCGCCAACGCGGACGCCAGGGCGTTGATTGCGCACGAGGATTTTGCGCCCTCGGTGGATGCAATAAGGACGGAGCTGCCGGGCATTCCGGCAGATCGGTATGTGGTCGTCGGCCGCGGACGGGACGGCTACAGGGATTACGAGGCCTTGCTGGGCGAAGCCCCGGAGAGCGAGCCCCAGGCCGAGGTCAGGCCGGAGGATCCCTGGATTCTCATGTACACCTCGGGCACTACGGGCCGGCCCAAGGGAGTGCTGCGCTCGCACGAATCGCACATCGCCTTCTTTCTGATCAACGCGGCCGACTTCGGCTTCAACGAACACGACGTCTGTCTCAACATCATGCCGCTGTGCCACATCAATTCCACGTTTTTCACCTTTACCTTCACCTACCTCGGGGGCTCCGTCTACATCCATCCCGCGCGTTCATTCAAGGCGGAAGAGATCCTGCAGATCATCGAGAGGGAGAAGATCTCCTTCATTTCGCTGATCCCGACCCACTACAGCATCATCTTGAACGCAGCACCCGAGGCAAGAAGGCACGACCGGAGCTCGATCCGCAAGCTGCTCTGCTCCTCCGCGCCGGTGAGAAGGGAGATGAAGCTGGCGATCATGGATTTCTTCCCCGGCGTTCAACTCTACGAAGCGTATGGATCCACGGAGGCGGGAATCGTCACCGTGCTCAAGCCCGAGCATCAGATGGAGAAGCTGGGTTCCATCGGTTTCGAATCGCTGGGCACGGACCTGGTCAAGATCCTCGACGAGGATGGGAATGAGGTCGGCGCGGGAGAAATCGGCGAGATCTTCTCCCGCGGGCCCATGCTGTTCGACGCCTACCACAAGCTGCCGGAGAAGACCGCCCATTCATTCCGAGGCGAGTGGTTCAGCGCGGGCGACATGGGCAGCCGGGATCGCGACGGATTCTTTTACATCGTCGACCGGAAGGACAACCTGATCATCACGGGCGGCGAGCACGTCTACCCCAGCGAGGTGGAGAAGGTGATCGGAGCTCACCCCGGGGTTCTGGACGTCGCAGTTGTCGGCCTGCCCCACGACAAGTGGGGGGACGAGGTGACGGCCTTTATCGTCCCCAAGGACTCCGGCAATCCGCCCGCGGAGGAGGAGATCATCTCCTATTGCCGGGACAAGGTCGCCGGATTCAAGAAGCCTCGGGCCGTGCACCTGATTCCGGCCGAGGACATGCCGAGGACAGGGTCGGGCAAGGTGCTCCATCGAGCGCTGCGCGAGCGTTTCGCCGGCCCTAGGACAACGGAATGATGCATCGGGCAGTGCCGGGCCGCCGTCGTCCGGTCTCGACTGCCCTTCCATTCACCGCGTGGACAGGGGATCCTGTTGCCACGTTTTGCACACCTCCAGGGAGCGAGAGCGAATGGCAAACGAACACAAGATTGCGATTGTCGGCGTAGGACCGGTCGGTGGCATCCTGGCGGCATACCTTTCCCGCGCCGGACACAGGGTCGTTTTGTGCGACGTCCTGAAGGGCCACCTCGATGCCATCAGGAAGGCAGGGTTGAAGGTCTCTGGCGTCTCCGAGATGACGTTCAAGAGCGACCGGCTGATCCAGAACGTGGCCGAGCTGTCCGAGTATCCGCATGTCGAGACGATCGTCATCGCCACGAAGGCCTCGGTGATGCCGCAATTCATTCAGGAAGTGAAGCGGGTGGCGCGGCCCGAAACGTGCATCATCAGCTGCCAGAACGGCCTGGGTAACGAGGAATACCTCGCCGAGATATTCGGCGAAGCCAACGTCCTGCGCATGGTGGTGAACTTCGCCGGAAGCCTGGTAAAGGACGGTCAGATCCGGATGACCTTCTTCAATCCGCCGAACTACGTCGGCACGCTGACGCCGGAGGCGGAACCTGCGGCCCAGGCATTAGCCGAGTTGCTGACGGGGGTCGATTGCGACACGCGGTTCACGCGTGATATCAAGAGATTCGAATGGGAAAAGGTCATCGTCAACGTCGGCCTCAGCGCCATGTGCGCCCTGACCTGCAAGAGGATGAAGGACATGATGGACTTCGAGCCGACCGAGTTCCTGGTCGAGGAGCTCATGAGGGAGGGCATCGAAGTGGCCGAGGCCTCGGGCGTGAACTTCGAGGGGGATATTTTTGACCATTCCGTGCAGTATCTGAGGAAGGCGGGTTACCACAAGACCTCCATGCACCACGACATCGAACGGGGGCTTCCGACAGAAATCGACTGGCTCAACGGCAGGATCGTGGAGCGCGGCCGCGAACTGGGGATCAAGACTCCTTACAACTACGCCATCACCGCTCTGGTCAAGGGACTGGAGATGCAATCGGCGGCGCCGGAAGGTCACTGAATGGAGAATGGCGGCGGAGCGGCGGCGGAGAAGTATTATGCCGGCGTGGATGTGGGCACGACGACGACCAAGGCGGTGGTCATCGATGCCGGCATTCGCATACTCGGCAGCCACGTTCGGCGCTCCGGCACCGATCTGGCTGCGGCGGCGGAAGCTGCGCTGGGAGAAGCCGCAGGTCTCGCGGGAATCGCCCGTAATTCCATCCACGCCGCCGTTGCCACCGGCTATGGCCGGAGGAACGTGGCCTTCGCGCGGGATGCCATAACCGAGATCAGCTGCCACGGCCGGGGCTGCCACCACTACTTCCCGGAGAGGATCACCGTGGTGGATGTCGGGGGGCAGGACAGCAAGGTCATAAAACTGGACGCGCAGGGGCGGTGTACCGGCTTCAAGATGAATCGCAAGTGCGCCGCCGGCACCGGCGCCTTTCTCGAGGAGATGGCCCGCAGGCTGGACATCCCCCTCGGCCGGCTCAACGCCATGGCCCGTGCGGCAGCGCAGACAACCCGCATCGGCAGCTACTGCACCGTCTTCGCCGCGACGGAGGTGCTCGACCGGATCAGGGCCGGCGAAAAAGCCGACAGCATCGTCCGCGGCCTGTTCGAATCCATAGTCAAGAGGATTGTGGAAATGGATACCTTGACCGGACGGGTGATCATGACAGGAGGGGTCGCCGCCTTCAACGACATAGTGGCGGACGTCCTGGCGGCGCGCGCGGGCGTGGCGGTGCAGATCGCGCCCCACCCCCAGGAGATGGGCGCTTTCGGCGCAGCCATCTTCGCCGCCGAGCTCTAAAATTTCGGGGACAGGCGCAAATGGCGCTCAAATAAGGAATCGAGGACCCTGAAAGGGTCCAACAGGAAAGCCCAGGGCGGAAGCCCTGGGTAAGGCGGGATAAGGGGAGAGGGGAGCCCTGCAAGGGCGACACCGGCTGTGCCGCCCTTGCAGGGCTCAATCCCGGCATTCGCCGACAACCCAGGGCTTACGCCCTGGGCTTTCCCGCGCCGCCCCTTCGGGGCTTAAGCAATTGATTTGGCGACGTTACCAGGTGATTTCGTTCACCCTCAACCAAGCGGCATTCGGGACAGGCGCCACAACCTCGGAATTACGGAGCCGTTCCCTGCCGCTCATCCTCGGTCTATTTCGAGGTTATGGCGCCGGTCTCCAATACTCATGGATAAATACAAGTTCTCGATTCCCGTGCGCGTGCGCTTTGCCGAAACCGATCTGCAGGGGCATGTCTTCTTCGGCCACTACCTGACCTACTTCGACGACGCCCTGACCGGCTACACGCGTGCGATAGGCTGCACCTACCAGGATGTGATTGCGGCCGGCATGGATTTTTTCTACGTCCACGCCGAGTGCGATTTCGAATCCAGAGCCTTCTTCGACGAGGTTTTGACAGTCCACGCCCGGGCAGGCCGCATCGGCCATTCGAGCGTCACGTTCGAGTTCTGCGCGTTCAAGGAACAAAACGACGAACGCGTGGCGAGCGGGAAGATCGTGGCGGTATTCATCGATGCGCAAACCCGCAAGCCCGGGCGCGTCCCGGAAAAATTCCGGGGTGCGGTGGCAAAATATGAAGGGTAGCGAATCGCCAGCGGGCCTCAGCCGACGTGGGTTTCTGTGTTCTGCTGCCGGTATTGCGGGAGGCCGTTCCACTCCAAAGTCACCAAGCGACGCAAAAACTCAACAATTGCATCCCATTTCCCTGTGCTCCATACTGGCATTCGAATGAGATTGGGGCCAAACCCATGAACCGCTATCGTGATTGGTTAGCTCAAGCCAAGCGCGACCTGGACCGGGCACGATTGGATGTCAAATTTGCGTTTTGGGAGTGGGCGTGCTTTACGTCTCAGCAAGCCGCCGAAAAAGCTGTCAAAGCACTGCTGATGAACCGGGGCATTGCGGTGTGGGGACACGCCATCACGCCAATGCTTGACCGCCTTGAAGGTGTTGCGGTATCCGAGGAGATGGTAGCGCATGGGCAACTGCTGGACGCCTACTACATTCCGACACGGTATCCAAATGGCTTCCCGGAAGGCAAGCCTGCGGATTATTTCAACCGACGGAAGGCAACGGAGGCTGTGGATGCTGCGGCTCAGATCATCCGATTCTGTGAGGACAATCTCGCTCGAGAGAGGTGAAGTCCTCAAGGCATTGCGCGCGATAGCACACAGGATCTGTCAGGAGCGCCCCGAGGTCGTCTCGATACGGCTTTTCGGTTCCTTAGCCAGGGGAGACCAAGTGGGCACAAGCGATGCCGATGTCTTGATAATCCTGCGCTCAGGGACGGAAGGCGATCCCGTTGGTTGGATCCGCTCTTTTTATGGCTATTTCCGGCTATCGGTGCCGGTGGACATCCTGGTGTACACAGAAGACCAGGTAGCTGAGCGCCTCAAAGAACGCGATCCTCAATTCATGCGTCTGTGGACAGAGAGCATTTCCCTCCTCTCCCAACCTCGGTTTCAATAAGCTCACACAAGAGGGGTTTGCTTCAAGCCGTCGTCGCTCTGCCAGCGCCTCGCCGATTTTGAAAAGCCAGAACCTGCGGTTCAGGAATCGCGCTGCTGCAGTGCGTACTTCCCCCACTTTTCACTGTCGCTGCACCTGCGGTCGGGGACGTTGTCAAAATCGTGTTTCTTCCAGGCCATGCCCCTTATCCCGATTTTTCCAGGATTACCGCCATTCCCTGTCCCCCTCCGATGCAGAGCGTGGCCATTCCATACCTTTCGTCCCGCTCCGCCATGCCGCAGATGAGCTTGGTCAGCAGTACCGCTCCCGTGGCGCCGATAGGGTGGCCGAGGGCGATGGCGCCGCCATGCGGATTGATGCGCTCCTCGCTCAATCCCAGTTGCCGGATGGAAGCCAGAACCTGGCAGGCGAAGGCCTCGTTCAGCTCAATCCACCCGATGTCGTCGAGGCTGAGATCCGCCCCGGCAAGGACTTTGCGGACGGCCGGGACCGGCCCGATGCCCATGATGCGCGGCGACAGCCCCACTGCCGACCAGGCAACGACTTTCGCAAGCGGTTTCGCTCCCAGCCTTTCCGCGCCGGCTTCCGAGGCCAGCACCAGAGCGGCCGCGGCATCGTTAAAGCCACAGGTGTTGCCGGCCGTGACCGTCCCCCCTTCGGCAAAAGCCGGGGGCAGCGCGGCCAGCTTTTCCAGAGTGGTCATCCGCGGATGCTCGTCGACTTCAAAGGCCACCATTTCCTTCCCGGACTTGACCCGAACCGGCACAATCTGGGACTTGTATCGCCCTGCCGCGATCGCTTCGGCGGCGCGCTGTTGGCTCGTCAGGGCGTATCTGTCCTGATCCTCCCGTGAGATGCCGAACTCCCGGGCCACGTTTTCAGCGGTCAAGCCCATTGGGAGTTGTCCGTATTTCTCCTGCGGTTGCGCGCCCGGCCCGGCTTCGGTCAGCGAATCCACCAAGACGCCGTTTCCCATCCCATAGCCATAGCGGGCGTTTTTCAGATAGAAGGGCGCCCGGCTCAACACCTCTGTTCCGCCGGCAACAACCACCTCCGAGCCGCCTGTCAGGATTTCCTGGCAGCCGTTTACGAAAGCCTGCATGCTGGAGGCGCATTGCCGGTGCACGGTATAGGCCGGAACCTCCTCCGGGAGATCCGCCTTCAGGGCGATCACCCTGGCAATATTGGAGGCCTCGGTGGTCTGCCGGGAGTGCCCCATGATCACTTCTCCAATAGCCGAAGGGGGCACCCCCCCCCTCTTGACGGCCTCGACCACAACCAGGGCACCCAGGTCCTGGGGCGAAATGTCTTTCAGGGATCCGCCCAGCCGGCCGATAGCCGTCCTCGCAGCGCTCAAAACCACGACACTTCGTGCCATCAAAGACCTCCCTCCTTTGTTCTGTGAACGATTTCCATAGCGGGGCTACGTTCTCCGTCAGAGCATCACCAGGCCGCCATCGATACAAAGGGTCTGTCCCGTGATGTAGCGGGCCTGGTCCGAAGCCAGGAACACAACGGCCGGTCCAATTTCATCCGGCTGGGCGAAACGGCCCAGCGGGATGCGCTCCATGTACTTTTCCCGAAACTTCGGGTCGGAGGTGATGGTCCTGGTCATCTCGGTTTCGGCCATGGGGGCTATGCAATTGACGGTAACTGCGTAGCGGGCCAGCTCCTTTGCCGCCGACTTGGTCAGCGCATGAACGCCCCCCTTGGCGGCCGTGTAGTTCACCTGGCCGATGGTCCCCAGCAATCCGGCCGACGAGGTGACATTGATGATGGCGCCCGATTTCTGATCGATCATAGGCCTGGCCACGGCCTGCATGCAGTTGAACGTCCCCTTGAGGTTGGCGTTGATGACCTCGTCCCACTGTTCCTCCGTCATCTTCCACAGCATGGCGGGCTTGCTGATCCCGGCATTGTTGAAGAGGATGTCCACCCTGCGGAATTCGGCAAGCGCGCGATCCACGACGTTCTGCACCTGGTCGCGCCTGGAGACATCTGCCTGCAGCACCAACACCCGGCGGCCCGCCTCCTGCGCGGATTTCGCGACCGGGTCATCTTCAGCGATGCTCCGGCTCACCAGCACGAGGTCGGCTCCGGCTGAAGCCAGCGCCAGCGCGACGCTCTCGCCGATGCCCTGCCTGGCCCCCGTTACGATGGCCACTTTGCCCTGTAGAATCATCGTTACCTCCCTTCGATAGAGGAATTAATGAAAAGCTGCGCCCTGCAACCGGCAGGGGGATGAGTCCAGGTGCGGACCCCTGGCAGCGTCCGTCTTGTCCCGCCACCATCCGCCGCTTCACAGGCGCGCCTCACAGTGCGGAGGCGAACCGGAACTTCGATAGTGCGCGTGCGTTATTTCTAGCGCGACCGGAAGGGCCGGGCAAGTGAATTCTCGACGACCTCCCGCCATCGGCATCCGGACTCTCAAAGGGGGTGGCCGACGAAAAACTTCCACCGGGAACGCTTCAGGGTCTGAATGACTGGAAGCGCGCCGGCTACGGCGGCCCTTGCCCGCCCGTCGGCAGGCACCGGTACTTTCACAAGCTGTACGCGCTGGATGTTATGCTGCCCGACCTGGGCACTCCCACCAAGGCCCAACTCGAGAAAGCGATGGAGGGGCATATCCTCGCCAAGGCCTAGATTATTGCAACCTACCAGAAGCGTTAGCACAGTTGCGCGCCGACGATTACAGGAAGGGTGAAATCAAGAGATCGGGATCCCGATCGCGGGATTCTTGCGCTGGAATCTATCTTCCGATCCGTGCGATACTCCGCCAAGACTCACGAAGCGATCCACCCACAGCAAGGAGGAAAACCCATGCGTACCAGATCCACGGGATCTACGATTCTTGGATTTCTCGCGCTGGTGCTTGGGGGATTGGCCTATGCCCGCGCTCAGGCGCCGGCGCAATACTGCGATCCTTCTCCGGCCGTGCAGCAGGCCTTGCGAAATTGCCGGAAAGCACGGGCGACGCTAAAGCGGATCGCATTGCCAGAAACGTGGCGATAAAGGCGCGCCGCCATTCATGACTTTCAGCTTGAGTGCCCGCGAGAAATGAGCGTGGCAGGCCGCCGCGCTGCCAGAGGCGATCCCCCTGGTCGGTCGCCACTTCCGCCAACGAAAAGCCGCTCAGCTCGCGATACACGATGCGTCCCGCCAGGCTCTCGGAGCTCTGCCTCAGCAACTCCGGAGATGCGCTGCCCAGAATCAGGAACCGTGCACGCGAGCGTGGGCGATCGACCAAAACGCGGAGCACCGTGAACAGATCGGGCAGCCGCTGGACCTCGTCGATCACCACCAAACCTGCGAGATTCCTGAGGGCCAGCATGGGATCGCCGAGGCGGGCAAGGTCCTCCGGATTCTCGAGGTCAAATACATGGCTCTTGCCCGACCAGCCGTCGACCAGCATCCGGGCCAGAGTCGTCTTGCCGACCTGCCGGGCGCCGACGATGGCCACCACAGGGTGCCGTTTAAGCAGCCGGCGCAGCACATGAAGCTCTTCTCTGCGTTGGATCATGCAGAGCAGAACACCTTGAAATTTCTGTGTATGCCACAGATGATTCAAGGCGTTCGGCCGGTGCCTATGACGTGGCTTTTTTTGCCTGACCACCGGACGCAGGAGCGCCAGAGCCGCCAATCCAAAGCGTTGGCTGCTGCAGTCAGGTTCACTTATACTCTGGGCTGAGTCCGGCAGGATGACCAGAGAGGCGGCGGTTCAATTGCTCCAGGAAAAGCACCGGCTTGTTGCGGTAACCTGGTAATAGACCGATCATGGAGACTCCCCTATGTTGGAACAAGTGAAACCCGGCGTTTGGGTCCGGATTCACATCGTGATTCTCTCCCCCGCAGAGCGCGCACCAGGCATCCCCTCGGACACCGCCTCGCATCCCTACGAGGGGTGGATCAACGGCTGGTTGGTCGAAGCGGCACGGGTCGGCGATCGCACAACGATCCGCACACTTTCAGGCCGGCTTGTGCTGGGGACACTGGTAGAAGCCCGTCCCGGCTACACGCACGGTTTCGGCCGCCCCCATCCCACGCTCCTGGCAGTCGGGCCGTCTCTCAAAAAGCTGCTGGAAGACGAGGCCGACTGACATGGGATACGCCGAAACAATGGCCAGAAAAAGCGAGATCCTGTTCCGCGCTACCGGTCTGGATTACCGGGAGTTCTCGCACGGCCCCCTCGCCTTCGATTACGAGGCCATGATGGAAAGGGTGGGTTATCCACCGGAGGAAATGCGCCGCATCCAGTCCGCGGCCGGGGTCGGCAACACCCCGATGCTGGAGCTGCGCCGCCTCACAGAAGCCATCCGCCGGACCAGCCCCCCGGGAAAGGGCGCCCGCACTTTCGTCAAGGACGAAGCCTGCAACCCGTCGGGCAGCTTCAAGGATCGGCGCGCCTCCATATCCGCTTTTCACGCCAGGAAGACGGGATACGAGGGCATCATCGCGGCCACGAGCGGCAACTACGGCGCCGCCGTAGCCTCGCAGGCCGCCATGTACGGCCTGCGCTGCATCATCGTGCAGGAGGCATTCGACAGCCGGGGCGGGGGTCAGCCGGAGATCCTGGAAAAGGGACGCAAGTGCGAGGCCCTGGGGGCGGAGGTGATCCAGACAACGGTCGGGCCGGAGCTCTTTTACGTGCTGCTGTCACTGCTCGAAGAGACCGGCTACTTCAATGCTTCACTCTATACCCCTTTTTCGGTCGCCGGCATAGAGTCGCTGGGCGAAGAGATCGCCGAGCAGGCGCGCCGGCTGGCCGGCCGGAATCCCGATGTCGTCGCCGTCACCCATGCAGGGGGTGGCAACATCACTGGAACCGCCCGCGGGCTGAAGCGGGCCGGCTGCAGCAATACAACCCTGCTGGCTGTGAGCGTGGATCTCTCAGGCCTGCATATGGCCTCCGACCGCGATTTCAACCGGAAGTCTTTCACCACCGGCCACACCGGCTTTGCCATGCCTTTCACCTCCTGGCCCGATCGCGCCGACGTGCCCCGCAACGCCGCTCGCTCCCTGCGCTACATCGACCGGTTCGTGACCGTAACCCAGGGTGAAGTTTTCTACGCCACAGAGGCGCTGGCGCAGCTGGAAGGTCTCGAGCGCGGCCCCGCGGGAAACACCTCGCTCGCGGCGGCCATGGCCGTGGCCCGCGAGATGGACCGCGACCAGGTCCTGGTGGTGTCGGAAACCGAGTACACCGGCGCCGGCAAGCACCCGACGGCTCAGCTTGCCTTCGCCGAACAGATGGGAATCGAGGTTGAGTCCGGCGATCCGCGCGCGAACGTGCCGGGACGCCGCATCGTCGTTCCCCGCGACCTCTCCCAGATGGCGGTGGTGGATGTCGATCTGGACCGCCTGCGCGAGTCCTTCGTCCATAGAGCCGCTCAGGAGGTCGGACGGGCGCTGGACGAAAGGGAAATCGAATTTCTTGCGGCCGAAACCCGATCCACCCCCGAGCGCGTGCGGCGCTGGCTACCACGGAGGACCGAATCATGACCGTAACCGAGGATATCATGCGGCACGACGCGGAGTTCATCTCCCCGTCCATCCGCATCCCTTTCTTCCCGATGGCCGTCCGCACCGGCAGCGGTGCAGAGATCGAGGATTGGGAGGGAAGGCGCTATCTCGATTTTCTGAGCGCCGCCGCCATCGCCAATGTGGGGCACCAGCACCCGAAGGTGGTGGCAGCCATCCAGAAGCAGGCCGGCGAACTGGTGCACTACAACGCGGCTTATGCCTACCATCGGCCGTTGGCGGACGCCCTGGCCGCCATCGCCGGCATCGCCCCTGTTCCCGCACCGAAGCGCGTGGCCCTGGGACTGAGCGGCGGCGACGCCAACGACGGCGCCATCAAGCTGGCGCGGGCCGCCGCCGGCCGGCAGAAGATCATCGCCTTTTACCGGTCTTACCACGGCAACACCTACGGCGCGCTGAGCCTCTCAGCCGTGAGCCTGAACATGCGCAAGGGCTTCGGACCATTTCTGCCCGAGGTATACCACGCCCCCTACCCCGACGTGTACCGCAGCCCGCACGGCGATGCCGCCGGCGAAGCCTGCCTGGATCATTTGCAGCTCATGCTGGAGAGCAGCGTGCCCGGCGAGGAGGTCGCGGCCGTCATATGGGAGCCGATCCAGGCCGACGCCGGAGTTGTCGTCCCGCCGGCGGACTTCGTCGAAAGCCTGGCGAGGATCTGCGGGGAATACGGCATCCTGCTGGTGTCCGAAGAGGTGCAGACGGGCATGGGGCGCACGGGGCGATGGTTCGGCTGCGAGCACTTCAATCTTGCGCCCGACATGGTCGTGATGGGCAAGGCGCTGGGCGCGGGGATGCCGATTTCGGCGCTGGTAGCCCGGGAGGACCTGATGTCGCACTGGGCTTCACCCGGCCACGTATTCTGCACGGGCCAGAACCCGATCTGCTGTGCCGCTGCGTGCGCGGCCATCCGCGTGATCGAGGAGGAAAAGCTCGTTTCGCGGGCCGCGGATCTCGGTGAATACCTGATGGGTGAGCTTCGCGGCCTTATGCAGCGCTACGAGGTAATCGGCGATGTGCGCGGCAAGGGATTGCTGATCGGCGTGGATCTTGTTTTGGACCGCCGCACGCGCGAGCGCGCCCGGGCCGTCACGGCCAAGGTGTGCTGGCGGTGCTGGGAGAAGGGGCTCTTCCTCACCTTCTTCAGCGGGTCCGTGCTCCGCATCTGCCCTCCCCTTATGATAGGCAAAGAGCAGGTGGACCGGGCGCTCAGCATACTCGACGCGTCGCTCTCCGACGTGCTTGCCGGCAAGGTGCCCGACAGCGTCCTGTCCCATATCCAGGGTTGGTGACCGGATGGATGCAGCCTGCCCTTCTCTGTGACCGGCAGGGATCGATCCTGATCAACCGGCAGTTCGGCGACTGGTACAACAGTAAGGATCCTCCGGCAGAGCCGGAGGCTTTACGGTTGCTGGCCGGTCAAAGGGGCCTGTTCGCAACCGAAAAACGTGGCGTCGCACACCGGAATCGAAGGATCTCCGCGTCGCTATTGGCGATTGGTATGTGCCGCGACGACATGCTGTGGCTAGCTGTGGAAGGAGGCCCACACCGGGATTTGTCAAACTCCTACTGCCACCCCGGCAGAGCCGGGGGATCTCCCAACGGATTAGCGATAAGGAGTTTGCTGCGGTGAATATCAAACCCGCCAAATTCCATGGCGAATGGAATTACACTATCCGTCCGAAAGAAGCAGCTTAGTTGTATAGCTTATTTATTGGCATTTCCTTAGCCAGTCAGAGCATCGCCCGATGACTCGGCGCCAGTCTCTGTACGATTCCGGTTTTTGAGTTTACCAATGGCCGAATAGTCCAAATACGGGAGATATTCCATATGAGAAAGAGTGCTCTCATTTTACCGGCAATAGTTCTGTTCGCCTTGGTGCACGAAGGATGTCATGCAGGCACCGCTCTTTTATACGGCGAATATCGGGAATTCCAGATCAAGCCTTACGGATTGGAAGTTGTATATAAAACACCTGTCTCTGCCCGGCAAGGCCCCCATTGGGCTCTCATTTCCGGTGCGAGCAATATCATCACGCTTGCCCTTGGCTACTCCCTTTTCGCAATGAGGCGCAGGATTGCGTCGGCAGTCAACCACCTCTGGCGGGACATTGGTTACTGGCTCATGGTGTTGTTCTTGGTGCTGGATCCTTTCAACCTGGCCATCGGCCCATTCATCTATGGGGGAGATCTGGGTGGGATATCCGTTGGCCTGGGCATCAACAGGTTTCTCCTGCAGGCGGTTGCGCTGGGGATTCTCCTGCTGAATCGAGAGTTGGTCGTTCAGAAGGTGTTTCCCCTGTTTGATGTGAAGACCGCCCACCCGCTTTTCCAGCCTCTCATCACACTTGGCAAGCGGCGTTGTTCCGGCGGTGCGTGAAGAAGATCGGGCGTGAGGCAGGCGATCTCGAGCGGGAGTCATCGTCCTGCCGGCGGACTTTGTCGAAAGCCTGGCGAGAAACTGCCGGGAGTATGACATCCTGCTGGTGTCCGTGGGGGTTCAGACGGCCATAGGGCACAAGGCACCCGACAGCGTGCTGTCCCACATCCAGGGGCGGTGACCGGTTGAGCGCAAGAGCAATAGCCCTGACGACACAACCCTGAAAGCAAGCCACTCGGGCAGGCTGCAATTTGCCGCCTTTACTTGACAAATATATTTACATATACTTGACAATAAATTGACAATCAGGGGGCGCATGGACACGCAGGCGAGAATCCTCGAGCTTCTGGAGAGCGCGTCGCTTTCGGGGGCGGGCATGGCCGAGGCGCTCGGCATGACCCGGCAGGCCGTACACCAGCATCTCAAGAAACTTGTGGAGGAAGGCCTGGTCGTCAAAGAGGGACGGACGCGGGGGGCGGTGTTCAGGCTTTCCTCCCACCCCGCAAAGGCGCCTGAGGAGCTGCGCTGCGGAACGCGGTGCAGACTGGCCCAAACAGAGGAAGATCGCGTTTTCCTGGACGTCGCTCTCCAATTAAATCTCGAGCGCCGGCTGCGCAAGGAGGCCTGGGAAATAGCCCGGTACGCTTTCACGGAGATGCTGAACAACGCCATCGATCACTCCCAATCCCGGGAGGGCCGCGTAGAGGCCAGTCTGGGTCCTTACGAGTTCCGGTTTGTGATACGCGATTTCGGCATTGGCGTTTTCGCCTCGATCGCATCGAAGCATCGGTTTTCAGCGGAAGAGGAGGCGGTCGCAGAGTTGGTCAAAGGGAAAACCACCACCATGCCCGAGCGTCATACGGGCGAGGGCATATTCTTCACCTCCAAAGCAGCCGATTCCCTTGTTCTCCGCTCTCATCATCTGGAGGTGCAGTTCGACGCCTACAAGGGAGATGTCTTTGTGAGCCGCAGGCGCAGCCTCCGCGGCACCGAGGTCCGTTTTTCTCTGAGCCGAAACTCGCACAGAAAGCTCGAGGACATCTTCTCGCAGTACGCCCCCGGGGAGTTCGACTATCAGTTCAACCGGACGCGTGTTCTCGTGAAGCTTTTCAAGGACGCCTACCTGTCGCGGTCAGAGGCCAAGAGACTTTTGGCGGGGCTTGACAAGTTCAGGGAAGTGGTTCTCGATTTTCGCGGAGTGCAATCCGTGGGACAGGGATTTGCCGATGAGATCTTTCGTGTATTCCGCAACAGCCATCCGCAAACCGAAATCAAAACAGCCAATCTCGACCCTTCGATCGCCACGGTGATCCGGTACGTACTTGACAAATCCACGGGGTAACACTTGACAATGGCTTGACAAGAAGAGGATCTTCCGACGATCGGCAATCCTTCCCGACACCACCGCGCATTGACGGGAATTGCGCCCGCGCTGCCGCCGTCGGGCCCCCTCCCAGGAACCACAATCCCATCTAGCACCTCCGCATGACCAGGACCTCAAAGAGCAGTTTGCCCGGGCCGTAGATCCGGCGATCAGAACAGAGTGCCTATCATGCCCGCCGGACCAGGTCGGCGACGCCTATTGCACGTGGCGTTTCACGCTGGATTGAACACCGGGGCTGCCGGCAGCAAAAATTCCGGCGCTGCCGTTTCAGCAATCCCGGCGACCGTTTCCAAAATGCAGCTTGACAAGCGCGCTGCTTCTGCGATTTCATGGTAACCGATATTGGTAACCATGAAAGCCGAAACCGACACCCAGGCCCGGATTCTGAAAATCCTCCAGTCCGCGCCCGCCGGCGCCCAGACCGAGGAGATCGCCGACAGGCTCGGCCTCACGCGCCATACCGTCGCCAAGTACCTCGAAGTCCTCCGCGCCGAAGGAAAGATCCACTTCCACAAGGTCGGGCGCTCCAAGCTGTGGCAGGAGATCACCGCCGCGACCGCGATCCGCCTCCTGACGGCCGAGGACATCGACGCCATCCTGCAGATAGAGGAGAAGATCGAGGCGAAACGGGGCGTTCGCAACGGTGAAAGAGCCGACTCCCTCAGGGAGACGGCCGCCTACCACCTCCAGCAGGGCGACCCGCTGGTCAACCTGGGCGCGGAGGCCGACGGCCGGCTCGTGGGCTTCATCCTCGGCGAGATCCGGCCCTGGGAATTCGGCCGCGGCGAAAAGACCGGCTGGATCAAGGTGCTGGGCGTCGACCCCGACTTCCAGGACAAGGGGATCGGCCGCAAGCTGGGAGAAACCCTGCTGACGCACTTCCAGCGGAAGAAGGTCAGGAAGGTGAGGACTCTCGTCGACTGGTACGAGGGCGAGCTGATCTCCTACTTCCGTTCCCTCGGGTTCGACATCCTCAACATGATTCCCCTCGAAAAGGAGCTCTAGGATGCTGGATAAGTTCAAGGAATGGTATGAGACGCGCCATGATTACGCCCGCGGATGGAAGGAGAAAACGGGCGGGAAGGTCCTGGGTTATTTCTGCACCTACGTCCCGGAGGAAATTCTTTACGCCGCCGGCGTCCTTCCCGTGCGCATCCTCGGAAGCCACGAGCCCCTCGATGTAACCGAACCCCACATCTTCGGGATGTTCTGCCCGTTCTGCCGGGACTGCCTGGCCCAGGGACTCAAGGGACGCTACAACTACCTGGACGGGATCATGATCGCGCAGAGCTGCCTACACATCCGGCAGGCTTTCACCTCCTGGCGGCAGCACGTCCCGCAAGACTTCAGCTACTACCTCCCCATGCCCCACCACGTCCAGAGCCCGCGCGCCGTGCCGTACCTGAAGGCCGAGCTGGAGACCTTCAAGCAGGCCGTGGAGAGGTGGACTGACCGTCAGATCACGGATGAGGATCTCCGGCGCGGCATGGAGATCATGAACGAATCGCGCCGGCTGACGAGAGATCTCTACGAGCTGCGGAAGCAGGCAAGCCCTCCCGCCACCGGTCTGGAGACTATGCACGCGGTGGTCGCGAGCCAGATGGTGGACAAGAACGACTACAACACAATGCTGCGGGAGATCCTGCAAAAACTCCCCGGCAGGCCGTCCGAGAACGGCTCCCGGACCCGGCTGATGATCCTGGGGAGCGAGGACGACGACACGGAATTCCTCAAGATGGTCGAGTCCCTCGGAGCGGTGTTCGTCGTGGACGACCACTGCACCGGGAGCCGCTACTTCTGGAACGAGGCTGCATCCGGCGGCGACCCGCTGCGGGCCATTGCCGAGCGCTACGTGAACCGAGTCCCCTGCCCCTCCAAGGACTGGCCCCAGCGCACCCGGATCGAGCACATCAAAAAGCTCGCCAGGGAGTGGCATGTCCGGGGCGCGATCGTGATCCAGCAGAAGTTCTGCGATCCCCACGAAATAGACATCCCCGCCATCATCGACAGCCTGAAGCAGGTCGATGTGCCCTGCCTCTTCCTGGAGTTGGATGTTACGGTACCGGTGGGGCAGTTCAAAACCCGTGTCGAGGCCTTCCTGGAAATGCTCGGCGAAGAAGACCTTTTCTGAGGAGCAGCGAAATGAGCGCAACGTACAAGACGGAGCCGTTGAAGTGCTGGGACAAGGCCAAGGAGATCCGGCAGGACTACTACCGGAACTACGCGCAGGCCCACGAACGCGGAGGGCTGCGCTGGGCGGGCGGCGCCTGGTCCTTCGATGCCATACCCGCCGGTCTTGGGGAGGACGTCTACCCCCTGACGGGCGAACCCTACGCCGCCTCGGTCGCCTGGAACAAGGAGCTCGCCCAGGAGTGCCACGAGGCGGTGGAGAAGGCGGGCTACGCCCGCGATCTGTGCTCCTACATGCGCAACTACTGGGGTTCGATCCTGATCAACAAATACGCCTTCGGCGGGGAGTTCCCCAAGCCGGATTTCGTCTGGCAGGACCACATCTGCTGCTCGCACGCCAAGTGGTACCAGGTGGTGCGCGACCTCGAAGGGGAAGACCTCCCCATGTACTGCATCGATGTCAGCGTCGGCCCCTGCGAGGAACTCACCGACAGCCGCGTCGACTACGTGGTCGGGCAGATGCACGACGGCATCGAGTGGCTGGAGAAGGTCACGAAGAGGAAGTACGACGACGAGAAGCTCATCCAGGCCGTCCACAACCACTGCCGCTCCACTTCCCTCTGGGCCGAGGTCTGCAGCCTCAACAAGGCCATACCGGCGCCGCTCGACGAAAAGACCATGTACTCGCTCTACGTCCTGGGGACGCTGCACAAGAGCAGCAAAGCCGTGGCCGATTTCACCGAGGAGTTGCGGGACGAGGTCAAGGATCGCGTCGCGCGGCAGATCGCGGCGGTGCCGAACGAGCGGTGCCGGATCATGTCCGACACCCAGCCGCCCTGGTCCTTCCTGCGCATCTTCCGCTACCTGGAGCAGTACGGGTGCGTTTCGATCGGCTCCCTCTACACCTTCGGCCTGATCGGGCAGTGGGAGGTAAAGGAAGACGGAACCTGGGGCGGCCGAACCACGCCTCAGCAGAAAGGCATAAAGATCGAGAATCGCGACCAGGCGCTGAGGACGCTGGCAACCTGGGAATT
Source organism: Acidobacteriota bacterium (assembly GCA_037444305.1). GTDB lineage: Bacteria > Acidobacteriota > UBA6911 > UBA6911 > UBA6911 > JBBIMP01. Next base: position 89,303 of record JBBIMP010000021.1, read on the forward strand.
GAAAAAGCCCGAGTGGCAGCATTTCTACTCGCACGAGGCCAAGAGCGAGATGATGATCCGCATAGCCAGGGAGTGGAGCCTCAACGGCGTCCTGCTCCACTACAACCGCGGCTGCGAGGGATTGAGCCTGGGCATCGCCGAAAACCGGCTGGGGCTGATCAAGGCCGGCTTCCCGGTGATGGTTTTCGAGGGCAACATGGGGGACGAACGCGAATTCGACGAGACCCAGACGACGCACCGCATCGACGCCTTCATGGAGAGTCTCGGTTTCGACAAGATGCAGACAGCGTGAAAGGGGGAGACAGAGATGAATGTTGCGGGAATCGATTGCGGGGCCAAATTCGTCAAGGCCCTGAT
>JBBIMP010000022.1:0-81255 GCA_037444305.1 Acidobacteriota bacterium
TTTCACCAGAACGCGATCGTGCAAAGGTCTGACTTTCATGGATTTCCTCTCCTTTGACTGATCGAAGCACTTACTATATGTGCTTCATTTAATTAATGTTAATGCCTTTTGTTAGCACTCAAGGAAGGTGAGTGCTAATAATACCGGCAGGACGGTCCACTGTCAATAGACGGCGCCGTTAACGCCGGGAAGGCTTTTTCGCTTTATACCGTGTGATTCGCTTGGAGAGCGTGTTTCGATGGATCCCGAGGATCTCGGAGACCCGCATCAGGTGCCCGTTGTTGCGGCGGAGGACCTCGGCGATGAAGCAGTATTCAAACTGCTCCACGGCTTCGGAGAACAGAATCCCCTTGTCGATCATCTCCTCGCAGATATTCTCCAGGCGTTCCTTGAGCCGGGGTTGCGCCCTGCCGGGAGTGTCGGTCATTTGGAATCCCCGCTTTCTTTCATTGATTGGAGCAGCTTTTTGTACTGTTGCTCGAACTTGATCCTCAGATCCTCGGGAACCAGCAGGACGGCAGCCCGCGCCCCCGCGAGCACGAAGGGGGCCAGCATGGATCGCGTCACGAGGTTTTCCCGCACGGGGAAGGCGATCAAAGCCAGGACGACCACCGACGCCACCGCCCATCCCCTGAGGAAGCCGTACACGCCCCCCAGCAGCCGGTCGATCCACTGGACGGACGCGGCCTTCAGGAACCTGTTCACCAGGAAGGCTGCGAGCGCGCCCGTGAGGATGCATGCCAGAAAAACCGCCAGGAAGCCCGCAAGACCGGCCGCCGTTTCGCTCAGCCCGAATGGCGAGAGCAGGGCCGAAGCTTCGCGATAGTAGAAGGCGGCCAGAAAGAACCCGCCGATCAAGGCCGCCAGGCTGATGATCTCCCGCGCCAGCCCCTTGGTGAGCGCAAGGCCGGTGGAAATAAGGACCACTGCCGCGATCGCATAATCCAGAAACGTCCACTGAGTCCAATCCATGACCGGGGTCCCGCAGATTGACGGCCGGCGCTGCCTCGGCCCTGGGGAACCGGAAGTCGCCGGGGCCTTAGTAAATGGCAAGGGGTGGGCGAATGTCAACCAAACAGTTGGCGGCGCGTTGGCGGGCTCAGTCGAAGCGCGATTCGGTCAGTCGCCGGTAGGCTTCCATGTATTTTTCGGTGGTCGCGCGGACGACCGTTTCCGGGAGCTCCGGCCCGGGAGGCTGCTTGTTGAAGCGGATCTGCTCGAGGTAATCGCGCACGAACTGTTTATCGTACGACGGCTGCGCCCTGCCCGGCCGGTAGCCTTCCAGCGGCCAGAAGCGTGAGGCGTCCGGCGTGAGGACTTCGTCGCAGAGGGTGATTTCGCCCTCGCAGAGGCCGAATTCGAACTTCGCATCCGCTATGATGATCCCCTTCTCCAGGGCGTATTCCGAGGCCCGGCAGTAGATCTCGAGCGTGAGCCTGCGCAGCGCTTCGGCGGTTTCCTGCCCGACGATTTCCGCCGCGCGCTCGAAGGGGATGTTGATGTCGTGCCCGGAGGCCTCCTTGGTGGCGGGCGTGAAAATGGGTTCCGGCAGCCGGCCGGACTCGCGCAGCCCTTCGGGCAGGCGGATGCCGCAGACTTCACCCGAATCGGCATATTCCTTCCAGCCCGAGCCCGAGAGATAGCCCCGGGCGACGCATTCGATGGGGAATATTTCCGCCCGTTTTGCGAGCATGCTGCGCAGGCGCAACGGGTCGAGGTAGGGCTTCAGCTCCGGGGGGTACTTTTCCACGTCGGCCGTTATCAGGTGGTTCCGGACGATCTTTTCCGTCCTGCCGAACCAGAAGCGCGACAACTGGGTGAGGACGGTGCCCTTCATCGGTATCGGCGTGGGCATCACGACATCGAAGGCGGAAATCCGGTCGGTGGCGATGAGCAGCAGGTTTTCGCCCACTTCGTAGACATCCCGGACCTTTCCCCGGCGGTAGAGGGCGAAGCCCTCCAGATCCATCTGCACGCACACGTCGTGCTCATGATGCATTGGCTTCTCCTCTGCGCCGGGGCGCCGCACAGAGCTCAGCTGGCCCTTGCCTCCGCGCGCGGCCTGAAATCCACTCCGACGATCTTGGACACGCCGGGCTCTTCCATCGTCACGCCGTACAGGAAGTCGGCCACCTCCATGGTCTTCTTGTTGTGGGTGACCAGGATGAACTGCGTCTCCTTGCTCAACTCCGAGATCAGCGAGGCGAATCGCTGCACGTTGGCATCGTCCAGGGGCGCATCCACCTCGTCGAGCACGCAGAACGGGCTGGGCCGGTACCGGAAGATCGCGATGAGCAGCGCGAGCGCCGTCAGCGCTTTCTCGCCGCCGGAGAGCAGAAGGATGTTCTGCAGCTTTTTCCCGGGGGGTTGCGCGATGATGTCGACTCCGCTCTCGAGGATGTCCGTCTCGTCCAGGAGGCGAAGGTCGCACTGCCCCCCCCTGAAGAGCATTTTGAAGACATCGTGGAAATTCCGCCGGATATTGTCGAAGGCGTCGCGGAACTGCTCGAGCGAGCGCCGGTTGATTTCGGCAATCGCCTTCTGCGTGTCCGCAATCGACTGCTCGATGTCGGCCCGCTGGTTGACGAGGAACCGGTAGCGCTCCTCCAGCTCCTGGTATTCTTCCAGAGCCCGCATGTTGATAGCGCCGAAGTTTTCGACCTTTTCCCGGAGCTCGTCGTAGGCGCGGCGAACCTCATCGAAGTCCGACTGCCACTGCTCATCGCCGATCTCGGCCACGATCTCCTCGAGCGGCCTGTGGTACTCCTCGATGCAGCTCTGCCCCAGGTGATCCAGCTCGCTTTCCAGGCGCGTCTTGTCGATCTCGATGGCGCTGCGCGTCTCCATGGCTTCTTCGCGGCAGGCGTGCAGCCTGCGGCTCTCCTCTTCGAGCGACGCGACCTCGCTCCGCCTGGCGGCGAGGACCTGTTGCCGCTCCGCCTGTCCCGCCTCGGCCTGCTCGATCCCGCCGGCCAGCTCTGCCAGACGGGCATCGGCTTGCTGCAGGGCGATGCCCAGCGAAGCGATTTCCTCGCGCGTCCGGGTTTCCTCGGCGCGGTGCGACTCGGCCTTGCGCCGCAGTTCCTCGCCCTCTGCCCCCAGCCGCCGCAACTCGTTGTCGGCGCCGGCGAGGCGTTCTTTCTTGACCGCGTGCTCGGACAACAGCTGGGAGAGCTTCCTGGCCAGACCTGTGCTCTCGGACCGGAGCATGTCCAGCCGCGCGGCCATGAACTTCAAATCCGCATCGCCGGACCGGCCGCGCTCCTCCGCTTCGGCGATGCCCGCATCGGCCTGCCGGAGACCCGCTTCGAACCTGGCCTTCTCCTCGGCAAGCTGCGCAAGTTCCGCCGCCGCGACGCTCTCGCCCTGGGCGGCTTTGCGGATTTCAGACTCCAGCCGCTCTACTTCCAGCCGCAGCCCGACCAGCTCGATATCCAGCCGGCGCGCCTCTCCGGCGAGCTGCTTCAGCGCCTCGGCGACGGCGGCCTGCTCCTGCTTCAACCGGGCCTGCTCCGCCCGCGCGGCCTCTATCCCTCCCCGCAGTCCGGACAGCCGTCCCTCCAGCTCGCGCTTTTCGCGCTTCAGGGCGAGAAAACCCGCCATCGATTTTCTCTCCCCGGCGGCGGCCAGCGTGCCGCGGGGCGAGTAGGCCTCCCCCGCGAGGGTCAGGAAATTGCCCCCGGCCCGTTCCTCAGCCAGCCGGAACGCCGTGGGCAGGTCCGTCACCATGATCGTGGAGGCGTACTCCGGAAGAGCGCGCTCGAAGGCATGGCGCACATCCTCGCGCATGCGGAGGATCTCGTCGAGGTACCCGACCACACCCTCTCCGCTGACCGCCGGTCTCCGGGAGAGCTCGCCGCGCCTGTGCCCGTTGCGCAACGTCATGAAGGTGCAGCGCCCGGCGCCCACCTGCCGGACCCTCTCCACGTTTTTGACGGCCTCGTCCATCCCGTCCACCAGGATGTACTGCAGCGGATCGTTGAGGTAATCCTCGACCGCGCTCTCGTAGGAAGCGTCGGTTTCCACGCAGTCCGCCAGCGTCCGCGCCTTGAGCTGCTCTTCGCCGGGCACCCGCGCCGACAGAAACTTCTGTACGCCCTCCGAGTAGTTGCTGCGCCTGCGCTCGATCTCCTCGAGAGAGGACAGCCGGTGCCGGCCTATGGAGTGCTCTTCCTGCTTGGCCGCCAGATCGCTCGAGACCTCCTCGCACCGCCGGGCGGTCTCGGAGGAACGGTTCTCCTGTTCCGCCAGGCTGCGCGCGACCTCCGCATGCCGGATTTCCGCTTCATTCCGCATCTGCCGCGCTGCCGCGAGTTGCTGTTCGAAAGCGGTTCGTTCCCCGGCCTTGACCTTCCGCTCTTCTTCCAGCCTCGCCGTGCGGGCTTCGATGCGGCTGAGATTCTCCTGGCAGCGGACCTGCAGGTTGTGCAGCTCGGTCAGCTTTCCCGCCCGGTTGATCAGGAAGAGCCGTGTCTCTTCCATCTTCCGCTCCGTCTCGCGGATCGCCTCCTGCACCGCCTCGCTCCGCGACTGCTCGGTCTCGAGCGCCTGCTGCTCGCCGGCGATTTCCTGCTCCAGCGCCAGGCGCGCCCTGCCGAGCCGCTCCTTTTCGCGCAGCGCCAGGTCCGAGCGGTCGGAAACCGCCCGCAGCTCCGCGGCCAGTTCTTCCAGCCGGCCTTCCAGCGATGCGCGGCGATTCTCCTGGTTCATCCTGCTGTTTCCGGCGTTTCCCGCCTCGAGCCGCAACCCGGCAAGCGTCTCCCGGAACCCGTTGAGCGTCTCTTCTTCCAGGCGGCAGGATTCCTGCGCCGCCGCTCTCGCCCCCTCCTGGCGCGCGAGCCTGGCCAGGATTTCCTGCTCCTGCTCGCGGGCTCCCCGGTAGCGCGCCAGGCATTCCCGCAGCTTTTCCTGCAGCTGCCGGTGGCTCAATCCCATCCTGAGTCTGTGAATTCCTCTCAATTCCTCGCGCAGCCGCGCGTAGCGCCGGGCTTTGGCCGCCTGGCGGCGGAGGGAATTCAGCTGGCGCTCCACTTCCCGGACGATGTCGTTTACCCGAAGAAGGTTCTGCCGGGCCAGCTCGAGCTTGGCCTCGGCCGAATAGCGGCGGCTCTTGAAGAGAGTGACGCGCGCGGCCTCCTCGATCAGGCTTCTGCGATCGGCCGGCTTGGAACTGAGGATCTGGCTGATACGTCCCTGTTCGATGATGGCATAGGAATTGTGACCGAGTCCGGTGCCTTCGAACAGGGCCTGGATGTCCTTGAGCCGGCACTTGCGCCCCTCCAGGTAGTACTCGCTCTCGCCGCTGCGATAGAGCCGCCTGCCGACCGTGAATCCTTCCGGCCTCAGCGAGAGGTTTTCCGGCACCGTGAAGTTCGGCGCCAGCTGCATGGTGAGCACCACCTCGGCAAACCCCGTGGGCTTGCGCGCCTGCGTACCGTTGAATATCACCCCCTCCATCCGGTCCGTGCGGAGGCTCTTGGCGCTCTGTTCGCCCACAACCCAGCTGATGGCATCGGCGATGTTGCTCTTGCCGCAGCCGTTCGGTCCCACGATCGCGGTGCAGCCCTCGTGAAACAGCACCTGCGTCTTGTCGCAGAACGATTTGAAGCCGATGATGTCGAGTTTCTGAATCTGATGCATATGCCGATCAACTCTCCGGGCGGCGGACGCGGCGGTTGACCGCTCCGCGGCCGCATTTGCTCACTTCTTTCCCCCGCCCGGTTTTGAAACCTGATTGCCAGGGCGCGCCTTCCGGCCCGCTGCCTCCTCGGGATCCTCCGGCACCGGCAGGCTGCTCCGGAAAAACCGGACGACCTGCCTGTCGTAGGCTTCCATCTCCTCCGCCTTCATCATCCGCACCCTGGAGAGCGGCAATAGCTCCATTTGCTTGTCGGCCCGAAGCCGATGGTAGACCGGCGCGGCGAGGCGGGTCATCTCCGCCCGATTCTCCCCCTGCAGGAAGAGGACCCGGCACTTCTCCAGGCGCTCGACGGGAACCTCGACAAAGAAGTTCTCCACGGATGATCCCCGCACCAGCGCCAGCATCCAACGGCATCCGTGCTCGATGAAAGCGCTCTCGGGAAATATTCCCCGTCGCAGTCTGAGCCGCAGAAACTCGTTTGCCGTGTTGAAGGGCGAGTCCGCCACCACGGCCTTGATCTCGGAACGCCTCGCGGCTGCGCCCAGCGCTCCCCTGGCCTTCACGTCCACGCCCCATACGCCCGCCTGCCTGGTATCCACTCCAGGGCGGGCCAGCATCAGGTCGAGCGCCGCAAGGATGTCGGCTTCATCATGAAGCCCGATCGCGTTTCCCCGATCGAGCAGCGCGCCTTTTTGGCTTCTGCGGAAAACCAGCGAGTGATAGCCGCGCTCCTTCAGCCTGGCGGCAAGGCTGAGAACATCGGAGCGGCCCAGCTCGAATCCCGGAGCCAGCAATATCCCCGGCGATCCCTTGGCGCCAGGGATAAACCAAGCCTCCAGCAATCTCCCCTGCTCGGTTTCCCAAACGAATTCTTCGAAGGTGAGAAGAAAGGTCGAAGGCGTGACAGCCTCGACGAAATCCCCCGGGTTTGTAACCCAATAGGATATCGCGCCAAAAAAGAGAATAAGCCCGGCAAACGCAACAAAAAAAAGCACCAACAGCCTGCGCAGCCACTTGCGGCCGCGCTTTTGCGCCGGCCTCTTCTTCTTCATGCCGAATTCGCTCCCGAAATCATCGTTCACACGCTTGACAAGCGAGCGCCAATATAGCACAGCAGAAAAATGGGAGCCAACAAAATAACAATATGATGGGGTTCTGCGGCCGCTCGCCACTATATCTTGTTACTAGGCCGTTTAGGCGCAGTAGCTTGCCTCACGGAGTCAGGGAGAGGATCGGCTCGTGCAGGCCGGAGACCGCTTTTTCCCCGCTGTCGGCCCGCCGCCGCGCAGTCGGTCTTCGGGCAAGTTGTGGGACTTCTGCCCGGCCGCTGCTAGAAGGTGTACTTGAGGGCGATTTCAATCTCCCTGGACTCGCCCGCATTGGTGATAGTTCCGAAAGTCGAAGTACCGAGGGTTGTGCCGGGACGCTCAAAGTTGGCGCGGTTGAAAGCGTTGAAAAACTGCACCCTGAGTTCCACGGCGTCTCCGCGTTCGGAAACCCTGGTCCGCTTGATCAGGCTGATATCCCAGATCATTTCGCCGGGTTCCAGCAGGATATGCCGGCCCGAGTTCCCGAAACCGTAGGCGGCAGGGGACACAAAAGCCCCCGTGGCGAACCACTTGGCAATGGACCGCTCCGAGGGGGGCAGTATGCCGGAACCGATCCGGTTCGGCCGGTCGCCGGAAACGCCGTCATTGTTTTTATCCCCTCCCAGCTGCGGGTGAATAAGGCTTCCCGAGAGAATTCGCGTGATCCCCGAGACCTGCCACCCTTCGAGCAGGAAACGCAGCTTTCCGGCCCAGGCGGCCCGGATGGCCCTGTCTCGGCCGACCGGCAGGTCCCAGATGTAATTCAACGTAAAACGCAACGGCGGCATGAACCCGGATACGGCCCGTTCGGCACGCAGGTTGCGGGGATCCTGGGGATCCTGCATGATCATGTCACTGAAGGTACGATCCCAGGCGAAACTGGACCGTAAGGAGAAACCCCGGGTAAGGCGCTTTCGGAGGTCCACCTGCAGGGCATGGCCGATGGAGGAGCCTCCACCATCACCGATGTAAAACCGGCCGAAGCCGGGATTGGGCCGGCGCGTCCTTATCAGTCCCGCCCCTGGCAGCGGGACGTTGCCCGGGATGGTTCGCGCCGTCCGGGTGGCCTTTCTGCCCTCGTAACGGACCTCCAGGTTCCAGCTCCGGAAGAATTCATTCTGGATGGAGAGCTGCCATTCCTGGACATAGGAACTGCGGACGTTGGGGTCCAGGGCGCGGATAGTCGTCTCGCTCGGCGCGGCGGCCTCGAAGGGATTGGAGAAATTCAGATTCGGGGTGGCGGGAGAGGATGCGGTTTCCTGCCAGTAGAAGGGAAAGTTGCGCCCGATGAAGTTGAGCGTTCGCCGCACGTCGAGCATCTGGTAGCTCCACCCGTAGGATCCGCGCAACACCAGCCGGTTGTTGCCGAGCGGGCTGTAGGCGAGGCCAACGAAGGGCTGCCAGTCGTTCTTGTCGGGATATGCGGCCTGGCCCGGACGCAGGCCGAGCAGGCCCGCGGCATCAGCTTCCGGGCTTCCGGCCACGACCATCTGCCCGCTCAGCGGCGGTTCAAAAACGAGCGGCCAGAACAGGGAAACGTTTTCACGCAGAGAGTGCGCGACCGGGAAATAGTTGTAAGTGAGGCCCAGCGAGAGGCTGAACCTTGGGTTGATCTTCCAGTCGTCCCTCAGGTAGGCCTTCCACGTGCGCTGCCTCAGGTCGGCCCGGTCGGAGCCCATGCCCCGCGTCGCTGAGGCAGGGATGCCCAGCATGAAGTCTGCGAATGCATGTCCTGAGAAATAGCCCAAAAACTCGAATTCGCCCCGCCGCGCTCCCGCTGTGCGGTGGTCATTCAGCTGGGTGTTCCGGACTTCCAGCCCGAAGTTGAACTTGTGGCTCCTGCGCACATAGGTGGCGTTCGCCGCCAGGTTGAGGCTGTTGGTGTAGCTCGTTCTGGGGGATTGAAACCTGCGCGACTGGCCGAGCGTCGGATAACCGGAAATGGACACCTCCGGATACCCTTCATCGGCGCCATCGAGTATTTTCAATCCCTTGATGCCCAGCGCGGCCAGCGTACCTTCCTTAAATGCGTGCCCCGACAGCTCCAGTTCCACCCGCCTGTCAAACGAAGCCGTGAGGTCGATCACCAGGTTGGGACCAAAGCCCCGGTTGAAGGCCAGAGACAGATTCTGGGAGCGGTTCTGCTGGGAAGTCGAAAACTCCGGCAGCGGGTTGACGTTGGTTTCTTCGTCGTCGGTGAAGCGCCAGTTGCCGAAAAGTTTGGATTGCCGGTCGAATTCGTAATCCACCCGCGCGGTGACCGTGTCGGCGTTTTCGACCGAAGGCTGGTTGTTCGTGAAGTACGGGTAGATATCCCCCCGATTCGGCAAAGGTACGGCAGGCAGGAACTTCAACGCAACAGGGTGAAGGCGATGTCGCGGGATCTGGTTGCCGGGGAAGGCCACTTTCGTGAACGGATCCACAATTGTGGTGCTGATGCCGCTGAAATCCCCATCGCGCATCGCCGGGGTGGGCACGAGCGACGTGATGGTGGATCCCCGGTTTATCCGCAAACCGTCGTAGGTCCCGAAGACCTGCATGCGGTGCGTGACGTGCGCGCCCAGGCTGCCGCCGAACTGGTTCCGCTTGAACTCCGGCAGCTTCTGCCCGACGGGGTCAAAGAAGTTCCTGGCATCGAAAAAGTCGTTCCGGTGGTATTCATAAACGGAGCCATAAAAGCGGCCGCGATTGCGCACCGTGAAAGCGTTGACGACTTCGACCAGCGGCTTGGAGCCTCTCCGGGGAAAGATCGCTTCGAAATCTCTCTGCAGAATCCGGAACGTGCCGATCCGGTCGAGGGCCGCCTCCGGAGACTGCTGGAGGCCGTCCGGGGGTCTGGCCTGGGCAGGGGTGGTCGCCACCGGCTTTTCCTTCTCCTGAGCCTGGGCCCCCGGCCGGATATCGGCGCCTGCCGCCGTCGAAAGCCCGGGCAGCAGGATGAAGACCCACAGAGCGGCCTGCGGCAAAACCCGCCCGCAACTTCGGCGCACACTTTCAGAAGAAAATTTTGCCATCGACAACCATGTCCTCCAGCGCAAAAGTCGCCCTCAAAATGGTCGAACCTGCGTCGCGGTCAGAACCGCCGCCCCCTCCGCCCGGTCCTCCTCCGCGGCCGCCGCCGCCACCACCGCCCCCTCCTCCGCCAGGGCCCCTGCCCGGACCACCTTCCGCTCCACCACCCGATCTCCCCATCGGTATGTCCAGCAACTCGAAACTGATGCGCCCCTGGTTGGCAGCGCCCAGGACTGCGCCTCCGATTTTGCGGGGAAAAACGAACTTCGCCCCCACCCCCTCCTCTATTGGGGGATAGTAGGCGTGGAGGTTCACCTGCGGATGCTGCTCGGTCGACAGGAAGGCCTTGTCCTTCAGGGTGGCGGCGGTTTGGCTCTGGAAATAGCGTCGAACCTGGCTTTCCTGATCGGGATCGTTCGAGCGAAAGCTGACAGCCACAACCACCCAGTTGTCGACTTCCAGCCCCAACAACGGCTCCAGCAGATGGTTGAAACGCTGTTTTTCCTCCTCCTGCAGCCTGTCGTACCCGTGTTCTATCTGCAGGATCCGTGCATAGGCCTCGCGGATCGGCACGGCGGAGAGAAAGCGCACGTAGAACCGGTTGTAGATCTCCTTTTCGCCGGCCCGCCCGCTCCCCACGCCTCCGACAACCGCCGTGAAGGTTTCCTGTCTCGCCCAGGCGGAGGAGTTCAGGATCTTGACCGCCTTGGACAAGGACCACTTCCAGTAAGGTTCTTCACCGGCTGGGACCGGGTTGTTGGCCGCTCCAGCCAGCAGGAAAAACGTCAGCAATGCCGCCACCATGTTTAATTCCTCTTTCAACGTCCAGAAGGCGACCGGGCGCCGGCATCCTGTACTGCAACCATAATGGCCGCTCCCGGGCTGAATAAGGCTACGATAGTGGCCTTTTAATGTTTCACTTTTTGACCATCCCTTAAATCTAAGTTTGCCTCCCCCTTCTGGAAGCGGCTGGGCTCTTGTGCCTGCCACAAGTACGGGCTCGGGCAGACGGCTCCTCCGCATGCCGCCGCCTCCAGCGGTCAGGGGTGGCGGAATCGGGCCCGCTCGGTGTGCAGGTCCTCTGCGGTATTGAGGTTGCGGAGATCGGCGTCGCAGAACCTCCCCTCGCTGCCCGCAAGCCATTTCACCCGCAGCCCGGGGGATTCCAGGAATCGCGCAACCTTGTTCATCCCTGTTGGCAGGCTTGCTTCGAGAATGGGCAGACAGGACCGCCGGTAGACCGCGCACGTTGGATGTATTCTGCCATCGTCGGTACGCGGAACGACGGCATCGTTTCCTGCCGCATTCGCCACCAGGGATTCCAACAGGCGCCGGTGGATCCCGGGGAGGTCGCAGGCGAGGACAAGCAGCAGCTCCCTCGAAGTGTGCCTCATGGCGGCATGAACGCCCGCGAGCGGCCCCTGTCCGGCAAAGACGTCGGGGATGACCGGAAGGCCCAGGAATCCATACAGGTCGTTGTCGTTAGAGGAGACGAAAATCTCCTCCGTGAGTGGCACAGCCTGTTCGAGCACCGTACGGATGAGTGGCCGGCCGTCCAGTTCGAGCAGGGCTTTGTTTCTGCCCATACGCCGGCTTGCGCCGCCGGCGAGGATTACGCAGGCAAGACTGAATGGCCGCGACGGTCCGATCACGCACTGGACAATATCAAACAAATGGCGCCCGGGCCATGACTTCCCGGATCGCCGCGGGCATTGCGAGAAAAAAAACCGGCAAAGGCATAGCCTGCTACCCGAATTTGGCTTTATACTTAAGCGTCATTGATCGATTGGGATAAGCTCTGCAAGCGCCCTCTGAAAGGTTCCCGGAAATGGCACAAAAATGGATGCTGGCGGCGGTCGGACTGTCGCTGCTGACAATGTTCAACGGAGATTCGGCGGCCCAGAGAGCGTTTTTCCGCCTGGACGAACTGCGCCCCGGAATGAAGGGAACCGGCAAGACCTGTTACCAGGGAAGCAAGCCCGAGGAATTCCAGGTCGAGATTCTGGGCATCATGCGCGGCGTGGGCCCCGGGGCAGACGCTGTGCTGGCCAGGTTCAGCGGGGGGCCCCTGGAAAAAACGGGGATTTTCGAGGGTATGAGCGGCAGCCCCGTCTTTATCGACGGCAGACTGCTGGGCGCCGTTGCCTTTTCCTTCGCGTTCCCGAAGGAGGCGATAGGAGGGATTACCCCCATCACCCAGATGGTGGAAGCCTTCGAGGAAAGCGGGCCCGGAACCCCCGTCACGCCGAGAGTACTGCTGAAGAAGAGCCTTCTCTGGGATTACCGCCTGCCGCCGGATGGGAGCGGAGGAATCGCCGGGCTGTTCCCTTCTGCCCTGACAGAGCGCTTCCCACCGGCTCTCGAACCTTCCGGGGGACATTCCCTGCGCCCGATCGCCACACCCGTCAGCATGGGAGGCTTCAGCGCCCGAACCCTGCAGCTGTTCGCTCCCCAATTTCGCGCCATGGGCTTTTCCATCATCCAGGGCTCCGGCAGCTCCGCGATCCAGCTGCCGGCCCGGGGGAGGACAAGGCCCGAGCCGGACGAGGCGCCGCTGGAGCCGGGCTCCAACCTCGTCGTACCGCTCATCCGGGGGGATCTGGATTTCTCGGCGGGCGGCACCGTGACCTGGATCGACGGGAAGAAGGTCTATGCCTTCGGCCACCCTCTGTTCAATCTCGGGTTCAGCGAACTGCCCATGCACAAGGGACGGGTCATCACCGTGTTTCCCGGCCTGCAGAGCTCCTTCAAGATTACCGAGGCCACGGAACCGGTGGGCGCGGTGAGGCAGGACAGGGCGGCGGGGATCTACGGAATTCTGGGGGAAAATGCCCGGATGATCCCCATGAACGTCCGGATGACCACCAGCCGCGGGGTGCGAAAAAGCCTGGCCTACGAATTGGCCCGCGATGCCTTCCTCACTCCATTCCTGGTGAACCTCACGCTGTTCAATTCCATCATCGCGTCCGAGCGCGCTCTCGGAATGTCCACGCTCGAGGTCAAAGGTGTAATCCGGATCCGGGGAGAACAGCCCGTGGAAATCGAGAACCGCTTCTCCACCGACAGCAATTCGCCGGCCTACGCCTCCCTCTCGATCGCCATCCCCGTGAATTTCCTGCTCGCCTCGGGATTCAAGGACGTGCACGTCGAGAACATCGACGTCGAGATCCGCGCGCTGGAGGACGGCCGCGCGGCGTTCCTGGACGCCCTGCGCATAGACAAGGCGGAACTGAGGGCCGGTGAGACCGTGATTCTGGATGTCTTCCTGAAAAAGAACGACGGGGAGGTCATCCAGGAATCCTATCCGCTGCGGATTCCGCCGGACATCACCCCTGGCGGCCTCTCCGCGGTCGTGGCCGACGGGACGACGATCATGGCCATGGAAGCGCGCGAGCAGGGGGAGGAGATCATTCCCCGGGACCTTGGCCAGCTCATCCGCTTCATCAACAACATCCGCCGGAATGACCGTCTGTATGTGCGGCTTTTCAGGAACGAGCCCGGGGCTGTAGTGAAGGGGGAGGGGCTCCCTTCGCTGCCTCCGTCGATCCTCTCGATCCTGCGATCGGATAGAAATACGGGAAGCATGAGTCCCATCCCGACCACGACGCTGTTGGAATCCGAGCTCGCTCCCAATGACTACGTGGTCTCCGGGTCCAAGAGCTTTAACATCGTGATCAAGCCCTGAACCGTCGCCTGACGCAACCACCCAATGGAGCCTGTCATGCTGAAGCGTGTTCCCCTGGCAGCAATCCTCTCATTTGTGCTGGCCGTTGCGGCCGCCGCCGTGACCCCCCGCTTCTGGGAGAATTTTACCCACGAAGAACTCCTTGGAGGGACGCTCTCACGCGTATCGCTTCACTGGGACGGCAGGCTCTCACTCGCCCCGGAATACGATCTCTTTTTCGACACCGAGCAACCGTTCATCTTTTCGATGGTACGCGACAAGTCCGGCAACCTCTTTGTCGGCACGGGGCACGCGGGAAAGGTCTTCAAGGTGGACCCGCGGGGAAACGGCTCGGTCTATTTCGAAGCCAAGGAACTCGACATCTTCGCGCTGGCGCTGGATGCCGCCGGCAACCTGTATGCCGGCACGTCGCCGGACGGCAAGGTTTACAAAATCACGGGTTCCGGCCAGGCGACCGAGTTCTGCGATCCGGAGGAGAAGTACATCTGGTCGCTGCTGTTTGACGATGCGGGAAACCTCTACGTGGGCACCGGCGGGCGCGGCCGCATCCTGAAGGTGGATCCCAGCGGCCGGAAGTCGGACTTCTTCGATCCGGAAGACAGCAACGTGATGTGCCTCGTGCGCGGCGCCGACGGCAGGATCCTGGCCGGGACCTCGCCGGGCGGCCTGGTCCTTCAGATCAGCCCCCAGGGCAAGGCTTTTGCGCTCCTGGATGCGCCGCTCGAGGAGATCCGGGCCCTGGCCGTGGACCGTTTCGGAACCACTTATGCCGTTGCGGCCAGCGCCCGGGAATCGGCCGCTGCCGCCCCGGCCAAGGCCGAGTCGGTCACGGCGGCAGGGTCGCCGACGATCAGCGCGATCCAGGTGCTGTCGAATCTGGCGGAAAGGGCGCGGGAATCAGGCGCCTCCGTCTCAGCCCCCGGAGGCGGAGCGGATTCGGCGGGATCGAAGTCCACCGTGTTCGCCATCTCCCGCGCGGGAGCCTACGAAACCCTTTACACCACGAAAGATCAGTTCATCTATGACGTCCTGATTCGTCAGGATGACTCCATCCTGCTATCCACCGGCGGCAAGGGGAGGATTCTGGATATCAATCCCGCCAAACAGGCAGGCGTGGTCACGGATACGCCGGAGGAGCAGGCCACAAGGCTCGTGAGCGGCGGCGAAGATATTTTCGTCGCAGGCAGCAACCAGGGGCGGATCTACCGCCTGCGCGCCGGCCGGGCCTCGGGCGGCTATTATGAGTCGAAGCCGCTTGACGCCAAAACCGTGGCCTCGTGGGGCAAGATCGCGTTTCGATTCACGGCTGCGCAGGGGGAAAGCCTGCAGGTGACCACGCGCTCCGGAAACACTGACACGCCGGACAACACCTGGAGCGAGTGGAGCGCCCCCTATTCTCCGGGAGCGCAGATCGGCAGCCCTGCCGCCCGCTACCTGCAGTGGCGGGCTGAATTCAAGCGCGGCGGCTCTTCGCCGGGCGGCCCGCCCGCTTATCTGGAGGACGTCCGAATCCCCTACCTGCAGCAGAATCTGCGCCCCCTGGTAACCGCCATCAACATACTGCCTGCCGGTGTGGCCCTGCAGAAAACGCCTCCTCTCGCCCCGGGCACAGTCAGCGTGAGCGCCACCGCCTCCGGAAGAGAGGGTCCATCGCCGAACTCTCCGCGGGTCCGGGGGAAGGATCCCCAGCCCATCCCGCCCCGGCAGATCATGCAGCCGGGCGCGCAATCCCTGACCTGGAAGGCGTCGGATGAAAACGATGACAGCCTCGAATATTCGCTGTACTTCAAGGGGGCCGGGGAAACAGACTGGAAGCTGCTGGAGAAGGAATTAACGGACACCTTCTATACCATCGACGGCGCCTCGCTACCGGACGGCGAGTATACGGTAAAGATCGTGGCCAGCGATGCCCCGTCGAATCCCTATGGAAAGTTCCTCATCGGCGAACTGGTCGCCAAGCCCTTCGTCATCAGCAACGGGACCCCGGTACTGGAGATCACCAGCCACAGCCTCGACGGGAGAAGGGTCGAGGTCAGGTTCAGCGCCCGCGTTCCCAGCGGCAGGATCGAGAGCGGGGAATTTTCGGTCGACGGGGGCCGCTGGATGCTGCTCTTCCCGTCGGACGGCGTCGCCGATTCCCAGGAGGAGGTTTTTCATTTCGCCACCCTCGAGCTGGCGCCCGGAGAACACCTGATCGGGGTGCGCGCCAGCGACGCCAACGGAAACACGGGCACCGCGAAGCTTCTCGTGAAGATCCCCTGATCTGCGCGTGCGCCTCGGGATTTCGCGCATCCTGGTGTCGGGGGGCCCGGAAGCCCCGGCCTGCCGGAGAGGACGCCGGGAGCAGTCGCGAAACTGGCAGCTGCGTTGTCCCTTTTGGATTATGATAGGGACCATCGCTCTTCCGCAAAGGGGAAAGCATGACGAGAGTGCCGCTGCTGCTGAACGAACTGATCCGGCTGAAGATCCACAGCGGGGAGTCGGCGCATTCCTGCGTAAGCCGCCTGCTGGGATGGGAGGGCGAGGACCTGCGCGTGACCTGGCCCAGCCTGGGAGGATCGCCGGTCGCCGTCCAACCCAAGGAGACCGTCCGCATACTCTTCGACAGGGGCGGGATGGCTTACACCTTCGAGGGGGTCGTCCTGGAGGCCGCGCATTTGCCCGAGCCCATGCTCACGCTCCGCCCGACCAGCCCCGTGGAGCGAATCGAGCGCCGGATCGATGTCCGGGTGGCGGCAGCGGTGCCCGTAGAGCTCAATGTGAAGGTGGTCTCCCTCGAGGAATTCCGCAGCTCCGGGGAGGGCGCGACGCACATCGACACCCGCACGGTCACCCTCAGCGGCGGAGGTTTCACCATCCATAACAGCGACCCTCTGCCAGTGGGAAAGCTGTTCGAGGTGCGGATGTTTCTGGGTGACCGTCGCCGGGCGCTCACCATGAGCGCAAGGATTGTCCGGTGCGAGATGACCGCCTCGGCCCCGGAGTCCGAGCCGTTCGAAGTCGCCTTTGCCTTCAGCCGAATCGCCGAGAGCACGCGCACGAACATCGTCCGATTCGCCTTCAGGATTCAAAAAGAAGCCGCTGCCCAGGCCACCTTAGATCCGCCTCAAACTTAGCCGCTTCGACCGGCTCTTGCCGGGTGATTTGCCCCAAATAGGGCCTTCTGATCACCCGGCTGCCCGGCTGCACGGATCGGCCGGGCGCACTCCCTCGCCTCGTCGCGGAAATCCGCATGCGAAGCGGGAAAAAATCCATTGAAAAAGCTAATATTTGGCATGAGAATCGGTGCTTTCCGGGAAGACTGCCGTGAAAGCGCGGATTTTTTGCCCGAACACGCCAAATTGGCATTGTTCGTGCCTTCAAAAACAGTTTGCCGCGCCCATGCCCAAGGCATGGAGAGAGAGTGGTTGCGCGGGGGATTTTCGGGTACCGGCGGGAACAATCATGAAATCTGCAATGCGTCTCACATTCCTGGCAGCCATGTTGTGTCTGCCCTGGCCGCTCGCGGCCCAGACCGCCGAAGACTGCCTGCTCTGCCACTCCGACAAGACCCTCTCCATGGTGAAGGCCGGCCGGAAGGTCTCGCTGTTCGTGGACGCAGCGAAGCTGAGGCGCTCCACCCACGCGGGCAACGACTGCGTGAGCTGCCACACGGGCCTGGACCCCATGGAGCAGCCGCACGCCAAGGTGATCCGGCCGGTCGATTGCCAGTCCTGCCACGACGTGGGCCCGTTCGAGAAGAGCGTGCACGGGCGGAATCTCGCCTGCAAGGACTGCCACGGCAACCACCAGATCCTGGACCACAACGACCCGGCGTCTCCGGTCAACCGGATCCACATCTCCGAGACGTGCGGGCATTGCCACACCAGCCTGGCAGAGCACTACGACCGATCGGCGCACGGCCGGGCGCTCGCGGCGGGCATCAAGGGCGCGCCGGCGTGCATCGACTGCCACGGCGCGCACAACGTCGAAAAGGTCACGAGCAAGGAGTCCCGCATTTACAAGACCGAGGAGGCCAAGGTGTGCCTCAGCTGCCACCTCGACGACCCGGAAGTCCGGAAAAGGGTGGCGTTTTCCGCAGGCTTCATTTCCGCTTACGGCAGCAGCGTTCACGGCGTGGCGCTGACCGCGGGCAACGAGAAAGCGGCCACCTGCAGCGACTGCCACGGCGCGCACGACATGCAGCGCGGAACGCATCCCGACTCTCTGGTCAGCAAGTTGAACACGCCCGCTACCTGCGCCAAGTGCCACGCGGAGGCCACGCGCATCTTCGAAGAGAGCATCCACGGGACTGCGCTGCGCGCCGGCATCAAGGACGCGCCCAATTGCGTCGACTGCCACGGCGAGCACCAGATCTTCGGGCCCAGGGATCCGCGCTCCAGGGTGGCGGCCAAGAACGTCTCGGCCGAAGTCTGCGCCGCCTGCCACGCTTCGGTCCGGCTCAACGAGCGCTACGGCCTGCCCAGCCAACGCTTTGAAACCTTTTCCGACAGCTACCACGGCCTGGCCGGCCGTGGCGGCGAAACGGAAGTGGCCAACTGCGCCAGCTGCCACGGCTACCACGACATCAAGCCCTCCTCCGATCCCAGCTCCAGGGTGCACAAAGCCAACCTGGCCGAGACCTGCGGGTCCTGTCACCCGGGCGCCGGGGAGAATTTCGCCGAGGGCTCGGTGCACGCGATCATAACGCCTGAGGGGGAAGCGGTGCTTTACTGGATCCAGGCGATCTACATAGGCATCATCATCGTCACCATCGGCGGCATGTTCCTGCACAACCTGCTCGATTTTCTCAAGAAGACGCGCCTCCGGCTGGCGGTTCGCCACGGGCTGGCTTCGACCAACCACTTCGGTTCGCGGCAGTACTTGCGCATGACGCTGAGCGAGCGGATTCAGCACGCGATCATGTTCACGAGCTTCATCCTGCTGGTCGTCACCGGCTTTATGCTCCGCTACCCGGAAGCCTGGTGGGTCGTGGCCTTCCGCAACCTGAGCGAGCAGGCCTTCGCCTGGAGAAGCCTGATCCACCGCATCGCCGGTGTGGTCATGATCGCCGTGAGCCTTTACCACCTGTACTACCTGGCTTTCGTCCCCCGAGGACGCCGGCTGCTCCAGGACCTGCTGCCGAGGATCCAGGACCTGCGCGATGCTCCCCAGTACATCCTGTACAACCTCGGGCTGACCAGGAAAAAGCCCAAGTTCGACCGCTTCGGCTACATCGAGAAGGCCGAGTACTGGGCCCTGGTCTGGGGAGTGATCATCATGGGCGCCACGGGAATCATCCTGTGGTTCGACAACTACTTCATGAACCTGCTCACCAAGCTCGGATGGGATGTGGCCCGCACGATCCACTATTACGAGGCGTGGCTCGCGACCCTGGCCATCGTGGTCTGGCATTTCTACTTCGTCATGTTCAACCCGAACGTCTACCCCATGAACACCGCGTGGTGGACCGGGAAGTTGTCCGAAGAGGAAATGGCCGACGAACACGCCCTGGAACTGGAGCGGATCCACTCCCTGGAAATGCAGCAGGACCTCGCGGCGACGGAGGAGTTCAGAAACCTGGACAAGCCGGGCGAGCGCACCGCCTGATTGCAGGATCCCCTGCCGTTTGCACCTGCAGTATGCATGAACGCCGTGAACGATCGGATCCGTGAATCGAGCCATGCCCGAACCGGTTCCGTACAGCAGGCTTCCGGGCCGCGGAATAACGCGGGCAGGGCTGGTGTCACCCCTTTTTCAGTCGTAGACGGAGACCTTACTGAAGCTGAAAACCATCAGCGAGTCGACCGCACGGCCGTTGAGGCTGGCCGGCCTGCACCTCGCCGACGAAATCATGGCGTGGAAGTCGGAGAGCAGCGTGCGGTCGCGGGGATACTCCAGGACGCCCTGAATCTGGGCTGCCCCGTTCCGGTCCACGCGCGTGACCACCGAAAAACTGTCGTCCACCGGGGACTTCGAAACGCTTTCGCCGAAACTGAGCAGATAGAGGACATTGATCTGAGGATCCCGTAGCATGATCGGCTTTCTCTGGGCTTCGAGCGGTGTCATGCCGAGGTTGCGCAGTACGTTCAGGCCGAGTTCCAGCCTCAAGTCCCCGCCGGCCGCGGCAGCCTGAGGCAGCGCCTCGATCCGGATCTGGTTCATGGCGAAAAAAACCGCCACGAACAGGATGAACGTGCAGGCGGTGCCCAGGAGCCGCGCCGCATACCAGAGCCGCTCCGTCGAGCGGATCCTGGACCAGCGAAACTCCAGTTCGCGCCGCAGGGAAGCCGTCCAGGATTCCCTGGCGGCGATTCCGGCCCCGACCAGGTTCCGCAGGATTGGCGGCGCCTGCACTCTCTCCAGCGCCCCCAGTTCCCGGCGAAGCCGCTGCAGACGCGACAACTCCCCCTTGCAGCCTTCGCATCCCTCGAGATGCCGCGCTATGGCTGCGGCTGCCGTCCCGGGAAGCATCCCGTCGAGATATACTGAGAGTCCGGCCAATGCCCGTTCGCATCTCATGAGTTCACTCACCTCCCGGCCAGATCTGTTCATCCCAGCACTCCGTTCAGCCGGCGCTTCAGCCCTTCCCTGCCCCTGGCGATGCGCGATTTGACGGTGCCCAGCGATATCTCGAGGGTTTCGGCAATCTCTTCGTAGCTCAATCCTTCGATATCCCTCATGACCACCGCGGCGCGCTGCGGGACGGGCAGGCAAAGAAGTGAGCGGGCAATTTCCCGGCGCTGTTCCCGCACCAGGAGCTGTTCTTCGGGGGACCGCCCCCGGGCGGGGAGCACGTCGAGCAGGTTCCGATCACCGTCCAGACGCAGGAGCCGATCGAGCGAAACCGTGCCCCGGCGCCGCATCCGGTTCCACCAGCGGCAGCGGTTGGCTGCGCGATTGACCGTGATGCGATATATCCAGGTTTTCAGAGAGGAATCCCCGCGAAAACCGCCCAGCTTCTCGTAAACGGTGAGGAATACTTCCTGCGAGACCTCCAGCGCATCTTCGCGGTTTCCGAGGATCCGGAAGGCGAGGTTGAACACCATCTGTTCAAAACGCTGAAAAACCTCCTCGAACGAGGCCTCCGCCTCCGTAAGTGTCCCTTCGGCTGCCGGCGAGATTTCGCCGTTGTTATAGCCGGCGAGCGCCAGTTCGTCAGGAAAGATGGTGCTCATGGCCCCTCCGTCCCCGCGGGATGGGGGCGCCGGCGCATGGTGCCCCCACACGCTACCGCTTAGACACCGCCGGCGAGGGAAAGTTTCATCTTCGCCGGAATGCTGCAGCGTGCGCTCAGGGCAATGCCAGGAGTTGGCTGAGTTCGGCAGCCGTTATCTGTTGAACCTTTTCCAGCCGCTGCGAGATCTGGAAAAGCCGTGCAAGTTTTTCGTCCTCGCCGCCCACCGAGGCCAGCAGAGCCTTCAGACGGCGGGAGATCTCCTCGGAGCCAACGCCCCGCGGGGCTTTTTCGGCCAGCATCCGCTCCACGACATGCTCGACCAGTGTGGGCGAGAGATGCCGCACGCCCCCGTAGAGGGCAAGGGACGCGACAGCGAGCAGGCACAAGATCGAGATTCGCCGCCTCAGATTCATACCCTGGGCCTCATCTGCTTTTCAGTATATCAGAAACCCGGAAATGCTCCGCTAACGCCTGTGATATAATTCCCGCCGCCGCGCCGGAGGCTGCCCCCGGATACAATCAGCATCCAGGCAGCCAGACGGGCGCGGCTTGCTGACGCTTCCCGGTCCAAATGGATGGCTTGATGAAGTCCTGCCCCCAATGCGACAGTTCGGAGTTCGACAGCGCCGGCATCTGCCTTGTCTGCGGCTACCGCACACCCCAGGAACCGCCCGGACCGCCCTCCCAGCACCGCGGGGCCGAGGTGACCGTCCAGGGCATGATCGAAATGGACAGCCCCGGGAAAACAGAAGACGAGGATCAATTCCATGAGCAGCCGGCCTGGCGGCAGGAATTGTCCCGCCGGCTCCACGAGATCAAACAGAAGCGCGACTCCGAAGGCTCGCCCCACACCACGGCACCGCTCCCGTTCGTGTCGCCGGCTTGCTCGGACCCGGCGCGGGAGCGGGATGCCACGACGGGCGCGCCCATCCGCATCCCGAGGAAGACGCAGCCCCGGGCCGCTGCACCCAAGGCAGCCCAGCCGCCTCCCGCGGCGGCACCCAGGGAAGAGCCCGAGGTCCCGGTGCGCCCTGTCGCTCCAATGCCCGAAGCCCATGAGCCCGAATCCGTTAAAGCGGAAACCGCGTCGCCGGCGCAGGACACGCCGGAAACCCGGTCTCTGCAGGAGCTGATCGACAACATGGTCTCGAGAATGCCGGACCACGAGAGACAGGAGCCGGATACGCGGGACATCCTGCTGGGGCCGGAACCTGCGCCGGAGGTCCCGGTCGACAGGCTGATCCTGCTGTCCCGCACATTCTCCGGCTTGGTGGACCTGCTGGTCGTGATCATCTCGGCCAGCGCCATCATCTTCGCGGTCGACATTTTCGAAGGGATCGAGATCTTCGACACGGTCTCCTTCTTCCACTACCTGGCCCTTCTGGCCGCCACCTTTTTCGTCTACTCGGTTTTTTTCCTCGGAACCGGCAATCAGACCATCGGGATGATGATCACCGAACTCAAGCTATACGGCATCAGGTCTGCCAGGCCGGGGCTGGTCCAGGTCCTCGCCCGCAGCGCAGCCTATCTGGCGGGCACGGTCTGCGGAGGACTCGGTCTGATCTGGGGCCTCTTCGACAGGCGGGCCATGTGCCTGCACGACCGTCTCTCCGGCACGCGTGTGGAGCGCCTGCCCTACATCTGAAGCCGCCTATCATAGAGCTGCGCAGAACCGCGGTCAACCGGCGCAACCCCTTTGTCCCGAGACGATACCACCCGCTAAACTATTGTCTATCATACTCTTACACATCTAGCACCGGAAGCCTGACACCTCTTTTTGAATTGATTTTCATCGGGTCAAAGTGTACATTGCTCGTTCAACATCCCCGGACACGAGGCACGAAGTCAGGCTATGCAGCCATTTGTCCCGATTCTGGTCATGGCGGTTCTGGTGGGAACCATAGCCGGTTCCTTCATTGTCTTCTCCGCCCTGCTGGGACCGAAGAAACGGTCTGCGGTCAAAGACCTGCCCTTCGAGTGCGGTTTTCCGTCGGAGGGCATGCGCGGCCAGCATGCGCCCGTGCGCTTCTACCTGATGGCGCTGCTCTTCATCCTGTTCGACGTCGAACTCGCGTTCCTTTTCCCCTGGGCGGTGGTCTATCGGGAACTGGGAATGTTCGGCTTCATCGAGATGCTGGTGTTCTTCGTGGTGGTGGGAGCGGGCTTCGTTTACGCGTGGAAGGTGGGCGCACTGGAATGGGAATAGACGGCATGAGCGAAGATTCCGCGAAGGAAGTGCTCCCCCTCGACCTGTTGAAGGAACGATTTCCAGAGGAAGTTCTCGAGGCTTCGCGCCCGCTGGGTGACGAGACCGCCATCATCAGGCCCCAGGGCCTCCCTGTCGTGATGCAATTCCTGCGCAGCGACGAACGGCTCCGGTTTGACGTCCTAGTGGACATCACTGCCGTGGATTACCTTGGCAGAGCTCCGCGCTTCGAGGTCGTCTACCTCCTCCTCTCGTTGGAAAAAAACCGGCGCCTGCGGATTAAGGTGCGCGTGGATGAGGCGGAGCCCTCGGTGGCTTCTGTGACCGGGATCTGGGCGAGCGCCGACTGGCTCGAACGGGAGGTGTGGGACATGTTCGGCATCCGGTTCGAAGGGCACCCGGATCTCAGACGCATTCTCCTGTACGAGGAGTTCGAGGGGCACCCGCTGCGGAAGGACTACCCCATCCAGAGGCGCCAGCCGCGGATCGGGCCGAAGAACTGAGGTTGTCGTGTCGGAAACACAACTGGTCACACTTACCATCGACGAACAGACCGTCCAGGTCCCGAAAGGGACCACCCTCCTCAGGGCCGCCAAGTCGGCGGGAATAGACATTCCTTATTACTGCTACCACCCCGGGCTCTCCGTCGTCGGCAGCTGCCGTATGTGCCTCGTGGAGGTGGAAAAGATTCCCAAGCTCCAGGCCTCGTGCGCCACGCCGGTGGCCGAAGGCATGGTCGTCCGGACACAGACCCCGGAAACGCTGAAAAACCGCCGGATGGTCCTCGAGTTCCTGCTGCTCAATCACCCCCTGGACTGCCCCGTGTGCGACCAGGCCGGCGAGTGCGAGCTGCAGAATTACTACATGGACCACGGAGCCTACGATCCCCGGTTCAACGAAAACAAGAAGAAGCGCAAGAAGGCCTTCCCGATCGGCCCGCGCGTCATTCTGGACCAGGAGCGCTGCATTCTCTGCACGCGGTGCGTGCGTTTCACACGGGAGATCTCGAAGACCGGCGAACTCTGCGTTCATGACCGGGGCCATCTGAGCGAGATCGACATCTTCCCCGGGGCCGAGCTCAACAACCCTTACTCGGGCAATGTCGTGGACATCTGCCCCGTGGGCGCCCTGACAGATCGCGACTTCCGCTTCCAGTGCCGTGTTTGGTTTCTGGGCAGCACGTCATCCATCTGCCCCGGCTGCAGCCGCGGCTGCAATATTTCCATCCACTTCAACGAGAGGTTCAATCCCCGCTACCACTCCAAGCGCGTCCACCGGTTGAAGCCGCGCTACAACCCGGACGTCAACGGCCACTGGATGTGCGACGAAGGGCGTTACGCTTACGGCGCCATAGATGCGGCGAGTCGCCTGAAAGAACCGTCGGAGCGGGCGGCAGACGGCCGGCAGGCCATCTCCTGGGATGACGCGATCCGCAGGACTGCGGCCGCTCTCCGCCGGACCCTGGAGCAGCACGGTCCGGAGGGAGCCGCCCTGGTCGCCTCACCCGCAATGACCAACGAGGAGCTCTACGGCCTGCGCCTGCTATTCCGGGAAGGGCTGAAGCTGCAGCATATCGGTTTTCGCGTGGGTCCGCGGGACCCGGTCTTATCGGACGATTTCCTGATCACCGCCGACAAACATCCCAACACGCGGGGGGCGGAAGCCATGGGGCTCGAATTGACGGGCGTGGAGGACCTGCTGCAGCTCTGCGCGCGCGGGAGGATCCGTTTCCTTTTCGTCTGCCACCACGACCTGATGCGCGGTTACGACTCGGACCGCGTGCGCGAAGCCCTCGCCGCGGTGGAATTCGTCGCGTTCATGGGCTCTCACGCTCAGCCGACAGCGGACCTGGCGCACGTCCAGCTGCCGGCGGCGGTGTATGCCGAGAAAGAGGGCAGCTTCACCAACCTCGAGGGACGCGTCCAGAAGATCCACGCGGCCGTGCCGACGCTCGGGGAGTCCATGGCGGAACTCGAAATTCTCGGGAGGCTTGCCGCCGCCTTGGACATCGACTTTCCCAGGACCGCCACCGCGCAGGTCTTCGAGGAGATCGGGCGACACGTCGAGTCCTTTGCGGGCATGACCTACGAGACACTGGGCGAATCGGGCCAACTGCTGAATCAGGGATGAGGAACCATGTGGGTTGATGTGCTGATCGTCGCCGTCAAAGCCGTGATCTTCGTCAGCGGCGTGCTGATGCTTACCTCCGTTCTGACCTGGATGGAGCGCAAGCAGTCGGCCGTCATGCAGGACCGCATCGGCGCCAACCGCGCCTCCATCCTGGGAGTGCGCGCCATAGGCCTGCCCCACATCTTCGCGGATGCCCTCAAGATGTTTTTCAAGGAGGATTTCGTTCCGCCGGGCGGCGACCGCCTCCTGCACACGGCCGCGCCGCTGATCGCGCTCTTTTTCGCCCTGATGACCTTTGCCGCGATCCCCTTTGGGAACACGCTGGAGATTGCCGGCCGGACCATAGAACTGCAGATTCTGCCGCTGAACGTGGGTCTCCTCTTCATCTTCGCCATGATGTCGATGGCCATATACGGGACTTTTCTGGCGGGCTTTTCGTCGAACAACAAGTATGCCTTCCTGGGCGGGCTGCGCGCTTCGAGCCAGATGATCAGTTACGAAATAACGATGGGAGCGACGCTCGTGGGCCTCCTGATGGTTTTCGGCACTCTGGACCTGATGGAGATCAACCGCGGCCAGGGAGAGTTGCTCTGGGGCTGGCTCCCCAAGTGGGGCATCTTCGTACAGCCGGTCGGGTTCGTCCTGTTCCTGGTCGCGGGCTTCGCCGAGACCAAACGCGTTCCCTTCGACCTCCCCGAGGGCGAGTCGGAGATCATCGGCTACTTCACCGAGTACAGCAGCATGAAGTTCGGCGCCTTCTTCATGGCCGACTTCGTGGAGACCGTCCTCATCGCTTCGCTGATCGCCACGCTGTTCTTCGGCGGCTGGCAGGTGCCCTACCTGCAGCAGGACGGCTTCGTGCTCCCGGGAGGAACCTCGCTCAGCCTGCCGTCCATCGCAGTCACGCTGCTGCAGGTCGCCGCCTACGCCTTCAAGGTCTTCTTCTTCTGCTGGTTCCTCCTGCTCATCCGCTGGACGCTGCCGAGGTTCCGCTACGACCAGCTGATGCACCTCGGGTGGAAGATCCTGCTGCCGATCTCGGTCCTCAACATCTTCGCGACCGGGTTCGTCCTCCTGCTGCTATAGCCCGGAGCCCTGTGTTTGTGGGCGGTATCTTCCGAGAGCGGCATCCGCTCAAATGAAGCCCAGCGGCCCGCAGAGGCGCCACAGGACGAGCATGGCCACCAGAAAGCAAATGATGTCCATCCAGATGCCGGCGCGGATCATGCTGACGATCGAGATGCGTCCCGAGCCGTAGACGATCGCGTTGGGCGGCGTGGAAACCGGGAGTACGAAGGCCATGCTGGCCGCCAGCGTGGCCCCCAGCACCGGCGGAACGATCGGCACTCCCGCCGCGCGCGCCACCGCGATCGTCACCGGGACCACCATGCTGGCCGAGGCCGTATTGGATGTCGTCTCGCTGATGAGGCTGGAGAAGATCGTCGCCACGGCCGTTATCGTCCACAGGCCGGCCGCCTCCTCGCCGCCGATGATGCCCTGGGCCAGCCTCCCTGCCAGGCCCGTGGAAGTCATCATCTCGCCCAGGCTGAGACCGCCGCCGAAGAGCAGGATCGTGCCCCAGTCGATCTTCACCGCTTCGCTCCAGTCGAGCGCGCCGCGCGGCGGCGAAAAGCTCACCGGCAGCAGAAAGAGCAGCGACGCCGCCAGCAGGGCGACGACGCCCTCCTGGAGACGATCGCTCAGCAGCAGGAAGAGCGCGCTCTGCCGACCGGCGATGATCGCGACCGCTCCCGGCAGGATCCACAGGACCACGGCGGTGGCGAAGGCGATCATGGTGTAGGTTTGCCCCCTGCCCCAGGCCGGCAAGCCACGCGCCAGCCTGTCGAGCGCGGGCTCCAATCCCTCGAGCCTGCGGAGCGGCGACGGGTGCAGGAGCCGCATGACGAGAACCAGGAAAACGAACGCCCCTGTGGTGACCGGCACACCGACCAGCATCCAGTCGAAAAAGGTGATGCGCCGTTCCGCAAGGTCGTCCAGCATGCCGAGCCCGATCAGGTTCGGAGGGCTGCCGATGGGGGTTGACAGGCCGCCCAGCGTGGCGGAGTAGGCCAACATCAGGAGCAGGCCGGTGACGAAGCTTCGCCCACGCCTGCGGGATTTCTCATCCCCGTGGGCAAACAGATTGTCGAGCGTCTCGCCGATCCCGACCACGATCGGGAAGAGGATTGCAGTCGTCGCCGAGTTGCTGATCCACATCGAGAGCAGCACCGCCACCACGCCTACGGCCGTCCTTATCCGCTCCGGCGAATGCCCGACGGCCGGATTGCGCAGGATCATCAGCGCCACGCGCCTGTCCAGGCCGTTGACCGTCATGGCCCGGGCCAGGAGAAATCCACCCATGAAGACATAGATGATCGGATTCGCGAACGAACGATAGACGGTTCGGGCATCGCCGATGCCCACCAGGACACAGAGCGAGGGGCCCAGCAGTGCCGTGGCCGGGATGGGGATGGCCTCGGTGATCCAGAAGACCATCACGAGAATCAGGATTCCCGAAAGGAGACGCTGGTCGTGGGGCAGCCCCGAGTTCACCGCAAACATGAGCAGCGCCGCCACCGGGCCGAGGATCAGCCCCGAACGGCGCCGCCAGAGTTCAAACCGCTCTTCCGCAGGAGATAGCCACTCGGCCGCCGTATTCATGTGCGTCCAATCTAACCTCCATCCCCCGCATTCGCAATGTGAAATCCGCGGGCCGGATCGGCTTGAAGCCACGACTGCGCATGCGCCGGCGGGGCGCCGACGAAGCGGGCGACCGGCCGGCAAGTGACCGAGGTTATCGAAAACGCAATGGGCAACTCAAAAGTGGTCCAACGGGTACCCCATGCCGAAGAGTAGAGTGGACGCCGCTGCGGGCGCGGCAGTTCGGGTCCGCCTGAGGATGCCTGTTGCGGGAGGAGCAAAGATGGGGAATGGAGCAGGAAGGTTCAGACCGGAGGGCCTGGACCTCACTTCGGCCATCCGGATCCTCCAGAACGCGGGCCGGGTCGATCCCACCAGGTTCGGCACGAACCGCACGGAACAGCTGCAGGCCCTCATAGACGCGCTTTGCGACCTCTCCGTTCATGACGGCTTGACCGGCCTGGTGAACGCTACCTTCTTTCAAGCTGCGCTCACCAGCGAACTGGACCGCTGCTTTCGGACAGGCCGGAGCTGCGGCCTGCTGATGCTGGACCTGGACCATTTCAAGAGTGTGAACGACACCTACGGCCACCACGTGGGCGACTTCGTGCTGCAAAGCGTGGCCGCTCAGCTGAGACGTTCGCTCCGGAGCATGGATACGGCCTCCCGCATCGGCGGCGAAGAGTTCGCGGTGATCCTGCCGGAGTGCAGCGCGGAATACGCCCTGCGCGCGGCGACGCGCATTCACGCTGCCGTCAATCCCCTGGTGCTCAGCGCCGGCGCCGAGACGCTTCGGATTACGGCCAGTGCAGGACTGGTCTGGACGGAACCGAAGATCAATCCGGATCCTGCGGTGCTGATCGCCGCAGCCGACGAGGAGTTGTACCGGGCCAAACGCTCCGGGAGAAAGCGGCTCTGCCACCCGCCTATCAGCCAGATGCAGGTAACCTCGGAGGAAAGAGCTGCGCTGGCGCTTTTGCGCCATCAGGAGGATTCGCATGGATAGCAGAGGAACGGCCCGACGCTACGCGGTGGTGAGCGGAAAGGGGGGCGTGGGCAAGACCATGATCGCCGCGAATGTCGCGGCGGCCCTGGCCGAAGCGGGCGAACGCGTCCTGGTGATTGACGCCGATCTCGGACTGGCCAATCTGGACGTGATTCTCGGCCTGAATCCGGCTCACAACCTTTACGATCTCCTGACGGGCAACCGGGGGATCGCTGAGGTGCTGGTTTCCACTCCGGCAGGGTTCGACCTGATCCCGGCAGGATCCGGCGGGCGCGAGAGCACCCGCCTGACTCCCGACCTGGCGGCAAGCCTCGAAAGCCTGCTGGAGGAACTCGACCGCCGCTACGACGTCATCCTCTTCGACGCCGGGGCGGGCATCGGTGAAACCGTGCTCGCGGTTGCAGGCCTGGCTCACCAGGTGCTGCTTGTGGCCACGCCCGAGGCGACCTCCCTCATGGATGCCTATGCCACCTTAAAGATCCTCGCGACACGCCATGGCCGCAGGCAGTTCTCCCTGGTTGTGAACCAGGCCGACCCGTCCAAAGCGGCGCAGTCCGGCGGAGCCGTGGCCGCACATCTGCAGCAGGTCATTTCGCGCTTCCTCGAGGCGGACGTGGGCGCGTCGGTACGGTTGGAATTGCTGGGCGCCATTCCCTCCGATCCGGCGGTCGCCCGGTCGATCAACCGCCGCCTCCTGCTTGCCGACGTGGCGCCGGACGCCCAGTCGACCTTGAGCGTCTCAAGAATCGCCCGCCAGCTGCAGAGCCCCGCGGTGGCGGACAGAGCCTGATCCGGGCCGATTTGGGAAGGAGGATTATGCGCTCCCGCCGGGGCGCCGGCAAGCCTGCAATCCAAATAAATCTGGGGTCAGACCCGGATTAAGCCAATAAATTCAAAGGTTTATTCGTGATATTGCCACCCGCAACGGTTTTTTCGTTTTTCAGGGGCAAAAAGGCAATCCGCGCAAACCAATTCAATCTCCCCGAAGATCGCGGGAATCCTGTGTCGGGGAACCTTCGCCTGCTTTGAGCACCGGATTGTTCCGGGCCAGGTAATCCGCAAGCCCTTCCTTCTCCAGAATCCGTTTGGCTTCCTGCCAGTCGACCGAGGACCGTCTGCGGGCAGCCTCCGCAATTCTGATGATGCTCAATGCAACTTCTGCAGTCTCGCCAACCTCCATTTCCCGCACCCAATCCATTGCCTCGAAGAGGACTGCATTGGCCTCCTCAAAGCCGATATTCTGAACTGCACTCTGCGGAGCCCATGCCGCATTTTTCAGAACATCGTTGACATGCGTCATGATCAGGTGCGTCGCCCTCCCCACCAGCTTGAGATTGCTGGGGCTGACGCTGGTCATTGTGTTGGCGACAACTCTCCCGAGAGCCGCCATCAGTCCCGTTGAGTGAGCGTTCAGCATCATTTTCAGCGCGATCTGCCGGCGTACTCCCAGCGGGTCGGGCGTATCATCCAGAAAGGCACGGACGACTACCCCGGATTCCCCGGGTGACTTCCCGATACTGGAATCCTCCGGCAGGGATTCGCGCCTGCCGACCCACAGGACAGCCGGAGCGGCTCCGCAGTTTTGGACCAATCGGACGAACCGGGAGAAACTGCGGGAGGGCTCCGCCAGTTCTCTCACTTCGTCATCCACCATGACAGTGACTCCGAGGTCGCCGGCCGCGGGACTGCGGTGCTCCGTGTTGAAGCGTGCGAAGGAAAAGTCGTAAAACCTCTCCTGATCGGTTCCTGCATTCCGGAGGCTCTTCAGCGCCGCTTCCTTGAGGTAGGGATCCTCTATGTCGGTCTGGAACCGGGCCTTGTACCGCGCCTCCTCCAGGCCGCGGAACGGCCGCCCGAGGAAGGTCCGCCAGGCGTCGCCCGCTCCCCCGGCCCGGGTCCAGACCTGCACCCAGCAGCGCCGTTCCGGCGCATCCACCCTGTCCAGCGGATGCAGGCGGAACGTCGGGCTTCTCTCGGTGTTGTCGATGAAAACGGTGATCAGCGCCGCCTCGGCGTAATATGTCGCCCGGCCTCCCCGACGGTAAACGGCCGCCTCCAGGTCTGTAAGCCGTGCCAGGTCGCCTCTGGCGCGGTCGACCGCCTCCTTGATGCGAAAAAAATCTCCGAGCCGCGCAGAGAACGGACGGTTGTCTTCGCATCCGATCTCCGCCAGTCCGGAGGCGGGCAGGAAACGGGATAGGAGCCGGATGACCGCGGCTTCGAGGACGATGCCCAGGACGAAGGTTTCGATCGTCGTGGCCTGCAGCCGTGTGGATCCGGTGATCGCCTGCGGTCCCGTGGTCAGGTTGATCTTGGTGATCGCGGGCTCCTCCAGCACCACCCTGCTGCGTTCGAAGGGCCGCAGGACTTCATCGGGATTGTTGTAAACGAAGTAAAGCTTGCGCCGCACCGCGGCCGGATCGTCAACCGCCGCCCCGCCGTGCTGTGCCAGCGCCGCTCGAACGGTGCCGATCACCGATGAGGTCTCGCCGCCTTCGGTGACGCAGACGACAACATCCCCCTTCCTGACGCCATGATCTTCCAGTTGCAGCCTGCCGATGAGCTGCAGGTCCTCGAATCCCTCGAGCGAGCTGACCAGAGCGCGATCCGCTCCCGTCATTTCACCCACGAGGCGCTCTTCGATATCCTCCGGCAGGCTTCCCTGCAGATACTGCCAGTGCTTCGAGGCCCGCATCTTTCTCCAGAAGGGCCGCCAGAAGGTGCTTTCCATCTGCTTGGCCAGCCTCCCCGTGGCGCCGCAACCGTAAAAGTAAATGCGATGCCCCGACAGGACTGCTGAAACTACTGCCTCCACGGCCTGTTCCAGGGATTCCGGGGTCCGCGCCAGCTCCCCGACCTTGCGCGCGACGTCCTCGTCCACCGAAAGGAGCATTCCCAGCCCCGCTTCCGTGTCCTCGGCGATGGCGTAGCTGAGGTTCCACGTCCGAGGATGCCGCTGTTCGGTAAGCAAGTTGTGCAGGTGAAACTGGCCTTTGTGGCGGACGTAATCGCCAGACTGGTGCGACGGAACGATATCCAGCAGCTCGAGAATTCCAGGCATCTCTACCTCATCAGCCGTCCCTGGCGCATGGCTAACTCTTAGCCATAACTAAACATGCACCGGCAGCCGCAGAATTGACCCAGTGCTTTCCACCCGGCAATTGTCTCACAGATGAAAAAATTGAGTAAGGAAATGGGGGCGTTGTGATATTTTGTTTTCCCCGCATGCCGGTCAGGATGCGGTTTTCGGGCGGCAGTCGACTGTGACCCTCCCATTCTCCCGCGGCGAAGGAAGGTTGTCCGCGAGGACAGAAAGCTGTATGCACCATACATAATCGCAAATCTCATTTTGTGCCCTCGAGGATATGGCAAATGGTTGCTCCTACTAAAATAACGGGAAAAAGGCCACGAAAGACAATTTACCTTGGCGATCCACTCCTGGAGCCCCCCTCCCCCGAATTGGCCGACTTGCTGGAGCCCTTTCGAGGCAGCTCCGACTGTCTCGTGTCGGTGCTGCAGGCGCTGCAGCAAAAGTACGGGTATCTGCCGGAGCGCACGCTCCACTACACAGCCCGCGAATTGGGAGTACCCCTGGCACGATTGTACGGCGTGGCTACTTTCTACAACCAGTTTCTGTTCACCCCGCCTGGCCGGGTTCAGTTGCAGGTTTGTTGCGGCACGCCCTGTCATGTTGCGGGAGCGCCGGCGCTCGTCGACGAACTCAAGTCCCAGCTCCAGATATCGGAAAACGAGACCACGGTCGACGGCATGTTTACGCTCCAGACGGTGTTCTGCGTCGGCTGTTGCAGCCTGGCGCCCGTGATGATCATCAACCAGGAGGTCAACGGGAGGATGAGCCCCGCGCGCATTCCTGCAATCCTTGAAAAATACAAAACCCTTCATGGTGAGGTGTCCCAATGAGCGATCACGAAGACATGGGCCGGTCGATAGCTCTCCCGCTGAAAGGGGAAGGCGCGATCCAGAAGGCAAAGCTGGAATTCGAGAAGATCGCGCTCCAGTCGCACCGCAGGTACCAAGTATGCGCAGGAACGGGCTGCGTATCCAACAGCAGCCTGCAGGTAATGGAGGCATTGAAGGCAAGCACCGATTCGCACGTAAACATCACCGGGTGCCATGGTTTCTGCGCGCAGGGCCCTCTCGTGCGCGTGGAACCGAAGGGTTTTCTCTTCACCGGCGTGCGCCCTGAGGCCGTGCCCGACATGGTCCGGCGCCTGGAACAGGGCAAGGAACCATCCGATGAACTCATCTATCATGACGCGGGCACCGGCAAGGCATTCCCCATAGAACACGAAATCCCTTTCTATCGTCACCAGCGGCGCGCGACGCTGCACAACTGCGGAATTGTGGATCCGGAGGACATCCGCACCTATATCACGCAGGGGGGGTACTCTGCGCTCGACCGGATGCTCTTCAAGATGTCACCCGAAGAAGTCATTGCGGTAGTCTCCCAATCCCACCTCAGGGGGCGCGGGGGAGCCGGGTTCTCAACGGGAATGAAGTGGAAATTGACCCGCGAGCAGCCCGGGAACCGCAAGTTCATCATCTGCAACGGGGATGAGGGAGATCCCGGAGCTTTCATGGACCGGAGCATCATGGAAGGCGATCCCCATGCCGTTCTGGAGGGAATGCTCATTGCGGGCTATGCGGTAGGAGCCTCCGAGGGATACGTCTACGTGAGGCATGAATATCCCCTTGCCGTGAAGCGGTTGAAACGGGCGGTGCGCGAAGCCAATGAGTGGGGCCTTCTGGGCGATTCCATTCTCGGATCCGCCTTCCGCTTCCAGATCCAGGTGCGCGAAGGCGCCGGCGCCTTCGTCTCCGGCGAGGAGACGGCGCTGATCCGGTCCATCCAGGGCGAAAGGGCTGTTCCCTTCATCCGCCCCCCTTACCCCAGCGAGAAGGGGCTCTGGGGCTTCCCTACCTGCATTAACAACGTGGAAACACTGGCGACCATCCCCCTGATCATCAACCGGGGAGCGGAATGGTACGCCGGCATTGGAACCCAGCAGAGCGGAGGAACAAAGGTGTTCGCCCTCACCGGCGCCATCCAGAACACCGGGCTGGTCGAAGTTCCCCTCGGCACATCCTTGCTGCACGTGGTGGAAAACATCGGCGGCGGAGCACGGCCGGGAAGGCAGATCAAGGCGGTCCAGATCGGCGGCCCTTCCGGTGGATGTCTCCCCGCCTCCATGCTGGATACCCCGGTCGATTACGAGAATCTCGGAGCCACCGGCGCCATCATGGGATCGGGCGGATTGGTAGTCGCCGATGACACAACCTGCATGGTCGACCTGGCACGCTATTTCCTGGTTTTCACTCAAGGCGAATCGTGCGGGAAATGTATCCCCTGCCGCATCGGCACGAGAAAAATGCTGGATATCCTGACCCGAATCACCGAGGGGAAGGGCCGACCGGACGATGTGGAGCGGCTCGAGCGGGTCTCCAGGCACGTGCGTGCCGCCTCGCTCTGCGGCCTGGGCCTGACCGCGCCGAACCCAGTTTTGACTACCCTCATGTATTTCCGGGACGAATACGACGCCCACGTCCAGAACCATTGCTGCCCCGCCGGGGCCTGTGAAGCTTTGAGGTGATACCTATGACGACTCTGACAATAAACGGAATAACAGTCGAGGCGCAGGAGGGGGCCACCATCCTGGAGGCTGCGCTCGAGGCCGGATTCGACATTCCCCGGCTGTGCCAGTATCACGACCTGACGCCCTGTGGCGGCTGCCGCCTCTGCCTGGTGGATATCGAAGGCGAGCCGGCGCCGATGCCGAGTTGCGCCATCAAGGCCGGCGAGGGAATGGTGGTCACGACGCACAACGAAACCCTGACGGCGCACCGCCGGGAGATCCTGGATCTCTTGCTGTCCGATCATCCCCTCCGCTGCGTGGTCTGCGAGAAGGCCGGTTCCTGCGAGTTGCAGCGTTATGCTTACGAATTCGGCCTCGCCGAGAGCACGCACGAACTCGAGATCGCCAGGACGCTCTACCAGGATGAAAATGCGTTTTTCATCCGCGATCACCAGTACTGCATCCTCTGCACCCGCTGCGTCCGCGTCTGCGATGAAATCGTGGGCGCCAACGCCATCGAGGTCTCAGACCGTGGATTCACCGCGCAAGTGGCCACCCCATTCGACGCCCCGCTCGTGGACACTACCTGCACCTTCTGCGGGAATTGCGTGCAGGCTTGTCCGACTGCAGCCTTGATGCCGGTGGACCGTGCGGGAAAGGGCCGGGAGTGGGAATTGACCCGGACAAAGACGGTCTGCCCCTACTGCGGCACGGGCTGCGGACTGGAGGTAGCCACCCGCAACGGGGAAATCGTATCCGTGACGGGGGATGTGGACGCGCCCGCCAACAGCGGTTTTCTCTGCACCAAGGGGAGATTCGGCTTGGGATTCGTAACCCACGAGGATCGGTTGCGCATGCCGCTCGTCCGGCGAGACCTGGCCTACGAACTCGGATTGACCTCCGAGCCGCCCCCGGCAAGCCTGGCCAATTCACCCCTGGGGCGGGCATCGGCGCCATCCGACACCCACATAGAGGTGGACTGGGAGGTGGCGCTAAAGCTGGTGGTAGACCGCCTTGCAAAAGCCGTCAAGGAAGCCGGACCGGACTCCGTCGCCGGAATCGGCTCGGCGCTGTGCACAAACGAAGACAACTACCTGATGCAGAAGCTCATGCGCGGAGGGATCGGCACCAACAATGTCGACCTCTGCGCACGCGTTTGACACGCCCCCTCGGTGGCCGGTCTGGCCGCCTCCTTCGGCAGCGGGGCGATGTCCAACAGCATCCGCGAGATCAGGGACGCGGACTGCATCATCGTCACGGGTTCCAACACCGGCGAAGCCCACCCGGTCATCTCCTACGAGGTAGTCCGGGCGGTAAAACGGGGCGCCAATCTCATTGTGATTGATCCGAGAATCATCAGCCTGGTCAATCATGCGTCAATCCATCTGCAGCCGGCGCCCGGCACCGACCACGCGCTTTACCTGGCAATGCTGAACGTGATTGTGAGCCGCGGCTGGGCCGACATGCCCTTCATCAAGGAGCGTACGGAGTGCTTCGATGAGTGGGCGCCTTCCCTGCAGGAATGGACGCCGGAGCGGGCCGCCGAGAAATGCGGCGTACCGGCCGACCGGATTGTCGAGGCTGCACGGCTTTATGCGCTCGGGCTGCGCAAAAACACCGACAACAATGGCAGCAATAACGTAAAGGGTTGCTCAACAATACTTTACGGAATGGGAATTACTGAAAGATCCAACGGGACGGAACTGGTCAAAACCCTGGGAAATCTCGCAATGGTGACCGGCCAGATCGGCCGTCCTTCGACGGGGGTCAATCCTCTCCGCGGCCAGGTCAACGTGCAGGGGGGCTGCGACATGGGTTCCCTGCCGAACGTCTACCCCGGCTACCAGCAGGTTGCGGATGCCGAAGTGCGGACCAAGTTCGCCATGGGTTGGACCAATCAGAAGACTGCGGCCGGCAGGAAGTTCCTGCTTCCCGATAGGCCCGGGCTCACCTTCATCGAGATGGTTCGGGCGGCCGTCGACGGCAGGATCAAGGCCATGTACATTCTCGGGGAAAACATGGTCATGACCAATCCCGATTCGGGATTGATGGAACGCTCCCTCCGGGCGCTGGATTTCCTGGTGGTGCAGGAGATCTTCCTGACCGAAACGGCCCAACTGGCCCACGTTGTACTTCCCGGGGCGTCGTTCGCAGAAAAGAGCGGAACGTTCACAAACAGCGAGCGGCGAGTACAGCTCATTCGCCCATTCCTCTCGCCCCAAGGGGAAGCGCGGCCTGACTGGGCGATAATCGCCGAGATTGGGCGCAGGGTGAGCAAGAAGCTGCGGCGTCCGGTCCTCTGGAAATACCCCTCTGCCGCGGATGTCATGCAGGAGATTTCCGAGTTGTGCCCGATTTTTGGCGGAATCAGCCACGAGCGGATTGCCGCGCGGGGCATCCAGTGGCCATGCCCGACGCCGGACCACCCGGGAACTCTGTACCTGCACAAGGATAAGTTTTCCCGGGGAAGAGGAAAATTTCACGTCACATCCCCGGCCCCGCCCTTCGAGCCGGTTGATGAGGAATACCCGCTGGCGCTGTCCACGGGGCGTATCCTCTACCATTACAATGGCGGTCCCATGACCCGTCGTGCTGCGCCGCTGGAGTGGCGTGCGCCCCGGGCATATGTCGAGATCCATCCTGAGGACGCGGCCAAGGCCGGGATCCTGGATGCCAATGCCTGCGTGGTCCGGAGCCGGCGCGGAAGCATACGCGTTCAAGCCCGCGTCGGAACGACGGTCCAACAGGGTATGGTGTACATCCCGTTCCATTTCCGCGAGGCGGCGGGCAACGTGTTGACGCACGCCGACCAGTTGGATGCGGGCGCCAAGACGCCCGAGTACAAATACATCGCGGTGCGGGTGGAAAGCCTGCGGGCAAAGTAGCGCCGCCCGCTTTCGTGCACCTTGGTGTCTCCGGGTCTTTGGGGTGAATGCGCGGCAGCCAGAGCCGCCACAAAATCCCCGGGACGCCAAGGAGCACGAGGAGCGGTTGCTTCAGGGAGCTCGCAGCCTAGGGGATAAGGCCGGCCTCGCGCTTCGCGGACGCCAGCGTGTTCCACATCAGCATGGCGATCGTCATGGGACCGACGCCGCCCGGCACCGGTGTCAGGTGCCCAGCAACCTCCTTGACCTCGTCGAAGTCCACATCCCCGACCAGGCGGCTGCCGCTCTTCGCCGTGGGATCTTCGATCCGGTTGATGCCGACATCGATGACGGCGGCGCCGGGCTTCACCCAGTCCCCCTTGACCATTTTGGGCCTTCCGACCGCCGCCACGAGAATGTCGGCGCGGCGGCAGATGGCCGCCAGGTCGCGCGAGCGGGAATGGCACAGCGTGACGGTGGCGTCACGGTGCAGCAGCAGCATCGAGACCGGGAGGCCGACGATGTTGCTGCGTCCCAGGACCACGGCTTCAGCTCCCTTGAGCTCGATGCCCGAGCGAACCAGCATCTCGATGCAGCCGGACGGGGTGCACGGCACAAACAGCGGATTGCGCCCCTTCATAGAAAGGCGCCCGATGTTGATGGGGTGGAACCCATCCACGTCCTTCGTGATGCTGATCAGCCCGAGGATCTTTTCTTCGTCCAGGTGCTTGGGCAAAGGAAGCTGCACGAGGATGCCATGAATCGAGGGATCCGCGTTGAGCCGGCCCACCAGACCTTCGACCTCCTCCTGGGAGGCATCGGCCGCCAGGTGCTCGCCGATGGAGTGAAATCCGCATTCCAGACAGGTCTTCTTCTTGGATGTCACATAGGCCCGCGAAGCGGGGTCTTCACCCACCAGGACCGTAGCCAGCCCCGGCACCACGCCGTATTTCTCCTTCAACTGAGCCACTTCCGTCCGGATCTCGGTATAAATCTGTGATGCAATCGCCTTGCCGTCGATCAGTTGTGCAGCCATTGAGCCTCCTCCGTTATTACCTTACTTGATAGTAGCCTGGTTTATGCATGGGCAATCCGGCAGTGAACACAGCCTGGATTCCGTTTTTGCCCCGGCAATCCTACCCCAGGGGCGGTCGCCGGCAAAGAATCTTTGAATGACAATTGGCGCCGCACCCCCTAAGATTGCGCTGCACGAAAAAAGAAATGACGAACTCCACGGGTTTCATGAATTTCCCGGCCCGATCGCCGAAATCCGCGGAATCCGTGGCAGGGAATCGTTGAGCGAGGTGTTCATTCACGAGGCGGGTTGAACAGGACCCAACAGCATGGCGAGCCAGAAAGACGGCGAACTGGAGTTGCTTCCCAGATCGGAGACGGAGCGGCGCTTGAAGCGGCTGCGCCGCTGGATGACGATGGAATCGGCAGATGCGGTTTTCATCCTGCAGAATGCCGACCTGTACTACTTCGCCGGAACCATCCAGTCCGGCATTCTCTGCCTGCCCATCGAAGAGGAGCCCGTCTATCTGGTGAACAAGAGCCTTGCCCGCGCGCGCATGGAGTCGCCGTGGGCGCGCATCCGGCCCCTGGGGAGCCTGAAAAAGGCCCCGGAGTCGCTCGCTGCCGAAGGGATTCCAGTTCTCCGGCGCGTCGGCCTGGAGCTGGACGTCCTGCCGGCCGGCTTCTACCTGAAACTGTGTGCGGCCTTTCCCGGAGTCGATTTCATAGACGCCTCCGATGCCATCCGGAAGACGCGGATGGTCAAGTCGGAGCTCGAGATCCGACAGTTGCAGCGGGCCGCGGAGATGCTCGGGGAAGTGTTCGAGCAGATTCCCGGCTGGATGGAGATCGGAGTCCGGGAAGTGGAACTCGCCGCCAGGATCGAAGGCTTCCTCCGGGGCCGGGGCCACCAGGGCATGGCGCGGATGCGGGGCTTCAACCTGGAAATGGCGTACGGTACGGTTTCCAGCGGACCGAGCGCCTGCTATCCGACATCGTTCCCGGGACCGGTCGGTTTCGTGGGGCTGTATCCCGCTATCCCCAATCCCGGAGGCCAACGCCGTCTGGCTGTGGGGGAGCCTCTCATGGTGGACCTCGTCGGCGGTTACGGCGGCTATCTCATCGACCAGACCCGCATGTTCGTTCTGGGGGAGCTGCCGCCGGACCTCCGGGCCGCGCACCGCTTCGTGCTGGACCTGCTGCGGGAGCTCGAGTCGTGCCTTGCCCCCGGCACCCTCTGCTCTTCGCTCTGGAACCGGGCTTTTGAAATGATCGAGGAAAGCCCTTATGCGGATAATTTCATGGGTTCGGGAGACAGCCGCGTGCGGTTCGTCGGTCACGGGGTGGGGCTGGAGCTGGACGAGTTGCCCGTGCTGGCGCAGGAGGTCGAAATCCCGCTGGAGGCGGGAATGACACTGGCGGTAGAACCGAAGCTCTTCTTCCCGGGGCGAGGCGGTGTGGGCGTCGAAAACACCTACGTGATCACTCGGTCCGGACACGAAAAACTAACCCTCTCAGAGGAAGATGTCCGGACCAAACCCGCGGCTATTGCAGCGGATCCCGCCTAGTCACCCGCTCCTCAAGGCCCCTTCCCAGCGGGCAAAAGCTTTGAAATTTTTCATTGAGCACGGCGGCGAAAAGGCTTATCCTGTTCCGGTTCTACCGTCCTAGAGATGCAGCGGGTCCGCCCAGGAGAGTCTCTGCTCGGGCTCAGGATAGTTATTTTCGCAATTGAGTTTGCTCAAGGAAGTGTTGAGGAAGTTGAGGCGGGATTGCTTGCAGCTCCATGCGCTAAATGAATCCCGCCGCAAGCTAAGAATACGGAGGTCCGTGAACCATGGCTACAGTGCAGAAGGATATCGCAACCCGTTCGGAGAACACCACATTCAGCGGTGAGCCCACAAACAACATCACCAGGGGGCTCCCCAAGCAGGTCGATTCGATCTGTCCGGATCCGGATTGCGGTAAGGTCATCACTGCCCGTCTTTTCGAGGAAGAGGGCAAGGTCTTCATGGAGAAGACCTGTCCGGACCACGGTTACTGCAAGGATCTTTACTGGTCCGACGCGGATCTTTACCTCAAGGCTGAGAAGTGGGAGTTCGGCGACGGCAAGGGCCTGACGAATCCCAACACCTACAGCGAGAGCTGTCCGCGCGACTGCGGGGCCTGCCAGCGCCACACCAGCCACACCTCTCTCGGCAACATCGATCTCACCAACCGGTGCAATCTCACCTGCCCGATCTGCTTTGCCAACGCCAACGTCACCGGCAAGGTGTACGAACCGACAAAGGAGCAGGTGATGGAGATGCTCAGGCTCTACCGGGCCGAACAGCCCGTGGCCGGCCGCCTGGTCCAGTTCTCCGGCGGCGAGCCGACGCTGCACCCGGAATTCTTCGAGATTCTCAGCGAAGCCCGGGCGTTGGGCTTCAGCCACCTGCAGGCTGCCTCGAACGGGATCAAGTTTGCCGATCCCGATTTCGCCAAGAGGGCGGCCGAGTCTGGCCTGCACACTATCTACCTGCAGTTCGACGGCCTCGACGACCGCGTGTACCAGAAGACCCGGGGGCGCAACCTGCTCGACATGAAGATGAAGGCGGTGGAAGGCATTAGCAAGGCCGGCATGAAGATCGTCTACGTGCCGACGATCGCCGGAGGCATCAACG
Source organism: Acidobacteriota bacterium (assembly GCA_037444305.1). Taxonomy (GTDB): domain Bacteria; phylum Acidobacteriota; class UBA6911; order UBA6911; family UBA6911; genus JBBIMP01. Next base: position 40,703 of record JBBIMP010000022.1, read on the forward strand.
AGGATCAGATCGGGAAGATCCTCAAGTTCGCCCTGGACAACATCGATGTCTCCAGCGGGATCAGCTACCAGCCGGTCTCGCTCACCGGGCGGGTCAGCTACGAGGAGCGGCGGAAACTGCGTTTCACGCTCCCCGACCTCGTGCGGTGCATCGACGAGCAGACCGGCATCGCAAACAAGGACGACTGGTACCCCCTCAGCCTCTGCACCCCGGTTTCCAAGATCATCAGCGCGGTCCGGGGAGCCGAAACGGTGCACATCTCCTGCCACCCCCACTGCTCGCTGGGCACCTATCTTTTCATCGAGCAGGGGACAGGCAGGGCCATCCCGATCACCCGTTTCGTCGATGTCGAAGGCATGTTTACCGAACTCGACAACCTGGCGGCCAAGACCAAGGCCAGCCGGTTCAAGCGCTTCGCCCAGATGAACGTTTTTTACCGGCTGCAGAAGTATTTCAAGAAGGACCAGGCGCCGAAGGGCCTGGATTTCGTGAAGTTCCTGCAGACGCTGGACGGCTTTTTCGACAAAAAGGCGGGGCGCGGCGCCAACGACGGCACGTACACGAACAAGACGCTGCTCGTGGCCGGGATGCATTTCATGGATGCTTACAACTACGAGCTCGAGCGCGTGCGCCGCTGCGTCATCCACTACTCGACGCCGGCAGGCAGGATCATCCCCTTCTGCGCCTACAATGGCGGCCTTGTGCACCGCACCGCCATCGAGGACCAGTTCTCCATTTCCATGGAGGAGTACCGGCAGCGCAGAAAGGGCGGCATCCAGGAAGGCTTCTGCACGGGATGCTGAGCCCGCGCCGGGCGGCAACCGCCTCGCTCCGCTGCGCATTCGCGGAAGCGACGGATCCGCCTGGGGCAGATTCAGGTTTTCCGGCACCCGCTCCACGCGAACCCACACGGGCCACGGGCGCCTCGGTCAGAGCGCTCGGGTCCGAATCCGGCGAAAGCCCCCTGATCCGGTGCCCGGACAGCCATCCCGCCGCACCAGCGCACGGCGGCGGCGGAAATTTCACCGCCGGCGACGGAGCCGGCTCCCAGGGGGAAATCCCCCGGTGCGTGCCTGGAAAGCGGCGGCACACACCGGACCACGGGCCACCATCTCGGGTGGCGGCGGCCGGGAAAACTCAAACTCACAGCGGAACCAGTGGCATGGCAATCAACATCGGAATCGACCTCGGCTCAGTCAGCGTCAAGGCGGCCCTTTTCTCGCGCGACCGGAATGACTTCCTCTTTTTCGAGCAGAACGCCGCCAACCCGCTCTTTCAATCCGTCCGGCACTGCCGCGATCCGCGGCAGGGGGACTGCTGGCTCGCCATCACGCGTTACACCAGGATTGCGGGAAGCCCCGTAAAGCAGACGAGGGCGCTGCTCGAAAGCCTGGTGCACCTCTTCGGCACGTCGGCGCTGGGCGGAGTTGCCGGCACCGGGACCGGCGCCGCCCTTCTCGGCCTCGAATTCGGCGTAAAGCGCCAGAACGAATTCCGGGCGCTGGCCAAGGCCGTGGAACTGCTGCTCCCGCGCGTCGGCACCCTATTTGAAATGGGGGGCGAGAACTCCAAGTACATCCTCTTCGAGAGGCACGGCTCGAACGGCTCCCTCGGCATCGCCGACTACCAGACCAACGGCGATTGCGCCGCCGGAACGGGCGGCTTCCTGGACCAGCAGGCGGGGAGGCTTCGTTTCAAGGTCGAGGAGATCGGCGACATCGTCCTGGCCACGCAGCGCTCGGCGCAGATTGCCGGCCGCTGCTCGGTATTCGCCAAGAGCGACATGATCCACGCCCAGCAGAAGGGCTTTACGCCCGAGGAAATCCTCAAGGGTCTCTGCGACGCCGTGGCGCGCAACTTCAAGACCGCGATCACCAAGGGCAAGAACGTCGTCCCGGAGGTGACCTTTGTGGGCGGAGTCGCCGCCAACCGCGGCGTCGTGCAGGCCCTTGAGACCGCCTTCGGCTGGGAGCCCGGCACCCTCATCGTGCCGGAGGACCACACCGCCTTCGGGGCCATCGGCGCCGCGATCCTCGCAGAAGATGCGGCCGCGGCGGGCAGCGGAGCGGCGCGCACGTTCTCCCTGCAGCGCCAGTCCGACGTCCTGCAGCAGCTCCCCACCTGCCAGCCCCTCGCCATGGACAATGTCGTCCTGCTCCGCGACCGGATGACCGTCGTCCCGCCGGAGGAGATCACGGAGCGCCGCGACGCCTTCCTCGGCATCGACATCGGTTCGGTCAGCACCAACCTGGCGGTCCTGGATGACCAGTGCAACGTCCTCAAGGAGATCTACCTCAGAACCGAGGCCCGGCCTATCGAGGTGGTCGGCCGCGGCCTCCGCGAGATCGAGCGCGACCTGGGGGACAAGATCCGCATATGCGGCGCCGGCACTACCGGATCGGGCCGCGAGCTGATCGGGGAGCTCGTCGGAGCAGACACGGTCAACGACGAGATCACGGCGCACAAGACGGGCGCCGCGTTCATCGACCGCACCATACTGGGACTTGGGGTGGACACGATTTTCGAGATCGGCGGGCAGGACGCGAAGTTCATCAGCCTCGAGGAAGGCATCGTGGTCGACTTCGCCATGAACGAGGCCTGCGCTGCCGGCACGGGCAGCTTCCTGGAGGAGCGCGCCAAGGAGCTCGGCATCCGCATCGAGAACGACTTCGCCCGCATCGCGCTCTCCTCGGAAGAGCCGCTGCGGCTGGGGGAGCGGTGCACCGTGTTCATGGAACGCGATGTGAACAGCTACCTCCAGAGAGGCGCGGAGCTGAAGAAGATCGTAGCCGGGCTGGCTTTTTCGGTGGCGACCAACTACATCAACCGCGTGGTCCGCGGACGCAGGATCGGCGAGGTGATCTTCTTCCAGGGCGGCACTGCCTACAACGACGCCGTCGCCGCCGCTTTCAGCTCGATCCTGGGCAAGCGCATCATCGTCCCGCCCTTCAACGGCGTCATGGGGGCGGTCGGGGTGGCGCTCCTGGCGCGCGAGAAGATGCTCGGGGGCGGCCGCCCGAGCTCCTTCCGCGGATTCGACCTCGACAAGGTCGACTACGAGATCTTCGAATTCACCTGCAAGGGCTGCACCAACTTCTGCCAGATGCAGCGCTTCACGGTCGAGAACGAAAAAACCTACTGGGGCGACAAATGCTCCGAGCGCTACCGGAAGGCGGTCAAGTGCGACCGGGAGCCGGTGATCGAAAACCTGGTCGAATACCGCCACAAGCTCCTGCTGGAGCACTACGATCCCGAGGTGGGGGACGGGCCGATGGTTGGCCTCCCCCTGTGCATGTCGACCTACGACTGGGCGCCTTTCTGGCTGAAAATCTTCCGGGAGCTGCGGGTCAGGGTCCTGCTTTCCGAGTCAACCACCAATCAGATGGTCAAGCTGGGCCTCGAAGCCACCGTCTCCGAGCCCTGTTTTCCCGTCCAGGTCGCGCACGGCCACATCCGCTGGCTCATCGACCAGAAGGCCGACTACCTGTTCGTGCCGAACAACATCTCGTCGCTGGGCAGCCGGCCCGAAAAGCCCTCCTTCTTCTGCCCCTGGAACCAGACGCTCCCCTTCGTCGCGCGGGTGGCGCCGTTCATCTCCGAGCACGCGGACCGCATCATCGCTCCCACCCTGTGGTTCAACCATGAAGCCCGGGCCGTGGCGGCGGAGATAAGGCGCGCGCTGCGCCAGGCGGGCATCGGCCGGACTGCGCGGCAGGTGGAACGCGCGGTGGAAAAGGGCTTTGCCGCGCTGAAAAGCTTCCGCCACAGCCTCATCCAGGCGGGCACGCGCGCGCTGGAGACACTTGCCGATCACAACGAGCACGGGATCGTGCTGCTCGGCCGCGGCTACAACATCTACGACAAGGGCATCAACCTCGATATCGCCACCAAGATGCGGAAGTATTACGGCGCGAACGTCATCGGCCTGGACTGCCTTCCCCTGGAAGGCATCGATACGCGCGAGTACCACGAAAACATGTTCTGGAGCAGCGGCGTGCGCATCCTGGCCGCCGCCGCCTTCGCCAGGGAGCGGCCCCGGCTCCACATCGTTTACATCACCAATTTCAAGTGCGGTCCCGATTCCTACATCAAGCACTACATCACCGAGGTCTCGGGACGCCCGTTCCTGACGCTGCAGTTCGACGGGCACAACAACGACGCCGGGATGCTGACCCGATGCGAGGCTTACCTGGACAGCAAAGGAGTCTTGAGAAGATGGCGCTCAACCGAACAGGAATTGGCAGCCGACAAGAGCAATCCATAGTCGGGCGGAAGCTTTACGTGCCGCAGATGAGCCACGGCGGCGCCGTGGCTTTCGCCGCGGCCTTCCGCAGCGTCGGCGTCGACGCCGAGATCTGCCCCGAGTCCGACGCCCGCACGCTGGAGCTCGGCGGGCGCCACACGTCCGGGGAAGAGTGCCTGCCGGCCAGGATCACGCTCGGAAACTTCCTGAAGGTCATCGAAACACCGGACTTCGTCCCGGAAAAAACCGCCTTTTTCATGCCCACCGCCGACGGGCCTTGCCGGTTCGGGCAGTACGCCCCCTATATCCGGAAGGTGCTCCGCGACATCGGCCTGGGAGAGGTGTTCGTCTTCTCCCCCTCCAGCAAGGACGGGTACCAGGGGATGGGCGAACAGGTCAACGAACTCATGAAGAACGCGCTCCGCGGGCTGATCTGCGCAGACGCGCTGCGCAAGATGCTGCACCGCACGAGGCCGTACGAGATCCGGAAGGGGGACGCGGACCGCGTCCACCTGCGGGGCATATCGGGCGTGGAAAGGGTTATCGAGCGTCAGGGCCTCCCCTCCGAGCAGCGCATGAAGGACCTGGAAGAGGCGCTCACGCGCGCCAGGGAAGAGTTCCGCGCCGTCCCGGCCAGGTACGACCGGCAGCGGCCCCTGATCGGAGTCGTCGGCGAAATCTTCTGCCGCCTCACGCCCTTCAGCAACGACTTCCTGCTGCGGCGGCTCGAGGAATTCGGCGGCGAATGCACGCTGGCACACATTGTAGAGTGGGTCTGGTACACCAACCTGGAACAGCAGAAACGGCTGCGCCAGTCGGGGCAGACCTTCTCCAAGGCAATGCTGGCGGCAAAGATCAAGGAGCACATCCAGCACCGCGACGAGCACCGGCTGTACAAGGTCTTCGAGGAAGACTTCCGCGGGTACGAGGAGCCCCACATAAGGAAGATCTTCAAATACTCCGAGCCCTACCTGCCCCACTACGGCGCGCTCGGCGAGATGACGCTCAGCGTCGGCAAGACGGTCTTCCACTACCACCAGGGTTGCGACGGCGTGGTGGACATTTCCCCCTTCACGTGCATGAACGGCATCGTGACGGAAGCCATCTACCCGAAACTCAGCCGGGACCACGATGACATCCCCGTGCGGAATTTCTATTTCGACGGCACGCAGTCGGATCTCGACCGCGACGTAGGGATCTTCATGGAGCTCGCCCGGACGTACAAGGAACGCAAAAGGGTGGCCCGCACCTATCCCTCCAGCTTCAACCAGCCCGCGGCCTGATCACCAGGGCGGAACCGGGCAACGATCGGACTCAAGCCGTCCGGCAATATTTACATAATTATGGACCCGCATTGATCAGGTCCGCCCGTAGGGCGGCAGGCATGGCCTTCCTCGATCCAAAACCGCCCGGTTGACGCCGAACGCGTTGAAGGTGCGATTTTCCGGTTCACGCCGCCGGGTGCTCGGATTAAGGCGCTCCCGCCGATTTTCAAAGCTATATCCGCCGCGCTGCAGCACCAAAGAGCCCCTAAACACGGCCCGAAAAACACGGGGCCCGCGCAGGCGTCACTCGATGTTCTTCAGCAGCTGCAGCAGGTACTCCCAGAACCTGCCGACGGAATCGATGTAGATCTTCTCGTCCGGCGAATGCACCCCCTCCAGCGTCGGCCCAAACGATATCATGTCGATCCCGGGGTATTTTTCCCCTATGATCCCGCACTCGAGCCCCGCATGAATCGCCTTGACCTCCGGTTCCCTGCCATAGAGCGATTGGTAGGTCGCCTTTGCCGTTTTCAACACCTGGGAGTCCAGGTTTGGCTTCCACCCGGGGTAACCGGAAGACGACCGCACCGTGGCCCCGCCCAGGGAAAAAATATCGGCTACGGTCTGGCAGATTTCCTCCTTTTCGGATGCCACCGAGCTGCGCTGGCTCGTGGCCATATCAAAGCCGTAGCGATCCTTGGAAATGACGGCCACGTTGGTGGAGGTCTGGACCAGGCCCGGGATGTCCGGGCTCATGCGGATCACGCCATGGGGCAGCCCCGAAATGGTGCGGCAGATTTTCTTCTGGTAGGCCTTGCGCATGACGCGCAGCATCTTTCCGGGCGGCAGTTCCAGTATTTCCAGTTGCAGCCCGGGATCCGTGGACGCCAGTTCACCCTGAACTTCCTTCTCCAGCCGGGCCACGAAGTCCCGGGCGCGCTTCCATGCCCTCTCCGGCACCGTCACATCCGCCTCCGCTTCGCGCGGGATGGCATTCCGTTTGTTTCCCCCTTCGATACGCCCGAGACGCAAGCCGATTTCCTCCATTCCCTGGAGCGCCCGGTTCAGGATCTTGATGGCGTTCCCCCTCCCTTTGTCGATCTCGAGGCCCGAGTGACCGCCTTTGAGGCCGGAGACCTTGACCCGCACAGCCTTGGCCCTCGGCGGCATCGGGAGGAAGTTGACATCCCACCTGGCGGACGTATCGCGGCCGCCGGCACAACCGACGTAGAGAACCCCTTCCTCTTCCGAATCCAGGTTCAGGAGCGTCATGCTTCGCATGAAGTCCCCTGTCAGGTGCTTGGCGCCGGTCAGCCCGCTCTCCTCGTCCACCGTGAACAGGAACTCGAGCGGGCCATGCTGAAGCCCGGGATCCTCCATGATGGCCAGGGACGCCGCCACGGCGATGCCGTTGTCGGCCCCCAGTGTCGTGCCGTTGGCCATCAACACGTTCTCTTTGCGGACCAGTTCGATCGGGTCTTTTTCGAAGTTGTGCACCTTGTCCTTGTTTTTCTCCCCGACCATGTCCATATGTCCCTGAAGGACCACGCTCCGGACATTCTCCCGGCCGGGAGAGGCGGGCTTCCGCACAAGGACGTTCCCCACCTGGTCTTCCCTTGTCTCCAGACCGAGCCGTTCCGCGGCACCGAGGATGTACCGGACCATGTTGTCCTCGTTGCCCGAACAGCGCGGAATGCGGGAAATCTCCGCGAAGTAGCGCCAGACCGGCTCGGGTTGCAGTCCTTTTATCGCGTCAGACATGATAGCCTCCTCTATGATTGAACCTTCATGACCTGTTGACCCTCGTTCCAATAAAAAGTCAACTCCCCTCCCCGGAACTGCCGCCGGCCGCACAGCGACGGGGCGAAGCCATCATCCGGGGACGACCGATTCTGCTTCTCCGCGCCGGATCCGCTGCACCACGGTGCCCGCCAGGCCGCCGACGATCGCGGGGATTACCCACGGGAAGCCGGCCTGCGCGAGGGGAATGACCGCAATCCACCTGTCGACCGCGGCAACGGGCAGGCCTGCGGCCCCCATCGCCTCAAAGGCGCTGGTGCAGAAAGCGCCGAGCACGGCGCCCGCGTACACCGCGCGGTTCGTAGCGGACACTCCCATCATCGTGAGCAGGACCAGCACGATCGCGATCGGATAGAGCAGGACCAGCAGCGGCACGGCAATCGTCACGATCCGCGTGACCCCTACCGTCGCGAAGATCCCGCTGAAGATGCAGGTGGCAACGCAGATGGCCTTGTAGCCGGCCTTCCCGCGGGACAACCTGGAGAAGTACTCGCCGACCGTCGCCGTGAGTCCGATGGATGTGGTCAGGCAGGCCAGCGATACGGCCAAACCCAGGGCAATCTTGCCGTTTTCGCCCAGCAAGCCCCGGGCGATGCCGATCAGCAGAGCCGTCCTCTCCACCTCCGGCGGGTAGAGGCTCGCCGCGGTTGCCCCGAGGTACATCAGCCCGCCGTAGACCAGCCCCAGGCCGGCCGCGGCGATCAGACCCGCAAGCGAGGTCATTTTCACCTGGTCGGCTACGCCCTGGTAGCCTTTGAAGGCCAAGGCCGAAATGACAATTCCGGCAAACACCACCGATGCCAGCGCATCCATCGTCTGGTAGCCTTCGCGAAAACCCTTGCCGAAGGGCCCCTCCAGGCCCGACTCCGGGAGCTGACCCAGAGGAAATACAATGCCGCGAACGATGATCAAAGCCAGCGTCAGCAGAAGAAAGGGCGTGAGAAACTTCCCTATCTTTTCCACGACAGTAGAGCGGTTGAGCGCGAAGAAGAGGGTGAGCGCAAAGAACACGATGGAGGAAATCACCGGCGAAACTGCCGGCAGGTTCGGCCGCACCCCCATCTCGAAGGTTGTGGCAGCCGTCCGCGGGATAGCCAGCAGCGGGCCGATGGCCAGGATGATGACGATGCTGAAGACTTTGGCAAACCACGGCGAGACCCTGCCCGCGAGGTGCTCGACCGTACCCCCTGCCCGCGCCGCCGCCATGATCCCCAGCAGCGGCATGCCGATGCCGGTGATCAGGAAACCTGCCAGCGCAAATCCCCAATGGGCCCCGCCCTGCAGCCCCATGAAGGGCGGGAAAATCAAGTTTCCCGCGCCGAAGAACATCGCAAACAGCGCAAACCCGACCCACAGGACGTCATTCGCCTTCTTGTTCATCGCCACCCGATAGAGCCAAAGTTGTTCCGCCGGAATGAGTACTGCTCCTCACCACAAGGCACGCAGACAAAGAGGCTCCCGAATCACCGCGGCCCCTCTCGATCTGACGGATTCCCATTGTACCCGCGGGCAACGCAGGGAATCGCCAAAAAGCCGTCATCCGAAAAATGTGTTCAGGATGACATTGATGAAAATGATAAGGATGGTGACCGGGGCCACGTACCTGATGAGAAAGCCCCAGAACCGCCGGATCCTGAAGACAATCCCCTCCGATTCGATTTCCTGCGCCGCCTGTTTCACTCCCCAGATCCAGGCTGCGAAGATCGCGATGAAGAGCGAACCGATCGACAGCGAGATGTCCCCGAAAACCGTGCTGATCGCGGTGAAGAAATCGGTTCCTATCAGTGGCAGGCGTGAGAGGAAATCGCTGGCGCCGTGCGCCAGCGCCGCAGGCATCCCCATCACGAATGCAATGGAGGACACGAACACCACAGCCCTTCCCCTGGACCAGCGTTTCTCATCCACAAAGTAAGCCACCGGCACTTCCAGGATCGACACCGTGGAAGTAAGGGCGGCGATGATGACAAGGATAAAAAAGCCGATCCCGAAAACGTAGCCGCCCGGCATTTCCGCGAAGATCGAGGGGAGAACCTCGAAGATCAGCTTGGGGCCTGCCGCAAAATCCTTGCCCATGGCCGACACCGCCGGCATGATCACCAGCCCCGCCAGCAGGCAAACCACGATCTCGAAAAACGTGATCCAGGCGGCCGACACCGGGATGTTCTCCTTTTTCGAGAGGTAGCTGCCGTAGGTAATCATGGTACCCATGCCGAGGCTCAAGGAAAACAGGGCCTGGCCCATCGCCGCGAGAATCATGCCGCCGCTGAATTTCGAGAAATCCGGCTTGAGATAGAACACCAGGCCGTCGTAGGCGCCGGGCAGCGTAACCGAGCGGACGGCCAGCAGCACCAGGAGTACGAACAGCACGGGCATAAGCCAGCGGGAGAGCCTCTCGATGCCGGACTTGACGCCGAAAAAGACGACATAAGCCGTCACCGAAATCACGATGGCGTGCAGAAATATGACCGTGGGGGCGTCGCTGACAAATCCGCTGAACACACGGGAAATCTCCGCCGGATCCCGCACCTGGCTGAAGGCCCCCGTAACCGCCTTGTACAGATAACCGAGAACCCACGCCGCGATGACGCTGTACCAGGAAAAGATGGCGAAACCGCTCAGAACGCACAGCCCTCCGACCCCTTTCCAGACCGGCCGGCCGGAGAGCTTGTTGAACATTCCCATCGGGTTTTTCTCGGTGTGCCGCCCCAGCGACAACTCCGCCACCATGACCGGATAGCCGATCAGGAAACAGCAGGCCAGAAAGACTACGACGAAGATCGCGCCGCCGTTTGCGCCCGTGATGTATGGAAAACGCCAGATTGCGCCCAGCCCGATCGCCGAGCCCGCGCCGGCCAGGATGAAACCCACATTCGAACTCCAGGAACCTCTGCCGGTGCTTTCCGCCATCTGCCTCTCCTTTGGCTTAGGCCTGGGGGCCCGCTGAGAATTCCGAACACAATATTCGGTGGGATCCCGAGTTTCAAGGTTTCGTTTTTTCCCAGTTTTCGATGAACCGGGTTTCCCCTTTATCCTGCTGATCCACCAGCGCCTGGAAAATCGCTTTCAGGTGGGCGTAGGGGAGGGTTCCGATGATCATCCGGTTGTTCAGAATCATGGTCGGGGTGGAACGGATACCGTGGGCGAACTTCTCCGAAGTCTTTTCGTATTCGGTGCCCGTCCGGATGATGGCGTGCACCAGGTCCTTGACAGCCATGTCGTTCAAGGCCGCCTCGACGCCATGCTTGCGCGCCAGCTCCGCCCTCCACTCGGGCTTCTTGGCAGCCGTCATGTTGGCGAAAATCTCATCGTGGATCTCCACGAACCGGGCGGGATCATAGGCGGACAAGTAGGAGAGTTCGCAGGCGCCCGGGTGCTTGTTTTTATCCACGACATCGTTGCATTGGGCGTCGAGCGGAAAGAACTGGAACGAAACGTTGATCTTCCCCTTGAACTCCTCCTTCAACCTGGCGAGCTGTTCATTGAAGAAGCGGCAGTCGGAGCAGAGGAAGTCCGCGTACTCTATCAGTTGAATGGGCGCATCTTCGAAGCGCTCGGTGGACTTCACCGTCCAGAAGGGGGAGACGATGCTGGGGCTTTCCACCCGGGGAAGACTGAAGTACTGCTTGACCACCTGCGATGCCACGCTCCCTGACTGGGCCTGCACCTTCGCCCCGTGAAAGAGGCTGAAGCCATAGGCTCCGGAAGCAAGGACCACGGCAAAGACCACGGCGTGCTTTACGGAAAAGGAAAGGAACTTAGCGAGCCTTTCGAGGCCGCTGCCGCCGGCATACCGCCAGAAAAGGTAGAAGCTGATCAGCGAGAAGACATAGTAGCCCGCACACAGGAGGCACAGGCTGCCCAGGAAGAATACCGAAAAAAGCAGCAGTGCAATCACCCCGGCCGCATTGAGCAGCGACAGGCTGCGGTTGGTCCGCTCGAATGCCGCCGAGGGGAACAGGGCCCCGAGGGCCACCAGTGCGCCCACGAACAGGCCGGGATATCCCAGCGGCACGCCCCAGACCTGGGAGATCACCGAGTAAGCCGAGCTGTCACAGTTGAAAAACGCGCTGATGTCGCAAAAGGAGCCTTCGAAGATCGATTCCGGAAAATTGGCCAGGAAGTAGTGCCGGATTGTCAGAATGGAAGCAACGACCATCCCGACGCCGGACAGGAAACTGAGCGTCCGGGGCCAGAACTTCCCGTTGAGGGTTAACGATTCCTGCATCTGCGCCTCCAAGGTTTTGTCGATCGACGGCCCGCCTGGCGGGGCTTGTCAGTATAGCACGCCCACCCATGCGCCAAAGCTTTCATTCGCATGGACTTTCAGCCTTCGCAGCTTCCGCCTCATCGAGCCATCCGCGGCGCAACTCGCCGGGCGGGACGCCGGACATGTAGGGTTTGATATCCAGTACGGGAGTGCCGTCGAGCATGTCGATGCCGCCGAGGTGCAGGCGCCGCCCCTCGCGGCGCAGCAGCCGCACGACCGAGAGACCGATCGGATTCGGTCTCCGCGGCGCCCGCGTGGCAAAAATCCCATGGACCTTGCCGTCGGTCGGCGTGTGGCCCACCAGTTCGCACGCCCCGGCCTCGTGGAACACCCATAGGACAAACAGATGGGAGAAGCCCTCGATTTCCCGGAGACCCTCTTCGAATTCGGGAAGCAGTTCCAGAATCCCAACCTCGGAGTGCTTTGCTCCGAGTCCCTTGGGGATCTGGCCGGTGTCCTCGTACGCGCTGCGGATATAGCCGATGGCCCGCATGTTGAAAACCGTCATGGTACCTCCTCGCGCAGGTCCGGTGGACCGTTCAGCCGGACCTGGAACACCGTCGATTATAGTCCCCGCCCTTGTTGACATGCCCCCGGAAATCACCCAAAATCGCGCGCGTGAAAACGTCTGCACCTCCTCCCGAATGCGGCCCCGCCAACAACGAAGAAGCCTCGGCGGCCATAGGGCCGGCCGAGCACTTCAAAATTTCCCTGGTATCCTGGCTGGGCTACTGGTCCATCCGTCTCATCGGCCTTTCCCTGCGCTGGCGGATCGAGGGGTGGGAGCACTTCGACTCGATCCGTTCGGCGGGCAAGAGGATCATCTACGCTTTCTGGCACGGCAGGATCCTGTGTGGAACGTACTTCTGGCGCGGACGGGGGATTGTCGTTATGACCAGCAGGAACAAGGATGGCGAATACATAGCCCGGGTGATCCGGCGCTTCGGCTATGGCGCCGCCCGAGGCTCCAGCAGCCGCGGCGGCGGCAGGGCATTGGTGGAAATGGCCCGGGAATTGCGTCGCGGCGCCGATGTCGCTTTCACCATCGACGGCCCCAGGGGTCCCCGGTACACCGCCAAACCGGGGGCGGTCTGGCTGGCATCCAGGACCGGCAACCCCATCATGCCCTTTCACTTCTCGGCAGAAAGGAAATGGGAATTCTCCAGCTGGGATCAGTTCCAGATCCCGGTGCCCTTCACCCGAGTTCTGCTCGCCATCGCCCCGCCCATTTATGTGCCGCCGGATGCCGATGACGCCCAGATCGAAAGATCGCGCCAGGAGCTCCAAGCGAGCCTGGAAGCGCTGCGAGCGAGAGAGGATTCCGCATGGGAGCGCAGGCGGTAGCAGCCACGGTTTCCCGGCGCGGCGCGCCGTCCGGAGGATGAAGAAGATTTCAGCAGTTGTCAGGATCTCTGCACGGCCGCCCCGATTGCCTGGAAGGATTCCTGGAGCGCCTTGCGCGCACGGTTCAACCGGGAACTGATCGTGCCCAGGCTCACGCCGAGAATTGCGGACATCTCCTCGTAGCTCATGCCTTCGAGATCCTTCAGCACGATCACCGCTCTGAGGTGAGGCTTCAGGGATGTGAGGGCCTTCCTCAGAAGGGCGGCGTTTTCCTCGGCCAGAAGCTTCCCCTCGGCGGTGAGCGAGGAAGCCGGCATTTCCGCGCGCGGACGCGGATCCACCGATTCGTCGAGCGCACGGCTCCTGCGCCGCGCCCGCTTCCAGGGCCTTCTCGTGTAGTCGATGCAGGTGTTCACGGCAATCCGGTAAATCCAGGTCTTGAGCGAGGAGTTGAACTGGAAATCGTCCAGCTTTTTCCAGACCTTGGTGAAGACCTCCTGCGTGAGGTCCTCTGCATCGTCGGGACTGTCCGTGAATCTCATGGCGACCCGCTGGACCAGCGGGTAGTAAAGGGAAAACATCTCCTCGAAGGTCGGCGCCTCCCCTACGGGCGGGGACTGCACGGAATCGCGTCCGAATGCATGCATCCCGCTCCTCTCTCCAGTGCCCATCATGGCCGCCCTTGCGTCTGGCGCTCGCTCGGCAGGCCCGCGGGGGACTCCTGGGCGGCCGAGGCGCTTTGCGCCGGTTTCTGCTATCCTAGGTCGGCCCATGATACACCCATTGACGCCATTTTTGCCTTGTTCTTTCATAAGTTGGGTCCTGCGCCATGTCCGAGACTCCTAGAAGGAATCGTCCTCTGGTTGCCGCTCACCGCGGAGCTTCCGCGCTGGCGCCGGAACTGACCCTCGCGGCATTCCAGTTGGCGCTGGACCTGGGCGTCGATCTCATCGAGCTCGATGTCCAAATGACCCTCGACGGCGAGATCGTCGCCTTCCATACGAACCGCCCCGATGTGCTGATGGCGCTGATGAACGGGTGACAGGCCGTGCCGCCCGATGGATTTTCCCCAAGAATGTCTTTGAACCGCGGGCTCCGCAACTGCATCATACGGAGATTGAACAGGAGCCATAGCCGAGGATTCTGAAATGAGTATGAGACGGTTGACGGTCATCGCCGCCTGCCTGGTCCTGGCGGCCGCAGTCTACTGGATGCAGGGCTATCCGGCAGGCGGGAGCATCGATGCGCACGGGCATATCCCCGATGCGCAAACGGCGGAGGAGACGCGCTGCGAGCCTTCGATTCCCCTGTCGATCGCCCTGCTGCCGCTGGACAAACCCGAAGCGGGGCGCTGGACGCGGTTCAGCCTTTCTGTCGAATCGGGATTTGACCCGGACGTGATCCGCGACATGCGCATCGAATACGATTTTCCGCCCGAGGTTCGCATGGTCCCGGCCCTGAGCAGCGGCCGGGAATGGCTCCGGAAGGCCGGCCCGAGCCGGAACGAGCTCCGCGCGCTGATTCCCGACGAAAGGAGATATGCCCTCAGCGCGCGCGTGATCCTCACTCTGCGGGACGGACAGACCGTATCCCAGAGCGCTGTCCGCTACGTGGACCTCGGCGAGGAGGATCCTGCCGAAGGCATGATCGGACAATTCACCAATCCGGATGGCAGCAGCATCGTCGTCTACCGGGGCGTCACGGTGAGGGACGCGCGATGAGCAGGCCTCGTTTATGGCTCTCGTTTGCCGCAGGCGCGACCCTCTCCATCCTGGCTGCTGCCGCACCACTGCACGCGCAACACACCGTGGGCGGCCGCTTCATTTACGAAGACCGGCCCTTCGATTCCAAAGGCTTCCTCCCGCTGGAGCCGCGACAGGAACCGGCGTGGCGGGGGATTCCCTTCGCGACGGTCGAGATTCGCGGCGCGGGGAATGTCGTGCGCGGCACCGGCACAACCAACGAGATCGGCGAGTTTTCGTTCCAGATCAACTCATCGGCGGCGGAAACGCTCACCGCCTGGTGCCTGGCAAAGCCGAACCTGGCCGATGGCCCGAACTTCGATGTCCGGAGGGCGACGACCACGACCAACACGGACGGCCCGATCTACGCCCTCAGCTCGGATTCCGTTGCCACGTCCGGGCAGGGCGCTGTCTGGCTGGGAGCAACCTTCGCGGGCAGGAACCTGGACGTCGCCAAGGCCTTCAACATCTACGAGTGCATCCTGGGCGGATTGCAGTTCATCGCCTCGCCGAAAGCCCATGGCAGGTACCCCACGTCCAAGCTCACGGTAACCTGGAGCCCGACCGTCGGGGATAACGGCTCCTTTTTCAGCAGCGCCCGCCAGCAGATCTACATGGGCTCCAATGCCGGTTACGACGACTCGGTCGTCTTCCACGAACTGGGCCACTACGTCGACCGGAACCTCTCGAAATCGAGCAGTCCCGGCGGTTCGCACTTCCTGGGCGACGGAAACCAGGACATCCGCCTCTCCTGGGGCGAAGGATTGGCCACTTTCCTCGGCAGCTGCATGATGGAGTTCCTGGGCTACCTGCGCCCGGACCTTTACGTGCGCACCGACGGCACAGCCCTTTCGTTCTCCTACGAGATTGAATCCCTGACCCGCAATTCCTCTCTGATGGCGAGCTCCAGGGGAAGCACAAACGAGATCGCCGTCACCGCCGCGCTCTGGGACATCGTGGACGGCCCCGGGACAACCGATGGCACTCCCGGCACGGATGACGACCCTCTCACGCGTCCCTTCGCCGACGTCTGGAGGGTCCTGATCCAGTACATGCCGACCGTCGCTTCCGCAATCAGCGTCGAGGATTTCTGGACGGGCTGGTTCGCCCCTTCGATCAACCTCGGTTTCCTGAGAGAGATGATTACGGTCTTTTCCACGCTCAACGGAATAGATCTGTTCGCCGACCTCCTGGAACCGGACAACACCCCCTCCCAGGCGCCCCTGATCGCTCTCAGCCGCTTGTCGCGGGGCGAGGGTCAGGCTAAGGTCCTCATCAGCGAAATTGATCCCGGCACCGTGGACGCGCTGGAACTCTACAACGCAGGCACCGAGGAGGCGGACCTGACCGGCTGGCGCGTGATCGCGACCGCGCCCGGTTTCACGACGGCTTTTTACACTCTTCCCTCCTTCCGGCTGGCGCCCGGCGCCCACGTGATCCTCTCGGAGGCCTCGGGCGTAAACACCTCGACGGTCCTCTACTTCAACTCGAACATCAACTGGGCCCACGGCAGCGCAGGGGCGTGCTCCCTGACCACTGCGGCAGGCCAGGGGATCGATTTTGTCCGCTGGGGAGACTCCACTGAGCCGCCGCCCGGCGGCATTTCTTTTACGGGCCCGAACCCGCCGGCCATTCCGTCGAACATGAATCTTGCACGTCTCTTCGCCTCCCCGGACCACAACTGGACCGCGGAGTGGAAGCACCAGCAGGGCACGTTGGGGACGCACAACCTGGGCGGATACGAAATGCGCCACACGATCTATCCGGTGGCGGACAGCGACGTCGCTGCATTCGACGCGGTTTCCGGAACCGAATACTCGATCGAGACGCTGGCCCACGCGAACGGCATCCGGACCATCATAGAGGTCCTGGCGCCGGATGGGCTAAAGTCCCTGGCCGCCAGCGCAAATTCGTCCGGCATCCATGGGGTGGGTCTCCGCTGGAGGGCTCCGGCCGGCGGAAGGCACTACATACGGGTCGCCCGGCCCGAGAGCGCCGCCAACTTCGCCAAGCACGGTTCGTACAGCCTCCGCGTATCGGCGAAGGAAATACTCTCGGTGAGCGCGTCCGGCGGGGCCAGGTACCGGCGGATCGAGGACGCTCTGGCCGCAGCCGTCAGCGGCGACACGATCGAGATCCGCGACAGCGAAACCTACCGCGAGAATCTCCTCGTCTCCAAGGCCGGCATTACCATCCGCGCGGCGCGGGGCTTCGCCCCCATCCTGGACGGCGCCGGCGCACCCGATCGGCCCGCGATTGAAATCGCGGCGCCTGACTCGCGGCTCGAAGCCTTGCGAATCCGCGGGGGGTTGCCCGGCGTACTCGTGCGCGGCGGCGTCGCGACGATAGTGAACGTAGTGGTCTACGCGGCCTCGGGCGGAGCATCCGCCGCTGACGGCATCCGAGTGTCCGGCGCCACGAGCCGGGCCAGGCTGGTCCACTGCACGGTCACCCAGAACGCCCGCGTCGGCGTCGGCGTGTTCGAGGGCGGCACGGCCGAGGTCGTGAACTCGATCGTCAGCGGAAACCAGCTCGAGGACGTGTTCAACAGCGGCGGCTCGGGCAAAGTGACGGTCCGTCACTCGCTGGTCGGGACGCCCGGATATGCAGGAGCGGATGGAAACGTCGAAGGTGCACCCCGCTTCCAGGACCTGCTGCTGCCCAACTTCCAGCTCACGGCAAATTCCCCGGCCCTCGATGCCGGCGATCCTTCGGACCCGGAGATCCCGCCGGCAGATGCCGACGGCCTGCCCCGCATCCTCGACGGCAAGGGGAGCGGCAGTGCAAAGCCCGACCTCGGGGCATACGAGTTCATACCGCCGGCAAGACTGGCCTCGCTTGCCGTGCTCCCGCAGATCGCCGTCGGGGGCGGGTATCAGACTTCGCTCATAGCTGTAAACACCGGCAAGGACGCAGCGGTGGCGCGCATCGAAATGATCGACTCCACGGCCCAGCCCATCCAGAACGCGCTGCGGAACCGGCCCGGCGGCACGCTGCTGGCGGCCGTGCCGCCCATGGGGTCCATGAGGTTGAAGACGGACACGGCGCCGTCGTCGGCCCGTTCGGGCTACGCGCGCGTTTTGGCGGACCGTGCGCTGGACGGAAGCGCCATTTTCAAACTGCTCGACGGCCCTGAAGTCCTGAGCGAAGCCGGCACCGGCCTCGCGCGCGCGGCGCGGAACTTCACCATTTACATTGATGAAGCCGGCGACTCACGATCGGGGTACGCGGTCGCCAATCCCGGGACCGACGGGGCCAACCTCACGCTCACGCTCCGGCGCAAAGATGGGACCACGGCCGGCACAAAATCCCTGTCACTGGCGCCCGGCAACCACATCGCCCGGTTTGCCTGGCAGGAGTTCCCCTCGGCGGCAACGCCGGGATTCGAGGGGTCGCTCGAGTTCGCCTCCGACCGCGTCCTATATGCCGTCGCCCTGCGCTACGACAACCTGCTGCAGGATGTTTTCTGCACGATCCCGATCCTGGCCGAGGAAACCGCGAGCGAGGTCTACTTTCCGCAGGTGGCCGACGGCGGCGGGTACCGGACGAATATCATCCTCGTCAATCCTGCGGCCGCCGGCACCACGGCAGTGATCGAGTTTTTCGACAGCGACGGCAAGCCGCTGCTGATGCCCATCGCCGGGGCGCTGCGCTCGAGCCTCGAGGTAACGCTCAACGCGAAGGGAGTGGCGTCGCTGCTGACCGACGGCACCTCGGGCGGAACCAAAACCGGGTGGGCGCGGGTCAGGGCCCCCCACGCCATCGGCGGTTCGGCGATTTTCCAGACGCTGTCCTCCGACAGGATCACCTCCCAGGCCGGCGTCCGCTCGTCCCCGGCCGCGAAGCGGTTCGCTGTCTTCGTCGACAGCGTCGGTTTCGCCGAGTCCGGGCTCGCCGTGGCCAACCCATCGGGGTCCGCCGTGACGTTTGCCCTTTACCTGCGAAATACGCGCGGGGAGATCGCCGCCGCGCACAACATCACGCTCCCGGCATTCGGCCACACCGCGCGGTTTTTCACCGAGTGGTTTCCAACGGCATTCGGAGAATTCGAGGGGACGCTCGAAGTCGCCGCGGAGAGCCCCGTTACCGGAGTGGCGCTCCGTTACGACAACTTCCTGGCCAACGTGTTCTCCGCGCTCCCGGTCATATTGGTCCCTTAGGATTCGCGCGCTCCAGCCACGGATTGCACGAATTCCAGGAAAATATTCGGCCCTGCAGCTGCGGGCGGGGTCCGAATTCGTGTAATCTGTGAAATCCGTGGCAAAGCTCTTGTTTTGTATTCGACCGTCCCAACCGCCCGGGCGGGACATTGCAGCTCGTGGAGGCAAAATGAAAAGCGCGTTTCTTCGGATCGTGATCCTCTTTATCATCACAACTGCTTGCGCCGCCATCGGCCTGCCCGGCGCACAGAACGACAGCGGCGGCAATTACGTCCCCGTCCTGGCGGAGCTGTCCGGCATGCCGCAGAGCGAAATGCGGGAGATCCTGCAGCGGTATGCCAGCGACCGGGCCGGCTTCTTCCGGTTCTGGAATGTCGACTTCTCCAAATCCCGGCGGGAAAGGGCGCGCGCCTTCTACGGCGAGTGGCGGTCCGCCCTGGAGCAGGTCCGCTTCGACGCTCTAGGCCCTGATGGGCGGATCGACCACATCCTGTTCCGGAATCGCCTCGCCAACGAAATTCGCCAACTGGACCGTGAGGCGCGTCTCCTGGCGGAGGCGGCCGCCCTGATCCCGTTCCTGGACGCCATCATCGAACTGCAGGAATCCCGCCGCAGCATGAAGCCCCTGGTCCCTTCGAAGGCCGCCGCCCGAGTGACGGAAATCGACAGGATGGTCAAGAACACCCACAAGGCAGTGGAGGCGGGGTTGAAACCCCCGGAGCCGGCCAAAAAGGAAACGGAGCCCAAGCCCGATCCCGGCCCGCCGGCGGCCGAAAAGGAGCCGGCCCCGATCAAAACCACCATCAACATCGCCTACCGCGCCTCGAAGGTGGTCGACAGCCTGGAAAGGACCCTGAAGCAGTGGTTCGATTACTACAACGGCTATGACCCACAGTTTACATGGTGGGTGGCGGATCCCAACGCCAAGCTGACCGAAAGCCTGAAGGCCTACAGGAAGCTGCTGCGCGAAAAGATCGTCGGCTTCAAGGAGGGGCAGGACGATCCGATCGTCGGCGACCCGATCGGCAAGGATGAACTGCTGGCCGACCTGGCCTTCGAGATGATCCCTTACACGCCCGAGGAACTGGTGGAGATCGCCAACCGCGAGTTCGCCTGGTGCGAAAGAGAAATGCTTCGCGCCTCGCGGGAACTCGGCCACGGGGACGATTGGAAAGCGGCGCTCGAGCACGTCAAGAACCTGCACGTCGAGGCGGGAAAGCAGCCGGACCTGATACGCGATCAGGCCCTCGAGGCGATAGCGTTCCTGGAAACCCGCGACCTGGTGACCATTCCGCAGTTGGCGAAGGATATCTGGCGCATCGAGATGATGTCGCCGGAACGGCAGAAGGTGAACCCATTTTTCCTGGGAGGAGAGGTCATACAGGTCTCCTTCCCCACCCACACGATGACGCACGAAGAGAAGATGATGAGCATGCGCGGGAACAACATCCACTTCTCGCGCGCCACGGTGCAGCACGAACTGATCCCCGGCCACCACCTGCAGGGCTTCATGAACCAGCGGTACAACACTCACAGGTCCGTTTTTGCCACGCCCTTCTGGACAGAGGGCTGGGCGCTCTACTGGGAGATGCTGCTCTGGGACCTGGATTTTCCCGAGACCCCTGAAAACCGGATCGGGATGCTTTTCTGGCGTATGCACCGCTGCGCGCGCATTATCTTTTCGCTCGGCTTCCACCTGGGAACCATGACGCCCCAGCAGTGCATAGACTTCCTGGTGGAGCGTGTGGGGCACGAGAGAAAAAATGCCGAGGGAGAAGTCCGGCGCTCGTTCGAGGGCACGTACCCTCCCCTTTACCAGATCGCTTACATGATCGGGGGATTGCAGTTCCGGGCCCTGCACGCGGAAACGGTGGGGGCGGGACGGATGACCAACCGCGAGTTCCACGATGCGATTCTCCGGATGAACCGGATTCCGGTGGAGATGGTGCGCGCCCGCCTGCTGGGCCAGTCTCTTCCCCGCGACTTCCGTTCCTCCTGGAGATTCTGAACCTGCCGGCGCCAGGCTATTCGTGGCCGGCTTTCCGCCCCAGCACGCTCCGGTAGCAGGTGTAAGTGGTTAGAGCAACTATGGTTATCGTGGTCGCGATGGCCGGCGCCAGCGTGGGGGAGGTCAGGTGGTGCGGGCAAGCAAAAAATGGCGCCGGGCGCCCACTTTGGACTGTCGAATGCTCCCATGCAAAACGAAAGACAGCCACGAATTGCACGAACCGGTTCGTGCAATTCGTGGAATTCGTGGCAGCGGTTTGTTGGGGTACGCCATCGGGCCGAAAAAGGCCGCCCGGGAGCAGGTTCCTGCGGGGCAGGATTTCCCTTCAGGTGCAGCATTCACCTTCGAAGCCGGACGGCCGGCGGATTATAATGGCCCCGCCTCTGAGGAAAGGAACAAGGACAATGACCGCCAATCGATCGATGCGCCGCCGGCAATTTCTGAAAAGGATCCCCATGGCCGTGGCCGGCGCGGCTGGTTTTCCCATGATTGTCCGGGGCTCGGCACTCGGGCTCAACGGGAGTGTCCCAGCGAGCGACCGGATTGTCATGGCCGGGATCGGCTACGGCATGCAGGGTGGCTCGAACATGAGGGACTTCCTGGCCCTGAACGGCGTCCAATGGGTGGCAGTCTGCGATCTGGACGACCGTCACCTGCTCAAGGCGGCCGAAGCCGTGAACCAGAAGTATGGCCGCAGCGACTGTGCCACCTATAAGGATTTCCGCGAGCTCTTTGCGCGGGGTGATCTGGATGCCGTGTCGATCGCGGTCCCCGACCACTGGCACGCCATACTTTCCATCAGCGCGGTCCGGGCCGGCCTGGACGTGTACGGCGAGAAGCCTCTCACCCACAGCCTGCGCGAGGGCCGGGCCCTCTGCGATGCGGTCAAGCGCTACGGCCGCGTCTGGCAGACGGGGAGCTGGCAACGGTCCGTGGACAATTTTCGCCGGGCGTGCGAGCTCGTGCGCAACGGGCGCATCGGCAGAATCCAGCGCGTGGAGGTGGGCCTCCCCCCCGACCACACCGATTTCGCCCGCACCTTCGGGCAGGAGAAGCTCGAGCCGCCGCCGCCAGAACTGGACTACGAAACCTGGATCGGCCCGGCGCCTCGTGCCCCCTACTGCAAGGCCCGCGTGCACATGAACTGGCGCTGGAACATGGACTATGGCGGGGGCCAATTGATGGACTGGGTGGGCCACCACCTCGACATCGCCCACTGGGGGCTCGGCTTCGACACCGCGGGTCCCGTCGAAATATGGGGCAAAGGGGAATTCCCGGCAAGCGGCATCTACAACAGCCCGACCCGGTACTGGGTCGAGACCCTCTACCCTGACGGCACGCCTATCATCCTGGCGGGCGGCTTCCCGGAGATTCAGCGCGGCACCAAGTGGATCGGCGAATACGGCTGGGTCTGGGTCGACCGCGGCGGCTTCGAGAGCCAGCCGGCCCACCTCGTCCATGAAGTGATCGGGCCGAACGAAATCAAGCTCTACCGGAGCCGCGACCACTTTCAGAACTTCATCGATTGCGTCCGGAACCGGGCGGCAACCATCGCGCCGTGCGAAGTGGCCCACCGGTCCGCGAGCGTCGGCCACCTGGGCGTCATAGCCATCGAGACCGGTCGGAGGATCCGATGGGATCCGGAAACGGAGACCATCATCGACGATCCCGGGGCGGAGCGCCTGCTCAGCCGCTCTTACCGCAAGCCCTGGCAGCTTCCGGCCTGATTGAGGGTGCGCCCATGAAAAGCTCCAACATCTCGAGATCCCTGGCAGCGTATCTTCTCGCCCTTGCAGTCATCGCGGGAAGCCCGGCACGGTCGGCTGCGCAGACCGCATCGGCCGAGGCTTCCCTGGACATCATCCTCAAGGAACTGTCCACCTACGATGGCGGGATAGATTCGGCCGCGTTCTGGCGGCTGCGCCACCATGTCCATGCCCGCCTGGACAGCCCCGCCGAACGGCGCCAGTGTGAAACAAAGCTCCTGGAGTTTCTCGCAACCGGGGCCACACCGCAGGCCAAGTTGGCGGCGAGCCGCATGCTGCGCATGATCGCCGGCGACAGGTCCGTGCCCGTGCTCGAACCGATGCTCCTGGCCGAATCCACCGCGGACATGGCGCTCTATGCCCTGCAGGCCATTCCCGGGCCGGCGGCGGATGCGGCTCTGCTGCGAGCGCTCTCCGCGACAGGCGGGACCACCAGACTGGCAATCATCGCCGTTCTGGGCGCGCGAAAAAATGCCGAAGCTGTCCCCGCCCTGGCCGAACAACTGAAAGGCAGCCGCGACTCGGCATCGGCGGCCGCCTTCGCCCTGGCCGAGATCGGCAATGAGGCGGCCTGCGACGCGCTCTCGGCCTCCCTGGCCGGGACGGAGGCAACCATCAGGCCGGTTGTCTCGACAGCCCTGCTGAAATGCGCCGAACGATTGCTCGCCGCCCGGGACGCAGGCAGTGCAGGCGCCATATACGAGACCCTTTTGGACGATCCGGCCTTGGCGGCCCCCATCCGCAGGGCCGCCATGAGCGGCAGGATTTCCGCGGCCGGAAACCAGGCCGCGGCCAATCTCCTCGAGCAGCTGCAGAAGCCCGACCCGGAAATGCTGGAGGCTGCGATTTCCATGATCGTCCACGTGTTCGAGCCCGGAGCGATCGGCCCCGTCTGCAACCTCCTGCCCCGCCTGCCTGAAAGAGCCCAGGTCCAGTTGGTCTCCGTGCTCACGGCATACCCCCGGGAAATGACCCTTCCGGCTCTGCTCCAGGCTGCCCGCGGCGGCACGGAGCCGGTCCGGATCGCCGCGCTGCAGGCTCTCGAGTCGGCGGGAGACGCCTCCGCCACGGCCTTTTTGGCAGGAGTGGCCGCAAAGACCCGGGGGGCAGAGCAGAGCGCCGCGCGCAGCGCCCTCGCCAGGATCCGGGACAGGTCAGCCGATGAAGCAGTGCTCGAACTGCTGGTCGCGAAACCGCCGGATGACGTCCTGAGCGAGCTTCTCCTGGCCGTGGCCGAGCGGCGGATCTTCGCGGCGAAAGGCGACGTTGCCCGGCTCCTGGGTTCAGACTCGTCCAAAGTCCGCGTCCAGGCCCTAAAGGCCCTCCGCACCATCGGCACGCCTTCCGATATTCCGGCGTTGCTGGATTTCATGCTCGATGCGGGCAGCGACATCGAGCGGACCGAGGCGGAAACAACGGCAGCCGCGCTCGCGCAGAAGGTTGCCAATCCCGACGGCAGAGCCGGCGCCGTCAAGACCCGGCTGGCCAGGGAAAAGGATCCCGGGATGCGTGCGCTTCTATATGGCGTCCTCCGAAGGATCGGCGACGACAGCGCGCTTCCGCTCCTGCGCACAGCCCTGAAGGGGTCCAGCGCTGCGGAAGTCGATGCCGCAGTCCGCGCACTCTCCGGCTGGCCCACGGCTGCAGCGAGGGACGATGCAGACCTGCTGGCCCGAAAATCCCGCGATGAGACGCACCGGCTGCTGGCGCTGCAGGGGCTGATAAGGATGATCGGCCTGCAGCGCCATCGTAAGCCGGAAGCAGCCGTCGCCGAGCTCAAAACGGCATCCCGGCTGGCCCGTCGCCCCGAGGAAAGGAAACTCATCCTGGGCCTCCTTCCGCGGTTCGCATGCCCGGACGCCGTGGACCTGGCCAAGAGATTCCTCCGCGACCGGGCGGTGCAGGCGGAAGCCCGTGCCGCGTTGGACAGGATTCGGACACAGCTCTCGAATTGAGGTCCGCAAAACTCGATGCGCCGCCCGGCAGCGGACGGCAGTGACAAGGGCACTTCGAGGTTCCGGCATCGATGGGAGGCAAAGCATGATCGAAGGACAGGAAACAGGGGGAAAGGCCGCCCCCCTCAGGTATGGCATGGTCGGCGGCGGCCAGGGCGCATTCATCGGCAGCGTGCACCGCAAAGCCATCGCCATGGACGGCATGGCCGAACTGGTCGCCGGGTGCTTCTCCAGAGACCACAACAACACGCTCGAAACCGGCGAGTCGTGGGGTGTTCCCCGCGACCGGCTTTATAGGGACTACCGGGAGATGATCCGCGCCGAGGCCGGCAGACCGGATGCGATCGACTTCCTCCTCATCGTCACACCGAATGACACGCACCACCTCATCGCCAGAATGGCGCTGAAACATGGCATTCACGTCGTGTGCGACAAGCCGCTGGCCACCTCGAGCCGGGAGGCAAGCGATCTGGGAGCGCTCGCGCGCAAAAAGGACCTTCTTTTCTGCGTCACCTACGCCTACACCGGCTACCCGATCGTGCGGCACATGCGCGAAATGATCGCCCATGGCGAGCTGGGCGAAATACGCTACGTCGCGGGCGAGTACCCGCAGGATTGGCTTGCCACGCCGCTGGAGCAGACCGGCCAGAAGCAGGCAGCCTGGAGGACAGACCCCAAGCGGGCGGGAATCTCCAACTGCGTCGGCGACATCGGCAGCCATATCGAAAACATGGTCGCCCACCTGACCGGCCTCGAGATCCGCCGCCTGCTGGCCCGCTTGGACAGATTCGGCGAGGGACGAGTCCTGGACGATAACGCTTCGATCCTGGTGGAGTACAAGGGCGGAGCGAGGGGCCATTACTGGTGCTCGCAGATCGCCGTCGGCAACGACAACGGTTTCCGCGTCCGCGTCTTCGGGACGAAGGCCTCGCTGGAGTGGGCGCAGGAGGATCCCAACTACTGCCGCGTCTCCTTCCTCGATAGGCCGTCGGTCCGCCTCTCGCGCGGCCGCGATCGGCTGTACCCAGCCGCGCAGAAGTGGTCGCGCATTCCCTCCGGCCACCCGGAAGGCTACTTCGAGTGCTTCGCCAACATCTACTCGGCCTTCATCGCCGCGCTGCAGAAGAAAAAGGCGGGCCGGCGCCTGACGGCGGAGGATCTCGACTTCCCCGGGGTGGACGACGGCATCCGCGGCGTGAGGTTCATCGAGCGGTGCGTCGAAAGCTCCAAAAAGGGAGCGGTGTGGGTGAAATTCTGAGGAGCAGATCATGAGCAGACCGGTAACGCTATTCACCGGCCAGTGGGCCGACCTCTCCTTCGAGGAAATCTGCAGGAAGACATCCGACTGGGGATACGACGGGCTGGAGATCGCCTGCTGGGGCGACCACATGGAGGTCGGCCGGGCGGCTGAAGATCCGGCCTATGTGAAGAAAAGGAAGCGGATACTCAAAAAATACAGGCTGAGGTGCCAGGCCCTGGGCGCTCATCTCGCCGGCCAGTGCGTCGGCGATCCCTACGATGAACGGCTGGATGGCTTCGCTCCCGACGCGGTCCGGGGAAAGCCCGACAAGCTCCGCCGGTGGGCGGTCGAGGAGATGAAGGCCACAGCCCGGGCGGCCAGGGCCATGGGTTGTTCCGTGGTCAACGGCTTCATGGGCTCACCTATCTGGAAGGCGTGGTACGCCTTCCCGCCCGTATCCGAGGAGATGATCGAGGCCGGCTTTGCCGAGATCGTCCGCCTCTGGACTCCCATCCTGGACGAGTTCGACCGGTGCGGTGTCCGCTTCGCCCTGGAGGTCCACCCGACCGAGATCGCGTTCGATCTTTACACGGCGAAGCGGCTCCTGAACGCGTTCGGCCATCGCCCCGCGCTCGGCTTGAACTTCGATCCCAGCCACCTGCTGTGGCAGGGCATGCAGCCGCAACTGTTCATCCGGGAGTTTCCCGGCAAGATCTACCACGTCCACATGAAGGACGCCGCGGTCAGGCTGGACGGGAAAGCCGGCATCCTGGGCTCGCACCTGCCGTTCGGCGACCTGCGGCGCGGCTGGAACTTCCGTTCGCTCGGACACGGGGACGTGAATTTCGAGGAGATCATCCGGGAGCTCAACGCCATCGGGTATGATGGACCGCTGTCGGTGGAGTGGGAGGACAACGGCATGGACCGGGAGTTCGGCGCGCGCGAGTCGCTCGAGTTCGTGCGTGCGCTTGACTTCGCGCCATCCCGCATAGCGTTCGACGCCGACATGAAGAAATGACTCTTCGGCACGCGCGGCGCTGACCGGCGAAGGCCGGCCGCTGCTATTCCCTTGTGCGCCGCGAACCTTTCATGGTCTGATGAGCGCATGAAAAAGACCGTCATTATCGCGCCGGCCCTCGCCCTGGCGCTTGCCTGTTCCGGCGCTTTTGACTGTTCCGCCCAGGCGCCCGGCAGGGAGGAGCTCAAGCTGCAGCTGCCCAGGCCGATGTTCAGCGGGACTCCGACCAATCTCAAGAGCGCGAATCTCGAGGTTGTCACCGGCAAGCCGCGCGGCCCGTTCTTCGTGCCCAAAGGGACCAAACTCCTCTCGCTCGACCGGCCCGTTGCTTCGAGCGACAGCCAGCCGATCATCGGCGAGCTGGGTTTTGTCACCGACGGCGAGAAGTCGGGCGGCGACGGCTATTTCGTGGAGCTCGGGCCGGACCGGCAGTGGGTGCAGATCGACCTGGGATCCTCATGCTACCTCTACGCCATTCTCATCTGGCACTATCACAGCCAGCCCCGGATCTACCGCGACCTAGTCGTGCAGGTTTCCGACGACAGGGACTTTCTCAAGGGGGTTCTCACGGTCTTCAATAACGACCACGACAATTCCTCCGGCCTCGGCATCGGCAAGGATAAGGAGTACATCGAAGTCAGCGAGGGCCGTCTCATCGATCCCAGGGGCGTCAAGGGCCGCTACGTCCGACTGTACTCCAACGGCAGCAACGTGAACGATCTGAACCACTACGTCGAAGTGGAGGTCTACGGCACGGCGGCAAAGTAGACAGGACTGCGATCGGCGGTTGTACGTTCGCTGCCCCGCGGTCTTTTCCCGGCAGTACCCTGCCTTGTCCGTGGGATTGTCTACCGCGGCGGGCGATTCATAAGCGGCAGGTAGGGGTTGGTCGGTCTGGCGTCCTCGCCCCAGCCGGGGACGCGTGCGGCCCAGAGCAGGCCGCGCTTAACGATCTCCCGGGCCTGCGGAACATCAAAGTCCGCCGCGACATGACCGAGAGTGGTGTTGAAGACTCTCCCCCGGCCGTACATCTTTTTCCAGACAACCGGCATCACGGTTCCTTTTATCCACGGGGCGTGCTCCCCGGAAAAGGTTGTCGTGGCCAGGACCTCGACATTCGGATCGACCAGCATGTAGTACTGTTCCGAACGCATCCTGAAATCGGACAGCCCCCTGGTGATGGGATCCTCTTGGTGGGTGATGTTAACCTCATAATCGATGATGCCGCCCGGGTGAGCCGCCCACGAGCCTCCAACCATGTATTCGAATTCGGGATTATTGCGAAAGGAGTCCGAGATTCCCCCGTGCCAGCCGGCCATGCCGACGCCGCCGCGGATCGCCGCCAGGATCCCCTTCTCCTGCTGCGGGGTGATCTGGGACATGGTGATTGCCTGGACGACGAGAGAGAAGGATTTGAGTTTTTCCGCGTCGAGGTAGGAATCGAGCGTCTGGGACACTTCGACTGCGAATCCCTGTTCCTCGAGCCACGGCGCGAAGATGTCCACGCACTGCTTCGGCTGGTGTCCGGCCCATCCCCCCCAAACGATAAGCACCTTTTTCCTCATAGCCGGCGCCCGAGGTGTCTCGGCGAAGGCGGTGACCAGAAATGCCGCGGCCACGACGGCCACCAGGGCGGAGAATCCAAGTCCGGTTCTCTTGCACATGTCGTCACGCTCCTTCCTTCGTTGGGCCTCTCGGGATACATCTTACCGCATCTGTCTGCGGCCACGTGTCCGGGCCCGATATTTCTTTAATGACCATGCCACACACTTTGGGCCATCCTTGTGTATGTTAGGAGGCACGAATACGGGAGAGGAGCGGACGCATGTACTGGATGGGGATCGACGTCGGGACCGGCGGCACGCGGGTCCTGCTGGTGGATGAGCGAGGGCAGGTGAAGGCGGGATGCACGGCGCCCCACGAAGACATGCGCATGGAGCGCCCTTTGTGGGCCGAGCAGCGTCCGGAAAACTGGTGGGAAGCCGCTCAGCAGGCGATTCGCGGCGCGCTCGCCGAGGCGGGCGCTTCCGGCAGCGCTGTGCGCGGTATCGGCCTCTCCGGCCAGATGCACGGCCTGGTGCTGCTGGATGGCGCCGATCGAGTCGTCCGCCCCGCGCTGATCTGGTGCGACCAGCGCAGCCAGGCCCAGGTGGATTTCATCAACCGGACCATCGGGCGCGAGCAGGTGCCGGCTTTCACCGCGAATCCCGTGCTCACCGGCTTCACCCTGCCCAAGCTGCTCTGGGTGCGCGACCACGAACCCGGGCTGTTTGGCCGCGCACGAAAGGTTCTCCTGCCCAAGGACTACGCCCGCTTCCGCCTCACAGGCGAATTTGCCACCGATGTCTCCGACGCTTCCGGCACATCGCTGTTCGATGTAAAGCGCCGCCGCTGGTCGTTCGAAATGATGGACGGCCTGGGGCTGGACCGGAACCTTCTGCCGGAAGTTTTCGAATCGACCGAGGTGAGCGGCCTGGTGTCCGCCGACGCGGCCGCCGCCACGGGCCTGGCTGCGGGAATCCCGGTGGTGGGCGGCGGCGGCGACCAGGCCGCCAGCGCCGTGGGCAACGGCATCGTCGAGCCGGGCATCGTTTCCTGCACGCTGGGGACTTCGGGCGTGGTGTTCGCCCACATGGAGAATGCGGAGTATGACCCGGCCGGCCGTGTGCACACCTTCTGCCACGCCGTGCGCGGCAAGTGGCACGTCATGGGCGTAACCCAGGGGGCAGGCCTCAGCCTGCAGTGGTGTCGCAACCAGCTGGCGCCGGGAGCCGGGTACGACAGCCTCACCAAGGAGGCATCCCGTGCGCCTGCAGGAGCCAGGGGGCTCTACTGGCTGCCGTACCTGATGGGCGAGCGCACACCGCACCTGGACTCCGCCGCCCGCGCCGGCTGGATAGGCCTGACCGCCAGTCACACCCGCGCCGACATGTTGCGCGCGCTGCTCGAGGGCGTCTGCTACAGCCAGAGGGACTGCCTCGACATCATCGAGGGGTTGGGCGTCCCGGCATCATCGGTGCGTGTTTCGGGCGGAGGCGCGCGCAACGCTTTCTGGCGGCAGGTCCTGGCGGACGTGCTGGGCAGGCGCGTCGTGGTGCTGGAGACGCAGGAAGGATCCGCTTACGGCGCCGCGCTGATGGCGCTGGTGGGCACGGGCGCCTACGGCTCGACGGTCGAAGCCTGCCGGGCTGCCATCCGGGAAGTGGATTCGGTCGATCCGCGCGAACCGGAGCGGGACCTTTACAGCCGGGGCCATGAGGTTTACAGGGCCCTCTACCCCGCTCTCCACCCCCTCTACCCCAAAATGAATGTCGGCGTCGGACCAGGATAAACATAACAATTACAACATATACGTCGAAAGCTGTCTCTTTTTTCCCTTAAGTCGAGGTTTTTGGGCTTGTTTTTTCTTGCCCTTGTCCAACACAGGGCCCCTTTGAACCAGGATTGCGTAGATTCTTCGAACATTCGGTGCCAGGCCGTTCCCCGGTTATCCGCAAGCCGCATAGCCGGAAAGGGATCGAGCAGGGCAATGGACGCCGACCCGATCATTCAGTCTGGTGCAGGGAGTACAACCCCGAAAACCTATGCCAAAATGCGTTCTTAGGATCCGATCAAGGGGTCGAAAAAAGCTTAAAGCATTGATCACATAGCACTTGTCCGAGTCTAACCCCGACGAATTGGATTTGCAATCGGGGAGCGGATTTTTTATCATTCCCCGTCTCACAAGGGATTTATACGTGGAAGGAGGGGTATCAGCATCGTCAAGGCAGGTCCTCCAGTTTCAACGGATAATGCATCCGCCGAATCCCGGCCATCCCGAAAGACCCGCGGCGAAAAAACCTCATCCCGGCCCTTCCAGTTGAGCCTGGTGGAAGTCAAGGAAGAACAGCCGCGTGAGATTCCGCCCGAGGATGCCGCGCGCGCAGCTGCGCCCCCCCGGGAAAAGTCGGGGTCGAAGAAGAAGGAACCGCGCGTGCCGAAGGCGAAGTCCGCCCGTGCCGCCGGCCGCCGCGAAACGGCCGAAAGCATCGGCGCGCGCCAGCGGGAGATCTCCGTCTCCGAGTTCTTCACCAAGAACCGCCACCTGCTCGGTTTCGACAATCCCCAGAAGGCGCTCCTCACGACGATCAAGGAGGCCGTGGACAACTCGCTCGACGCGTGCGAGGAAGCCGGGATCCTGCCCACGCTGAAGATCGAGATCCGGCAGCTGGCCGAGGACCGCTTCCGCATTGCGGTCGAAGACAACGGCCCGGGGATCGTCAAGTCCCAGATCCCGAAGATCTTCGGCAAACTGCTCTACGGCTCCAAGTTCCACACGCTCAAGCAGGCGCGAGGACAGCAGGGGATCGGAATCTCGGCCGCCGGGATGTACGGCCTTTTGACCACCGGCAAGTCGATCGCGGTGACCTCGCGCACGGGCCCCGGCAAACCGGCGCATTACTACGAGATCCAAATCGACACGCGCACCAACAATCCGCAGGTCATCGAAGACCGGGTGGTGGACTGGGAACCCGAGCACGGCACGCGCGTGGAGATCGAGCTTGTCGGCACCTACAAAAAGGGGCGCCACTCGGTGGACGACTATATCCGCCAGACAGCGATCGCCAACCCCCACTGTGAAATCCACTACACCTTCCCCGGCGCGGGCATTGACACGACGTTCCCCCGGGGCTCCGACACGCTCCCCCCCGAACCAAAGTCGATCAAGCCCCACCCCTATGGGGTCGAGCTCGGCGCACTGATCCGGATGATGAAGGAAACCCGGCAGCGCCGTCTCGCCGCGGCGCTCAAAAATGACTTCTCGCGCGTGAGCGACAGCATCGCCCACGAGATCTGTTCCACCGCGCAACTGAGGCCCAATTCCAATCCTCACCTGATCGCCGTGAACGAAGCCGAGCGTCTCTACAAGGCGATCAATCACGTCAAGATCATGAATCCGCCGACCAACTGCCTCTCCCCGATCGGCGAAGAGCAGATCCTGACGGGACTCCGGAAGGAAATCAGCGCCGACTTCTTCACGGCAGTGACGCGCTCGCCCGCCGTCTACCGCGGGAATCCGTTCCAGGTCGAAATCGGCATGGCCCACGGGGGGAAGTTGCCGACGGACGACCTGATCGACCTCATGCGTTTCGCCAACCGCGTGCCCCTGCAGTACCAGCAGTCGGCCTGCGCCACGACCAAGTCCGTCCTGAGCGTCGACTGGCGCAGCTACGGCCTCTCCATGTCGAAGGGCGCCCTCCCGACGGGTCCCATGGTGCTGTTCATCCACATAGCGTCGGCCTGGGTCCCTTTCACCTCCGAGAGCAAGGAGGCCATCGCCGGCTACCCGGAAATCATGCGGGAGCTCCGCCTCGCGCTGCAGGACTGCGGCCGCAAACTCGCGATCCACATCCGTGCGCACCGCAGGGCTGTGGACGAGCAGAAGAAGCGGTCCTACATCGAGAAATACATTCCCCACATCGGGATTGCGCTCCGCGAGATTCTCGGGCTTTCGAAGCAGAGCGAGGAGCAGCTGGTGGTCAACCTCAAGCACGTGCTCGAGCACTCGCGGTCCGCCGAAGCGGCAAAGGAGTAGACAGGCATGGCAAAGAAAACGGCCGGGGACCCGACAAGCAGGAAGACGCTCAAGGCGATCACGGCCTGCGCGGGCGAGATCGAGAAGAAGATACGGGCGCGGCGCAAGCCGACCATGAAGTTCCCCGTGCGCTCGCTGAGCAACGTCCGTTATCACCCCGACAAAGGCTTTTTCGAGATCGCCGGCCAGAAGAAAGAACGCACCCTCACGGTCAACACGGTCAAGACCTTCGCCCAGACGCTGCGCATGATTGCACTCTCGAAAGAACTGGTGGAGAACGACGACATCGCCACCAAGCGGGAGGCCTACTACGTCTCGAAAAACTGGGATGAGGCGCGCTTCACCGAGCAGCCCGAATCCGACACCGTGATGGACGACGTGGAGGCTTTCTTTTCGGTCAACCGCGAACAGCTCGGCTTCATCCCCGAGGAAAAAGGCGGAGACATTGCGGGCCGCCTCATCGTCCTGGATCACGACCGGGACACCGGGAAGGCGCTCCGGATCGACTGCACGAAGTTCGGCTCCGGCGCCTATTCCATCCCGATCTCCGTCGAACACCTCCGATTCGAAACCAGCGCCGACTTCATCCTGGTAATCGAAACGGCCGGCATGTTCCAGCGGCTGGTAAAGCACAACTACTGGAAAAAGGCCAACTGCATCCTCGTCAGCATGGGGGGCGTGCCCACGCGGGCCTGCCGCCGCTTCATCCGCCGACTGGCCGACTTCAAGCGGATCCCGGTCTACGTCTTCGTGGACGGCGATCCCTACGGCATCACGAACATCTACCGAACGCTGAAGGTCGGCTCGGGTAACGCGGCCCACCTGAACGAGTTCTTCTGCGTGCCCCAGGCCAGGTTCCTGGGGATCACCCCCCAGGACATCACCGACTACAAACTCCCGACTCACCCTTTGAAGGACGTCGACGTCAAGCGCGCCAAAGACGCCATCAAGAACGATCCCTTCATCCAGCACCACGGGGAGTGGGTCAGGGCGCTGGAGCAGCTCGTCCGGATGGGCGTCCGCGCAGAGCAGCAGGCGCTGGCAAAACATGGTCTCAACTACGTGATCGACAACTACCTGCCGGAGAAGCTGAGACATCCCGAACGCTTCCTCCCCTGACCCGGGGATGGAGCCGGCAGCAGTCCGGCCCGCTCCGATAAGGAACGAAGGAACCCGCTATGGCGACACTTCATTCCCTCCGGATTTGGCTCCTGATCATCGCGACCTCGCTCTTCGCGGGGTGCGCCGCCCCGAGGCCGGATGTCCCCGGCGACGGCAGACTGCTCGTCGTGGCGAGCATCCTGCCGCTGGCCGATTTCGCCCGGCAGGTCGGCGGCGGCCATGTCCGCGTCGAGACGATGGTTCCGCCGGGGGCCAGCCCGCACACCTACGAACTCGTCCCCTCGCAGCTCAGGTGGATCAGCCGCGCCCGTATTCTGCTATTGAACGGCGTGGGCCTGGAGTTCTGGGCCCAGAAGGTCGTGTCGGCGGCAGAGAATCCGGGGTTGCTCGTCGTTACTACAACGGAGGGCCTCCCGATCCTGGCCGGGGAAGAGCACAACCATGCGCACGGCGGCAGCCACGGCCATGAAGTCTCGGGGAATCCACACCTCTGGCTCAATCCGCGCTACGCCATGCGTATGGTCGAGCGCATCCGCGATTCCTTCGCGCAGGCCGATCCCGGGAATGCAGAAGCCTACCGCGTCAACTCGGAAAGGTACCTCGAGGAACTGCGCCGGCTCGACGTGGAAATCAGGGGAGCCGTAGAGGGTTTCACTGCGCGGTCGTTCATTTCCTTCCACGCCGCGTGGACCTACTTCGCGCAGGAATACGGGCTAGTGGAAGCGGCCGTGGTGGAGCAGATGCCGGGCCGCGAGCCTTCCCCGGCGGAGATTGCCGCCATCATCCGCACGGCGCGCGCCATAAAAGCCAGGGCGATATTCGCCGAGCCGCAGCTCTCCCCCAAATCCGCCCAGGTGATCGCCGGTGAAACCGGCACCCAGGTGCTGATTCTCAATCCTCTGGGGTTGGAGCCCGATTACGGCTATATTGACCTCATGCGGTACAACCTGGGGGAGATCCGCAAGGCTCTGCAATAGCTCCGGCATCAAATCCGAGAGGGAGAATGAACAGGACCCAGCAACCCGTCATCCGGTTGGAGAATGTGAGCGTGGCGTTCCAGGACCTGCTGGTCCTCGAAGACGTTACCCTTACGGTGGCGGCGAAAAGCTTTCTCGCGCTCATCGGCCCCAACGGCGCCGGCAAGACCACGCTGCTGCAGGTGATCCTGGGACTGGTTCGCCCCATCCGCGGCACGGTCCGCGTGTTTGGCGCCGCGCCCTGGGACATCAAGCCCGAAAATCGCCGCATCGGCTATGTCCCCCAGGTAATGGGCATCGACCTGGGCTTTCCCATAAGCGCCTTCGAGGTGGTGCTCATGGGCCGCTACGGCCGGTTGGGATTGTGCCGCCGTCCTGCCAAGGCGGACCGGGCGGCGGCGCTGCGGGCGCTGGAAAGGGTCGGCATCGCAAACCTGGCCGACCGGCCGATCGCGCGGCTTTCCGGCGGCCAGCGCCAGCGCGTCTTCATCGCCCGGGCTCTGGCCACCGAGCCCGATCTCCTGCTCCTGGACGAACCGACCACCGGCGTGGACGCCGCCTCAACCGAAAGCCTCTACGAGCTGTTGCGGATCCTTTACGAGGACGGCGTGACCATGCTCGTCGTTTCGCACGATGTGGGCGTCGTGGCCTCCTACGTCGAGGGGGTGATCTGCATCAACCGCAGGATCGTCGCCCACGGCCTCCCCGAGGAAGTGCTGGGCTCGGAGGAGCTGGCCCAGATGTACGGCTGCGACGCCATGTTCTTCCACCACGGCCGCGTGCCCCATCTCTGTGTGGAAAGGGACGAATGATCGAGATCCTGGGCTATGCCTTCATGCAGCGGGCCCTGCTGGCGGGCACCCTGATCGGGATTGTCTGCGCCATCGTCGGGGTCTACATCGTCCTCAAGGGGCTCTCGTTCATCGGGGCGGGCATCGCGCACGCCAGCTTCGGCGGTGTGGCCCTGGGCTTTCTTTTCGGGGTGAATCCCGTTCTCACGGCTCTCATTTTCTGCCTGGCCACCGCCTGGGGAATCGGCCTGGTGGCGCGCAAGGGGCAGGTGAAGGAGGACACGGCCGTCGGCGTGTTCTTCGCCTCGACTATGGCCCTGGGGATCCTGATCATAGGGCTGATGAAAGGTTACAACGTCGACCTTTTCGGCTACCTGTTCGGGAGCATCCTCGCCGTCACCCGCGAGGACATGTGGATAGCGGTAGGTCTCGGCCTGGCGATC
Organism: Acidobacteriota bacterium; assembly: GCA_037444305.1. Taxonomy (GTDB): domain Bacteria; phylum Acidobacteriota; class UBA6911; order UBA6911; family UBA6911; genus JBBIMP01. Next base: position 76,419 of record JBBIMP010000022.1, read on the forward strand.
GTGGCGGTGGTCGCGCTCTTTTTCAAGGAGCTCCTGCTGGTGAGCTTCGACCCCGAGCTGGCCGCGATCTCGGGGCTGCCTGCCGCGAAGCTCTATTTCCTGCTCATCACGCTGATCGCGCTCACCGTCGTCATTTCGATCAAGGTAGTGGGGATTACGCTGGTCTCTGCCCTGCTCGTGACACCGGCCGCGGCGGCCTACCAGTTGACCGAGCGTTTCCGCCGCATGATGGCCCTGTCCATTCTGATAGGGGTCGGCAGCACCACGGGCGGACTGCTGCTCTCTTACCAGTTCAACATCGCCTCCGGCGCCACGATCGTATTGCTGTCCACGCTCGTCTTCTTCATCGCTACGCTCTGCTCGCCGCGCCGCTGGCGCCGCCGGGCAAACCTCAAGCGTGCCGCGGCCACCACGGCTATCACGCGCTGACCGGCTCCCCCAAGGCCACGCACCGCTCTTGCATCCCTCTCTACGGCAGCAGCTTGCGCTCCTTGGCTGCGCGGAGCAACTCGTCCTGAAAGCGCGGGTGCGCGATCCGGATGAGCGCCTCCGCCCGCTCCCGCAGGTTCTTGCCGAAGAGGTTCACGGCGCCGAACTCGGTCACCATGTAGTGGACGTCGGCCCGGCTGGTCACCACGCCGGCGCCCGGCTTGAGCATCGGGACGATGCGCGAAAGCTCGCCCTTTTTGGCGGTGGCCTGCAGCGCGATGATCGGCCGGCCTCCCCGCGAGCGCGCGGCGCCCCGGATGAAGTCCACCTGCCCGCCGAAACCGGAATAAATGTACGGCCCGACGGAGTCGGAGCAGACCTGGCCGGTGAGGTCCACTTCGAGGGCGGAATTGATCGCCACCATGTTTTCGTTCTGGCTCACGATCACCGGGTCGTTGACATACTCCACAGGATGGGACTCGATCAGCGGATTGTTGTTCAGGAACCGGTAAAGCTCCTCGCTTCCAAGGGCGAACGTAATGACCACCTTTCCCTGGTGGATCGATTTGCGGTTCCCCGTCACAACCCCACGCAGGATCGCCTTCATCGCCCCGTCGGAGATCATCTCCGTGTGGACGCCCAGGTCAAGATCGCCCTCCATCGACTGGTAGATCGCGTCCGGCACCCCTCCGATGCCCATCTGGATGGTGGAGCCCGGCCTGATCAATGGCAGGATGTGCCCCGCGATGGCCTTCTCCACCTCTGTGGCGGGTTTGGTTTCCAGAGTCGGCAAGGCTTCAGTATGCTCCACGATGGCGGCCACCCGGTTCACGTGGACGAACGAGTCGCCAAGAACGCGCGGCATTTTCTCGTTGACCTGGGCAATAATGATCTTGCCCATCTGGCAGGCCGCCTTGGAGGCCAGCGTCTCCACCCCCAGGCTCATGAAACCATGCTCGTCGGGCGGCGACACCTGCACCATCGTGACATCGAGAGGGATGATCTTCTCGCGGAAGAGCCGCGGAATCTGGTGGAGAAATATCGGGACGTAGTCGGCACGGCCGTCATTCACGGCCGTCCGGTCCGCCGGCCCGACAAAGAGCGAGTTGTGCCGGAAATGCCCCCGCATCTCGACCGTGGAGAGCGGATCTTCCCCCAGCAGCAGCACGTGGTTGACCTGCACGTCCTTCAGTTCCGCCCGCCGCTCCGCCAGCGCCCAGACCAGCGCCTTGGGGATGGCGGCATTCCCCCCGTAGTAGATGCGATCGCCGGATTTGATCTTCCGGACGGCATCCGCCGCGCTCATCAGTTTGGATTTGTAGTCATCAAGCCAGTTCATGCCTTTTCGCCTTCTTGTATCAATGATTGAATCGGGGAGGCCGGGGCGTGGAGAATGTCGGCCAGGCCCTGGTTCACCAGCCTTCCCTTGTATAAATAAACCCCGTCGGCCAGACCCTTGTCGCCGGCCAGGGCCTGCTCCAGACCCTTGTCCACGATAGCCTGCACGTAGGGGAGCGCCGTGCTCGCCAGTGCGCGCGACGCCGTCCGGGCGACGTTGGCCGTCATGTTGGGGACGCAGTAGTGAACGACCCCGTGCGCGACGAACACCGGGTTGTCGATCGACATGGGCCGGCTGGTCTCCACGCAGCCTCCCTGGTCAATGGAGGCGTCGATGATGACGCTGCCGGGCTTCATCCCCTTGACCATGTCCTCGGTGACCAGGAACGGCGCCCTGGCGCCCGGAATGAGCACCGCCCCGATCACGACGTCGGCAATCGCGGTGTACTTTTCAAGCCGGTCGAGGCCTGCCAGGACGGTGACGATCTGCCCGCGGAACTCCCGGTTCATAGCCCGCAGCTTGGCGATGTCGATGTCGATGACCACCACGTGGGCGCCGCTGGCGAGCGCCTGCCGCGCCGCCGCGTGGCCGACGCCGCCGGCTCCCAGGATGAGAATGGTCGGCGGCGGAACCCCGGCGACATTGCCTATGAGCACGCCGCGGCCGCCGGTCTGGTTCTGCAGGTACTGCGCCGCAATGTGGATGGCCATCTGGCCGCACATCTCGCTGAAAGGGAGCAGGACGGGCAGATCTCCGTTCTGGTCGCGGACAATCTCGTACCCGATGACCGTAGTCTCCAGTTCCATCAGCCGGTGGGTAAACCCGCGAGGCGCCACGGCCAGGTGCATGAAGCCGCAGATCGTCAAGCCGGGCCTGATGAGCTCTATCTCCTCCGGAGAAAGAACGCTGACGCGGCAGACCAGGTCGGCCCGCTTGTAGACCTCCTCCGAACTGTAGACGATTTTGGCTCCCGCGGCCTCGTAGTTGCGGTCCGCGAAGTGCGAGGCCAGTCCGGCCGACTTCTCCACCATGACTGCGTGGCCCTGCTGCAGGAGCCGCATGACGGCAAAAGGGGTGAGTCCGACCCTGTTCTCATGCCGGTGCGTTTCCCTTGGTACGCCGATTATCATTGCTCAGCCTCCTCGTTGGTGTTTTATGAAAATGGGGAAGGCGAGGGAAAACAAAGACAGTCGTAGAGGATCTCCGTGTTTCTCCCCCTGCCGGCCTCCGCTGCCGGCATGATCCCTTCAGCCCTTGAGCTGGTCCATGACCTTCTGTGCGGCCTTCTTGATTTCCTCGGGATCTCCCAGGTAGTAGTTCCTTATCGGTGCCAGGTTGCGGTCGAGCTCGTAGACCAGCGGAATGCCCGTGGGGATGTTGAGGCCCACTATCTCCTCGTCGCCGATGCCGTCGAGGTGCTTGACGAGGGCGCGCAGGCTGTTGCCGTGCGCGGCGATGACCACCCGTTCGCCCCGCCGCAGCGAAGGGACGACGGCATCGTGCCAGAAGGGCAGGAAGCGCTCGACGGTGTCTTTGAGACATTCCGTCAGAGGAATCTCGCCGGGATCCAGATCCGCGTAGCGCGGGTCCCGCGCCGGGGAGCGCTCGTCATCCGCGCTCAGGGCCGGCGGCCGCACGTCGTAGCTGCGCCGCCAGATGGTCGTCTGCTCCAGCCCGTGCTTCTGCGCCGTCTGCGCCTTGTTCAAACCCTGCAGCGCGCCGTAGTGGCGTTCGTTCAGACGCCAGCTCCGGTGGATGGGAATCCACATCAGGTCCATCTCCTCCAGCACGATCCACAGCGTCTTGATCGCCCGTTTCAGGAGGGAGGTGTACGCGACGTCGAAAACGTAGCCTTCCCGCTTGAGGGTTCGGCCGGCCTCGATGGCTTCCTGGACGCCCCTAACGCTCAGCCCGACATCGGTCCAGCCGGTGAAGAGGTTTTCCTTGTTCCAGGTGCTTTCCCCATGCCTGATCAATACCACTTTGGTCATTGTTCTTCTCCATGCATTGCTGGAAGTCGGGAGGCGGCCGGCACAACGGATTGCCGACCCTGGAAGGAAGCCGGGCTTCTCGCGTTTCCCGACGGTTCACGGTCCCCGCCAGGAGTCTCGCCGGCTCAGGGGGAGCCGACGATGCCTCGCACCGAAATGCGCAACTCGGGGGTCAGAGTGCTGTTGGTTCTGATGACAATATTTCCTATATGATAGCCTTCCCTGGCGTCCGCGCGCTGGACGGCGACCACCTTCACGGTTTTCCCGTCCGCCCCCGGAACCGGCTCCAGCCTGGCCGAAAAGTTCCCGTTCGTGGATTCCACACCCAGCACCCTGGAATCTTTGCCCGATTGGACCTTCAAGAGTATTTCCCTTATCGCTTCCGTGCCCTTGGTTACGTTGCCGAAAAAAATAGACCGCTCGGAGAGTGAAAACTCGGGGACGACCGTCGCCCTCACGAAGAGTACCACGTCGGCCTGCCGCGGATCGTTCGTCCGTATCCGGACGCTCTTGCTGAGGGCGGTCAACCCGGCGGTGTTGACCTTCACCTCGATTTCCCCCGACTTGCCGGGGGGGATTTGCTTTGCTGACAGCAAAGCTGCGGCGCACCCTCAGGAGGGGGCAATTTCCAGGATTTCCAGCGTGGCGCTCCCCCTGTTCGAAAAACGGAAAACGTGGGTCAGGACCTCGCCTTCCGGAATCCTGCCGAAGTCCTTCTCCAGGCTTTCGAAATGAATCGCGGGGCTCTTCTCCTGCGCAGGCAAACTCAAAATCGATGCAAACAGCAGAAAAATGAGCAGGATTCCGTATTTTTTCATTTTCGACTCCGCCAGAGCGACCGTCGACCATGCAAAGGCTGGAAAGCCAGAATTATACCGTCGCCCGGCGCCCGCGGCAATTGACATTCGCCCGAGGCATTCCCGTGGAAACGCTTCCCCGGCGTCGAGATGTCGCTGCTTTCGCCGCGGGAATCACGCGGGTTTCCCCTTGTATCCCGAATGGCGCTTAATTAAGGAATCGCGGGTAGAGTCGAGAGGTGACGCGGTTGTGAAGGCGACGGCCTACGTCCGTTTCAGGG
>JBBIMP010000023.1:0-78954 GCA_037444305.1 Acidobacteriota bacterium
GGCTTACGCCCTGGGCTTTCCTGTTGGACCCTTTCAGGGTCCTCGATTCCTTATTATTTAAGCGCCGTTCGCGCCTGTCCCCGAAACTCCCTGCGGATGTGGCCGCGCTGCGTGAGGAGCGGCGGCGACTTTTGCAGCTCGACACGGCGCCGAATTGCCTGGCGGAGTCAGTCGTTCAGTGGGGGCGTGCGCACCCCGCCGATCCGCGCGTTCCCGAAGCGCTGCACCTGGCCGTGAAATCCACGCGCTATGGCTGCACCAACAAGCGCACTGGCGACTTTTCACATCGAGCTTTCCGGTTGCTGCACCGCAATTATCCCGAAAGCGACTGGGCGTAGCAGACCCCCTATTGGCTCAAGTAATTGTCATTTTCCAGATGGTGTGGCGCGAAGTGCGAGCAGTTCCGGGCGAGGGGTTGGCGACGGCGCAAGGATGGCTGAGAGGTGCCGGACCCGGATGCCGGCCTTATCGGAACGAGGCCACCACAGGAGCGTGGTCGGATGGTTTGGGGCCCTTGCGCTCGTCCCGGTCTATCTCCACGCCCGTGCAGCGCTGCGCCAGAGCCTTCGTGACCAGGATGTGATCGATGCGCACTCCCCAGCCGCGGTGGAAGGCGCCGGCCCGGTAATCCCACCAGGTATAAAGTCCACCCTCTGCATGATGAAGGCGCAGCGCATCGCATAAACCCCACGAGACGATGGAAGCCAGCGCCGCCTTTTCCGGTTCGCTGAACAGAATCTGCCCGCGCCACAGGTCGGGATCCCAGACATCGCGGTCTTCGGGGGCGACATTAAAGTCACCGCACAAAAGCACCGGCCCTTCCGGACTCATGTCCTTGTCCAGGAACTCGCGGAGGCGGCCGTACCAGTCGAGCTTGTAGGCATACTTGTCCGATCCTACCTCTCCGCCGTTGGGGGCATAGAGATTCACAATCCTCACCCCATCGATGGTCGCCGCCAGGACGCGCCTGTCGGCCTCCGGTCCGTCCCCGGGAAGAGACATCGCCGGATCGCAAGCGGGCGTTTTCGAAAGGATGGCCACGCCGTTGTAGGTTTTCTGGCCATTGACCAGGCAGTGATACCCCAACTCGCGGAAAGGCTCAAACGGGAAGTCCTCGTCCACCACCTTGGTCTCCTGCAGGCAGACCACGTCGGGCCGGCGGCGTCCGAGCCAGTCCTGCAATCGCGGGACGCGCATACGGATGGAATTGACGTTCCAGGTGGCGATCAGCATTTTCTCGAGGAGGCTCCACCCCGCATATTAGCATGGACTTCCATGACCCCGCCCCGCCCCGGTCAAATCCGTTACTAACCCATTGTTAATTCACAGATTTTGCTTGCTCCCCGTGGGGCCTCGCGATAGAAATCCGTCTCCGCTCGAAACGGGATCCCCGTCAAAACATTCGGAGGCTGTGATTATGAAGCACTATCGCTCCATCGCCCTCAGCGTGGCGGTCGTCGTGGCATTGGCCGGGCACTCCTTCGTCCTGCATTCCGAGCAGGCCGAGGCGCCCAGGCCGGGCCTTTTTGATTCCCTGATCCCAAGGACAACAACGTCGTCTTCGTGGCGGCCGTCGGCAGCCTCTGGGGCCCGGGCGGCGAACGCGGGGTGTACAAGACCGCCGACGGCGGCAAGACCTGGAAGCACGTCCTGAAAGGGGACGAAGACACGGGCGCAAACGAGCTGGTCATGGATCCCGTCAACAACCAGATCCTTTACGCTTCGACCTACCAGCGGCGGCGGACGGCCTGCTGCATGAACGGCGGCGGACCGGGAAGCGGCATCTGGAAATCGACCGACGCGGGCGAGACCTGGACGCAGCTCAAGAAGGGCATACCGGATGAACCGATGGGCCGGATCGCCATCGACGTGTCACGCAAGCGGCCGAACATCCTCTACGCGCTGATCGAGGGCCAGTCGCCCCCGCCGGCAGCGCGCGGCGGTCAGGCTGCGCCTTCGGGAGCGGAAGAAGGCCCGGGCGCGCAGGCGGCGGCCGCCGCACCACAGGCCGGTCCGCGCGCAGGCGCGCAGCAGCTGAACGAACTCCCGACGGGCCTCTACCGTTCCGATGACGCCGGCGCGAGCTGGCGCAAGGTGAACAACGCCAATCCCCGCCCAATGTACTTCAGCAAAGTGCGCATCGATCCCACCGATCCCGAGGTCGTGTACCTCGGCGGCGTCGGGCTGCACCAGACGCTCGACGGCGGCAAGACCATGGCCGCGGACGTCGCGGCCTCGACGCACGACGACGTCCACGCGATCTGGGTCAATCCCGCCAATCCCAACCACATCATCATCGGGAACGACGGCGGCCTGGCCTACTCCTACGACATGGCCAAGACCTGGGTCTTCGTGCCGAACCTGCCCCTCGGGCTCTTCTACCACGTGAGCTTCGACATGGCGACGCCCTTCAACGTCTGCGGCGGCATGCAGGACAACTACAGCTGGTGCGGACCCAGCGCCGTGCGCGGCACCCCCGAGATCGCCAACCACCACTGGACTACGATCCAGGGCGGAGACGGGTTTGTCGTGCTCCAGGATCCGACCGACTACCGGATCGCGTTCAGCGAGTCGCAGGACGGAAACATCGTGCGCGTCGACCGCGTGACCGGCGAGACCATGTCCATCCGGCCGCAGCCTGCGTCCGGCGAGCCGCCGCTGCGGGCGTCCTACGACGCTTTCGGCTCGAAACGCTACGTTCTGAGCTTCGACAACAGGAGGGTTCGTGAGATCGCGGCGGCAGCACCTTATGAATTCCTTGCCATCATAGTCAACGAGAAGAAGTACGGCGGCGGAGGTATCCACAACCTCTACGTCACGAGCGCCGCGGACAATGCCTGGACGCCTTACATATTCGTTCACGAGTTCGGTCACCACCTGGCAGGACTCGCCGACGAGTACTATTCCTCGGCCGTGGCCTATGAGAGCTCCGCCGAACGCCCCGAACCCTGGGAACCGAACGTCACCGCCGACTCCTCCGGCACCCGCTGGCGGGACATGATCGCAGCCGACACGCCCCTGCCCACCCCGTGGCCGAAGGCCGCGTTCGAGTCGCTGCAGAAGGAGATCCAGAAACGACGGCGCGACCTGCGCGCCAACCGCCGCCCAGAATCGGAGATGGAGGCCCTTTTCCTCGAAGAGCAGAAGCGCAGCACCAGCCTTTTCCAGGCGGCGCCGCACGCCGCCAAGGTGGGCGCATTCGAGGGGGCCATGTACGAAGCCACCGGCTACTACCGCCCGCAGCAGGACTGCATCATGTTCAGCCGCAATGAGGTGGGTTTCTGTGCCGTCTGCAGGCGCGCCATCGAGCGGGTCATAGACCTGTACACGGCTCCCCGCTGAGGTGAGGAGGGCGCTTGCGCGGCCGGGAACAATAAAAAACTCTTGCTTGTCAGGGTTTCGCTCGTATAATGCCGCAAATCCTAAAGATTCGGCCGCAAAGGCCGAATCAGATTGCATGGAATCACGCAGAGAGCCGAGGTTCAACGTGAACCAGGCCGTAGAGGTGACGGATCTCGAGCGACGCACGCTCTTTGAGGGCCGCCTGGCCAACCTGTCCGGCGGCGGCGCCCGTCTGCTCGTTGCCCACGAACTCCGCAGGGGCTCCCTGGTAAAGGTCGTCTGGGAAAAGAACCTGCTCCTGGGGGAGGTGATCTACTGCTCGCCCGAGGGCGGGGATTTCGCTGTGGGCATCCAGCTCGAAGACACCCTGTTCGACTACGGCGCCCTATTTTCCGCGCACGAACACGAAAAGGACGCAGAACCGACTGAAGGTTAGGCTCTCGGCAAACTGATTCGCGTCTCCCTGCAAGCACCCTGTCAGTATTGGGACTCCCGCGGCGAGGCCCGCAACGCCCTTTCGAAAGCCCACGAGCGGATGTGATCCACCTGCTCCCTCATGGTCCGCGACAGTGGTATCACGCCCAGGGCCGCCCTGTGCAGGTCTTCGAACTTGAGCGGCCGGTTCTCCAACCGGACCGCAGTGATCGCGGAAACGACGCACTGCTCGATCTCCGCCCCGGTCCAGGCCTGCGTGATGCGCCGCAGCCGGTCGAGCTGCAGGCTTTCCGGATCGAGGCCGCGCTTCTGCAGATGAATGCGGAAGATCTCCACCCGTTCCTCTTCCCCGGGCAGGTCGATGAAGAAGACCTCGTCGAAACGGCCTTTGCGGATCATCTCCGCGGGCAGCAGGTCGATGCGGTTCGCCGTCGCGGCCACGAACAGCCCCCGTGTCTTCTCCTGCATCCACGTCAGGAAGAACGCGAAAATCCTTCCCATGCTGGTCGCAGCCTCGGCGGCCTGGCCTGTCAGCCCCATCTCGATCTCGTCGAACCAGACCACGGCCGGGGCGAGAACCTCCACAGCCCGGCAGGCTTCAGCGAAAGCCGCATCCGGGTTGCCGTGCCGCCCGGAAAACACCTCGATCATGTCGATCCGGTAAAGCGGCAGACCGAAACAGGACGCCACCGCCTTCACCGACAGGCTCTTGCCGCACCCCGAGACACCCATGACGAGCAGCCCCTTGGGCACGATCTCGGCTGCGAGACTGTCGCGCTCCATGAAGAGCTTCCGCCTCTCGATCAGCCACTTCTTCAGGGATTCGAGCCCCCCGACGTGGTCGATCGTCGTGCCGTCGGCCACGAACTGGACGAGCCCCGACTTGTTGACGACCAGCTTTTTCTCTTCCTGGAGCATAGGCACGGAATCGGGTCCGAGCCCCTTGCCGGCCGCAATGACCCGCTGCAGGGCGTGCCGCGCCTCGTCAAGAGTCATCCCCTGGAGAGCCCGCGCGATCTGAAAGACCGAATCCTCGCTCCGGTCAATCCCCGGATTCTGGCCGGCCAGGCCGCCGAGCTCCGCTGCCAAAAAGGCGCTGAGTTCTCTCAGGTCCGGCCGCTCAAGTTCGACGAAAGCCATCGGGTGAGCCAGCTCCCCGGGAATCACGCGCCGGGGCGCGCTGATGACGACGAAGCTGCCGCTGTCGGCGCACACCCGGTAGAGATCCCTCAGCCTGCGCCGCACATCCGCCGAGTCGCCGATGAACTCGTGAAAGTCCCGCAGCTGGAATATCCCCGGCTCGCCGTGATCCCTGATGAAATCGAGGACCGCCGCGGGGCTGCGCGTTTCTTCGCTCTCCTTCGCCCTGCCGTCGGGACCCGTCAAGCCGCCGGTTGAAGTCCAGGTCCACACTACCGGCCCTTCGCCCACGATCCCCTCCGCGGCCTGCTGCAGCAGCCGCTTCACGCGTTCCTCTTCGGGGGAACAGATGTAGATCAGCGGCCGTTTCCCCTCCAGCAGTGCACGCAGGGTGCCGACCGCCCGGCCGCCGGATGTCTCGCCTGTGTTTGCCATCGTTTGTTCGCTCCTGTCCAGGGATGAAATCTAACACAAATTCCGCCGCGCACCGGTATTTGCAGGGCCGTAACCCGAATCACGGCTGGAGATGGGCTTTCACTGTTCAGCAGCGGGATCCCGGCGATGAAAACCCGTTTTGCCTCCGGGGAACACTCTGGAGCGTACTCGGTTTATCGGGCACGGCTGCGGCGAGAGCAGTGGTAGAGGACGATGGCGGCCGCCGCCGCGACGTTGAGGGAATCGACCTCCCGCTGCATCGGGATTGCAATCCGAGCGTCGCATACGGAAAGCATTTCGGCGCTCAGCCCGCGCGCCTCGTTGCCGAACAGAAGCACTTCCCTGCCAGCCGGTTTCCACCCGTCGAGTTCCTGCGCGCGCTCATCGGCCACCGTTCCCACCAGTTGCCAGCCGTTCCCTGCTCTCAGCTTTTCGAGATCCCCGGCGAGGTCGGCGCATTCCCGGATCGGCAGGTGGAGCGCATTGCCCATGGAAACCCGCAAAATTCTGCGCGAAAAGGGATCGGGGCAGCCCGACCCGATCAGCAACCCGCCCACGCCGAAGGCCGCGCTCAAGCGGATGATGGCCCCGATGTTTTCCGGATCATCCACCCTCTCGCAGGCTGCGAGAAGCCCTCTCGATCTGCCCGCGCGCGCCATTTCCTCGAGAGACGGCTGCTCCTTCCGGCGCCCGCAGGCCATGATTCCCGCGTGGAATGCGAAACCGGTGAGGGTTGAGACGGATTGGTGCGGAATCACGTACCAGTCGAGCCCGGGTCGCAGCAGCGATGCGAACCGCGGCTCCTTGCGGTCGCTCACCATCACCGACACAACCTCAAAGTCGCTCTCCAGGAGCCGGTGCACGACCTTGTCACCCTCCGCGATGAAGAGACCGGCCTTGCGATCCAGCTTCGCCTGCTTGAGATCGCGGTAGGCATCCAGTCTCGGATCTTCGATCGAATCCAGCTCGATCCTCGCCACGCACCCTCCCCCGACTGCGAATCCGCAAAACCTATCCCGCATGCCGAATATGCGCAAGCGGCAACGGCGCCACTCTACCGTGTCTGCGAGTTATGACTTCCGGCCGGGCGCCCGCGGAGCCCGGAGCGCCAGCGACGGGTTGTCTGGCTTGAGTGGGCAACCCGACCGCTCGCTGCCGCTCGCGGCTCCGTTTCCCCCGTGTCTTCAATACGGCTTTCCTTGGTTGCTGCCGCGGTGCGCTGCCCCCGAATTCATTGCGCTGTTCAGGGCGATCTTAACCCGGTATAGTGAAAAAGACAGGTCGAAATCCCGGGTGAACGCGAGGCGGACTCGCCGCCATCATGGACGCGCGCGCGATCGACCGCCGGGTCGCGCTCAATTGGCGTTTGACAATCAGCTATGTAAGTGATAAATAACGTATTCACATAGGTTTACTAGACAAAAGGAGACAATATGGCAGAGGGAGCTGGAACTGGTGAGAAAGCGTTGTACTTCGTTCTTGGTGCATTTGTCGGTGCCGCCACCGCGCTCCTCCTGGCGCCCCGAAGCGGCGAGGAGACCCGGCAGTTGATCGTCTCCAAGGCCCGGGAGGGTGCCGACTACGTCTCGAACCGAAGCCGTGAGTTCACGGAGCGAACCTCCGGGATCATCGACCGGGGCAAAGAGCTGATACAGAGTCAGAGAGATCAGCTGACCGCTGCCCTGGAGGCCGGCAAGCAGGCGTACAAAGAAGAGAAGGACAAAGCAAAGGCATAGACCCCCGTGGATACATTATTGACGGTCTTCATTGGAGTCGTAGCCGTAGCGGTTCTTCTTCAGGCTCTGGCCTATGTGGGCATATACCGCAGCCTGCGGAGGATTGCCGACCGGAGCGAGAGCGTGAGCCGCGAACTCATGGCTCACGTCAACCTCCTTTCCGACAAGACGGACAGCGTGGTCGCCGTCCTGAAGGGAACTATAGAAGAGACGCAGGCGATCCGCAGCAACGTGACTGAGATCTGCAGGGTGGTCAGGGACAGGATCGTCCACATAGACGCATTTCTTCAGGAGGCCACCGACTCCGGGCGGCTTCAGATCGCCAGGATTCAGGACACGGTGGACACGGCCACCCGGAGGGTGGAGGACACGGTTGAAATCCTCCACAGCACGGTTCTCAAACCCGTGAGCGAAATTAGCGCCCTCGTCAACGGATTCAAGGTTGGGCTGGATGTATTCCTCCGGAGAAAGAAGGGTCCGGCCCGAAGGCCTTTCCAGGACGAGGAAATGTTCATCTAGGTGCTCCGCCCGCCGCGCACTCCGTCCCCGCCGAGCCCCGGGACCGCGCTTTCAGGCGGTTTCACGAATCTTCCGGGGCTTGCAGGGTATAGTCCCATCCTAACCACCTTCGCCGCATTTCCTCCTGCGCATCATCCTCCCCTCCAGCGAAGCCCCGGCTTGTTACCTCGAGCCGCCGCTGGCAGCAGACCTGCACGATGATCACCCTCGTTTTCCTGGCTGTCCTCCTGATCCCGGTTGGCGCCGTTGCGGGCATACTGTTCCTGGTTTTCCCCCGCAGGCGCCGGGCGGTTCTTCGCAGGTCGGCGCTCGCTTATGCATTCCTGGTTCCGGCGCTGCTCTTCGGAGTCGGCCCATGGCTGGCCGCCCGCGCCCTCACTCATGCGGGCACGCGCCCGATGGACAGGGTACTGACAGACAGTCCCTCGGCCTACGGCGTGCCCCAGGAAGACATCGAATTCCGCGCCCTGGATGCGGTGCGCCTGAGCGGGTGGTTCGTCGAACCGTCGGGAAAAAAGCCGGTCCTGGTCTGCACCCACGGGCTGTTCCGCAACCGCGTCGAAGTGCTTGCCCGCATTATGCCGCTCTGCCGCCAGGGCTATGGCGCCCTCCTCTACGATTCGAGGTCCCACGGTGCCAGCGAGAGAGCGATGGTGTCGCTCGGCTATCACGAAAAAAACGACGTGCTGGGCGCGGTTCGATATGTTGAGCAGCGGTACCCGGATCCGCTCCTGAGGCCCGGGGTCGTGCTTTTCGGCGTGTCGATGGGAGCGGTGGCTGCGCTCCAGGCGGCTGCTCAGTCGCACAGTTACGCGGGACTGATCCTCGACAGCCCTTTCTCCAGTCTGGAGCGGACCGTTGCGGACCACTCCTGGCTCTTTCTCAAACTGCCACGGTTCCCGTTCGTGAATCTCTTCCTGTTCTGGTTCGGGAAGATGGCGACAATCGGCGGAGGCTTCCTCGATTCGGAGGCGGCGATGGCCCGGGTGCAGCCGGTGCCGCTTCTTCTGATTGCCAGCGAGGGGGACGCGCGGATACCGGCGAGCGTTGCGCAGTCGCTGTACGATGCATCAATCTCGCCGCGGAAGGAACTGAAGGTCTTCGGGAAGGACGTCCCGCACGGCGCCGCCTCGCGCCTGCACCCGGAGGAGTACACACGTCTTCTGGAAGACTTCCTCGCTGATTTGGGCCCATGACAAATTAAGGATTTACATTGCGCTGTGCCGGCCTTTGACAGGGTTATGCTCGTTGGCGTCAACCCTATAAGCATTTTCCACTGGTGAGCACAAGGGATATGCGGAGAGGCGGCAAGGGAGACCGGGCGAGCCCTTTGGGTCGGCCGTTCAGCAGCGCACAAGGCTCGCCCAATAATAGCCTGGCCTTGCGGTGAGAGCCTTTGGAAACGGTAAGGATCGGTATTATGTCCCCTTGTTTATGCTCCACCGCAGGAGGAGGCTGCCGGCGGTAAAGCCGGCGCCGAACGTGGCCATGAGGACAAGGTCCCCCGGGGCCAGCTGACGGTTGTCATGCGCCTCCGACAGACCGATGGGAATTGTGGCCGCGGTGGTGTTGGCGTAGCGGTCGATGTTGCGGACGACCCTGCTCTCCGCCAGGCCCAGGCGCTCCGAGGCTGCATCCACGATCCGCAGGTTGGCCTGGTGCGGGACGTAGAGCGCCAGGTCTCCGGCAGAAACGCCGTTGCGCTCGAGGATTTCCGCGGATATGTCCGCCATGCCCTGCACGGCGGCCTTGAACACCGCGCGCCCGTCCTGGTGCACGAAGTGCATGCCCTTATCCACGGTTTCCCTCGTGGCCGGATTCCGGCTCCCCCCGGCCGGCATGTACAGATACTTCCCGCCGGATCCGTCGCAGCGGAGGATGAAGTCGAGTATGCCCTCCTCGCCGGGACCGGTCGGCTCCAGCAGGACGGCGCCGGCCCCGTCGCCGAAGAGAACGTACGTGTTCCGGTCCGTCGGGTTCAGGATCGAGGTCATGACGTCGGCGCCCACCACGAGAACCCTCCTGTGGGCGCCCGAGTGGATGAACTGCGCTCCCGTGGCCAGCGCGTAGACGAATCCCGCGCAGGCGCCGGACAGGTCGAAGCCCCACGCTTTCCCGGCGCCGATCCGGTCCTGGAGTATGCAGGCGGTGGACGGGAAAAACATGTCGGGGGTGACCGTGGCCACTATGATGCAGTCGATGTCCGAGGCGTCGATCCCCCGCCGGGCGAGAAGCCTCTCGGCGGCGACCGCTGCCAGGTCGGACGTGGCGGCGCCATTCTCCACGACGTAGCGCTGGCTTATCCCCGTGCGCGTCCGGATCCACTCATCCGAGGTGTCAAGAGTCTTCTCCAGGTCGAAATTCGTGACGGTCCTTTCGGGCACGTAATGGGCGACCGCCGTGATCTTGGCTTTGTACAAACATCTACCTCCGTCATTAGATTTCCTGAAACCCGGCTCAAGGAAAACTTGAAGGTTCCCACCGGCAGGCGCCCGCGTCAAGGGGCAGAGTGATCCCGGGCGGTCCATCCGGGAGGGGATTGAGAGAGGTTTTCTGCGGTCACCCGGCCGTGATCTTCGCGTCGATGCGATCGAGCAGTTCGCGGCTCCTGGCGGAAAGTTCGGTCGTCTCGGCCCGGCAGGCAGCGGCGAACCCGCCGTCTGCGAGTCCCGGCAGGTTTATCAGAACATTGTACTCGGCCCCTTTCACCGCCGCAAAGGCCATCTGTGCTCCCACGCCGGCATCGCTGCGGGCGTTGGGATTGCCGATCTCCACCAGGATTCCGAGCTGCTCGAGAGCCGATGCGGCGGTCCTCGCCGTTCGCAATGGCGTCTCCGTGGCCCGTCGCGTAGCCCGCGCCAGCGCCTCTTCGCGCGTTCGCCGTTCCGCGTCGTTCCCCTTCGGGAGCTTCACAGCGGCCATGACCTCTTCGTATGCCGCCGCGTCTTCCCTGACGAGCTGCCGGAGGGTTTCGCCGAGGGTCGCAAGCCGCTCGCGGATCTCGACCACGCGCGCCTCCACGGCTTCGAACTTCTTCCTGCCCGCCGTCAGGCCCGCAACCATGCAGCCCAGCGCCGCGGCGAGCGAACCTGCCAGCGCGGCGACGCTACCGCCGCCGGGCACTGCCTCGGGGGCGGCCACACCGGCAAGGAATTCCTCCACTCCCGGTTCTTTTGGGAGTGCAACCCTCAGCCTGTTCTCGAGGATCTGGTTTTCACTGAAGTTTTCTACCCTGAGATAGTAGTGGCTGCAGTCGTCGAGCGCCCTCTGCGGCACAAGGCCGATGATTTCGCTCGAGGTCACCGAAACCCCGTATCGCCGCGCCTCGCGCTCCACCAGGTCGAAGACCCGGTAGACGGGAGTGGCTTCGTAGTTGGTGAGATTCATCGACACCTGGGCCTGGTTCCGTTCCCTGATCTCCATCCCCAGGGCCTTCAGATAGCGAAGGCCTCCCCCGGCGCCCCTGACCGCCCGTGCGATGGCCTGGGCTATCCGTACGTCGCGGGTGTTCAGGTAGATGTTATAGGCAATGAGCGGTTTTCGGGCGCCGACAGCGACGGCGCCCGCCGACGGGTGAACCTCGCAGGGACCGAAATCGGGCTTGCGCTCCGGCAGTGTGCGTATCTCTTCCCGGATGGCTTCAAACTCACCCCGGCGAACGTAAGCCAGGTCCCGGCGCGCCGGCACCCTGGCCGACTGCTCGTACAGGTAGACGGGAATCCCGAAGCGGTCGGCGATCTCCTCGCCGGCCCTCACGGACAGCTCGATGCACTCCTGCATGGTGACCCCGGCGACGGGAACGAAGGGGACCACGTCGGTGGCGCCCATGCGCGGGTGCTCCCCGCGGTGGGTGCGCAGGTCGATCAGTTCCGCCGCCCGGCCCGTAGCCTCGATCATCCCGCGGGCCACCGCCTCGGGCTCGCCGGCCACTGTGATGACGCACCGGTTGTGGTCCGCATCCATCTCGGTGTCCAGGACGGCCACTCCCCGTACGGAGGTGAACACCGCCGCCAGCGCTTCCACGACTTCCCTGCGCCGGCCTTCGCTGAAATTGGGAACGCATTCGATAATCTTGTTCACGTCTGCTCCAGTCGGTTGAAGACGATGCTGCCTTTCTTGACGGTCATGACACAGTGGTTGGTGCCGTAAAAGTAGGGGATCTCCCTGTAGTCCGCCACGTTCATCAGGGCGATGTCGGCCTGCTTCCCCTCCTCCAGGCTCCCCAGCCGGTCCGCGAGCCCGAGCGACCAGGCGCCGTTGATCGTCGCCGCGGTGATGGTCTCCGCGGGCGACATTTTCATATAGCTGCAGGCAATCGAGAGGATGAGCTGCATGTTGAGGTTATACGAGGAGCCGGGGTTGAAGTCGGTGGCGAGGGCGACGGCAACGCCGGCATCGATCATCCGGCGGGCCGGCGGGTAGCGCGTCAATCCGAGGTTGAAGGCCGTGCCCGGCAGGAGCAGCGCGACCGTGCCCGAGCGGCGGAGCGCCTCGATGCCGCTGTCTTCGATCCACTCCAGGTGGTCGGCGCTGGCCGCGCCCAGCTCGGCGGCCATCGCAGCGCTGCCCGTGTAGCCGAGTTCCTCGGCATGGATCCGGATGCCCAGCCCGGCATCCTTTGCCGCCTGCAGGATGGCACGCCCCTCCTCGAGCGTGAAATAGCCCGAATCGCAGAAGACGTCACAGTACTGCGCCAGGCCTTCGGCGGCGACGGCGGGGATCATCTCCTCGATGACGAGCCGGACGTACCCGGCCCGGTTGTCCCGGTACTCGTCCGGAACGGCGTGCGCGCCCAGCAGCGTGGGCACCACCTCGAGCCGGCTGCGGTGTCGGAGCTGCGCCAGCGCACGCAGCAGTTTCAATTCCTCCTCCAGGCTGAGGCCGTACCCGCTCTTGGCTTCGATGGTCGTGGTGCCGTGCTCCAGGAAGCTCCGGAAACGGACCTCCGCCCGATCGGCAAGCTGTTCCTGTCCGGCGGCCCTCACCTGCCGGACGCTCGCCCGTATGCCGCCTCCGGCCTCGGCGATCTCCTGGTAGGTTCTGCCCATCGAGCGCATCTCGTATTCCGCCGCGCGCGTGCCGGCAAATACGGGATGGGTGTGCGCATCGACGAACCCGGGGAGGGCCACGAGCTCCAAACCCAGCCCGTCGACCGTCTCGATTGCCGCGGCGGCGCCGTTGTTGGGGATTTCCTTCGTCGGCCCTACCCACTCGATCCGTTCGCCGCGCACCAGGATGGCGCCGTTCTCGATCACGCCCAGTTCCCGCATATCCGCACCCCGCCGCGGTATTGTTCCGTTCCGCAGGGTCAGGACCTGGGCGATGTTCTTGATCAGCAGCATGGGCCGCCCCTCATTCCCGCCTCCGGATCGCCAGCACCGTGATGTCGTCGTGCAGCTCGGCCTGTCCCGTGAAGCCGGCCACTTCACGGTAGATGCTCTGCACGAAGGTTTCCGCCTTTTCCCCAGCGTGGCGCAGGATCGATTCCCGCAGCCGCCCAGTCTCGTACATGAGGCCTGCGGCATTCATCGCTTCCGTGACGCCGTCGCTGGTGAGAAGCAGAAGGTCCCCGGGTTCGAGATGAAAATCGACCTCCTCGAAATCCGCTTCCTCCAGCAGCCCTAGCGGCATGCCCGGCACGGCTACCTCCAGGAGTTTCCCGTTCCTCACTATGATCGGAAACGGCATGCCGCCGTTGGCGATCGTGCCTCTGCCCGTCGCCCGGTCCAGCTGCAGCAGCGCCACTGCTATGTGGTTGCTCGCCTCGTAGCGCGCGATCATCCCGGCGTTGAGGGCGCGCAGCGTTTCCCGGGGAGACCTCATCTGCTCGAAGATCGAGCGCAGGTAGCCGCTGAATACGGCGCCGTACAGCGCGGCCGGAATCGATTTGCCCGACACGTCGCCGATCACCGCGCGCAGAATCCCGGCCGGCCAGTTCCAGTCGAAATCGTAGAGATCCCCGCCCACCTCGCGCGCGGGGTGGTATTTTACGGCCGTCTCGTACCCTTCGGGCTGCAGGCAGGCGGGCGGCAGGATGTAGCGTTGAATCTCCCGCGCAATCTCCAGTTCCCGGGCCATCCGCTCGCGGCGAATCAGCTCTTTCCGGAAGCGTGCGTTTTCCACCGACAGGCGGTGGGCCTCGAGGCCCCTCTCGACCGTCATGAGGAGATCCGGCGGGTCCCAGGGCTTCACCAAGTAGCGGAAAACCCTGCAGCTGTTGATCGCCTCCATGAGGACGTCCGCATCCATGTAGCCCGTGAGAATGATCCTGACGGCGTCCGGCAAGGCCTCCAGCGTGCGGCGCAGGAATTCGATGCCGCTCATGTCGGGCATCCGCTGGTCCGCAATGATGACGGCGACGTCGCCGGCGTCCCGCAGCAGCTCCAGCGCTTCGCGCCCGCTGCCGGCGGCAAGAACGGGATAGCGGTTTACGAACGTCCGCTTGAGCTTCTGCAGATTTGCCGCCTCGTCATCCACCACCAGTATCTTTTCCAGCGGCATGGGGCTTCTCCGGCAGCGACTCAGCTTCCGCTGCGCAGCTCCTGTGCGATTTCGCGGGCGATGAGGCGCGCTTTTTCCAGTTCCTCCGGGGCAAGCGATATCGCGCCCACGACAGGGTGTCCTCCGCCCCCGTGGCGTTCGCACAAGGCCGCGAGGTTGTGCATGCGCGGCCGCGGCGCCCAGGGATTGGAGCCTACCGAGATCTTGGCGCGATAAGAGGAAAGGCTCACGCCCACGCAGTAGACCGCCCGGGGAAACAGGTAGTAGGGTATGAACTTGTTGTACCCCTCCATGTCGTTTCCGCTCACGTCGAAAAAGATGGTGCCGTCGGCGCACTGCGACCGTTCGCGAATGATGTCGATGGACCGGAGGTGGCGTTCGTGCAGCGGCCGGAAAGCCGCCTGCACCCAGCCGAGCTCGGCGACCTCCCGGAGAGGCCGCCTCTGAAACTCCTCGATGAGCCGGTGAGTTCCCGCCGGCTTGCGCATCCCCTCGATCACCATCATGAGCCTCATGGCCGGCTCCTTCAGCTCCACGGCCGCCTCCGCGCTCTCGAAGAGCGCGCCGTCGATGATGTCGGCCCAGCGAATGAGCTCGTCCATCCTCCCGGGATCGAAATCAAACCTGCCGCGCACCGTGTCCGCGATGAACTTGGTGCAGGAGCCGTAGCCGGCGTCGTGGAATTTTCTTCCGCTCCTGTCCGCGCGGAAGTGCGCCTCGTCTTCGGCGCTGAGGAAGGCGCTCTGGTGATGGTCGAACCACCAGTGAAGCCGCGGATCGCTGGAGTACTTGAAGTCGACAATCGCATTCACGTCGCCTTCGAAGCGTACGTCGAGGAACAGCTCTCCCGCGCGGTGCGCCAGCCCTTCGTAGATCACCTCCGCATTGGGCTCGAAGCGGTTTTTGAAGAAATCGGTGAAGACGGCCGCAGAAGCCAGCCCGTCGAAGCAATTGTCGTGAAAAAAGACCCTCAGTTTCATCTGATCTTTCAAAGCACCGTTTGCGTGAATACCTTCCCGAATCCGAATCTCGCTTCTTGCAGTCAGCGTCTGGGGGAGCGGATAAGAATTGGGAATGCTAACACAGGGGTTTTGGCCGCGCAAGAATGGGGAAGGCAGCGTTCCCTCTGCTAGCGGGACAGGATCAGCTTGGCAATCGTCTGCAGCTGCATGTTCGACGTCCCTTCGTAAATCTTGCCGATCATCGCATCGCGGTAGTATTTCTCCACCGGGTATTCCCTCGTGTAGCCGTACCCGCCGAAGATCTCGATCGCGAGGCCGGTGACGCGCGCCGCTGCCTGGGAGGAATAGTACTTGGCCATCGCTGCCTCCCGGACGAAGTTCTTCCCGGCCATCTTCATCCTCGCGGCGTTGTAGACCATCAGCCTGGCCGCCTCCACCTCGGTCGCTGCCTTTGCCAGGTCGAACTGCACCCCCTGGAAGCTCGCGATGGGCTTGCCGAACTGCACGCGTTCATTGGCATAACGCAGCGCGTGATCCAGGGCGCCCTGGGCCACGCCCACCATCTGCGCGCCAATCCCGATGCGGCCCTCGTTCAGCGTTTCGATCGAAACCTTGTAGCCCTTCCCCACCTCCCCCAGCACCCTTTCTGCGGGCAGGAAGCAGTCCTCCAGGATCAGCTCGCAGGTGGAGCTGGCCCGGATCCCCAGCTTGTCCTCCTTCTTTCCCACGCTGAATCCCGCGTCCTCCCGCTCGACGATAAACGCGGTGATTCCCCTGTAACCCTTCTCCGGGTCGGCATTGGCAAACACGATGAAGATTCGCGCTTCGCCCGCGTTCGTGATCCACAGCTTCTGTCCGTTCAGGACGAAGCCTCCGTCCTTTTTCTCGGCCCTGGCGGCGAGCGCAAAGGCGTCGCTGCCCGACCCGGCCTCGGACAGGGCGTAGGCGCCCACGGTGTCGCTGCACAGGCGCGGCAGATACTCCCGCTTCTGCTCCTCCGTGCCCCAGCAGAGAATGGCGTTGTTCACCAGCGTGTTCTGCACATCCACGATGACCGCCGCCGAGGCATCGACCCGGGAGAGCTCCTCCACCGCCTGACACGCCATGAAAAAGCTGCCGCCGGCGCCGCCGTATTGCTCGGGGATGGCCACGCCCATCAGTCCGAGTTCGAACATCTGACGCAGCAGCCCTGCATCCATCCTGGCCTCCAGGTCCATCCTGGAAACGTGAGGGCCGATCTGCTCCTCCGCGAATCCCGCAACCGTCGATTTGAACAGCTCCTCCTCCTCGGACAGGAGCGTCAGGGGGAAGCGGGCGCCTGTGAGATTTCCGGTTTCCTCGTGCATGAATGTGAACCTCCGATCGTTTGATGTAAGAAGACCCGAACGTTTATAACACCAGCCTGCCGGGAACATCCAGCCCCAGAAGCGGCAAGACGGCTGCTGCCAGCCCCTCCTGTCCCGGCCCCGGATCCTCCTCCATCCTTTGCCGAATCAGGTAATTGTAAGAATGCGGGTCTCGTTTGACACTCCGCCCCGCAGTCCATATAATTTTTTGTTCTGGGGGCGGGAAGCCCTCACACGGGGTGAAAACAATGCGCAACAAGAGCTTTTTTCGTTTCTTCATCATGACTTTCGGCCTGACAGCCGTGTTCCTGGCGCCCGCTGCCGGCCTGGCCCAGAGAGGCAGGAACCAGCGCGAAATTGGACGATCGGAGTATTTCAAGAAGTGGCTGCAGGAGGATGTGGTCTACATCATCTCCGAAGAGGAGAAGAAGGTTTTCAAGGATCTCACCACCGACGAGGAGAGAGAGAAGTTCATCGAGCAGTTCTGGTTGCGCAGGGACACCGACCCTCGAACCCCCGACAACGAGTTCAAGGAAGAGCACTACCGGCGGATCGCCTATGCCAACGAGCGCTTCGCCTCCGGCATCCCGGGATGGAAAACCGACCGGGGACGCATTTATATCGCGTTCGGGGAGCCGGCACAGATCGAATCTCACCCCTCGGGCGGGAGCTACAACCGTGAGTTTCACGAGGGGGGCGGGTTCACCTCCGTGTACCCGTTCGAGCGCTGGCGGTACCGCTGGATCGAAGGCGTGGGCGATGACATCGAGATCGAGTTCGTCGACCGCTCCATGAGCGGCGAGTACAGGATCGCCCTCAGCCCCGAGGAAAAGGATGCGCTGCTGCACGTTCCTGGCGCGGGTCTCACGCTGCGGGAGGAGATGGGCCTCTCCACAAAAGCCGACAGGCCGTACTTCAACCCGTCCGCGGGCGACGACCCCTCGATCGGCGGCTACATGCGCGCCAAGGACATGCCCTTCGAGCGCATGGAGCGGTATTTCAACCTGCAGCGTCCGCCGCAGATCAAGTTCGATGATCTGAAGGGCTTCGTCACCACACGCGTGACCTACAACCAGCTCCCCTACAACCTGCGCACCGACTTCATCCGGCTCTCCCCTGACAAGGTCCTGGTGCCCATCACCGTGGAACTGGAGAACAAGAACCTGGAGTTCAAGCGGCAGCTCGATTTCAACCGCGCCGTGGTGAACGTCTACGGGCTGGTGACCAGCCTGACGGGAAGGATCATGGCGGAATTCGAGCACGAGATAACGGCCGAGTACACGGACCAGTTCTTCGAGCAGGGGAAGCAGAACCGCGCCATCTACCAGAAGGTCGTGGCCCTGCCCCCGGGACAGCGCTTCAAGCTGGACCTGGCGCTGAAGGATGTCAACAGCAACCGGACCGGCCTCCTGAGCCTGGGGATCAACGTTCCCAAGTACGGCCAGGAGAACCTCCAAGCCAGCTCCATCATCCTGGCCAATTCGGTGACCGCCGTCCCGACCAACGCCGACCAGCTCGAACAGTTTGTCATCGGCGACCTCAAGGTCCAGCCGAACGTCAAATCCGAGTACGTCAACGGCCAGTTCCTGATCCCGTACGTGCAGTTTTACAATGCCGCCGTGGACCAGACGACTCTGGAGCCCTCCCTGAGCCTCACCTACTCCATAAAAGCTGGAGGCAAGGTTCTGGACGAGTACGAGGACAGCGCCGGGCATTCGGTGCAGTTCTTCTCCGGGCAGAGGGTGGTGGCCATTGGCCGGATTCCGCTGAAGGACCTGCCGGCCGGGGAATACCAGCTCGAGGTGAAGGTCCTGGACCGCATCACGGGCCAGACGCTGGTCTCGGAAGCGGACTTCAAGGTCAGATAGCCGGCGGCTCTGCCGCCGCCGTCAGGGGAATCGCACGACCGGACCCCGGTTGAAACAATCAGCAACAGCAGAACCGCGGACAGGCCGAACCGTCCAACCATGGATATTTCCGTCGTCATACCCACGTGGCGGGGAAAGCACCTCCTGGAGTCCTACCTGCCGTCGGTGATTTCCGCCTGCGCCGCCTACTCCGAGGATTCCGGATTTGAGACGGAAATCGTAGTGGTCGAAGACTGCGGCGGCGACGGCACCCCGGAATGGCTCCGGGCCCAGGCACACCCGTTAGTCCGACTGCAAGAGCACGAGCGCAATCTCGGTTTCTGTGCCGCCTGCCAGACCGGCTTCGACTCGGCGCGCCATCCCCTGGTGCTGCTGCTCAACAACGACGTCCGCCTCCGGCAGGACTGCATCGCGCCGATGATGGAGCATTTCTCCGACCCGCAAACCTTCGCCGTGACCGGAAAGATCTTCAGCCAGGGTGAGGACGTTTTCTGCAACGGCGGCAAGCTGGCGCGGTTCCGCCGGGGCATGTGGAGCACCTGGGAGAATTACGACCTGCTCCCCGGCGTAAAGCCCGACCTTTCGCTGCTCTCGTTCACCGCCATCGGAGCCTTCTCGCTGTTCCACCGGAGGCGGTTCCTGGAGATCGGCGGCTTCGACCCGCTGACGGCCATGGTGGAGGACGTGGAAATCTCCTACCGCGGGTGGAAACGCGGATGGCTGATAAAATACGATCCGCGCGCCGTGGCCTATCACGACGCCAGCCAGACCATGGACCAGAGGTACAGGCGCCGCGCGCTGGACAAGATCTCCCGCCGCAGCCGGATGCTCATGCACTGGATGCTCCTTCACGACCGCGGAATGTTCGGCCGGCACCTGCTTGCAGTCGCCGGCCGCTTCCTCGCGTGCTGGCTGTACCTCGACTGGCGCTTCTACTGGGCAATCTTTACCGGGCTGGGCAACCTGCCGGTCATCCTGCGCAAGCGGAGGGAGACGCGCCGCACCATGGAGCGCACCGACCGCGAATTGCTGGACCTGCTCTCCCGCTTCTACCAAACGGCTCCCATCGCGCCGCGCAAGGCCTGACCATGGATCCCATATCAGCCACGCTCATCACGCTCGACGAGGAAGACAACATCGAAGAGGCGCTGAAATCGGTCTCCTGGGCCGACGAAATCGTCGTCGTCGACGGCGGGAGCCGCGATGCCACCCTGGATATCTGCCGCCGGTATACGGACAGGATCTATCGCCGCGACTGGACGGGTTTCGTGGATCAGAAAAACCACGCTGTCGAGCGGGCCCGGCACGACTGGATCTTCTCGCTGGATGCCGATGAACGCGTTGGTCCGGAGCTCAAGGCTGAGATCGAAGCCCTGCGGGGCCCGGGTCCCAGGTTTGCCGGATACCGCATCCCCAGGGTGGCGCACTTCATGGGGCGCT
Source organism: Acidobacteriota bacterium (assembly GCA_037444305.1). Classification (GTDB taxonomy): domain Bacteria; phylum Acidobacteriota; class UBA6911; order UBA6911; family UBA6911; genus JBBIMP01. Next base: position 19,725 of record JBBIMP010000023.1, read on the forward strand.
GGATCCGCCACGGCGACTGGCACCCGGATCGCCAGCTCCGCCTGTTCGACCGCAGGCGCGGGCGGTGGTGCGGCGGCCGGGTGCACGAATCCGTGCAGGTCGACGGGGAATGCGGCATCCTGCGCGGCGAAATACTGCACTACACTTATCGCAGCCTCTCGGATTACCTGGACAGGCTCGAAACTTACTCCACGCTGGCGGCGCGGGATTACCAGGAAAGAGGAAAGGTGGCGACAGCCTGGAAGGTGGCGGCGAATCCTCCGGTTACCTTCCTCAAAGCCTACGTCCTCAAGCGCGGCTTCCTGGACGGGCTGCCGGGATTCATGGTGGCGTTCATGGGCTCCGTCTCGGTTTTCTTCAAGTATGCCAAGCTGCTCGAGTTGCAGCGGTCGCGCCGGGAGCGGTGAGGGCAGGAAAAAGCATTACACGGAGTTCACGGAGAAGCACGGAGGTCCACGGAGAAAACCGCCGAATGCGGGGCAGCAAAAGCCCGCTCTCTGTGGTTCTCAGTGCTTCTCCGTGAACTCCGTGTAACCGCCTTTCGTTCCATTACCGCAAGCCTCCTGCCCCGGCTGTGCTATATTATCCGCTTTAATCCGGACCCCCATTGAACGAAAGGCCGTAATCATGAAAGGAATCGTACTCGCGGGCGGGCTCGGCTCGCGGCTCAACCCGCTGACCAGGGTCACCAACAAGCACCTTCTCCCCATCTACCACAAGCCCATGATCTACTACCCGATCGAGACGCTGGTGGCGGCGGGGATCCGCGACATCCTGATCGTCACCGGGGGCAAGAACGCCGGGCACTTCCTGGAGCTGCTGGGCAACGGCAAGCACTTCGGCCTGCACCACCTTAACTACACCTACCAGGAGGGGGAAGGCGGCATCGCCGCCGCGCTGTCGCTGGCCGAGTTCTTCGCCGACGAGGAACCGGTCTGCGTGATCCTCGGGGACAACATCATCGAGGGGTCCATCGCGAAGTTCGTCCGGAACTTCGAACAGCAGGAAGGCGGCGCCCGCGTGCTGCTGAAGGAAGTCGAGGACCCGCAGCGCTTCGGCGTACCCGAGCTGCGGGGCGACGAAATCGTCCGCATCGAGGAGAAACCGGCGATCCCGGCATCGAATTACGCCATCACGGGGATCTACCTGTATGATCCCGAAGTGTTCCAGATCATTAAGACGCTGAAGCCGTCCGGGCGCGGGGAGCTGGAAATCACGGACGTGAACAACGCCTACATCCGGAAGGGCCGGCTCCGGTACGACATCCTCGAGGGCTGGTGGACCGATGCCGGAACCTTTGAGTCCCTGCTGCGCGCCTCCACTCTCGTGTCCGATTTGATGCGCAGCCGCGGGGAGCAGGGCGAGTCCGGGAGCGATTAAAGGCGGAAGCCGTTCGAAGAAAGGGGGCTGAATTGCGCCTGCTGATCACGGGCGGCGCCGGTTTCATCGGCGCCAACTTCACAAGGTTTGTCCTAAAGCGCCGTCCCGGCTACCGGGCGGTCGTCCTGGACAAGCTCACCTATGCCGGCAACATGGAGAACCTGGCCGGGCTGGAAAAACACGCGGAATTCCGGTTCGTCCAGGGAGACATCTGCGATGCCGCGCTGGTGGATTCGGTTCTGCAGAGCGGGATCGACGCCGTGGTGCACTTCGCCGCCGAGTCGCACGTGGATCGCAGCATCCTCGACCCTTCGGAATTCGCCCGTACGAACGTGATGGGGACGCTCTGCCTGCTGGAAGCGTCGCGGAAAAACAGGGTGGGTCGGTTCATCCAGGTCTCGACCGACGAGGTCTACGGCAGCCTGGGCGAAACGGGAGCCTTCACGGAATCCTCCCCGCTCGCCCCCAACAGCCCCTATGCCGCCAGCAAGGCGGGCGCCGACATGATGGTGCGAAGCTATCACCACACCTATGGCTTCCCCGCGCTCACCACCCGCTGCTCCAACAACTACGGGCCCTTCCAGTTTCCCGAGAAGCTGCTTCCGCTGTTCATCACGAACGCCCTTTCGGGCATGAAGCTGCCGCTGTACGGCGACGGGCTCTACATCCGGGACTGGATCCACGTGCGGGATCACTGCTCCGCGCTGGACCGGGTGCTCCACGACGGACGCGACGGCGAAGTATACAACATCGGGGCGCGCCAGGAGATTTCCAACCTCGAGATTGCAAAGCTTCTGCTCAGCCTGCTGGGCGCGAGCGAGGACCTGATCACCTTCGTGAAGGACCGCCCGGGGCACGACCGGCGCTACGCCATCGATTCGTCCAAGATAGAGGGGGAACTTGGCTGGCGGCCCGAGATCCCCTTCCAGGAGGGCATCATAGAGACCGTCGACTGGTACCGCAACAACTCCGCCTGGGTGTCCAGGGTCCGAAGTGGGGAGTACCTCACCTACTACGACCGGATGTACAAGGACCGGCAGCGCACCCTGTCCGAACTCTCATGAACATACTGGTCGTCGGCGCGCGGGGCATGCTGGGCACCGATCTGGTGCTCGAACTGCAGGCGCGGCACCAGGTCCGCGGCGTGGACCTGCCCGAGTTCGACATGACCGACAGGGAGAAATGCCTCACTCTGGTCGGGGACCTCAAGCCGGAGGTCGTCATCAACTCGGCCGCCCTGACCGACGTCGACTACTGCGAACTGCACGAGAACGAGGCTTTCCGTGTCAATGCCGATGGCGCCGGGAATCTTGCCGAGGCCTGCCGTATCGCCGGGGCCTTGCTGGTGCACTACAGCACCGATTACGTCTTTGACGGCCGGCTGGGCCGCCCCTACCTGGAGGATGACAAGCCGAATCCCCTCAGCAGGTACGGCCGGTCGAAACTGCGCGCCGAAGAGCTCGTGCTGCTCCGCTGTCCCGCCCACCTCATCCTGCGCACCTCCTGGCTGTTCGGGCAAAACGGCAAAAACTTCATCCGGACGATCATCGGCGCGGCCCGCGAGGGGAAAGCGCTGCGCGTGGTAGACGACCAGAGGGGGAGCCCCACATACACCCGGGACCTCGCGGCTCACACCGCGATCCTGCTCGAGAGACGGGGCCTGGGCCTCTACCACGTAACCAACGGCGGTTCGTGCACCTGGCATGAACTGGCTTCGTATGCGGTCGGCCGGGCCGGGCTTGGCGTGCCGGTTGCCCCGGTGACCTCGGCCGAGTTTCCGCGGCCCGCACCCCGCCCGCGAAACTCTGTCCTGGCCAACGCCCGGCTGCAGCGGGAAGGCTTTCCTGCGATGCGCCACTGGGCGGAAGCCGCCGCCGAGTACGTTGCCTCTGTCTGATTCCCCCGGATTGTGCTATTTTCTAGCTTCCGGTCGGGGTTTTGGTTCCCGGCATCAATCCGCTGCAGCTGGAGGCACGGCAAGTGCCGGTTAGGGCCCGGCCTGAGCGGATACTGTCCCCCTTTGGATCTAGCCCAAGAGTATGAGCAAGCAGGGATCGGGCGAGAAACTCATCGCCTCCAACAAGAAGGCTTTTCACGACTACTTCATTCTCGAGAAAATCGAGGCCGGGATCTGCCTGCTCGGAACCGAGGTGAAGTCGCTCAGGGAGGGGCGGATCAATCTGAAAGACAGCTACGCGGCCATCCGGGACGGGGAGCCCTGGCTGATCAACTGTCACATCAGCCCCTACTCGCACGGCAACCGCGAAAACCACGAGCCCGCACGCACGCGCAAGCTTCTGCTGCACAGCGGGGAGATCCGAAAGCTGATCGGCAAAACGCAGGAAAAGGGCCTGACCCTGATCCCGTTGCGCGTATACCTCGTGCGTGGAAAGGTAAAGATCGAGCTGGGCCTTGCCCGCGGCAAGAAGCTCTACGACAAGAGGGAGTCGGAGCGCCGAAAGGAATCCGACAGGGAAGCAAGAATCGCCATGAAGGCACGGCGCTAAGCCGTCCGGGAGAGACAAATGCGCATTGAATACCGGTCCCTGCACTATTTTGACGCCGATTGCGATCTCCTCGCGTACGTCATCTTCGAGGATGCAAAGCCGAAAGATGCGTCCCTGCAACGACTGAACCGCAAGGCCGGCAATCTGCCCGCCTCGCTGCTCGCCACGGGCGAATTCAAAGCCGAGCTGCACAAGACTTTTCTGCTCCACAGGCCGGCAGGGATGAAGGCCCGCAACCTGCTCCTGCTGGGGGGCGGTCCGCGGCAGGAGTTCGGCCTCGCCAGGCTCAGAGAGCTGGCGGGAAACGCCGCGCGCAACGCCCGCAGGGCAGGGTGCCGGCGGGTTGCCTTCCTTCTTCCCCAGGGCCTCCCGCCCGCCGACTGCGCGCGCGTGGCTGCCGAAGGGGCGTTGTATGGAAACTACGAGCCGGACGCCTACAAGACCAACGACAAAAAGACGCGGGAAGTCGAAGAATACGTTCTTCTGCTGGAAAAGGGCGGCAAGGCCGAGGAGCTCGCGGCTGCCATCGGGAAGGGCTGCATCGTCGGGAGCGCCACCAACCTCGCCCGCAATCTGGCCAATGACCCGGCCAATATCCTGACCCCGACGCGCCTGGCGGAGATCGCGGTCGTGGAAGGCAGGCAGGCGGGGCTCAAGGTGGAGGTCCTGGAGCGCGAGGAGATGGAGAAGCTGGGAATGAACACGCTGCTCGCCGTCAGCCGCGGCAGCGACGAACCGCCCAAGCTGATCGTGCTCGAGATCCCCGGAGAGAAAAAGAGCCAAAAGACGCCGCTCGTCGCGCTGCTCGGCAAGGGCGTGACCTTCGACAGCGGCGGAATATCCCTGAAGCCCGGCGAGAAGATGGAGGAAATGAAGGCCGACATGGCCGGCGGCGCGGCCGTCCTGGGCGCCATGATCGCGCTCGCGCGCCTGGGGACGAAAAAGCCCGTCATCGGCCTGATCCCCGCGGTTGAAAACCTGCCGAGCGGAAAGGCGACAAAGCCGGGTGACGTGGTGAAGTCCCTCCTCGGCAAGACCGTCGAGATCATCAACACGGATGCGGAAGGCCGGCTGATCCTCGCGGACGCGATCGCCTACGCGCGCCGCCGCGGGGCCACGCAGCTCGTCGACGTCGCCACCCTTACGGGAGCAGTAATCATCGCCCTCGGGAAGGTGAACGCCGGGATGATGGGCACGGACCAGAAGACCCTCGACAGGCTGCGCACTAACTGCAGCATCACGGGCGAGAAGATGTGGCAACTCCCGCTCGACAAGGAATACCGCAAGGAACTGGAGAGCGAAGTCGCAGACATCAAAAACGTCGGCCCCCGCTGGGGCGGCGCGATCACAGCCGCGAAGTTCCTGGAGGAATTTGCCGAGGACACGCCGTGGGTCCACCTGGATATCGCCGGCATGGACCTGGACCACGACGAGCGGCCTTATGCCGCAAAGGGAGCCACGGGCTTTGGTGTGCGAACCCTCGTTCAGCTCCTGGTTTAACCACGCTTCCTGTCTTTGTGACTCCGGGAAGGAAAGCCGTATTGAAGGGATACGGCAAACGGAAGCCGCGAACGAAAGTGAGCGGTCAAGCGGCCCAATCGAGTTATGCGATCCGTCGCTGCCGCTCCGCTCCTGTGGAACTACTTTGCGCCTGCAAAAGATAGTGCGGACAGGCAGTACAAAAGCCCTGTGCTACTCGATGACAACCGGTCCGCTTGCCTGCGCCGGCCGACGATGGAAGCCGACAGTCTCTTCGTAGGCCGCCGCTATCGCGGCCGCTGAAACCGGGATCGTGATCAGGAGGCCGACGCCCAGGAGCAGCAGCCCGACGAAATTGAGCAGCAGGAGGAGGACCGCGAAGAGCATGTATCCCAGGAGATCCTTGAGCACCAGCTTTCTGCTCGCCTCCATCGCGTCCCAGAAGGGCAGGTTCCGGTCCTCGAGGAAAATGTAGGAGAAGAGATAGAGGGCGGTGACGATCAGCGCGGGAAACACGCAAAGGACCAGGCCCGCCAGAGTGAAGGCCGCCACCAGGATATGGACCAGGAAGGCATCCACGAACTTGCCGAATCCGGCAAAAAGGTCCATCAGGTCGGTGCGACCCTCAAGCATCCGGCGCCTCACGGCCAGGAACATCCCTGAGGCGAGCGGCCCCGCCACCACGAACGCCCCGACGCTCACGAGCGCAACGGCCACCAGCGCGATGAGCACGAAGTTGCCGATGTCCGCTTTCACAATCCGCCAGCCCATCCCGATCCACCGTCCCGGCGTCACGGCTGCGTTGACCATCTGATCCTCCTTTGACTCACAATCGTGAATACGAACCGGCGGGAACTAAAGTTCAGAAGCCTTTGCCAGTCGCAGCGCCCAGCGCACGGCCGCGACCAGGCCGTCCGCGCGCGCCGTGCCCCTGCCGGCGATATCGTAAGCCGTCCCGTGGTCGACCGACGTACGCACGAAAGGCAGCCCGAGCGTCGCATTGACCGCCGCGCCGAAGCCGAGCAGCTTGACCGGCGCGAGCCCCTGATCGTGATACATGGCCAGGACGACGTCGAACTCCCCCTGCTCTGCACGGTGAAAAACGGTGTCGCCCGGCAACGGCCCGGTGATCTCCACGCCGGGATGGCCGGAGGAGGTCCTGCGGATGGCCGGCTCTATCTTCCGCTCTTCCTCCAGGCCCATGATGCCGCCCTCTCCCGCGTGAGGATTCAGCCCCGCGACCGCGATGCGGCGGCAGGGCAGCCCCAGCCGTGGAAACGCCTCGACAATGATCTGCAGTTTCTCGCAGATCAGGTCTTCCGTAATCCTGTCCGCCACTTCCCGCAGGGGAACATGCGTGGTCGCCAGGACCACCTTCAACCTGTCGGTGAGAAAGGCCATGGCCACGCGCTTCGCCCCGGCCAAGTGGGCCAGGAACTCGGTGTGTCCCGGAAAAGGATGGCCGGCCATCTGCAGGAAGCGCTTGTTCAACGGGCCCGTGACCACGGCCTGCAGCCATCCCCGGGCGCAGGCCGCGACACACTCGATGATGTTGCGCGCCGCGGCTTCTCCCGAGGCCCGCGACCCTTCCCCCGTCCGGATCTGCTCCCGGGTTGCCGGCACGCGCACGATGCCTCTCTCGGGCAATTCGCGGGCGGCCATGCCCAGGTCCCCGGGCGAGAGTACCTCGAGCAGCCAGGGCAGCTCGAGGAGGCGGGCCCTGTCCCGCAGAACTTCTTCGTCGCCGAAAAGGAGGAGCTTGCAGACGCCGCGCAGCGCCGGATCGGAGGCGGCTTTCAGCGACACCTCGGGGCCGATGCCGGCAGGGTCTCCGGTCGTGATACCGATAACGGGCAGGCTATGTGCGGGGAGTGTTGGCAAGTGCGCTCTCGCCATTCGACGGATTTTTTGCTCCGCCGGTGCGTCCGCGGAAATGCCGGCCGATCACCGGCCGGCGCCGGTGCTTACTCGAGATCTACCTCATCCGGCTCCTGGTCCTCGTTCTGCTTGTACATGTACTTGATGCTGTGCTTCAGGATGAGAAGATTGGGTCCGTCCTGACGATGTACCTTGATGCAGTTCCTGTCGTACCACTCGATGGCCCCCCGGATCTCCTCGCCGTCGATCAGCTTGACGACCATGGGAGTCTTCGCAGCCATCTGCTTGATGTAGTAATAGTTTTCCGCGTTGGTAACCTCAGGGGGAACGCGCTTCCTCGGCGTGGCACCGTAGCGCGGCATCTGATCCTTGATTTCCGAAAGGCTGGGGCGGATCAGTTTTCGATTTACCATGTGGGGTTCCTTCCAGGTTCGCTAATATAAGACCAACTTACCGAAACAACCGCGCGCACTCCATCGAGCATCTCTCGTACTGGGAAAGGGTGTGTCAAGAGCTATGCCGGAAGCCGATTTACTGCGCATACTATATTAGGCGTCCTTTTTTGACAAGGCATTTTTAATGGGATAAATTTTACCAAAGATTGATTTTTCGGCGGATCCGGGGCCTGCCGCAGAGACGGACCCGGAGGGGAGATTGGGATGCCGCGGTTGGCGAGAATCACGAGTCTGGCGGTTTATTTCTCGTTTGTTTTCCTTCTTCCGGGACTGGCGCAATCGCGTCCCCAGAAGCCCGTCCTGATCAGGGACACGGGCAAGGCGGAGGGAAAGGAGGACGAGGAAGCCGCAAAGGCGAAAGTTTACAATCCGATGCTGGCCGAGAAAAACGTCAAGGTCGGCAATTTCTATTTCAAGAAGAAAAACTACACCGCCGCCATCCAGCGCTATCTCGAAGCACTCGAATTCCAGCCCAACCGCATCGAGGCCTACGAGGCGCTCGGCAAAGCCTACGAGAAGAACAACGAGCCCGAGAAGGCGCTGGCTGTCTACAGGGACTTCATCGAGAAATACCCGGCCTCGCCCAAGGCGCCCGCTTTCAAATCCCAGGCCGCGAAACTGGAAAAGAAGCTTTCCCAGGCGAAGAAGCCCGGCGCTTCCTGACAATCGGCCCGCCTCCCCGGATTCTCCCCGCAAAGCTGCTTGCCGCTTTCCGCAAGTCCGGTCACGCGCACCGGCCGGTTTCGGAAAGGAAGAGCGCCTCCAGTGCCATCTGGCGGTTCAGGTTCAGGTGCAGTCCGCCCCGCAGGATCCTGACCGCCTTGATCAGCGACAGCAGCCGCTCCCTGGGAGTCTCCGCCGACAGCCGGAGCAAAGCCTCCGCGATATCGGGCTGGCGCATCCGTTCGCGCGCGGTCCCGGCATAATAAACGTCCTGCAGCAGCGCTTCCACCAGGTCCAGCCACGCCCCAAACGAGTCCTTGTCCTTGGCGACAGCCTCCGCCAGCGGATTGAAATCCACCAGGCCCCGGCGCCGCAGGATCATCGAGACAAACTGGAATGCTTTTTCGCGGAGCTGCCTGTAGCGTTCGAGATCGAAATTCAAGGCAGCCGCGAGGCTGCCGCCACTGAAAGCAGCCGCAAGGCGCGCTGTCTCTTTGGCCCTCCCTTCGCGCAGGAGGTGCGCCTCGATCGCCTGCGGCGGGATCCCGCCGAAGCGCAGCAACTGGGATCGGGAGCAAATCGTCCCGAGAAGCATGTAGGGCCGGGTGGTGACCAGGATGAGGATGGTCCGGCTCGGGGGCTCCTCGAGGGTCTTCAGCAAGCTGTTGGCGCCTTCCAGCCTCATCCGGTCCGCCTCATCGAAAACCACTACCCGCCGTCTCGCTTCGAACGGTTGGAAGGCGATCTCGCCGATCACGGCCCGGACCTGGTCTATTTTTATGTAGGCCCCGTCCGGCTCGACGATGCGCACGTCAGGGTGGCTCCCCGCGCCGATTTTCCTGCACGAAGCACAGGCCCCGCAGATTTCTCCCCTGCTGTCCCCAAGACAGTTGAGGCTCTGCGCGAGCAGAAGCGCGAGGGTCTTCTTCCCCACGCCGTCGGGACCCGCGAAGATCATCGCGTGCGGCAGGCGGTCCTGTTCCAGGGCGCGGCGCAACACTTCTATGCAGTGCCTGTTGCCGAGAAACGCATCAAAGTTCACGGGGATGGTCATTACGCCCTGCCGAGGAAGAACCACTCATCGAGCAGCGGCCGGATTCGCGAAAATACCTCCTCGGGGCTTCCCGCCGCGTCGATCACGTGGATCCGTTGAGGGAATTTCCTTGCCAGACGGAGGTAGGCGCGCCTGACCTCCAGATGAAACGAGAGTTCCTCCGCCTCGAAGCGCCCTTCGAGGGCGGCAGTTCCTCCCAGGGCGTTGCGCGCCCGCGCCCGCGCCACTCCTTCCGCCGCCTCCAGGTCCAGGAGGATGGTCTTGTCGGGTTCCGGAATCCGCAGGATGGCGGCCAGCCGGTCGATGGTTTCCAGCGGCACCCCCCGCGCCGCCCCCTGGTAGGCCCTCGTGGCGTCATGGTACCTGTCGGAGAGCACCGTGACGCCGCTCTCCAGCGCGGGCTGGACCACCTGCCGGAGGTGTTCGCACCTGTCGGCCAGGTAGAGCAGAAGCTCGCTCATGGCATCGCGGGCCGGACCCTCCGATCCCAGCAGAACCCGCCGCACCGCCCGCCCGAACTCGGTTCCACCGGGTTCGCGCGTCAGAAGGCATTCGATGCCGCGATCCGCCAGGTGTCTTTCGGCCATTCCGATCTGCAGGCTCTTTCCCGAGCCTTCTATCCCTTCGAAAGTGATGAACATTCCGGGTCCCTTGCCTGGGAGCGCAAAGAAATCTAGAATTCGAAAATTGAACCGGGAATCACGAGGTTAGCACAGAGAGACGGCCCGGTTGCCAACAAAAGCGTTTCATCGAGGCCGCGGAGAAAATATGAACCGTCCTGCCAGTTCCCCGCGCCTCTCTGTGGTTCCGAGGCGGTTCCTGCTGTCCCCAAACAGCCCAGGCGGCGAGGTCCTGTGACAGACCCGGCAACCAACTTGCACACCGTTCGAGCCCAGATCGAGGCTGCCGTCTCCGCGTGCGGCCGGAAGCCCGGTTCGGCAACCCTGCTCGCCATCACCAAGACCTTTCCCGTGGACGTGATATCGGCGGCCATCGCCGCCGGCCAGCGCCGCTTCGGCGAAAACAGGGTCCAGGAGGCCGAGGACAAGATCCGCCATTTCAAGGACACGCCCGGACTGGAATGGCACCTGGTCGGCCACCTCCAGTCCAACAAGGCGCGCCGGGCCGCCGAGCTCTTCGACGTAATCCACTCCGTCGACAGTCTGAAGCTGGCGCGCAGGCTCAGCGATGCCTGCGTTTCCCTGGAAAAGACCGTCTCCGTTTTCATCCAGGCAGACCTCGCGCACGAAGCGACCAAGTTCGGCCTGGACGCAGGCCGGGTGCCGGAACTCGTCGACGACCTCCTCGGCCTTCCCGGCCTCCGCCTGGACGGACTGATGACCATCCCGCCTTTTTTCGAAGATCCGGAAGAGACGCGCCCGTTTTTCGCCAGGCTCCGGGAGCTGAGAGAAACCCTGGAAGCGCGCCGCCCGGGCTGCCTCGGGGCCGGCCACCTCTCCATGGGAATGACCCACGACTTCGAGGTCGCGATTCAGGAGGGCGCCACGATTCTCCGCATCGGGACGGCCCTCTTCGGGGAGCGCTGAAGTGGGCAGCCGCCGGTTCATCGTGGAGTCGGACAGAGGGCTGGAGATGGTGATTCACGTGCAGCCGCGGGCGCATCGGACGGAATGTGCCGGTCTGCACGGGAGCGCACTGAAGCTCCGCATCGCTGCGCCGCCCGTGGCTGATGCGGCAAACCGGGCGCTCCTGGAGTTCATCGCCGAGCGGCTGGGCATCGCCCGCGCCCGCGTCCGCATACTCGTCGGAGAGAAATCGCGCACGAAGAAGATTGCCCTTAAGGGGATGGGGCTGGCGGAGTTTGTGTCGAAAGTTCCGGGTGCAGACCACTTCAACGGATGATCGGAGGTCGGAGTCATTCAACCATGCAGACGGAAAAATATCTCAAAGGCAGCCACCTGGGGGCCGGGCTCAACCCAACGGAGCTCGCCGCGCTCACGGCGATCGCCCGCACGAAGACCGTGACCAAGGGATCGATCCTCTTCATGGAAGGGGAAAAGGCCGAGGGTCTTTTCGTCCTGTTGAAGGGGATGCTCCGGATCTACAAGTCGGCTGCGTCGGGCAGGGAATATACGATCCACAGGATTCAGCCCGGGCAGATGTTCGCCGAGGCGGCCGTGTTTCACGTCGGCCGTTTTCCGGCCAACTGCGCCGCCCTGGAGGATTCCCTCGTCGCCTTTTTCCCCAAGGAGCGGTTCGCCGCGCTCATCGAGAAATCCCCGCAGATCTCGCTGAAAATCATCGCATCTCTCTCCAGGTTTCTGCGCGACTACAACCAGCAGGTGGAGAACCTCTCGCTGAAGGAAGTTCCCGCCCGCATCGCCTCCTACCTGCTGCGCGAATCCGAACGGCTCGATTCGCCGAGCATCGACCTGGAGATATCCAAGGCGGAACTGGCCAGGGGGCTGGGCACCATCAGCGAGACTTTTTCCCGCTCGCTGAAAAAACTCAAGGAGCTGCGGGTGATCAAGGTGGACCGCAACCGGATCACCATCCTGGATGAAGACCGCCTGGCCGACATCGCAGACGGTGAAAAAAGCTGACCCTTGACGCAAGTCAAGGAATCCGCATTTGCCGTCCGGTATCGTTGGAGCCGAAAGCTGGACTCAACGAAAAGGAGCGAGGTATGCCGGTACGGAACATCATTCACATCGACGAGGAAAAGTGCGACGGCTGCGGATTGTGCGTCCCCTCCTGCGCGGAAGGCGCCATCCAGATCGTCAACGGCAAGGCAAAACTCGTGAACGAGGTGTATTGCGACGGCCTGGGCGCCTGCCTCGGCGAGTGCCCGCAGGATGCCATCCGCATGGAGCAGAGGCGGGCGCCGGAGTTCGATCCGCACGCGGTCGAGGCGCATCTCGCCGCGCTGTCGGCCAAACAGGCGCCGGCTCCTCCGAAACCGCTGTTTTCATCGCCTCATCCCGCCGGCTGCCCCGGTTCGATGTCGCAGGTGTTGCAGCCCACGGCAAACCCTTGCGCGGCCCCGGCGGCGACGGCGCAGCCGCCCTCGAGGCTCGGCAACTGGCCGCTGCAGTTGCACCTGGTGCCGGTGCAGGCCCCGTTCTATGAGAATGCGGATCTGCTCATCGCGGCCGACTGCGCCCCGTTCGCCTACGCGGGTTTCCACGACGAGTTCATCAAGGGAAAGACGGTGATGATCGGCTGCCCGAAGCTGGATGACGCCGGCGCCTACGTGGAAAAGCTGACGCAGATTTTCGCCGGCAACAGCATAAGATCGGTCGAGATTGCCTTCATGGAAGTGCCCTGCTGTTTCGGGCTGGTCCGGCTGGTGCAGGAGGCAGTCGCCGGTTCGGGGAAGAGCATCCCGGTGAATCTGGCCAAGCTCGGCATCCGCGGCGGCATCGCGCAGCGCGGGTAGTCGCTTTTCCTTGCGTCCATTCCGTTCATGCGCACCCGGAATTCTCTGCGGGTGTATTGAATGGGCCCAAAGTTTGTCTCGGCACATGCCACGATAACCGCGCGGATGAGATCACTGCCTGCGGGCGAACGAATCCTGCGGCAGGCGGAGGCTCTCGAGCGTCAGCGTCGCGATATCCACCACCCGGATCCGCTCATCCAGATCGCGCAGTTTGACCGAATCCTCCAGCATCTGCTTGCAGTAGGCACACGAGGTGACAATCGTGTCCGCCCCCTGTGCCTGCGCCTGGTCCACCCTGAGGTTGTTGATCCTCTCCCCGGCCTTCAGGTCCATCCAGAAATGTCCGCCGCCGCCGCCGCAGCACAGGCTCCGGGACCGGGCGTTCTTCATCTCCGCCACGTTCACGCCGGGAATGGCCCGGAGCACCTCCCTCGGGCTGTCGTAGATCTTCTGAAAGCGCCCCAGGTAGCACGGATCGTGATACACCGCCTTCTGCGCCGGCAGACCGACCGGCCGCAGGTGATCGCTCCAGAGCATCTCGTGCAGGTACTCCGTGTGGTGCACCACGCGGTAGTTTCCGCCGAATTGCGGGTATTCATGCGCCAGGACGTTGAAACAGTGCGGGCAGGCGGTCAGGAGCACCTGGAAACGGCGGCGGTTGAGCAGTTCGATCTGGCTCCTGGCCACTTCCTGAAACAGCGACTCGTCCCCCAGCAGCCGCGCAGGATCCCCGCAGCATCGCTCGTCCGCCCCGAGTACGCCGAAGCGGATCCCGGTGGCCTGCAGCAGGCGGCAGAGGTCCTGGGCAATCTGCTGCTTCGTGGGATCGAACGTGGTGCAGCAGCCGATCCACAGCAGCACATCGATCGACTCCCCCTCGCCGATGACCGGGATCCCCATTTTTTCGATCCACGCCATGCGCTCCCCTTGCGGCCCGAAGGGATTGCCGAGCTGGCCGAGCATCTTCAGCATGCGGGCGGCATCGACCGGAACCGAGCCTCCCATCATGGTCTGGTGCCGGCGCAGGTCGACGACCGTGTCGAGGTGCTCGACCCGCGCCGGACAGACCTCCTGGCAGGCGCCGCAGGTGCGACAGTACCAGATCAGGTCGCCGTCGATGGCGCCGCCCACGACCTGACGGGGCGCGCCGGCGCCATTCCCGTTCCCCCTTCCGGCTTCGCTGCGCACGAAGGCCTTCAGCTCGGAGATCAGCGCGCGCGGCGAGAGCGGCTGCCTCGCCTGCCGCGAAGGGCAGACGTCGTCGCAGCGGCCGCACTCGACGCACCCGTCGAAGCCCAGCCTTTCCCGCCAGGTGAAGTCGGCTGCGGTGGCGATGCCGATCTGCAGCGCCGCTTCGTCGATGTCCTCCGCCGCCATAAGCGCGGCTACATCCGGCCGCGCGAGGCTGCCCCAGGCCTCGGTCTTCTGCAGTGCCACGTTGGCCGGGATCAGCACCATGTGCAGCAGCTTGGTGTAGGGGATCAAGGCGATGAAGCCGAGCGCCATGACGCAGTGGGTCCACCAGACAAAGGCGTGAAGCGCGCGCCCGGCGTCTGCCCCCAAACCTGAAAACAAAAGCGAAAAGGCAGAGCCCACCGGGGACCACGCTGCCCACGGATCGCCAGCCACCCTGATGCGGAGCCCTTCGACCAGGAATCCGCTCAGGAGAATCCCCGCGAGCAGCGCCAGCACCAGGTGATCCGCCGCGCGCGTGGGTAGCGTCGCCGGCCGGGCGATCGTGCGGCGGTAGAGGGCGATGCCGATCCCCACCAGCGCCAGCAATCCCGCGATATCGGCCGCGAGCGAAAACACCAGGTAAAGGGTGCCCCGGAAGAGCGACGTGCCCAGGTCCATGTCCAACATCACCAGCAGCGTCGTCAGGAACATCACCGCAAAGGCATAGAAGATGAGACCGTGAAACAGCGCCGGCAGGCGCTCGCGCCCGACTCCCCGCTGCAGCAGAATCTCCTTGAGCATTGCCATGAGGCGCGCGCCGGGAGCCGACGTGCGATCTACGGGACGGCCGATCTGCCACTGCCTGTATCTCCGCCGGATCCCGAGGCCGAACACCACCGCGGTCGCGCCCAGCAGCGCGTACATGATCCAGATGAAGCTGACGTTCCAGCCGAGTTCTCGATGGGCTTCCACCATGGGATTACACTCCTGTCGAATGCCGTGCGGGCAGAGCGGCGGCCGGCAGCACGACCTGGGGCAACGGCTCGGCAAACACACTCACCGGCGCATCGGCCGGCACAGTCACCTCCCGGCCGTGCCCGACGCCGGAAGGCGTGCGCCGGTAGTGGCTGCGCACCTTCTGCGAGACAACATCCCAGAGTTCCGTCGCCGCCACCAGCTTTGCTCCGCGCAGGTCCAGAAGCGCCAACAGCGGCCGCAGCGCTGCCATGGACCTCGACAGGCAGCCGCATCGGTCGACCAGGAACGAGCTCCAGGGCCCCTCGAACCGCAGGGCCGCTCGCAGCCCCGTGCGGTCCATCAACGAACACTCCCGCGCCTCGTCCTCAAACCAGGCGATGATCTCGATTCCCTGCTGCCGGGCGTATTCCTCGATCCGGCGCCGCTGGTCGGCGCAGCACACCTCGCCGGATCCGGTGCAAGACGATATCGGGCTCACATATGCAATGGCCTTCATGCCTCCTCCCTCCACGATGGTCAGGGGCGCGTTCCATCCGCGCCCCCGGCGGTTTCACAGGCCGGTCGGCTGCCGTACCAGAGCGGCGAAGTTGAGGCGGGCGGGCCGCTTCATTCCGATCCGATCCCGCACGGGCACGATCTGCGTGATCACGCAGGTCGGCGGCCGCAGCGCACCTTTGTGGAAGTGCCGCACCTGCTGCGAGAGGCAGTCCCACAGCTCGGTGGCCGACTGCAGCGCGACATTCTTTTCCTGCAACGCCTCCAGCAGCGGCCTCACCTCCGACAGGGACCTGCTGAAGCACCAGATACGCTCCACCAGGATGAGGTCGTAGGAATCCGGGTGCGCCAGCATCGCCTTGACACCTGGACGCTCCACCACCGGCCCGTGGCAACCGTCATCTTCAAACCGCGCCACGATCTCTATGCCGTGTGTCTTGGCGTACAGCTCAATCTGCTCGCGCTGCTCCTCGCAACAGATTTCGATATCGGTGTTGGGGATTCGAATGCAGTTCACATAGGTGATGGCTTTCATCTTCTGTCTCCTTTTAGGGCTCGGTCCCCTCGCCTGCAATAGCACGCTCCGTGCCAGGCCCCGGGCCGCAAGCTATCACTATGTTTTCAAATGGTTTATGACCGATCGATCCGCGGACAGGCCGTTGCGTCCCATGGCGTGAGTGTAAGAAAACCTTGCGGCGAGCCGGACAAAAGGGCCGAACCGAGGACGCAAATCACTATTAATGAATGGTATGCAGGCAGCAGCGGCCCGCTGTAAGGATTTCTTGCATCGTATTCGGCGCTGCGGGAATGGCGCGCCAGAAACAAAAGAAATGCAATGATTTGCAGTCCCGGATAGTCCCGCGCAAATAAAACTATCGCCTCTGCGGGATCCGGCAGCAGGATCCCCGGCGCCTGCACTATCAGTCGAGGCCGTGTTTTTTCAGCTTGCTGTGCAGGCCGACGCGGGAGCAGCCGAGTATTCTCGCGGCGGCGGTGCGGTTGCCGGAGGTGTGGTCCAGAACCCGGATAATGTGCTCGCGCTCCAGTTCCGAGAGCGTCTTGAACCCATGGGCGCCGGCGGGAAGACGGGAACCGTTCAGCCCGGCAGTGACCGCCGGGGGGAGCGACCTCCGGGTGAGCGCACGCTTTTTTTCGAGCACAACGGCGGAGGCGATGATGTTCTCCAGTTCCCGGACGTTTCCCGGATAGTCGTAACGCTCCAGGATCTCGAGCACGTCGTCTTCTATGTATTCGATCCGCCTGTCGTTCCTCCGGCAGTGCCGGTCGAGGAAGAAATAGGCCAGCAGGTCCACATCCCCCTTCCGCTCCCTGAGCGGCGGGAGGTGGATGGAACTGATGTTGAGCCGGTAATAAAGGTCGAGGCGAAATCCGCCCGCCTCGATCATCGCCGGCAGGTCCCGGTTGGTAGTGGCGATGACCCTCACGTCCACGCCCCGCCGCTGCGTCGATCCCACGTGAAAGAACTCCCCCTCCTGCAGAACCCGCAGGAGCTTTGCTTGGTTGACCGCCTCCAGGTCGCCGATCTCGTCCAAGAAGAGCGTGCCGCCATCCGCTTCCTCGAAGAAGCCGGTTTTCTGCCGGTGGGCGCCCGTGAACGCGCCCCTCTCGTGGCCGAAGAACTCGGAGGCGAACAGGTCGGCCGCGTGCTCCGCCATATTGACCGCAATGAAGGGCCCGGCAGCGCGAGGACTGGCGCGGTGGATGGCGTGCGCCACCAGCTCCTTTCCGGTTCCGCTCTCCCCCTGGATGAGAACGTTGTTGCCGCTCCGCGCGATCTGCTCCAGCCTTCCGAGGATGCGAAGCAGGGCCGGATCGCGCGTGACGATTCCGTGGAAGCCGGCCTCGTGTCTCAGCTTTTCCTGGGCAATCTCCCCCCGCAGCCGGGAGACCTGGCCGCGGAGACGGCTGTGCTCCAATGCGCGTTCCATGGAGGTCAGGAGCCGGTTTTTGTCCACGGGCTTGCAGATGTAGTCGTAGGCTCCCAGCTTCATGGCATCGACCGCGAGCGAAACGTCCTCCACCCCGGTAATCACGATCACCCCCAGGTCATGTTTCTCGCGGACGTACCGGAGAATGTCCCGGCCCGTGACCGTGGGCATATCCATGTCCAGGAGGATCAGGTCGAAATCACCGCCGTCAATCACACTGAAGGCGCGGCTGCTGTCCTGGAGCGTCTCCACTTCGAAGCGGCCGTCCTGGGCGAAGAACACGAGGAAGTGGTTCAGGACGGCCTCGTTGTCGTCGATGATGAGGATGCGGTTCACGTAGCCCTCCCGCCGATGGGGAATATGTAACGAAAGGTCGCGCCCTTGCCCTGCGAGCTGTCCACCTCGATCCGGCCGCCGTGCTGTTGCACGATGCCGTAGGTGATCGACAGGCCCAGCCCTGTCCCGCCCGCGCGTTGCCGGGTCGTGAAAAACGGATCGAAAAGCCGGGCCTGAGCCGCTTCGTCGATTCCCGGGCCGTTGTCCTTGATGGCCACCCACACCTTGGGCGGAAAGGTGACAGCGCGCGTCGTGATCTCGATGGCCGGGTCGGGGGAGCCGGCGAGCGCGTCCGCGGCATTGATCAGCGTGTTCACGATGACCTGGCCGATGCGGTTGGCGCTCCCCTTGAAGGTCGGCAGCCGTGGATCCAGGTCTTCGACGACGCGGAAGTGCTTGATGCGGTTGTGCACTAGGCGCCTCGACGATTCGATCACAGCGTTGAGGTCGACATCGTCCTCCAGCAACCCTTCGTCCCGCCGGGCGAAGATCCTGAGATCGCGGACGATGTCGCGGATGCGCGTCACGCCGTCGACCATATCGTCCAGCAGCGCCGGGGCGTGCTTGCGGAAGAAAGGATACTTCAGCCGCGCGACCGTCAGCTCCGGGTTGCGCCCGGCCTCTTCGTCCAGCAGCGGAAGGATGTCGTCGAAGCTCTCGCGCACTATCTGCATGTTGCCGCCGATGAACTGCACCGGGTTGTTGATCTCGTGCGCTATGCCGGAGACGAGCTGCCCGAGCGAGGCCAGCTTCTCCGACTGGATGAGCTGGCTCTGCTGGTTGAGCAGCTCGTCGTTGGCGCGGCGCAGCTCGTGGGACTTGGCATCGAGCAGGTCCCAGGCTTCCACCAGCTCCTGCTCGCGCCTGCGCAGGCTGGTGACGATCGAGGTTGTGATCCAGATGGTGACGAACAAGGTGACGAAAAAGACCAGGGCCACTGTCCCGATGAAGCGGACGTCCTGGTGCCGGGGAACCGGGTGGAGCGCACGCAGGTTCACGTGCGGGAGCACCTCGTGGTACTCCAGCAGGACAACCCCCATGAACATGCCGAACGCCACCAGGCCGAAGGCGTAGACCTCGGCCCGCGACAGCAGGATGCTGCTGATGATGGCGTGGAAGAGGTAGAAGAACAGAAGAGGATTTTCGATCCCCCCGGCGAAGTGGATGAGCAGGCTCAGGGCCAGCGTGTCCAGGTAGGTCTGCAGGATGGCCTCGGTTCGATTGGTGCCGGAACTCCTCCCTCCGCGGGCCTTCTGCCGCCGGTGCCCGAAGAAGAAAACCGTGTTGTAAAGGCCGATCACCGCGGCCACTGTGAGTGTGCCCGCGCGGGAGAAACTCACCCCCAGGAGATCGTGAGCGAAGAAGATCGAGGCTGCCAAGCCGGCCAGGAAGACCCAGCGGATGTTGACGAACCACCAGAGGCGGAATTTGAGTTCTTCTTCTCTGAGCGATCGACTCGACATGCAAGCTCCGGACCGGCAGTCCTGCGCTGAGGGCAATGCGCCGCGAAAGCCTGGGAGCCGAGTCGCGGAGGGAGCGGAAACCCTCCTCTCGGTGCAACCAAGAGAATAGCACAGCTCGATGAAAAGGGCATTTCGAAAGGCGGGGAGATCAGTCCTTCGACGGGCTGGAATTGGGCGGTTTCTGCGTCCCGGGAAGGGGTCGCGGAGGCTTTTTCCCTGCCGCTAGGCAAGCATCCGCTCCCGGGCCAACCGGCGGCCGGTTGCGGTATGGAGCTTCTTTTCAATAAGGCTTTCCCGTGCAGGCCGGTCGAGCAAAGATCTGCGCTGCAGCAACTTGAACAGGTTCACCGCATCCCGGACGATCCTTCCATCCGCCTCGGCCGAACCGTTCGACTCGCCGCCGCCCGACAGGATATGGCAGACCCGGTCGATCACTTCCCCCTCGGTTCCCAGCTCCAGCAAAACGGCGCACGCCTCTTCCTCGGATCCCGGTTCCGCAAGGTTCGCCAGCATCGCCGCGGCAATCACCACCTTGGGCTCGCCGCCCTCCTCCGAGTTGATCTCTTCGGCCAGCTCGGCAATCTCCAGGCACTGCTGCAGCCGGTCATTCTCGGGTTTTAACGACCTGCGCACGACCGCCAATAGCCGGTCGCGATACAGCGCGCTCAGATTCTCTCCTTCGAACATCTCGGGCATGCAGGTTTCGGCGTACTTGCAGTACTCCAGGCAGCCCAGGTTGCGCTTGGGATTCAAAAAGCGGTGGCCGCACCTGCAGGTGCGCTTGGCGTCATCCTTCCAGAATTCGACCGGCTTGCCGCAACTGGGGCACTTGACGTCGTAGATGTCGTCCGGCTTCCAGAACATGGTGTTCTGTCCCGGACAGCGGAGATCGTTCTGGCTCACGGCATCACCTGATTGAAATTTCTGAACCCATTGTACTCCTGGAGCCGGGCTGAGGGATTTGACTTAGGTCAATCCCCAGGAGGCATACGCAATTGACCTCGAAATCTCGATCTTCTATGGTAGGAGGCTGTAATCTCCTTCCTGAGGAGAGAAAAAATCATGCCTCTGATTTGGCCGCTGATTCTTGTCATCCTCCAGCTTCCGCTGACCAGAGCAATCCTGGAGGCCGAAGACGCACGAAGCCGCAATATCGAGGTTTATGCCGAAGCGCTGCAAAGCGATCAAACCGAAGCCCGGAGACTCGCCATCCGGGCGCTCGGGCGCTTGGAACGTCCCGAGCTGGCGCATCACATCATCCCCTTCCTGGATGCTGCTGAACCGTCGCTTCGCGCGGAGGCGGTCAACTCGCTGGGCCAGATGCGCGCAGATGTGGAATTGCTCTCCACGTTCAAGACAGAAACGGCGCCGGCGGTAAGGGCGGTCTACTACCGCACGATGGCAAGGCTGCCCAAGGCGGACGAAGTCCTGCTCATCAAGGGATTGGAAGAGGCGGATCCGGTTGTACGGGAGGGCGCCGCCAAGGGTGTCGAAACGCTTTATCGCCTGAACGCCCGGAAGGGATTGAAGCCCCCGCTCCATTCGCTTCAGGCAATGCGCAAAGCGTTCCGGGAAAATTCCGATCCTTTGCTGCGCAGGCTCCTGCTGCTGGCGCTCAACTCTGTGGGCGACGCCGATCCCTCAGTCATCGAGGCGGCCTTCGGTGATTCCGATCCACAGGTCCGCCGACTGGCGGTCATCGCGACAAAGCGATGGCGTGACGATCCATCCCCCATGGTCCGCTACGAAGCGCTGCGCCTGGCGCCCTCATGCGATCGAGCCGCTGCCGCTTTGGCAGATCCCAGCCCCCACGTCGCGCTGCTGGCCGTAGACCTGCTCGGCAACGGCTGCCCGGCGGATATTCTCGAAAACATCGTCGACCGGTCCAACGATTGGCGCCGCCAGGCAAGGGCGCTGGTCTCGCTCAGCAGGGTCGGTCCGGATTCTGCTGCAGAGCGGCTGGAAAGGTTCGCGCGGCATGACCGGTGGCAGGTTCGCGCCTATGCGGCTGCGGCGGCAAAGGTGTTGAAAAACGAACAGATACTCAAGAGCCTCCTCGAAGACAAACACGCGGGAGTGGCGACCGCTGCGCTTGAAAAACCCGAGGATGCCGTGCGGATGCTGCGCAATCCTGACTACGGCCTCATCATGCGCGCAGCCGATTGTCTCAAGGGCTGGGCGGAAGGCCGGTCCGCCGTGCCGGAACTGATGGCGGCTCTGGAGCGGATCACAGCCGAAAGGAGCGATACTTCGCGCGATCCTCGCCGCGCGATTCTCGAGCGCCTGGCGGAATTCGGCGGCCGGGAGATCATCGATGGAATCAAGCCATTGCTGAACGATTTCGACCCGGTCGTTGCGCAGCTGGCAGCGAAGATCATTTCTGAAAAAGGGGGCGAGCCGGTCTCTGCGCAGCCAACGCATCTGTCCACAAGACCGGTGCCGCCTCAGAGCCTGATCGACAGCCTCCGCGGGGCTGCGGTTAGAATTCGCATGGCTGAAGCCGGACCTTTCACCATGGAGCTGCTCATGGATGTGGCGCCGGTGCTGGCCTCGTCCTTCGTTCAGCTGGCCGAGAGCGGCTATTATACGAACCTGACCTTTCACCGGATCGTCCCCAATTTCGTCATCCAGGGGGGCAGCCCCGGCGCCAACGAGTATGTCGGCACCGCCGGTTACTTCCGCGACGAACTGGGGCTGGTTTCGCACACACGCGGCACGGTCGGCCTTTCCACGCGCGGTAGAGACACGGGGGACGGGCAGATATTCATCAATCTGGTGGACAATTTCAGGCTGGACCACAACTACACGGTCTTCGCCCGCGTCGTGGAAGGGATGGAAAACGTGGATCGCATCCAGGAAGGGGACACGATCGAAGCCATCGATGTCATCCGCCGCAACAATGCGCCGGGAAAACACTGATCCAAGCGATCCGAAAAGCAACATCTTCCGCCGGCAAACGCACCCATTCCGGCCCTTTTCTTGTTCCGGCCCGCTCCCCGCAGTTTGGATGGCGTTGCTCGGTACTGATACACAGCACCATGCCAATAAACCATGCCGTGCGCTATCGTCCGTGACAGCGGCTCATTATCGACTCCGGTTGGCAAACAGTGGCGAACTTGCGGGTCGGCTGACGATCTTTGCGTTACAGTTCTTCCCGAAAGCCAGGTTGCTTCGATCTCCCCTTTCTGGTACATTATGGAAACTAAAATTCCATAATGAGTCCAATAATAGAAATTACTCCCCGGTTTTTTGAGATCCCTGATCAGAGCTTCTTCCTCTTCGGCCCCAGGGGCACCGGCAAATCGACCTGGCTCCGGCACGAGTTGCCCGATGCCCTTTTTGTTGACCTTCTCCAGCCTGAAACGTACCGCGAGATGGCTGCGCGTCCTGAAAGGCTGCGAGAATTGGTTCTCGGATCACCGGAGAAACGCACGGTTGTGGTGGACGAAGTTCAACGCATCCCGGAACTTCTGCATGTAGTGCACGAAATCCTCGAGTCCGCCCAACGAAGGCGCTTCGTGCTTACGGGATCGAGTGCGCGCAAGCTGCGCCGGGGCGGAGTGGACCTGCTTGCCGGACGCGCGCTGATGCGAAGTCTCCACCCGTTCATGGCGGCCGAACTGGCCGACTTCCGGCTGGAAGCGGCGCTGCATCGCGGCCTGGTGCCGCTAATACTCGCGGCGCCCCAAGCTGAAGATGCGCTCCAAGCCTATGCCTCCCTCTATCTCCAACAGGAGGTGCAGAGCGAAGGGTTGACCCGAAACGTCGGCAATTTTGCTCGTTTTCTGGAGGCGCTAAGCTTCTCGCACGCGAACATTTTGAACATCGCCAACGTCGCCCGCGAATGCCAGATCGAGAGGAAAACCGTCGCCGGCTACGTGGAGATTCTGGAAGACCTGCTGCTTTCCTTCCGCCTCCCGGTCTTCACCCGCCGTGCACAGCGCGCAACCGTTTCGCACCCCAAGTTCTACTTCTTTGACGCCGGAGTGTATCGTTCCCTGCGGCCTTGCGGGCCGCTCGACAGAGTCGAAGAAATCGAGGGCGCAGCTCTCGAAGGGCTCGTGGCCCAGCATCTTCAGGCATGGCGGGCCTATTCCCGAAAAGGGTCGGAGTTGTTTTTCTGGCGCACCCGCTCCGGGGTGGAAGTGGACTTCGTGGTGTACGGACCCAATGATTTCCGCGCGATCGAGGTCAAAAATTCTGCCCGGGTTCGTCCCGAGGACCTCCGTGCTCTGCGCGCCTTTTCTTCCGACTATCCGGCCTGTGAGGCGTTGCTTCTCTACCGCGGCGCCGACAGGCTTCGCGTGGATGGGATCTGGTGCCTCCCGGTGGAGGAGTTCCTGCTTCAATTGCGGCCGTCACGATGAGTCCTGCCACGATCGAACGGCGCGATCGTGGAAAGTGGCACTCGTTGCCGCAGGACCGGGATATCCCGGTCCCAAAGCGTCAATAGGTGCAGAGCACGCTCGCTCACACCGGTAAACCAAAATCGAGTCAGAGCGTGGCCCTCTGAGATATACTCCTGCTACAAGAGAGACCGGCCGTCCCGAGATCTTCAGCTAAGTACAAGTCACGATCTGCACTTGTCCAGCCCCCGCGCCACTTTATATTTCACCTTTTTATCACCTTTCGCTTGATTTTCTGAAACCAAAGAGTAAAATGGTGAACATAAGGTGAATTTCCGCCGATGTCGGGATAATAGGCACTGTGAAATACCTGTGATATCTCTTTGGAAAATTCAGTATAAGTCACTTAAATAAACACAGATAGAGACATATCCAGGTTCGCTTCAAGCCTGTGAATTTTTCCGTGGCCCGACTTCGGGGAATGGCCAAATGAGGAGACGCCATGACGAAAGCCGGCAAGGTAGGAGAACGCGGAGATCTCAGGCCGTTTTTTCGCGCTTCCAATGGTTCCAAGGTGCTGGAAACCAGGTATCTGAAAAAGGATCCCCATGGGAAGGTGATCGAATCCGCGGAAGAAATGTTCAGGCGCGTGGCGGAGGATATCGCCCAAGTGGATCTGCAATATGAGGGCGGAGACATGTGGAAGACCTCAGCCGACGAATTCTATGCCGTGATGAGCCGTCTGGAATTCCTGCCCAATTCACCCACGCTGATGAACGCCGGCCGGGATCTGCAGCAGCTTTCGGCCTGTTTCGTCCTGCCGGTGGACGATTCTCTGGATTCCATATTCGAAGCCGTGAAAAACACTGCCCTCATTCACAAGAGCGGCGGGGGCACGGGCTTTTCCTTCTCGCGGGTACGCCCGCGCGGGGACAGGGTCCGATCAACCCAGGGCGTCGCCAGCGGTCCTGTTTCATTCATGCAGGTCTTCGACGCGGCCACCGATGCCGTGAAGCAGGGGGGCACCCGCAGGGGCGCCAACATGGGAGTTCTGCGGGTCGATCACCCCGACATCCTGGAGTTCATCGACGCCAAGTCCCACGGAGAAGGCCTGGCCAATTTCAACATCTCCGTCGCCGTTACCGACGCGTTCATGGAAGACGCCATGACCGGCACGGATTACACGCTTCTGCACCCGCGCACCGGAGCGCCGGCCGGCCACCTGAATGCCAAGGAGGTATTCCGGCGCCTCTGCCTCAGGGCCTGGGAATGCGGCGAGCCCGGCATGCTTTTCCTGGATGCGATCAACCGGTCCAATCCCACGCCGGCTCTCGGAAACCTCGAGTGCACAAACCCTTGCGGCGAGCAACCTCTCCTTCCATACGAGTCGTGCAACCTCGGATCCATCAACCTCTCCAGGATAACCGCGTCCGGCAGGGGAAGAACAGTTGTGGACTATCCGCGTCTCGCGCGCACGGTGAGGACCGCCGTCAGGTTCCTGGACAATGTGATCGATGCCAATCACTATCCACTTCCCCAGATCGCGGCGATCACGAAGGCCAACCGGAAAATCGGGCTCGGCGTAATGGGCTGGGCCGACATGCTGATCCAGCTCGGCATACCATATGACTCCGATATTGCCCTCGCGCTTGCGGGGAAGGTCATGGGCTTTATCCGGCGGGTGGGGCATCAGGCGTCGTGCGAAATCGCAATCCGGCGCGGGCCTTTTCCCAACTTTGTCCGCTGCCCGGACAGACAAGCTCGCGGCGGGACGCCGCGCCGCAATGCAACGATCACCACGATTGCGCCCGCAGGCACAATTTCGATCATCGCCGGATGCTCCAGCGGAATCGAACCTCTGTTTGGACTGAGCTATTCCCGCAACCATGTTCTCGGCGGCGTGGAGCTGCCGGAAATCCATCCTCTGCTTCTGCGGGAGCTGGCTGCGAGGGGACTCGATGCGCCAGAGATACTGGACCACATGACTCGAACAGGTTCGCTTGCGGGCCTTGATTTCCTCCCTGAGGACCTCCGCCGGCGATACGTCACCGCGCTGGAAATCGCGCCGGATAGACACGTGCGGATGCAGGCTGCATTTCAGAAACACTCAGACAACGCTGTCTCCAAAACCGTCAACCTGCCGCATGAGTCGAAGCCCGAGGATGTGGAGACCGTCTTTCGCCTGGCCGGCGAGCTGGGATGCAAAGGGATCACGGTTTATCGCGACCGCTGCCGCGACACTCAGGTCCTGAACCTGGGATGCGCCACCTGTGCCTGATCAGCGGATGGTTTTCGGTTGCCTGTCGCGGCGAAATCCCTGAAATTCGTAGGTGATGCCCATCGCGAGTCCGGTATCGGGATCGTAGCGTTTCAGCCCGGCGATGCCGGCGAGGTCCCATCGGAGCCCGCCCGACCGGATGCGCACTCCCAGCCGGATCCTCGACTGGTTTTCGTTGCCGACGCGTTCCGCACCCTGCCGCCCGTTGATTTCCCCCACAAGGTCTACCCTGGAATGCAGCGGAACGGCCAGGCCAAAGCCATAGGTCAGCAGATCTGCCTGCGTGTTGGCCTGCACGGGCGATCCGAGGATGGCAATTCCGACGTTTCCGAGAAGTTGCGCCGGGCCAAGATGCTTCGAGGCCAGGATGCTGCCATAGAACGCCATCTCGTCGGTGCCCAGACCGCTCTCGTTGCCTGCGTTCGGGAGCTGCACCGCGAATTTGAAGGCCAGGGCGGGCTTTCTGCCCGTCTCCCGGGCCAGTCTGAGCTTCGCGGCGAGCAGAAGATC
This sequence comes from Acidobacteriota bacterium, assembly GCA_037444305.1. Lineage (GTDB taxonomy): Bacteria > Acidobacteriota > UBA6911 > UBA6911 > UBA6911 > JBBIMP01. Next base: position 46,072 of record JBBIMP010000023.1, read on the forward strand.
GCCAAAGTCGCTGGTGGCGTTGCCGTCGAAATCGGGCTTGATGACCGGGATTGTCCTGCGCGTCACCGAAAGAAAATCCCTGACGGTCCCCGATATCTGGAACTCCGCGTACTCCCCGACCCCTATGTGGATCCCGCCGACTCCCAGGCGCGTGAGGTCGCCTTCCAGGCCGGACAGCGAGTATCGCTGGTTCTGGAAAAACTCCACGCCCATCTGCAGCCGGATCCGGCCGACGGGCAGCAGTTCGGCCGCGTCGGTTGCGAGGGGGCGTTCCTGTGAGTGGAGGGGCACAGCCAGGAACAGCAGGAAAACTGCGGCCGGCAAAGATTTGTACACCGGTGAGCACCTCGGAACCATCAAGCGTTACACGAAGTAACAGAGCGCAGCATGGCCGCAACCGGGCAAGGCCGTATTGAAGGGACGCGGCAAGCGGAGCCGCGAACGCCAGTGAGCGGTTTGGCAACCAAACCCGTCGCTATTGCTCCGGGCTCCGTTGAATCCCGGCCGGCAATCAGAAACGGCGGAAGGAGCAACCCTCAACCGTTCCCGCGAAATTTCTCCGCGTACAAAAAAGATGCCTCTGACTGGCAGTTCAGATTAACACGGAGATTCACGGAGAGCTTCATTTGTTTCCAGTGCGGCCCGCCGTATCGTTGTCCGCTCTCTTGTCTAGCGCTGCCAATTCGTGTTGCACAATCGCCACCGCCGCCAGCGATGCGGTCTCTGCGCGGAGAGTGTGCCTGCCCAGGCTGAAGCTCTCAAATCCGGCGTCTGTCGCCGCGTCCTCCTCCGCCGGATCCCAGCCCCCTTCCGGGCCCACGCACAGGACGACTCTATCCGGCGCACACGGTCCCAGCGACAAGCGCTTCACGGCTTTGGGCGAAAGTAGAAGGCGAATGCCGGCTTTCCTTCCCTCCCCGTCGACGAAGTCCACGAAGGTGTGCGGCGCGGTCACGGCGGGCGCCTCGTTGCGTCCGCACTGCTTGCAGGCCTCCTGGACGATGCGCCGCCACCTCTGCATCCGGGATTCGAGCCGCTTGCCCGGGATGCGGGCGCTTCCGCGCCGGGTAATGAGCGGCACGAACTCATTTATGCCGAGTTCCGTCCCCTTCTGCAGAATCCACTCGAAGCGGTCCGGCTTTATCAGCGCAGCAGCCAGCACCACGGCAGCCGGCGTGGCATCACCCGACGATACCCGTTGCAGATTTGTCAGGCGCACCGTCTCTCCCTGTATCTCCACCGTGCCGGCATGGCTTTCGCCGGTTCCGTCGAATATCTCCACCTCCTCACCGGCTCGGATCCGCAAAACGTGGCGCAGGTGGTGGGATTGATCCGCGGGCAGTACGGCGTGGTCGCCCCGGAAGAGAACGGCGGGTACAAAAAATCGTCTGCGCGCCATGGCCCGGATCAGCCGAAGATGTCCTTGACCTTATCGAAGATGGTCCGTTCCTGCGAGAGGTTGTCGTCCTTGCTCAGCTGGGCAAGCTTCTCAAAAAGCTGCCGCTGCTCCCGGGTAAGCTTGGTGGGAATCGCGACGTTCACCGTGACGAACTGGTCGCCGCGGCCGCGTTCGCCGAGGCTGACGATGCCCTTGTTGCGCAGCCGGAAGACCGATCCGCTCTGGGTGCCCTCCGGTATCCGGATCTTCTCTTCGCCTTCGAGGGTGGGCACGCTGATCTCGCCGCCCAGAACAGCCTGGGCGATCCCGATAGGAATCTGGCAGTACAGGTTGTTCCCCTGCCTCTGAAAGAACGGGTGCTCCTCCACGAAAATGATGACGTAGAGGTCGCCCGTGGGCCCGCCGCCACGTCCCCCCTCCCCTTCGCCCTGTATCCGCAGCCTGGCGCCGTTGTCCACCCCGGCCGGGATCTTGACCTCGAGCGTTTTCTCCTTGCGTACCAGTCCGCGGCCGGAGCAGGTTTGGCAGGGATCTTTGATGATCCGCCCGGCACCGCCGCACTGCCCGCAGGTCCGGCTGATGGAGAAGAATCCCTGCTGGTACCGGACCTGGCCGGCTCCGTGGCACGAAGGGCAGTTGACCGGGCTCTTGCCCTTGGCCGCCCCGATCCCGCCGCAATCTTCGCACCGGTCCTGCCGCGGGATCTTGATCTTGGTCTTGAGTCCGAATGCCGCCTCGCGGAAAGAGATCTTCAGATCGTACCGGAGATCGGCCCCCCGTTCCGGTCCGCCCCGCCTCCGGGCGCCGAAGATGTCGCCGAAACCGAACAGGTCGCCCAGTATGTCGCCGAAATCGCCGAACGTGGCCGGGTCGAATCCGCTGAAGCCCCCCTGCACGCCGCTGTGCCCGAACCTGTCGTAGCGGGCCCTCCTGTCGGCATCGCTGAGCACGCTGTAGGCTTCGGCGGCCTCCTTGAAACTTTCTTCGGCCGTCTTGTCGTTGGGGTTTTTGTCCGGGTGGTACTTCACCGCCATCTTGCGGTAAGCGCTCTTTATTTCCTGCTCGGAAGCGTCGCGTGACAGCCCGAGCACTTCATAATAATCTCTCTTACGGTTCAAGCGAATACTCCGAATGCCAGTTAGCTGTTGGCGGCGATGGCCAGGCCCGCTTGAGCGCGGAATCGCCGGTTCCGTCCATGGCTGCCGGCCTACTCCGGTTTGGGCGTCTGGGTGCCTTTGAATGCCGCCCTGAAGAGCCGCTGCATGTCGGCCTCCAGGTTTTCCTCGTTCTCAGCGGATCCCGCGGCATTTCCCGCCTCCCCTTCCGGGGCGGCGAACATCGTGGCCGCGATTTTCGCGGCCCCGCTCTCCAGCCGGCGCATCAGGTCCCGGAGAAACTCGATGTTGTCCTCCTCGGGCGCCAGCGAGCGGCCGGCCTGGATGACTTCGCGGATGGCATCCTGGTCTGCCTGCTCGAGCATCCAGCCGAACTCTGCATAGCTCTTGGCCACGTAGGTGGCGTGACTCTTGATCCGGTTCCGGAGCTCCGTCGTCTCCCGCACCCTGCGGTCGGTCTCCAGGGACTGCTTCGCCTCCAGGATCATCCGGTCGATCTCCTCCCTGCTCAACCCCGTGGACGGTGTGATCTTGATGGCTTGTTCCTTGCCCGACACTTTGTCCTTTGCCGAGACGTTCACGATGCCGTTGGCGTCGATGTCGAATGTCACCTCGATCTGCGGCACGCCCCTCGGCGCGGGAGCTATGCCCACGAGGTCGAACCGGGCCAGGGAGCGGTTGTACCTTGCGAGTTCCCGCTCGCCCTGCAGAACATGCACCTCGACCGTGCTTTGGTTGTCTGCCACGGTCGTGAAGACGGTGGTCTTCTTGAGAGGGATGGTCGAGTTGTGCTCGATAATCCGGGCAAACAGCCCCCCCTGCGTCTCCACGCCGAGGGTCAGAGGCAGGACGTCCAGCAGCACGATCTCCTTGAGCTCACCGTCCAGCACCCCGCCCTGCAGGGCAGCGCCCACCGCCACGACCTCGTCGGGATTGACTTCGGAGGAGGGATTTTTCCCGAAAATGCCCTCCACGTGACGCTGCACGGCCGGTGTCCTCGTCTGGCCGCCCACGAGGATGATCTTATCGACATCCGCCGCCTTCAACCCGGCATCCTTGAGCGCCTTTTCGCAGTATGCCGTGGTTCGAGCGATCAGGTCCCCGACGAGCTCCTCGAACTTAGCGCGGGACAGGACCTTGTCAAAGTGCTTCGGGCCCTTTTCATCGCTGGCGATAAACGGCAGGTTGATGTGGGACTCGAGCGAGGCCGAGAGTTCGCACTTGGCTTTTTCGGCCGTTTCCTTCAAGCGTTGCCGTGCCAGCACATCGCTGGCGAGATGGATCCCGGATTCGGCGCGGAATTCCTCGATCATCCAGTCCATGATTCTCTGGTCGAAGTCCTCGCCGCCCAGGAAGCTGTCGCCGCAGGTGGAGAGAACCTCGAAAACACCGTTGTTCAGTTCCAGGATCGAGATGTCGAACGTGCCTCCGCCCAGGTCGAAGATCGCGACCTTCTCGCGCTCCTTTTTGCCCAGACCGTAGGCCAGCGCGGCTGCCGTCGGCTCGTTGATTATCCTGCGGACCTCTAGACCTGCGATGCGGCCCGCATCCTTGGTGGCCTGGCGCTGCGAGTCGTCGAAGTATGCCGGAACGGTGATGATGGCTTCGGTGATGGGGCCGTGGGTGAACTCCTCCGCCATCGCCTTCAGGTATTGCAGCAGCATGGCGGACACTTCCGGCGGGCTGTATTCCCTCCCCCGGAGGGTCACCCGGACATCTCCGTTTTCCGCTCCCGTCAGGCCGTAGCTGACGTAGGCTTTGAGGCGTTGCACCTCCTCTGAGTCGTAGCGCCTTCCCATCAGGCGTTTCACGGCATACACCGTGTTGGCCGCGTTGGTGACCCCCTGCCGCTTGGCGATCTGCCCGAGGAGCTTCTCCCCTCTTTCGGTGAAGGCGACAATGGAGGGCGTGGTCCGCCCTCCCAGGTTGTTCGGCACGATCTCCACCGAGGTGCCTTCCAGGATCGCGACGCACGAGTTCGTTGTTCCGAGATCAATTCCGATGATCCTGCCCATAGCTTCCTAGTTTTCCGTGTCTTCACCCTGGGGATGGGTGGCGACGATTACCTGGACCGGTCGAAGAAGTCGATCTTTGTAAAGATACCCTCGACGCAGTTCTCTGATGACGGTGTTTTCCTCGTATTCCGAGTTTTCCTCGCGGATGAGGGCTTCGTGGAGGTGCGGGTCGAATGCCTGGCCGGCGGCCTCGATGCGCACCACTCCCGCCTGGGCCAGAATGTTGCTCAGCTTCTTGCTCAGCAGCTCGACGCCTTCCCGAAAGGAGTCGAGCCCCGGCGAATCGCCCTGGGCATCGCCAAAGCTCTCCATGGCGCGCTCGAAGGCATCCACCAGCGGCAGGAATTCACGCAATACCCCGATTTTCGCCTGGACGGCGGATTCGCCCCGCTCCCGCTCCATGCGCTTGCGGTAATTCTCCATTTCGGCGGCTTTGCGGAGGAATCGGTCTTGCCACTCTTTGGCCTCAGTTTTCACTGCCGCCAGATCCGCCTCCAGCCGGACGGCCGCGTCCGCCGGGGCGGTTTCCCCGCCGATTTCCGTTTCCGGAGCGGACGCCGACGCTTCCTCCTGGCCCGCAAGATCTTCCGCAGAATTCTCGTAGGTTTTCTCTGTCATTCCTTCTTTCCCTGGTTTGCCAGGATTCGACTGAAAAGGCCCGCGACGTATTCGACGAGGGAAATTGCCCGGGCATACTCCATCCGTGTAGGTCCCAGGATTCCCAGAGAGCCGTGCGTAGCCTCATCGACCGAAAACCGCGAGGTGATCAGGGTGCAGTCCTCGATCCCCGGAAGCGCGTTTTCGGTTCCGATGGTGATTCGTACCTCCTGGGTGTCCTCCTGGATGCACTCTGATATCAACATTGCCAGCTTGCTCTTCTGCTCTATGGTTTCGAAGAGCGCCCTCATCCTCGTAATATCGGAGAATTCGGGATTCCGGATTAGATTTGACGCTCCCTCCACGTATACCTCGGCCGCGGCGTCATCCGCGGCATCGGCGAACGTCTGCGTGCTGAGAATGATGACACGCTGCAGAAAGCGGTCGTAAAGGGCCTTTTCCTCCTGGATCATGCGGCAGATCAGCGCCCTGATCTCCATGAGAGTACGGTCCTTGAAGTGCTCCGTGATGTACCGGCCGGCCTGCTGGAGGTCGGTTGCGGAAAAATCCGCCGCCGGCCGGATGATCCGGTTCTGCACGATCCCGGAGCGGGATACCAGGATGACCAGTATCCTGTTGTCGGTCAACCCGACGAACTGGATGTGCTGCAGCGCCACCCGGCTGAGCGGAGGCGAAACCACAATGCCGAGGTTTTTCGACGCCGCGGATAGAACCTGGCTCGCCCGGGCCATCAGGTGTTCGGCACTGTCCTCGCTCGAGAGACTGAGCTCGATCCGATTCCGCTCGCCCGGCGGGATCTCGTGCCGATGCAGCATCGAGTCCACATAGAGGCGATACCCCTGGTCGGTCGGCACCCGGCCGGCCGAGGGATGGGGCTGCCTGAGGAATCCCATCTCCTCCAGATCCGCCATGATATTCCTCACCGTGGCCGGGCTCAGATGTTCCCGGCTGCGGCGGGCAATCCTCCTCGATCCGACAGGCTTGCCGGTCGCCACATAGGCGGAGATCGCGGACTGGAGTATTTCCCGGGCTCGATCGCTCAGTTTGAATCCCATATAGCTTTCCATGCATCCGCCAGTGGAGAAAAATATTATTAGAAAACTGGCCGCAAGTCAAAGCCGATCAACCTTTTATGGAGATTCCAAAACCCGCGCAGTCTCAGAATTGGAACTCGGTCCCGATTCCCCGCTTTACCGCCTCGTCGAACACCACTCGGGCGGCCGACATGTCCTGGATGGCCAGGCCGACCGACTTGAAGACCGTGATCTCCTCCGGTGATGTCCGTCCGGCCACCCGCCCCAGGATGACGTCCCCAAGGCTTCCTGCTACGCGATCCCACGACCATTCCCCGTCGTTTGCGGGGATGATGAGGTCGCCCGCTTCCACCTTGCAGGCATCCACGTGGTCGCAGACGATACGGCTCCTCTGGACTGTCCTGGTGTCGATTTCCCTCATCGCCGGGGCGTGCGCGCCGATCCCGTTGATGTGGGCGCCCGGCTTGAGCCAGTCCGCGTCCATGATCGGCTGGGCGGCGCTGGTAGCCAGGATGACGATGTCGGCCTCCCGCGTCGCCGCCGCCGGGTCTTCGGCCAGTTCGACCGGCAATCCGATCTTCGATCCCACGGTTTCTGCAAAGCGTTTCCTGTCTTCGAGTGCGTCGAGAGAATAGACCATGAGCCCGGCCAGCGGCCGCGCCTCGTGCACGGCCAGGACCTGGGTGACTGCCTGGACGCCGGTGCCGAACACGACCGCCGTCCGCGCATCCTCCCGGGCCATGAACCGGGTGGCCACGCCGCTGACCGCTCCCGTGCGCATGGCGGTCAGGAATCCTCCATCCATCAGCGCCGCCGGGAACCCGGTTTCCTCGTCGAGCAGGATGATGGTCCCCAGGACCGCCGGCAAGCCCCGCTCCTTCACGTTGTTTTTGTAAACCGTGACGATCTTCGCGCCGAGCGCGCCCAGTCCGCTGATATAGGCGGGCATGAAAAGCGCCAGGCCCGATTTGTCCGGAACGGGAATCGGCGTGCGCTGCGGCATCACCGCCTTCCCGGAAGCCAGGTCGGCAAAAGCCTTCTCGGTCGCCTCCATGCACATCTTCATCGTGAAGAAGCTTTCGATGTCCTTTCGCGAAAGGAGCCTCGTTTTCATGACAACCTCCGGTATGACAACGGATAATGGGGGAGCTACTTGCCGACCATGGTCCCGGCCCGCTTCAGCATGAAGACCTCCAGCCGGTCGAATGCCTCGTTGAGCACGTCTTCCTGGGGCAGGAAGACCACACGCATGTGCCGCGTCCCTGGCCGTTGGCCGAAGCCGTCCCCGTGCACGACCACCACGCCGGTCTCCCGGATCAGGCCGGTGACGAACTCCCGGTCCGGCTCTTCGATGTGCAGCCGCGGAAAGGCGTAGAACGCGGCCGTCGGTCGGACGCAGGAAATGCCGGGAATGGAGTTCAACCTTTCGCTGGTGATGTCCCGGCGGCGGCGGAGCTTTTCCTTGACCTCGGCGAGGTGGGCCTGCGGTCCCTCGAGCGCAGGCTTCACGGCATACTGCAGCGGAGTGACGGCGCAGAGCCGCGCCCGCAGGAACTTGTTGATCGCGTCGACGTACCCGGAGAGAAGCGCCTTTCTGCCCGTGACGACCGCCCAGCCGATCCTGAAGCCAGGCACCAGGTAGGACTTGGAGAGGCCGTTCATGGTGATGATCGGGGCCTCGTCGGACAGCGAGGCGATGGAGAGGCTCTCGTCCCCGTCCAGGACGAGCTTGTCATAAATCTCGTCCGCAAAGATCAGCAGGTTGTGCTCCAGACTCAGCTTGACGATTTCCTCCAACACCTCGCGCGAGTAGCGGGAGCCCGTAGGGTTGTTTGGGTTGATCAGCACGAGCGCGCGTGTGTTGGGGGTGATCTTCTGACGGATGTCGCCGACGTCCGGCTCCCAGTTGTTGTCCTCGTCCAGGAAGTAAGGCACGTTTTTCGCCTGCAGCTTCGAGAGCACTGCCGAGTAAAGGGGGTAACCGGGCGAAGGCGTCAGGACCTCCTTCCCCGGGTCCACCAGCGCGGTAAGGCAGAGCTCGATGCATTCCGACACCCCCAGCGTTATGAACAGGTCGTGCCAATCGAAAATGCCCTTGCGCCTTGTCTCCGCGGCGATCGCGGCGCGGGCCTCCTCGATGCCCGAGGAAGGCGCGTATCCCGTGTGATTGTCCAGCATGGCCTTGTGGCAGGCCTCTATGATGTGTGCGGGCGTCTTGTAGTCGTACACCATTGGATCGCCGATGTTGAGGTAGAGCAGCTTCTTCCCGGCCGCCTTCGCCTCGTCGGCCACCTTGAGAATGTCGCGGATGGCATACTCGACCTTTTGGGTCCGTTCTGCAGGATTGATCATATGAATCCCCTTTCGCTCGACGGCTTCATTCGCGGCTACGCCGCGGCCTTTGATTACAGGCCTAGAATGTAAGCTTTTACGGCGCCGAATTCAAACAGGGAAGCAAGGGAAGCGGAGGGAGGGTCGCGGGGAAAAAGGCCGGTCCCCAAGGTCTTCCGTGCGGCAGTTGCTGCCGCACGGAAGACCCTGAGGCGGACTGGCTACGCGTCAAGGTTTGGCAAAACTGGTGTAGTAGGTCAGCGTGTCGATCCGGCGGTTCGCGCCCCTCACCACCCTCAGGAACTTGGTCACTGCGTGTTCCCCGCTGCGCAGGTTCTTGACCAGATCGAGCAGGTCCTGCGCGTTCATGATCTTCCTGCCGTTCACAAGGACAATGATGTCATACCCGCCGCGGTCCTGACCCTGGAGCCCGGCATCCTCGGCGAGACTCCCGGGTTGCACCGATAGCACCAGCGCGCCGCCCTGGAGGTTGATCTCCTGCAGGACGTCCCGCGGAACATTGTCGAACCTGAGGCCTATTTCCTGCTTGGGCTCCGGTGTCTCTTCGAAGCTGAAGGTGCCCTGCTCAGCCGGATTCTCCAGCATTCGCTCCGCAACCGTCACCTCGAAGACCTTTTCATCGCTGAAACGAACCACCTTTACCTTGGCCTTCTGACCCGGGGGCGTGTTTGCCACGGCGAGACGCAGGTCCTGCACGCTCAGAATCTTCTTGCCGCCGAATTCGACGATCACGTCCTCGGGCTTGATGCCGGCTTTTGCGGCGGGGCCGGCGGTGTCCGAAGGGCTCCCATCTTCGGCACTGAGGCCTGTGATCAGGACACCGCCGCCCTGCTTGACACCGAAATAGGACGCCATGGCCGGGGTGAACGGCAGCGTGTTCATGTTCACTCCGAGCCAGCCGCGCGAAACCTTGCCCTTGTCGATGATCTGGTTATAGACGTTCACGAAGATGTGGGAGGGCACCGCAAAACCCACGCCGGCGCTGGAGCGCGTGGCGGTCGAAATGAAGCTGTTGATGCCCACAACCTCACCCTTCATGTTCACCAGTGGGCCGCCGCTGTTGCCGGGGTTGATGGCTGCGTCGGTCTGCAGGTAGTCGTTGAACAGCGTGCTGCGCATTTCGGCGCTGATTGCGTCCGGAAACACCCGTCCCGTGGCGGAGATGATGCCCGCCGTCACCGTCTGCTCGAGCCCGAACGGGCTGCCGATGGCGATGACCCAGTCCCCCACCTTCATCGCCTTGGAATCGCCCACTCTGGCGTAGGGGAACTGCCGGTTGCCTTCGATTTTGATGACGGCGATGTCCGAGAGGTTGTCCGCCGCGATGATTCTGGCCAGGTACTCCTCGCCGCTGTGGGTGCTGACCTTGATCTTGGTGGCCGACTCCACGACATGGCTGTTTGTGATGATGTAGCCCTTCGGGTCGACGATCACGCCGGATCCCAGGCTGCGCCGCGTGAACTGCTGCGGTGCATTGGGCATCTGGAAGAACCGGTCAAACAGATCTTCCATCGGATCGCCGCTGCCCGGCGCTCTCCGGCTGATGCGCACCACTTCCTCGGTGTTGATATTCACCACGGTAGGCTCGAGCGTCCGGCTCACTTCCTCGAAAGCCAGCGACAGGGCCAAAGCTGCATTGCCCGAAGGCAGTCTGGAATCCGTCTGGATCTTCAGCCGGCTGTCGCCGGGGCCGCCGGCATCCACGCGGTAGGAGATGATGGTTCCGATCCCTATACCTACCGAAAGAACAAAAAACACCATCAGGAAAGACACCAGCTTCTTTTTCCGATTCCGGCTCTCTCCCATTTCGTTGCTCATACAAATCACCTCCGAAACTATTCTTGCAATTGTCTTTCATTGTACGTGATGATCCGGGGGTTGTTCCAAAGATAATTGGGAACGCCATGAGGGCCCGCATTCTGCAGTATCTCGGGAAGACCGGGAGGCCGGTGCCGATAAAGGGGGACAGGCTACCGTGTCCCTCTGGAGGGACACGGTAGCCTGTCCCCCTTTTTGATTCTGCTTTACAACCCTCTGCCATTTGATTAACTTGGAGTCATAAACACAGGGGTTTCACCTGGAACCCTCTCGTGTCATTACCGCTGATGCCCAGGCCATCCCGGTCAGGGCCTCACCTTGCGACCTGAGGAGGAAGCAGCATGACCCTGTCCCGCATTCGCAAAACGCAACTCCTGGTCGCTTCACTGCTGGCTCTTCTGCTCCCCGCCATCCTTCCTTCGCAGGAAACCGCCCAGGAACAGAAGTTCTTCGAAGTGGAGATCAAGGCGGACGAGATCTATTCCTACAAGCAACTGAAGTTCACCGGCGACTACACTTCCTTCGAATCCCCCGCCGGTTACCTGGCGCTGGGCCGCACCGAGAAAGGGGTCACGATCCTCATCGTACTCGGCGGGGGCACAGTCACCATCACGTCCCCGGATGAGATGCAGGAGAATTTCGCCAAGGTCTTCCCGGCTCATCCGTTCAAAACGGCCTTCCAAACCCTGTACATGCGCCTCCACCCCCAGGATTTCGAAAACGCCTTCGCGGAGTTTCCCCTGACAAAGGCTCCCAACGAGGAAGCCCTGGCAAAAGCCAAACTCCTGTTCGAGGAGAGGTTCAGAACGTCCTATCACGCCGGGCACAGGGCGATGTTCCCGCCCGTCAAGACCCGCGTTATGGATTTTCAGACCGCGGCCATGGGGCTGATCACCACCGAAGAGGGCTACTGGTTGACGCTCCGAAGGCTGTCGCCCTGGGCCAGCGCCTACCCGAAGGGATTCGTCAACCCCAAGCAGAGATAGCTGCCCGTCGCGCCTCCGCGACCGCGCCGCAAACCGGAATCAGAAACCGCGCAGGACCTCGATGCCTCTTTCCGGGACCCCGATCCGCCTCAGGATCCCTTTATCGTCCACCCAGAGGTCTATCCTGACGGCTCCCGAGTAGAGCTGGAGGTGCTGAGCCTTGTAGCTCCGTGAGCCCTCCTGGATACTCGCCTTGCCCAGCGATTTCATCTCCAGCCGGCCCGAACTCCTCTCTTGTGGCACGACCACCTCGAAGTAGGCCGGCTTTCCCTTCCCGCCCGCAAGGTAGAGCCGCACGAGGAAGATGTAATGGTGGAAGAGGTTGGTATCCAGGACCGTGCAACGCTCACCCAGTAGCAGACCGGTCCGGGTGGATTCCTGCTCACCGCTGTACTCCAGGATTACCTGGTTCGGCGCAAATGCTGCCGAGATCCTCCCGGCCTTTCCGTCGACATCGGTCTGGAGGCTATAACTGCGCGGGTGATAGGAGCCATCCATTTCCAGCTTGCTTTCGATCCGGACCTTCTGCCCCCGGGCCCCGGGATTATCAAACTCCAGAATCGAGGTGCTGCTTGCCGCGTCCTTGGCGGAGAGAATGGCGAACTTTTCCAGCCCGATCTGCCGTCCGGCGAAAAAAATCCGGAATTCGCCCTCCTCCGTCGCGCTTCTCCTCTCGCGCGTTGCCGCGGATGAAAGCAGAACCAAGGCTGCCAGCAGCAACGTTGCGCCCGCCGCGATTGACCGATATTTCCTCTTCATGGCCGCTCCGTGCTGAATCCCGAAAGCATAGTACAGATGCCCCGGCGGAACCAGCAATGCCGCGCCCGGAGGGGGCAAACCATCCTTGCGCCTGCGCGCCAAGTAAGCGAGAATGGCAACCGGCTGCACCGGACTCAAAAACCGCACTTCTACGGGAGATTCGCATGGAAAACAAGCTGGGACGGGAGTTTGTGGCGGTGGTGGAGCAGGCTGCCATTGCATGCGCATTGACGATGGGCCAGGGGGACCGGCGCCATTCAGACAGGGTGGCCACCGAATCGATGCGCGGGTCCATGCAGTCGATCCCGATGAGGGGAACCATCGTGATCGGCGAGGGGGAACGAGACGAAGCCCCGATGCTCTACATCGGCGAGGAGCTGGGGTGCGGCACCGAAGAAAACGGCGACCCGGTCGTGGACATCGCCGTGGATCCCCTGGAGGGAACGAATCTCTGCGCCACCGGGGCCAACAACGCTATCACGGTACTCGCCGCCTCGGAGAAAGGCGGTCTCCTTCACGCGCCGGACTGCTACATGCAGAAAATCATCGTCGGCCCTTCGTCCCGCGGCGCCATCGACATCGATGCCCCGGTCAAGGACAACCTGAAGGCGATTGCCAAGCGTCTGCAGCGGCGCGTGGAAGACCTTGTCGTGATCGTCCTCGACCGGCCGCGCCACGAGCAGCTGATTCGCGAAATCCGGGAAGCGGGGGCCCGGATCCGGCTGATCGGGGACGGGGACCTCTCCGCGGGCATTTCCGCCGCTGTGGCCGGCACCGGAGTCCACGCGGTGATGGGCATCGGGGGCGCGCCCGAGGGCGTCCTGACCGCCGCCGCCCTGCGCTGCCTCAACGGGGAAATCCAGGGCCGTCTGATCATCGCGCGTCCCGACCAGGAGAAGCGCATGAAGGACATGGGAGTGAGCGATCTCAAGAAGATCTATTCCACCGAAGATCTGGCCCCCGGCCAGAAGATGATCTTTGCGGCATGCGGGGTGACGGACGGAACGCTGCTCAAGGGCGTGCGCTTTTTCGGCGGCGGCTGCCGCACTCACACGCTGCTCATGACGCGCTCCACCCGGAAGATCCGCTTCATCGATGCGGTTCACCTCGAGGACGGGCCCGACATCCGGGTGCGCTTCTGAGCCTGTGGGGGTCGCAACTCGAAGCAAGGCTCGTCACGAAGGCGACAGCGCGCCGGGATTCAGGGCGGGGCTGCCACCGGGAATGAGGGGGCGCTTCTCCGCCCGTCAGCCGCGCGCTGCAACAGATACGGCTTCACGCCTCGTTCACGAAAAGCCTGCTGCCAGCTCGCAAAGCTCCCCCCGTTCTTCCAGGCGTCGAGTGCCGCAAGCCCGGCGTCCTCTCCAGACTGCGAGAGCATGTATTCCACCCACGACCAGCGCGCCGAAGTCGGGCGGATCCCCACCCTGCCCCTCACCCCCGCGCGCAGCCTTCTGAGCCTCGCTTCCAATACCGCCACGGCCTCGAAGGGAGCGCCGTCCATCGGGGTGTGGCGCTTGGCCACGAACGGTGAAATCCCGAGGGTTACGGGAACGAGCCTCGCCAGCTCGAGCGAAAACCGCACAAGCTCGTCTATGTCGGCATCGCCTTCCCCGGGCAGCCCGATCATCTCGTAGAGCTTCAGCTTTTCGAGGCCGTGCTCCCGCGCCAGTCGCGCGGCCCCAACCAGGTGCTCTTCGCTCGTCTTCCGGTCAATCCGGTCGCGCAGCCGCTGCGACGCACCGTCGGATGCGGTTGTGAGCGTCCTGTAGCCTCCGCGCGCCAGGAGCCCGACGAACTCCCCGTCGAGACGGTCCGCCCGCAGGCTGGAGATCCCCACCTCGCGCCCGCTCTCGACGATACGCCGCACAATTTCCTTTATGCGCGGGTGGTCGGTTACAGCTGCACCGACCAGGCCGACGCGGCGGGCGTTGTCCGGGATGAGCTCAATAATCCTTGCCGGCGGCACCAGCCTCATACCGCCGTTCGTGGTCCGCCGCATGGTGCAATAGGTGCAGCCGCGGGAACAGCCCCTTTCCGGCTCCACCAGGAACATGGAGCGCAGGACCGCGTGGCGCGTGAGGATCTGCGAGCGGGCGGGAAGCCGGTCGTCGGGCGCCTTTGCGATCGCGGGATAGGCGCGGCTCCTCCCGGGAGCATAAAAGCCGGGGGCCGAGGCCAACTGCTCCAGGAGTTCATGCCGTTTTTCCGCGGCCGCGGCATCGAGAAAGCGGCGGATCAGCTCTTCGCCTTCCCCGAGGATCATCAGGTCCGCAAAGGGCGCCAGGGGCGAGGGATTCGAATAGGTCAACGGCCCGCCCACGACGATGAGGGGGTGATGCTCTTCCCTGTCCGCCCGCAGCGCCGGGATCCCGCTCAGGTCCAGCATGGAGAAGAACCCGGGGATCTCCAGTTCCCAGGCGATGGAGAAGGCCGCCACAGGAAACTCCCAGAGCGGCGTCTCCGTTTCGTAGGAGAAAACGGGCGATCCCGCGCGCCGGTACTCCTCCACGCGCTCCGGCAGAAATGCCCTCTCTGCGCTCCACTCCGGATGCCGGTGGATTTCCCTGTAAATGGCCTGGAATCCGAGCGAACTCATCCCGACGTGGTAAGGCGCCGGGTAACAGAGCGCGACTCTCAGGGGTGCGGCCTTGTAAAGCGTCCCCTCCTCCTCGTCGATCCGGCCGCGGACAGCGGCCCGCAGGTCCCAGGAACTCACGTTACGCCCCCCGGCGGCGGTCGGGCCACAGGATCCTGTGCAACTGCACCTGGAGTCTGGCTCGAATGCCGGATTCCAGCAGCCAGGCGGCCAGTTCGGGGGCGGGAAGAGCATCGTGAACCGGCGAGAACAGCACCGCTCCCACGCGGGACGGCAGGCCGTAGCGCTTGACCTGGCCGCACGCCCAGTCGAAATCCTCGCGGTTGCCGATCACGAACTTCACCTCGTCGCCCGGGGTCAGGCACTCGACATTCCCGTAGAGATTGTGCTGCTGCATGCCGCTTGAGGGGCACTTCAGGTCCATGATCTTGTGCACGCGGGGATCCACGGCGTTCAATGACACCTGCCCGCCCGTCTCCAGGCAGACCGTGTACCCGCGCCCGAGCAGTTCCCCGAACAGTTCGTGGACCTCCGGCTGCAGCATCGGCTCACCCCCCGTGACCAGCACCAGTCTTGCCGGGAAGTCCGCGATCGCGTCGATGATCTGCGGGACGGACATCTCCGAGCCTTCGTAAAAAGCATACCCGGTGTCGCAATAGCTGCACCTCAGGTTGCATCCCGTCAGCCGGATGAACGCGCATGGAAACCCTGCAAAGCTCGACTCACCCTGGATGCTGTAGAAAATCTCGTTCACCTTCATTGGCATTTCCGCTCCGCCGCCCGCCACCGGACGAATCCCGGGCTCCGGGACGCTCCTTGGTGAATAGATACCGCGTTCCGCCCGTTAAGACAAACGCTGGGCGTATCCCTCGAAGGATCGGTGTCGATGAGGCTGTAGGAGGATTCAATCCGCGTCCGGTAGGAGTTTCACCAGCACAACAGTGACGTTGTCGGGCCCGCCCGCTTCGTTCGCAGCGCTGATGAGGCGCTCTCCCGCCCGCTCGATGATGAGTTCGGGATCGCCCAGAATCACGCCGATGCTGCTATCGGGCACAACATCGGTCAGCCCATCGGAGCACAGCAGGAAGACGTCCCCCGCGCGCGCTTCGCCCTGCTCGAGATCCGCTTCCACGCCGGCATTGGGCCCGATGGAGCGGGTGATCAGATTCTTGCGGGGATGGCTGGAAAGGTCTTCCTTCCGGAGGATTCCCTTCTCCAGGAGGTCCCACACGAGGGAGTGATCGCGCGTCAGCTGGGTGAGTTCGCCGTCGCGATAACAGTAGGCTCTCGAGTCGCCGACGTGCGCGATGTGGTACCGGTTGTGGCGGAACCACAAGGCGGTCATCGTGCAACCCATCCCCTGGAGTTCGGCATTCGCGAACTGCGCCTGGTGCACTTTCAGGTTCGCCTCGGTGAACGCGGCCCGCAATACTTCCTGGACACCGCTCTCCGGGCCGGCCGCCCGGGCAAGCCGCTCCTCGACCGTTTCCGCGGCCATCTCGCTGGCTACTTCCCCGGCCGCGTGCCCGCCCATTCCGTCGGCTACCAGAAACAGCCCGAGATCGGGATTGGCCTTGCAGGCATCCTCGTTGGATGTCCTCACTCTTCCACTGTCGGTGACAGCCGCGTGGACGAAGCGCAAATCGGCACCTATTCCCCATCCCGGCCCAGACACGGGCACACCAAACCCTGATCTTATAACACGTTCCAAACAAGCGCTTCAAGCAGGCGGCCATTCCGTGCAGATCGCTTCGCGGCGTAATTCAATGCGCCGCCGCCGGTGCTCCCTTTGTGTTATGATTTGCGCGTGTTTGAATGGGATGAAGATAAACCAACGGTTCCCCCGCAAAACCAGACCTATGAAATCCGGGTTCCTCGCAAAAAAGCTGTGTTTCATTCTGGCCTTGACCTGCCTGGGGCCTGCCCTCGGGCTGGCGGGCGTTTCCCGTGCTATCCAGGAGCGCTACCGCCAGGCCTATGAGAACAAGGCCTTTTTCCTCAAGATCCCCATAGTCGCGGACAAGCACTACATTTTCATCGGAAGCGGCGGAGCCCGTCCAAGCCAGGCGTTTGTCGCCGGCGCTACACGGTTCAAGGTTGGGGACCAGGTGCGCCTGGTCGGCATGGACTTCGGCGGGGATGAGATAAAAATCAAGATCAGCGCCATTTCCGGGCCCGGCAACGCGGAACTGATTTTCAAGTTCGACACGAACCTGCTGGATAATTTCCCGAACAGCGCCGCCTTCGACGCCAGCCTGGAGGACACTTTCACCGAGGGTCTCAGGTATGCCGATCTGGAGGAGTCGAAGCGCGCGTACGCCGAGGAGCAGTTCGAGCGCGCGGTGCGTGAAATCGCCGCCACTTCCGGAACCACCCGTGAGGCGGTTCTGAAGCACATTGCGCCGAGGCTTCCTGCCTACCAGGATGCCGCGCGGGATCTGGACAACCAAAGAAAGCGCAGCCAGGAGCTCTCCAGCCAGGTTTCCCAGGCCCAGTCCGAAAACCGGAGGCTCGACGGCGAGCTGCGGGCGCAGCAGAGCGAGGTGGCCCGCCTGCGCACCGCCAACACTTCGCTGCAGGAGCGGATCGACGGCATGAATTCGCAGCTTGCCCGCGTGCGCGACGACCTGCGCAACTCCCAGGGAGAAACCCAGGGATACCAGCGCGAGCTCTCGAACCTGCAGCGCTCCTTGAAGCTGCGCGTGGATACAAATCGCGATCTGGGCGAGCAGATCGCCGAACTCGGGCAGGCCATGCAGAAGCTCCAGCGCGGCAACGTCGAACTGGAAAGCCAGAACAGCGCGCTGAAATCCGGCCTGGAAAAACAGCAGGCCGTCAATGCCAAGCTCTCCGGGGAGATCGATGACCTCAAGGCCTCGGCCCGGAAGATGAAGGAGACGATCGACACGCTCACATCGAAAGAGGATTCCCTGGCCCGCCAGTACATCAGGCTCAAACAGACCAAGGAAAACCTGGAAAACATCGTGCTCGCGGTCGATGCTCTCGACATCCGCCAGGTGGAGGACCGATCCGAGAGGGGCGAGCGCAGAGGGAAAGCGGAGGTCTTTCTCGCCGAGATCCTGATCGGCTCCTTCAACTGGCGTCTGCCGGAGAGACTCGCAGCCAACGAAGCGCGGAATGCCGAAGCCTCCTTTGCCGCGGAGTCCATCGACTACGTCAAGGTGACGGCTCCCGCAAGGGCCATTCTGCAGTCCCTGGGCGAGCGCCTCAAAGTGCAATTGAAAATGGTGTCGCGTTCCGCCGACCTGCAGATCGAGCCCGAACAGGCATCTGCCATCCAGGAGATCGGCGAACGCGACACCGCCGTCTGGCGCTGGCAAGTAGTCAACCGCGGTGCGGGCGCCGACGCCCGTCTCGCGCTTGACGCCGGCTTCTTGAACAAGAACTCCGATCTGATCCCCCTGTTCCGGCAGGAGACCGCAGTTCAGTCCTCCAACATCGTCCGCCAGGTCCGCGGCTTCCTGCAGCCGATCCCGCTGGCCGTCGGCGTGCTTCTCGGGTTCCTGCTCTTCGGCGTCGTCGGCATCTTTCGCCGGGGAAAGCAGGCGCGACGGCCCGACCGCCGCGCCCGGCCCGATCACACGGATACGCCCAGCCCCTCGCTCCGAAAGGGATTGTAGGCAGAGCCGGTTCCGCCGGGGGCGCCCCCGGCGAGACAAAACAATAAGCCCGCCGCCGGGACACCAGGATTTGCGGAGGCAGTGCGTCTCGAGCGACCGCCCAGGGGTGGGAGTTACTGCACCTTCATGTGGCGCACGACGAGCCTCCGCACGCGCTCCCCGTCACCGCGATTGAGCAGCCGGAAGTTGTACTTCTTGTTGTTCGCCATCCGGATCGCTATTTCCTCCCCGGTCACGGAAAAATTCCGCAGGCCGGCGTAGCTTTCGTAGAAGCTGTGGTCCGTTTCCGTCGTCCGGAATTCTATTCCCTTGTCGGTGAAATACAGGTTTCCCCGGCAGCTGGAAAACGCGTGCCGGTGTTCCGCCGCAAAGGGCGTCTTTTCGAGGATGCTCAACTGCATCCTGTCCTGGAGGTCCTGGATCATCGACTGCAGGCGGTCGGGCGTGTAACGCTCCACCCCACCCATATCCTGTGCCTTCTTGAGGTGCTCGATGGCCTTGGAGAGGTTGCCCCGGTGGCTGTCGTAAAGGATGCCGAGGTTGAGGTGCGCCAGAGCGTTCCCCGAGTGAATCGAAAGGGAGCGCTCGAAGTTCAGAATCGCGGAGTCGAACTGCTTCTGTTCGAGATAGCCCGCCCCGACATAGAAATAGGCTTCAGCGTTGTTCGGTTCCAGTTTCAGGAACTCGGTCCAATCCGCGATGGATTTGGCGAAAGCACCCGACCGGTAGGCGCTCACGGCCGACTGGCGGAGCTCATCGATCCGCTGGCGGATCTGCTGCTCCTCCGTGCTTCGGTCGGCCCGCTGCTGCTCCGCCCTGGCCGCCTCCGCCAGCCGGGATTCGATGAGCTCCAGGCGCGACTTGCTGTAGCTGTCGTCGGGAAAATACTGGAGAGCGAGCCGGAAATCGGTGCGCGCGCCGGCCAGGTCTCCCCCGTTGATCTTCTTGTCTCCGCGGTTCTGGATCATCTCCCGGAGCTGCAGCATGGCGGTACGGGCATAGGCATTCCTCCTGTCCAGCCGCTGGATGCTGCGTATGGCGTCGAGCGCGTTGTCCTTCTCCGGCGGGAGAAGCACGCCCGCTTGCATCGCCGCTTCAGCTTTCGCGGCCCATTCGCCGACCTGCGTTTCCCGGTCCTTGTCGCTCTCGTCTATCTTGGCGGCGATGTCGGAGAGGCGTTCGCCGATCGTCAGGTCGTTGGGGTAGAGCAGCGCGAGGTTGTTGTACTGCTTCTCCGCTTCGAGCCAGTTTTCGGAGGCATAGGCCGCGTCCGCCTTCTGCTGCAACGTCTCCGCGAGCTTTCTCCGGGCGTCGGAAGCATAGGCGTTCGCCGGATCGATCGTTAGAATCCTGTCGGCGAGGAAGAGAACATTGAAATCCTCCGGCGGGGGCAGAAGTATGTTCTCCGCCAGGGCGGTGGCAAGCTTCTTCTTCCACATCTCCACCTCGGCGAGCTGCTCGTTGGTGAGGATGGGGATGAGGGGCTCCAGGCGGAAGTGCAGGTTTTCCGTCGCGTAGGCCATCACCTGCAGGTTCTGCACAAGGTCCCGGTAACCCTCCTTCACGATCCGGAGCTGGTGTCCGCCGGCCCTCAGGCTTTCGAGCGTCAGCGGTGTCGCGCCCTGCTGCTTGCCGTCGAGGTAGACAATGGCGTCGACCGGCGTCGTCTTGATCACCAGCCCGCCGTACTTGGGCTTCAGATAGAGGTAGAAAAATGCCGCGGCGAAGGTGAGGCAGCCGATCAGGATCAGCGAGCCGATGCTCAGCATGAGTGTCCGGACGCTGATCTGCGCGCCCTTGACGGCGGGCCGCGGTGCGGCCTCCCCTTCGATCGGCGACCCATCGGCCGGACAGAAGCGGAAGCGGTCCGGGTACTCTGTTCCGCAACTCGGGCACCTGTTCATGAGCGCTAAAATAACACACCCCCGGCCGGCAGGTGAAGCGCCGGGACCAACAGCCGTTCGCACGGCACTGACCTGCAAAATCCGCAGCCCCTCCCCCGGGGCCCCCGAATGCTGTTGAATTGGCCCGGGAACCGCCCTATGCTTCGGCGTTCAGGGACCCTTGGGCAAAAGCGGCCGACGCCCGGCCATCTGGGACTACCGTAGCCTATGAAGCCTAAAATAATCATGGGAATCGCCGGGGGGACCGGCTCGGGAAAAACCACCATCGCCGACGAGCTGATCCGCTCCCTCGGCCCCGAGAACGCCGTCATCATCCACCAGGATTCCTATTATCGCGACCTGGGAGACGTCCCCCAGGATGAGAAGGGGCAGGTGAACTTCGACCATCCCGCTGCCTTCGACTGGGATCTGCTCAAAGCACAGATCCATCTGCTGCGCGACGGCATCGCGATCGAAAAGCCGATCTACGATTTCCGCACGCATTCGCGCAGCCGGGAAACCGTGCACATCGAACCCCGGCCCATCCTGCTATTGGAGGGCATTCTCATATTTCATGACGTGGAGTTGTGGGGCCAGATGGACATGAGGATTTTTGTGGATGCCGAAGCCGACCTCCGGTTCATCCGCCGCCTCGAGCGGGACGTTCAGGAGCGGGGCCGGACGATCGAGTCCGTGATCCGGCAGTACCTGACCACCGTCCGGCCCATGCACCAGGAGTTTGTGGAGCCTACGCGGCGTTACGCCGATATCGTTGTGCCCGAGGGGGGGCACAACCGCGTGGCCCTCAGCATGATCCTGGCGCGCCTGCGCTCGGCGCTCTGAACCGCCTTCCCCGCCCTGCCTGAGGCTTCCGGCCTCAGCTGAAGCTGAACCGGGCGCGGGCGAGGAACTCGCCGGTGCCGGGACGGCCCATCACCTTTCCTTCCCGGGCGATGACCTTCCCCTTCTGCAGCACCAGCCAAGGTGCTCCCTGTACCTTCATCCCTTCGAAGGCGCAGAAGTCGACGCGCGAGAGCGCGATCGACTTCGACAAGATCATTGCCTCCCTGGGATCGAAGATCACCATGTCGGCGTCGCTGCCCACGACCAGGGTTCCCTTTTTCGGGAACAGGCCGAAAAGCTTCGCCGGGGTGGTGCTGAGCGCGTCGACCAGGCGGTTCACGGGAAGTTTGCCGTCCCGGATCCCCGCCGAGCAGACGGCCGGCAGGCGTTCCTGGACGCCCGAAAAGCCCCTCGGCGCCTGCCCTAGGTTTTCTCCGCCTACTTCCTTCTGGCCCGCGTAGTTGAAAGCAGTGTGGTCGCTGGCGATCGCGTGGATGTCGCCGGAACCGAGCGCCTTCCACAGAACCTCCTGGTGCCACGCCGGCCGGAGCGGCGGCGTGCAGTAGTATTTCGCCGCATCGCTCTCTTCGTATTTGTCGCCGGCGAGGACCAGATAGTGGGAGCAGGTTTCGGCATAGACGGCCTGCCCGCGGTCGCGCGCCGCCTTGACCCGTTCCACCGCGTGGGCGGAGGAGAGGTCGGTCAGGTATACCGGGGCTTTCGCAAGCCCCGCCAGGGTGATCACTCGCGCCACGGCCTCCGCTTCCGTTTCGGGCGGCCGCGAGAGCGCGAGATGTTTCGCCGTATTCCTGCCATCGGCGGCCAGTCGCTGGAGAAGAAGCTCGATAACCTCTCCATTTTCGGCATGCACGCATGGGAGTCCGCCGGCTCCGCTGACGCGCTGGAGGAACTCGAGTACCATGGCGTCGCCGATGCGGCGTTCTCCCGAATTATCGAGGCTGATCTTGAAGCTGGTCACGCCGGCCTCGATCATGGCCGGAATCTGGCTCAGCACGGCCTCGTTCACCTCGCCCAGGGCGACGTGAAAGCCGTAGTCTATGACCGCGCGGCTGGAGGCCTTTGCCTTCCAATCCTCCAGAGTCTGCTCCAGCGTCGCCCCCGGAGCGTGCTCGGCATAATCGATCACCGTCGTGGTTCCACCGGCGGCAGCGGCTGCGGAGGCGGTCTCGAAATCATCCACCGTCGTCATACCGTCGCAGCGCGTGTCGAAGTGCGTGTGCGCGTCAACAGCGCCAGGCAGCACCCACTTGTCGGCCGCATCGATGATCTCGCTCGCTATTTTGGAGATCTCCTTGCCGATCTCCGTGATGATCCCGTTTTTCACGAGGATATCGGCCTTGTACGTGTCGCCGGCGGTGATAATCGTTCCATTCTTGATAAGGGTCGTCATATTATCTTCGGCCTCTCATTCGGTTTTTCGGTACCGTTCCTTGGATCCATGCCTGTCCATCGACGCCCTTTGCCCGCTCCATCGCGTTTTTCCCAGGACGTGTGGATTTCGAACGCCTTAGAGGAAAGGCGCCTGCTGTTCGCGGCCCCGATGGATCTCGGCCCGAATGCGCGCATTATAGCAGAGCGTGTCGCGGGCGATAAGCCGCCTTTTCGCCGGCGCCCGGCGGACCCGAAAAGCCCGGGCAATGCCGCAAGGATATCCCCCGGGGATCGGTGCAGCGCTTTTTTCCGGTGGAAATGAAGGGAAAATTCGTGTAAGTCGTGAACTGTAGCGAAACCACCCGGGCACAATTCAAGATCGCGCTGGACCAACCTGCTATCAGCGTAACGGGACTGAGAAAATCCTTCCACGGCACCCAGGTCCTCCCGGGGATCGATCTGACCGTGCAGGCGCGGGAACTGACGGTTCTCAGATGAACCGACCTCGGCTCTCGATCCGGGCCTCGTGGAGGAGGTCCTGGAGGTGATGCGGGAGCTGCACCGGGATGGGATCACCCAGATCGTCGTTACCCACGAAATGCGCTTCGCCCGCGAAGCGGCCGACCGGATCGTTTTCATGTCGGACGGCCGGATCGTGGAGCAGGGGAAGCCGGAGATCATGTTCACCGAACCTTCCGATCCGCTGACCCGGCAGAACGAATCCTCAGCAGCCCCGGCGGCTGGAACGTCCTCAGCTACGACGGACAGATCAACGCCTACGAGGACCTGATCAACGGCAGGCTCGACGCTGTTTTGATGGACCACATCATCGCCCTGTACAACGTCGCGCCCCAGCCGGCGCTGAAGATGACGGGGCCGCCGGTCGGCTACCTGGAATACGGCATCGGCGTGCGGAAGGAGGACACCGAGCTGTTGCGCGATATCAACCGGGCCCTGGCAGCCCTCATCGCCTCGGGCGAACTGCGCCGGATTCTCGAGAAATGGAACCTCTGGACCGCAATGAACGCCGAGCATTTCGGCGGCCAGACGCCGTGGAGCGGCGGCGCCGCCGCCATGTATTTCCTGATCGGGCTGCCGTTCGTCCGCCTTGCCCGGCATGCCGAGCGGGTTTTCACACCCGACCGGCCGGGCCGATTCCCTCTGGGGAAAGCAGGGAGAGCTCTCGAAGCTCCCGCCTGAAGCGCGGAAGTCATGGCCGGCAACGGGTTTTTGTACTAACATTGGTGTCGTATTTTTCATTCATATTTGGAGATTCGATGGCTGAGGCGACTACCGGGCAGAGAATCAAGGCCCCGCGGGGCAAACAGCTCAATTGCAGGGGGTGGCACCAGGAGGCTGCGCTCCGGATGCTGATGAACAATCTGGACGAGGAGGTTGCTGAGCGGCCCGACGACCTGATCGTCTATGGGGGGAGCGGCAGGGCAGCCCGAAACTGGGAATGCTACCACGCGATCGTCGATTCGCTACGCCGCCTCGAGAACGACGAAACCCTTCTGGTGCAGTCGGGCAAACCGGTCGGGGTATTCCGCACGCACGAATACGCCCCCCGGGTGCTCATAGCCAATTCGAACCTGGTGGGAAACTGGTCCAACTGGGAGGAGTTCCGGCGCCTGGAAGCTCTCGGCCTGATGATGTACGGTCAGATGACCGCAGGCAGCTGGATCTACATCGGCAGCCAGGGCATCGTTCAGGGGACTTACGAGACCTTCGCATCCGTGGCGGAGAAGCACTTCGGCGGAAGCCTCTCGGGAAAGATATTGCTGTCGGGCGGCCTCGGGGGGATGGGCGGGGCCCAGCCGCTTGCGGCAACCATGGCCGGCGCCGCCTTCCTGGGCATCGAGGTCGATCCGTCGCGGATCGAGAAACGGTTGCGCACCGGCTACTGCCAGCACATCAGCTACAACCTGGACGATGCCCTGGAGATGGTGCGGGAAGCCGCCCGGCGCGGCCAGGCTGTTTCCGTCGGCCTCGTGGGCAACTGCGCGGAGATCCTGCCCGAACTGGTGCGCAGAGGTTTTACCCCGGACGTGCTCACGGACCAGACCAGCGCCCACGACCCGCTGAATGGCTATGTTCCTGCGGGCCTCTCTCTCGAGGAGGCGGCGCGCCTGCGGGAGAAAGAGCCCGACGAGTACATCCGCCGCGCCATGGAATCCATAGCCGTGCACGTGCGCGCCATGATCGACCTGCAAGCCGCGGGCGCCGTAACCTTCGACTACGGCAACAACATCCGCGGGCAGGCTCTGAAGGCGGGCGTGAAGAACGCCCTCGATTTCCCCGGATTCGTCCCCGCATACATCCGCCCCCTCTTCTGCGAGGGGCGCGGGCCGTTCCGCTGGGCCGCGCTTTCGGGCGATCCGGCGGACATCGCCGTCACCGATGAACTGGTGCTCGAAATGTTCCCTGAAAACGAGTCGCTCTGCCGCTGGATCCGCCTGGCGCGGGAGAAGATTCAATTCCAGGGGCTCCCCGCCCGCATCTGCTGGCTGGGATACGGCGAACGGGCGGCTTTCGGGCTGCGCCTCAACGAGCTCGTCGCGAGCGGACGACTCAAGGCGCCGATCGTCATGGGACGCGACCACCTGGACTGCGGTTCGGTGGCTTCGCCCTACCGGGAAACCGAGTCGATGAAGGACACCTCCGATGCGGTCGGCGACTGGCCCATCCTCAATGCCCTGCTCAACACGGCCAGCGGAGCCTCGTGGGTTTCCTTCCACAACGGCGGCGGCGTGGGCGTCGGGTACTCGCTGCACGCGGGACAGGTGACGGTTGCGGACGGAACCGCGGAAATGGCCCCCCGGATCGAGCGGGTGCTCACGAACGACCCGGGCACCGGCGTGGTCCGTCACGCCGACGCAGGCTACGAGCAGTCCCGGAGTTTCGCGCGAGCGAAGGGGATCGCCATTCCTATGCCATGACCGGCTTGGAGTTCTCCTCCGGCCGCCTGCTCGGGGATGCCGCCGGATTCTCCTCCGACTCGCTCGCAGCCCTCGACGAGGAGCACCAGCAACTGCTCGCCGAACTGGAAAAGGTCTCGATCCTCCTCCGGGCTTGGGAGTTGTGGGAGGGAGGCCGCGCAGTCTCCGTCATCGTCGCCGGCGCCCGCGGCAGCGGCAAGACCAGCATCCTGAACTGCGCCAACACCGGGGTATTCAGCGATCTCCCGACCTTCAACCTGGGAAGACCTGGCCGCCCCAATCAGATGTGACTCGGCAGGACATCTCCTGGTGAGCCACAGGAAGAATCCGCCATCGGAAACCTCCGCTACGAAGCCAGGGCTGCCGCCGCGCTGGACACCCCCTCATCTGCAAGATCTGAGACACGGGTACGATGGAGGCTGGTTCCAATCGTGCCCGGCCCCTTGAAGGAATCCTATTCCGTAGAGGCCGCCTGTAGCCGGTTGCGCGAGGCCTGTCCAAATCCAAAGAAGCTGCGACCAGCCGAAGCAATACTGTAGCCGCCGGCGCGAATTGCCGCTATTATGACCCCACCGGATGCCGGTGCCGGCATCGACATGCTTCACGCTGAGGACACTTCTGATTACACGCGCATTTCCTGACCAATGGAGGCTGTTATGAAAATTTTCGTGGTGCCGCATTCTCTGAAAGTGCACTCCATCATTAAAGCCGGCCTGCTGCTTCTCGTAGTGTCTGCCCTGACCATTCCGGGCGGCGCGCAGCAGGGGGCTGCTTCGCGCGAAGCCGCGACACTGGAGGCGATTCTGGCAAAACTTACCGCGATCGAGCAGAAGCTCGAGGATAACGATCACACCTACGACTCCCTGTCCAAGCAGGTCGACGACCTGATGTGGCACACCAGGCTCGGCGACATCTGCACGATCGAAAAGGTCCGCTACATGGGGCCGCCGCCGCGTGTCATTCCCAATCCCACCGGGCAGGGGGCCGGCAATCCCCTGACGATCCCCGCCTACGTCTTCACCCCCAGAAAGCTCGACCCGGGCCGCAAGTACCCGCTCATCCTCCTCGTGCACGGCGGCGTCCATTCCAACATCGGCTCTGGTTCCGCGCACATCGTGCGCGAGCTCATCGAGCAGGGCTACGTCGTGCTGGCCACCGATTACCGCGGGAGCACCGGATACGGCCGCCGCTTCTGGCGCCAGATAGATTACGGCGGCCTGGAGGTGGATGACGTGCACGCCGGCCGCGCCTGGGCGCTGGAAACCTATCCGCACCTGGATCCGCAGCGCGTGGGCATCATGGGCTGGAGCCACGGCGGCCTGATCACCCTCATGGCGCTCTTCCAACACCCCAAGGACTACAAGGTCGGCTACGCCGGCGTTCCGGTGAGCGACCTGATCGCGCGCATGGGGTACAAGAGCCAGGGCTACCGCGAGCTTTTCTCCGCCTCCTACCACATCGGAAAGACCGCCGAGGACAACGTGAACGAGTACCGGCGCCGCTCCCCGGCCTGGCATGCCGAGAAGCTGCAGACGCCGGTCCTGATCCACACGAACACCAACGACGAGGATGTGAACGTCCTCGAGGTGGAGCACCTGATCAAGTCCCTGAAGGCTGCCGGCAAGGAGAGCCTCTTCGAGTACAAGATCTACCAGGATGCGCCCGGGGGACACAGCTTCAACCGCAACGACACGAAGCTGGCGAAGGAATCGCGCCAGGAAATCTATCGCTTCCTGGCGCGGCATCTGAGGTAATGCACACTGCGGGCTCACGGGTCTTCACCGGCATTGCCGGCCGTTGAAAACCCGTGATCCGGCGGGTGGGAATCCAACCGGCTCATCCAGGCCGGTTTCGCCGTTACGGTTTGAGGTGGTGCGGTTCCAGCTTCGGCCGCCACTTCTCCATCAACTCGCGGTTGAGGTCCGTGGGCGGCTCGGCGTCGGCCGGGAGAAACGGCTTGTAGGGATTCGTCTTGGAATAGGCTTCGAATTCGTCCCGCAGCTTTTTGAGTTCTTCGGGCCTCGTCAGCAGATCGATGGCCGAAGCGGCCATCGCCTTGGCCCCCGCGTTCAGCCCTTTCCAGGCCGTCGAGCCGAAGTTGCAGGCCACCGAGGACCAGTGGTGGCCGATGGCGCCGGGCGCCTGTCCGGGAAAGCGGATCGTGGCCGTCGGCGCGATCAGCGTGACGTCGCCTACATCGGAAGAACCTCCGCCGACGAAAGTCCGGCTCGGTTCGCGCAGTTGTCCCACCCTGGTCGGCATGCCTTCCTCCCTGACACCCAGCGATTTCTGCAGCGCCCGCGCGAACGCGTGCTCCTCCTCCGTCCACTGCGGCATCCCCACCAGTTCGATGTTCTTCTGGAACAACTCGGCGGCCGCTTTGTTGGCGTGGCGCTGGTGGATCGCCGTCAGGAGGCGGATCTGTGCCAGCTCGGTCTCGGTGGCTAAAGCCCCGGCCTTGGCGCAGTTGACGACCATCCGGTACATGTCCTCGACCCGGTCATCCGTGTTGCGCACGTAATACCACACGCTGGCCTTGTCGGGAACCACGTTGGGAGCCTCGCCCCCCTCGGTGATGACGTAGTGCATGCGCTGCGTGTAGAAGAGGTGTTCCCGTAGGTAGTTAGTGGCGTGGTTCATGATCTCGACGGCGTCGAGCGCGCTGCGCCCGGACCACGGCGAGGCGCTGTGGGAGGTCCGTCCTTTGAAAGTGAAAACGGCGGAGAACAGGGCATTGCCCTCCACGCCGTAGGCGGTGCTGAAACCGCTGCCGCTGTGGTTGTCTATGACCGCATCCACTCCCTCGAAAAGCCCGGCGCGGATCATGTAAGGACGGCTGATCAGCGTCTCCTCGGCCGGCGAGCCGAAGACCTTGATCGTGCCGGGAAGGCGGTACTCCACCATGGCCCGCTTGACCGCGATCGCGGCGGCAGCCGCAGCCGTGCACATGGTGTTGTGCCCGCAGCCGTGCCCCGGCCCCCCCTCGGCCACCGGATCCTGCACCGGGACCCGCCCCTTCTGCGAGATCATCGGAAGCGCGTCATACTCCCCGAGGATCCCGATGACCGGCTTGCCCGAGCCGAAGGAGGCCACAAAGCACGTCGGCATCCCGGCCAGTCCGCGCTCGACTTTGAAGCCTTCCGCCTCCAGGGTGTCGGCCAGCAGGTTCGAGGACTTGAACTCCTGCATCCCCAGCTCGGCGTAGGACCAGATGGCATCGGAGACCCGGCCGAACTTCTCGACGACTTCGGGCCGGCTCAACCAGTCGAGCACATGTTGTTTCTCTTTCGCGACCTCCAGCGGAAACGTGAGCGAAACCGCGGCCAGGCAGACTGCGAACGCTGCGAACCATTTCGTCTTGATCACGATGACCTCCTTTCGCGTTTGACACCCATTGTGCAACAGCCGTCGATCCACGCGGTAGCTCTTTGTGCCGTTGGTGTCTCGGTGGTGAAAACACAGAAGCAAACCACCGCGGGGCGCTGCTGATCCTGGCACTCAACATCGGTGCAATTCCCGGCATCTTCCGCTGGATCCTTGCCGGCGCCTTCACGCCCCAGGCGGCCGTGGGCGGGTTCGTCGGCCACAGCGTCAAAATGGCCGTGCAGTATGGGGTGAGGCGCGGTCTGCTCTCCAACGAGTCCGGCCTCGGCTCCACGCCGATCGCGCACGCGGCTTCCAAGGCGCGGAAT
The DNA here is from genome assembly GCA_037444305.1 of Acidobacteriota bacterium. Taxonomy (GTDB): domain Bacteria; phylum Acidobacteriota; class UBA6911; order UBA6911; family UBA6911; genus JBBIMP01. The sequence continues at coordinate 75,157 of JBBIMP010000023.1, forward strand.
CCGGTGACCCAGGGCCTCATCGCCATGTTCGACACTTTCATCGACACGATCGTGGTCTGCTCCTGCACGGCGTTCGTCATTTTGGCGACCGGAGCCTACCTGCCCGAAAGCAACGCCGCGGGCGTGCGGCTGACGAGTTCCGCACTGACGGTTCAGGCTTTTTCGTTGCAGCTGGGCAAGGCCGGCGGCGTGATCGTTTCCGCCAGCTCGGCGCTTTTCGGCTACTCGACGCTGATCGGCTGGTACTATTATGGCGAGCGCTGTTTCGAATACCTGTTCGGCTTGAAAACGATCCGCTACTACAAGGCGGTCTATGTTGCCTTAACCTTTACCGGGGCGCTCCTGCAGGAGGAGCGTCTGCAGATCGTCTGGGAGCTGGGGGACCTCTCCAACGGCCTGATGGCGCTGCCCAACCTGGTCGGGCTCATCTTCCTCGCCCGCACGGTGAGAAGGGTCACCGACAGGCACCAGGACGACCTGAACGCCTGACCGCATCTAAGGCGGATCAAAGAGAGTTCCCGGTCTGCCCCTCCTCTGCAGACCTGCCCGGCACAATTCGCGCTTCCCGCGTCGGGGGCCAATTCCGGGTGATTTCCACCCCGCCGGATGCTAAACTCGGCCCCTGTCTGAAACGCGATTTCCTGTTGATTTTCGTCGATCCCGTCGCCGGGAGATATTCGACTCGACGCCGCCAACCGGAGGGACACGGATCCATGAGAAACACATTGCCTCGATACGGAATACTTATGCTGGTTCTTCTGCTTCCTCTGTGCTCCAGCCCGGGTCTGCACGACCGTGCGGCCGCTCAGACACGCCAGCGCGAGAGGACTCCGCCGACACCCGGCCCCATGCTCGAGCAGGGGACGATGGAGATCGACACACCAGACTTCAGCCTGAGCCTGGTGCGCTCGTCGCAGACAGCCGCGGCCCTGAAGCCGAAGGATGCCGGCGGATTTGACTTCACTCCGGGCGACCTGCTCGTTGAGCGCTCCCAGAACGGCTACTATCACCTCGGCGATCTGGACCTGCGGCTGCGCGCCGGGGAAACCGGGGAGTGGAGGAGCTACTCGACGGCCGTGTCCCGCAGCCCGGTCGCCGCGCTGCCCGCCGAGTCGCAGGTGCTTGCGGCGGCGGACCTGACGCCGACGCTCCCCGAAGATTTCCCCCTCCAGGCGACGCGCACCTGGGCGCTGGACGGAGGAAGGCTCGTTCTGCGCTTCGAGCTGAAGAACAAGTCGTCGCAACCCGTCGAGATCGGGGCGCTCGGCATTCCGATGATCTTCAACAACGTGATCAGCAACCGCACGCTGGATCAGGCTCACGCGGCCTGCTCCTTCTCCGACCCTTACATCGGTCAGGACGCCGGATACATCCAGGTGACTCGCCTCACCGGTCACGGGCCCGCCCTGGTGGTCGTCCCCGACGGCAGGACCCCTTTCGAAGCCTACAAGCCCATCCTCGACCGGCGAGGATCCGCCCCTGCCCCGATCTTCACCGATCCGACTCCGCGGGGCATAACGTTCGAGGGTTTTCACAGCTGGATGGTTCACAGCCGCGCCTTCGCCGAAAACGAGTGGAAGCAGGCTCAGCCGTGGAATCCGGCGACGTCCTGGACTCTGGCTCCCGGCGCCTCCAGGAGCTACGGTGTCCGGTTCCTGGTCTCGGATTCCATCCGCGGGATAGAGAGCACGCTCTCCGCCGGCGGCCGTCCCGTAGCGATCGGCATTCCGGGTTACGTCTTGCCCACGGATACCGAAGGGCGCCTCTTTCTCAAGCACACCGGCAGCGTGCGCAGCATCGAGATCGAACCGGCGGGCGCAATTGCGGTCACTGAGACGAAGGCCACGCTCGGTGGCTGGACGGCTTACTCCCTTGCGGGCAAGACCTGGGGTCGGGCCCGGCTGGTGGTGAACTACTCGGACGGCCTCCGGCAGGCGATCCACTACTTCGTGATCAAGCCACAGGCCGAGGCCGTCTCCGACATGGGACGATTTCTCACCACCCGGCAGTGGTTCGTGGACCCCGACGATCCCTTTAAGCGCAGCCCCTCGGTGATGAGCTATGACCGGGAGGAGAACAGGATCGTGATGCAGGACAGTCGCGTCTGGATCGCCGGCCTGGGCGACGAAGGGGGCTCGGGATCGTGGCTGACCGCGATCATGAAGCAGCTCGGCCAGCCGGACAGGCAGGAGCTCAACAAGCTCCAGCAGTTCATCGACGGGGTGTTGTGGGGGGGCTTGCAGCACAAGGACGGTCCTCTCCAGTACGCCGTGCGCAAGAGCCTGTTCTACTATCAACCCGACGAAATGCCGGAAGGCTACTACAGGAGCGATTTCAACTGGGGAACGTGGACGAGCTGGAAGAAGCTGGACGCCGAAAAAGTGGACCGTTCCTTCAACTACCCGCACGTCGCCGCGCTGCACTGGGTGATGTATCGCCTGGCGCGCAACCACGAGGGTCTGGTCACCAACCACCCGTGGAGGTGGTATCTGGCCAATGCCTACCACACCACCGTGGCCATGATGAAGCACGCCCCCCGGTACACGGCATTCGGGCAGATGGAAGGGGACATATTCCTCCAGATTCTGCTCGACCTCCAGCGGGAAGGGATGGCCGAGGAAGCAGGGGATCTGGAGGCCCAGATGAAAACCCGCGCCGATCGCTGGAGGAGCCAGGCGTATCCCTTCGGCAGCGAGATGCCCTGGGACTCCACCGGCCAGGAGGAGGTCTATGCCTGGACGAGGCATTTCGGGGACACGGCCAAGGCGGAGGTGACGCTCAACGCCATCCTCGGCTACATGCCGACGCTTCCCCACTGGGGCTACAACGGCAGCGCGCGACGCTACTGGGACTTCCAGTACGCCGGCAAAATCCGCCGGATCGAGCGCCAGCTGCACCACTACGGCTCCGGCATCAACGCCATTCCGGTTCTGGCCGAGTATCGCACCCGGCCGGACGACCTCTACCTGCTGCGCGTCGGCTACGGCGGCACCATGGGCGCGCTCACCAACATCGACTCGGAGGGATTCGCTTCCGCAGCCTTCCACTCTTTTCCCGACACGCTGAAATTCGATCCCCTGTCCGGGGATTACGGCCCGAACTTTTTCGGCCATGCCTTCAACACGGCCACCTACATCGTTCGCGACCCTGAGTTCGGCTGGTTGTCGTTCGGCGGCAACGTCGAAGTGGACGGCTCGACCGTCCATGTCAGTCCCCTCGACTCCTTCCGCATGCGGATTTACGTGGCGCCCGCCGGTTTGTGGCTGACGCTCGACTCCGGCAAGTTCGCGAAGGTGGAATTGGATGCCGCGACGGGCTCGGTGAGCGTAGGCCTGGAAGCGGCCACGTCCTTCACGCCGACGGCCCGTCTGCGCGTGGAGCAGCCGTCCGGGTCCGGCGAGGGCAGGGTCTATCGTCCGCAGGCGGATTTCGAGATGGAGCGGGGAGCGTACGTGGTTCCGCTCGGAGAAGGCATCACATGGGTTCGCTTTCCATAATGGACCGCATGGAGGTGTCTGGAAACAAACTCCCTATTTCCGCCTGACGACCTGAGCGCCTGACCGTCTCAGCCGACGTGGACGCCGGGGCGGCGCCCCTCCTCCGGCTCCGCCCTGCGCAGAATCTCGCGCGTCAGCGGGGCCGTATCCCCCTCGCCGAGAACGGTGTATCTCAGGAGGTATTGGAAAGGATTCCCTTCCGTCCACCCGAAGTAGACGCGGCACGGCCTCCCGGTCAGCCCAACTTCCGAATTCGGCGGAGCGATTTTGGCCCTTTCTGCGGCATTGGCAGCTGCAAGTC
>JBBIMP010000024.1:0-29397 GCA_037444305.1 Acidobacteriota bacterium
CTATCGTCCCGATGTTGACATGCGGCTTGCTGCGATCGAATTTTTCCTTGGCCATTGGCTTCTCCTGGTTTTTCTGCCGGGCAGCCGCCCGATCGTTCGACTGCCGCGATGTCTTTCCCTACGAACCTGGTGCGCGTCGCTTTCTGGAGCCCACGACCAGGATTGAACTGGTGACCTCGTCCTTACCAAGGACGCGCTCTACCGACTGAGCTACGTGGGCTAATATCTTTTGGAGCGGGAGACGGGACTCGAACCCGCGACCAATAGCTTGGAAGGCTATGACTCTGCCAACTGAGTTACTCCCGCCCTTAGAAAAATCGATGGTGGAGAGGGAAGGATTCGAACCTTCGTAGTCCCGAAGGACGCTGGGTTTACAGCCCAGTGCCATTAACCGCTCGACCACCTCTCCACGAACCAAAGCCGACAACCCGGGCAGGCACGCGGATCTTCGCTCCCGGGGTCTCTCTGGGGGTGGGTACCCGGGTGAAATTCTTCCGCACGATCAACCCGGGCTGAGAGTGAAACCTGAGTCCTGTAATCGCCGCCCCGACCCTATCCGCCAGCCTGACTTCCGGCCCGGACCGCCCTGTTCCCGCACCCGCCGTCGCTGCGGAAACCGCGGTGTCCGGCTCGACCATACCTGGAGCTGGCGAGAGGATTTGAACCCCCGACCCGCTGATTACAAATCAGCTGCTCTACCAACTGAGCTACGCCAGCGTCGACAAAGCGGACAGTTTAGCACCGTCAAACCGCACGTGCAACCAAAAAAATCCCGCCGCTCCGGACAACCGGCACATATTAGCAGATGCTTCGCTTTCGTGCGAGGGCGGCCGTAACAAAACTGCCGTGGGCCGGGCGCCGCGGAGGGCCGCAGCATGATCCCTTCCCTGCCCGAGTTCGTCACGTCAGGGGGGAGCCCGAAGGCCGGCCCCCACCGCCTCCACGTTGCGCCTGGCGTCCGCGAAATCCGGCTTGAGCCGCACGGCCGCCACGAACGCATCGTACGCCTCGCGAACCCGTCCGAGACTGTAAAGCGCAATGCCCAGGTTGTTGTAAGCTTCGGCGTAGTCGGGCTTGAGCCGGATGGTCTCGGCATACACCGAGACCGCCTCCTCCAGGTTTCCCTGCCCGGCGAGGGCGATCCCCAGGTTGTAGTGTGCCTCGACGTGGTCGGGTTTGAGGCGGATAGCTTCCTTGTATCTTCCGGCAGCCTCCGCAACAAGTCCGCAGGCATAGAGAGCGACCCCCAAGTTGTAATGCGCTTGGGCATAAGCGGGATCAATCCCAACAGCCTTCTCATAGTGCAAAACGGCTTCATCGACTCTGCCTAGAGTATAGAGGGAGGAGCCCATGTTATTGAGCATGGCCGCCATCCCGGGGGCAATGCGCAGGCCTTTCCGGTAGTAATCCAACGCGGCCTGATGCTCTCCCTTGGCCGCGCTGAGGGTTCCGAGGACGTAAAATGCCATGTAATTCTGCGGGCTGATCTTCAGGACGTACTCGAAGAGGCGGCTGCTGTCCTTCCACCGGCTGACCTGAAACCAGGTCTTTACGGACAAGGCGAGGATTAGGATCACGGCCGCTGTTCCAGCCATCCGCATCGAAGCCTTCCACCTCACCAGCAGCTCGTGCATCCCCCAGGCAACTCCCACAAAGATCCCTATCAACGGAATATAGGAGTAACGATCCGCCATGGACTGGGCTCCGACCTGCACCAGCCCGATTACCGGCACAAGGGCTCCCACGTACCAGAACCATGCAACGGGGAGGTACGCAAAACGCGAGCCGAACCTCACAACCAGGAAACTGATGCAGGCCAGTACCAGCCCGGCCGCGGCCAACTTCCAGTTCGCCTGGGATTCGGCCGGATATGGGTAGAAGGGACTCAGCCCCGCCGGCCATAACGTTTTGAGAAGGTATTCGGCGTAAGAATGGACTGCGTTCTCGAGGCGCAACGGAAGCGGAATGTCCCGGACCTGAACAACAGATCCGCCCGCCCGTTGAACGTAAAAAGTGACGACGCTGGAGATCGATGTGAGCACAAAGAAAGGGATCTTCTCACCAACCAGCCTCGGAAGCCGGGCAAGGAACTGGCGCAGCCCGGAGCGTTGCGGATAGGCTCCACCCTTCTGAAGGCTCGCCTCCGCGGAATAGCGTCCCAGCGGCCAGTAATCCAGCAACAGCATCAAGAACGGCAGCGTGACCAGCATCGGTTTGCACATGAGGCCCAGCGCGAACAGACAGAGCGCGGCCACGTACCACTTGGCCGCAGCATGCCGGGCATACCTGGCATAGGCAATGAGCGCCAGCATTAGAAATAGCGTACTCAAGACATCTTTTCGTTCGGAAATCCAGGCCACCGACTCGACGTGAAGCGGGTGCAGCGCGAAGAGGGCGGCGCAGAACGCGCTTCGCCAACTGCTGCCGGTTATGTACCAAAGTACATAAAAGAGCAGCAGTGCGTTGAGAATGTGAAATAGGACATTGACCAGATGTTGAGGCCCGGGGTTACTGCCGAACAGCTGTATGTCCAGCATGTGCGACAGCCAGGTCAGCGGGTGCCAGTTGGCCGCGTGCCCGCTCGTGAACGCCCAGATGAAACTGCTCCAGGTCAGACCGCCGAGAACACGTGGATTGTTGAAGACATAATCGCTGTCATCGAGGTAGATGTAATCGTGCCAGTATGTACGGAAATAAACGGCGGCCACTAGAGCCGCGAGCAAAAGACATATCAGGAGTGCACGCCGTCCGGCGCGCGTATCGGCTGTTTCCATCTGTCTGTTTGCCGTGCTCCCGTGGCGTAGCAAAACTGTGATCGTTCTCCCTCACCGCATCATCGCTCGCCACGGCCTGAGCTTATACTCGCCCGATCGCCGAGCCGGGGCAGGAGGGCTTAGGGGCATAGCGTGGCAGGCCGTCCCGGTTTTCATGTCCGGGCCGGATTCCGCGGCCGCTACGACGGGAGTAGGCCCAGCCGGCACAAGATCCTGTACAAAAATGCATGCCTGATCCTTGCTAACCTTAGGGCGACACGCTCCAGTTCTGAGTTTACGCGCTCGATTTCAGCATCCCTGGCAGCCACTGTCCGCTCGAGGTCTTGCGCCCACTGAGTCCGTTCCTCAAACTCCGACTGCAGTTTCGTCAGGAGATGGTCCCGCTTGCCGATCTCCGTCTTCAGCTCTTCCTGCAGGTCCCGGATCGTTTCATCCCGCTCGTGGACTTCATCCTCGGTTCGTGCGAGCGTCTGGTGAAGCTTTTCCACGCGCGCCTCCAGGCCCCGGCCCCACTCGCCAAGCGCCTGGATTTCCGAATTCAGCCGGCGGATCTCCGCCTGTGCCTCGTCCCTTGCCGCGTCCCACTCGGCAAAGAGCCCGTCGGTCGGGTCAAGGTAGGCGGATTCGCGCAGGACCATGGCCGCCCGCGGGTCTCGACGGCACAGCGCCACGAAGTACATGGCCTCCGCCGGCACCCGCTCCCGCTCCGGAACGGGCCTGGTAATGATCTCCTGCGGCCGGGCGCCGCCGCCTTCCCAGCAGATGAGGGATCCCGCTCTGATTCGCTGATGCCCCAGTTCCACCTGGCTGAAGTGCCGCCGCAGCAGCGCCAGAAACTCTTCCCGGTAGAACTCCTTCACGTGAAAGGGATTGGCATAGCCCCGCGCGTCCGAATACTCCGCCTTGTTGGGCGTGGAGATCAGCGCCAGGCCGTCCGGTCGCATCACCCGGGCGATTTCCGCGGTCAGCTTCTCCGCATCTTCGAGGTGCTCGAGCGCCTCCATGGCCACTACCAGGTCGACCGAAGCGTCGGCGAGGGGGAGCCGGAGAGCGTCCCCCTGCAGAAAGAGCAGGTTCTCCCCGGCGTAGGTTTCCCGCGCCTGCCTCAGGGCTTCGCCGTGGAGTTCCACTGCGAGAACCGACCGGGCGGCCCGGGCCAGCAGGGCCGCTCCGTACCCCTGACCCGAGGCCACATCGAGGACGGTTTTGCCGGCGGCCAGCGGCAGCGCCAGCAGGTAGCGGTGCAGATGCTCGTAAGCCATCTGGCAGCCGCCCGTCCCCGGGATGAATCGCTCGCCGGTGAAATCCCGGGATTCCTTCACAGCCCACCTCCCGTGAGCAGGCGCGGCGCGGCCAGCGCCAGCCAGTCCCCCGCCAGGTCTCCCTGCGGTCCTGCGGAGGCGCGGATCCTGAGCACCACGTCGCCGCCCTCCACCGGTGCCAACGGCACCGACAACGCCGTCCACTCCCTGTCGGCGCTCCGCCGCGCGGCATCGAACGTCCGGCTGTACAACTCCCGCTCGATCCCATCCACAACGAGCAGGATCTCCATCCTCACGCCGTCGCCTATATTAAAAACCGGCGCGGCGCGCATTTGGAGCACCGCGCCGCCTCGGAGCGCCGGCACGCGGGCCTCCACGGCGGCGGGGGCGATCAGAACGTCGGCCTCCTCCCTGGTGCCTTTTCGGGTCACGGGCAGGCCGCGCCTGAAGGCCTCCCCATCGGTGCCGGCAGCCGGCGCCAGGATAGCGGCCAGGTCCAGCGCACCGGCCCGCTCCTCCCTCGCCTTCGGCGCCGTCGCCCCGGAGCAGGCGGCCAGGACGGACGCCAGGATTGCGCCCGCCCACAGCATCCGTCCCCCGGTTCCCGCGGCGCTCATTTCACCTCCGCCAGGACGGACTCCGCGAAAATGCCGGCGGCATCTCCGGCGCCGTCGAAGAAAAGCTCCAGGTACAGCCGCTCATTCTGCGCCGGTTGCAGCGTCAGGCGCAAGGGCTTCCAGTCCCGCCCGCCCGCCGCGTCGGGCGCCAACCGGCAGCCCGCCGAATCGACAACGCGCTGCAGCGCGTCCAGCTGGGCCGCCCGGCAGAAATATTCCCCGTCCGCCCCTCCCGCTCCGCCCGGGGCGATGCCGCACATCAGCTCGATGACCACCGGTGTCTCCGCGATCCATTCGTACCGAATCCGGGTGCCGGCGCGCGCCATCAGGGCCGGTCGGCGCCGGCCCCGGATTTCCGCGAAAGCCGCCCACGGGGAGTGCGGATCCCGGCTTTCGATTTCCGCCCAGGGGAGCCTCTCGAGCAGGAAACTCACCTGGCGGATGTCCACCTCCTCGAGGTTCCTCCAGGAGAGGGTGAAGGGCAGGAGGCCCCATCCCGTGGAGTAGAATCCCGCCGGCGTTTTTTCGTCCAGCAGCCGCAGCGGCGTGCGGGGCGCCAGGGCGAGCGTCTGCACGTGCGCCGTCATCGAATCGAGTCCCGCCGGGATTTCGTAAGGCAGCGCCATCCTGGGCCGCACGATGTAGCTGCCGCCCTCCACCCTGGTCTCGTCCGCCGGAAGCAGCTCGGCGCCGCGGCTGCGCGCGTAATATCGGAAGCCCCATTCCCCGCCGAACCAGGTCTTGAATCCGCGAGTGACCCGCTCGGCTTCGAGCGCCGCCTGCCGGTAGACCCGGGCAGCCTCCAGGTCGGCGTGCGACAGGAGCAGCCCCCAGGCCAGCGTCACGATCAGCGTGCCGCTGGCGACCATGGAGACGCTGAAGAGCGGCGGGCTCGCGCGGCGGTATTCCCCCACCTCCGCGAGCTCCAGGGTCCGGAAAAAGCAGATCAGCACCGGCGGCACGAGCGGCAAGATGTAACGCGCCGATCCTTCCGTGAAGACCAGCAGGCAGCCGGCGGCGACGCCGAAATACCAGAGCCCGAGAAACTGTCCCGGCAGTCCGTGGAACTCCGGGATCCCCTCCCCGCCGAGCACAGCCTTTGCGGCCATTACCGCCATCTGCACCATGACCGCTCCGCCGGCCGCCAGGCCGATTGCGAAGAGGATCTGCTCCACGAATCCGTATTCGGGCACCACGAGGCGCGCGGCATAGACCGCTGCGAGCGCGCCCACGGCCGCCACCCTTCCCTTGTGGCCGCGCGCGAACACTGCCAGCAGGAAAAGCGGAAAAACGACGAGCCACCCCTGGTACTGCAGCAGCGCGAGCATTTTCGTCCAGAGCGCCTCGGCCGACAGCGCGTGCCTGGACTGCACGTACCCGACAGTGTCGCCCAGGATCATCCGGCCATAGTGCAGATAGTTCAGCCAGAGCCACCCCGCCATCGCGGCCGGCGGCAGCGCCAGCGCCAGCCAGCCGGCCGGCCCCCCGCGCTTGCGGATCTGGTAGAAGCCCAGAAGCGGCGTCAGCGCCAGCGACAGGTAGCTCGTAAAGACCGCGGCGGTCTGAAACACGGCGCTGGCGGCAAACAGGCTCCGGCTCCGCCGGTCCGAGGCATAGGCGAACGCCGCGATCGCGGCCAGCCACCAGGCCAGGTTGGGCAGGTCCGTCATCAGGTTGTGCCCCATGACCATGAACACCGGAGAACCGGCGAGCACTAGCGCCGGCCACAGCGGCCGGCCGAGAAAGCGGGCGGCGAGGAAGTAGAACGAGAATGCCGCGAGGAGCGGGAAGGGCAGCGCGGCGAGGTGGTAGATCCACTCCCTCCCCTCCCGCTCGCCGAACAGGGCCTGCAGCAGCGCCAGGAAATAGGTCTGCAGCGGGGGGTGGGAGTGGGATCCCATGTCGGGGAGGGACTCGCCGTGAAACCGGTAGGGCAGGTCGTTCGGGAAGAGCGGCTTCTGCAGGGCGTTCCGCGCCATGTCCATGTAGAAGCTGTCGTCCATGTGAAACGGCTGGTCGAGGAACGGCAACGAACACGCGGCCACCGCCAGGAACAGCAGCGCCAGGTCGCGCGGGGCGCGGCTGAGCTTCGAGTACCCGGGAAGAGGCGGCAGTGTGAAACCGGTCATTGCTCACTCCCCTCCCGTCTCCCGCCGCACGAAGTAAAGCCGGGCGGAGTCACCGTTGGGCAGAACCCAGATGCCGAGGAGCAGGAAGGTGCCGTGCTCGTCCATTATGATGCGGTTCAGCGCCGGACTTTCGACCGTCGTCCAGGGCATCCCCTGCTCGCCTTCGGTCATCAGGGCATAGTTGAAACCGTCGAAGGACCCGACCCCCGCCGCGGCCGACTGCGGGTGGTCGATTCTGGCACTCATTCCGGACAAGCGTGCCTCCAGCGTGAAACTGGCGGCGTTGAATCGCGGGAGATCGGGCACGATGGCGAGCGAAGCCTCCAGTGCGCCGGCGTGTGAGTGCCGGCGGACCTCATCGAGGATCTCTCCCAGCTTCCAGTCCTCGCGCCGGGGTTTGCCCAGAATGTGAAAATAGTGCTGGGTGTAGAGATTCCAGTCCCAGCGCAGTGAGCCCTGATAGCCTCGGGCGAGAACCACCTGCTGCGGGAGCCAGGCGACCCCGAAGCTTACGGCATAGGCCTGCGCGAGCAACAGCGCCGCCAGCAGGCCCTGGCCAACGAGAGCCGCCCGGGAGTATCCCCATGAGGCGACCCATGCGCCGCAGACGATCGCCAGCAGACCGAGCAGCGGCATGGTGAAGCGCGGGTCCTTGGTCCGGAGCAGCGTCATGGCAAGCCACCCGCCGGCAATGGCCACGGCCAGGAACCGGCCGTCCCGGATCAGTTGCCGGCGCCAGGCGAACCAGCAGGCCGCCGCCGTCAGCGCGAAGAGAATCCCGAAGAACTGATATCCCTCCAGCAGCCTCAGGTAATAGATGAGCGACTGGAAGGAAAGCACCGGCGGTTCTCCCTCCCGGGCGCCGATGCGCATGTTTTCCCCGAAGTAGCGAACCAGTCCGGGCAGGTTGGGAACATACCACAGGCCGGCGCCGATGCCGGCGATCAGGATGGCATCGGCCTTGTGCACCATCCGGTCCGCGTGATGCCAGAGCCGGCGCCGCAAGGCGACGTAAGCCAGCGGGAGCAGCAGGAAGCCGGCAAAGAGCCACTTGGTGAGCATTCCCAGCGCCGCGGCGCAGCCGAAGGCCAGCGCGGCGCGCCGGTCGGCGAAGCCGTCCGATTTCCACAGCGCCAGCAGCGCGGCCGCCACCCACGCCGACATCCAGTAGTCGAGGATCGTCTCGCGCGACATCCAGACCATGTAGGGGGCGAAAGCGGTGATGAAAGCGGCCCAGCGCGCCGCCGCCCTGCCGGCCATGGCCTCGGCCAGCTCGTGAACGGACCAGAGCAGAATGAAAGTGGCCGGGAGGTTGGCCAGCGCGGCTATGCGCGGGTCGGGGTGGAACAGCGCGAAGAGGGCCGCGATCACGAGGTGCACGAACGGCGGGTAGTTGCCGGATCGCGCCCATGGGCGGATCGCGGGTTCCTCCCCGGCCGCCCCCGGCAGGTAGTTGAGCGCGTAACTCTGGTGCAGCGCCATGTCCCACACCGGCGGGCGCGTGTCCCTGGCCAGCCAGAGAAGATTGCCGGCCCACAACGCCGCGGTCAGCAGGCAGGCGGCGGCGAATCCCCCCCTGCGGTCCAGCCAACGCTGCCAGGCCGGCGCCGATGGCATCACGTCGACTCCCGGGTGGCCCTCAGCCGGAAGCCGAGGGAGAAGTTCTTCGTGCGGTCCAGGCCGTCCAGGAAGTGCAGGACCAGCGGCAGGAGGAGACCGAGCAGCGGCGCCAGCGGAACGAAGAGCAGCCAGCGCCACCCCCCCTGGAACACGGACAGCAGGTTCAGGCACCGCCTGGCGCAGACCCGGAAGATCCCGCCGACCGGCTCGAGCAGGTCGAGCCTGAAGGGAAGGCCTTCGAAGAGAAGTCGCGCCCCATAGCGGGTGAAGCGCCAGTAGTCGTGCGGGGCCTGGTGCTCCTCCCAGAGGAAGGGGATCACCATGTACAGCGTTGCGCCCGGGCGCAGCACCCGGGCGAACTCGGCGATCACCCGGCCAGGATTGCGCGTGTGCTCGAGCACGACCATGCACAGGGCCGCGTCGACCGAGGCCGCGGCGAAGGGCAGATTCTCGAGGTCGGCCCTGGCGTCGAGCCGCGAGTAGTTCCAGGCCGAGTCCCCGACGCCGGCGTCGACCGCCAGGTAGCGGCCGCGACTGAAATGGCGCCGGTGGCGTCCCTCGCCCGCCCCTGCGTCCAGCACCCGCTGTCCATCCCGCAGGCCGGCGGCTGCCGCCCGCACCTCCGACTCGATCGCCTCCTGGAAGGGATCCAGCCAGGCGAGCAGAAACCGGGGCAGGAGCTTTTCAGCTGCGGCTTTCAGTCGCGGGTTGAGCAATGGTCAGACTCTCCAATACATGAATATCCCGGCCACGGATTTCACGGATTGCACGGACCCTCCGGCTGGTTCCCGTGTGAGTTCATCCGCGCAATCAGTGAAATCCGTGGCCTAAGCCTCTCTGCTCTTTGCGTGAGGGCCTACCGTCAATCCCTCAGGGCCAGTTCCCTCGCCGAGATGCGAAAGCGCCGCATCAGTCCGCAAAACCGCGTAGTGCCGACCCGCCGGCTGCGAAACACAGCCCTGCGTTTTTTCAGTATAGAGGGAAGCCCTGCCAGTCCCGATGCATAAGCGCGCAGCAGAGCCAGCAGGAGCTTGCCGGCGCTCGCCTCCCTTCGGACCCCTCCGGCGAGCCCCCGTGCCGCAAGAATACTGGAAACGTGCCAGCAAAATCTCCAGAAAGTAAACAGCGGCGACAGCAGCAGCACCGGCAGCGGCAGCAGTTTCACCGCCACCCAGAAGCGGTTGCGTTCGACCAGGAAGGCCTTTTCGGCAGAGTACTTCCCGAGGGTGCGCGAGTGGTGATGGTAGACACGTGCTTCGGGGGCGTACAGGCATTTCCAACCCTGCCAGCGGGCCCGCAGCCCCAGGTCGGCGTCGTCGCCGTAGGCGAAGAACTGCTCGTCGAACAGCCCGACCCGCTCGAGCATACGGCTTTTGTAGAGGGCCGCGCAGCCGTCGGGGAAAAACGTTTCGTCCGGCAGGTCGTACTGTCCGCGGTCGGCTTCCCCGGCGCCCCTGCCCCGGTTCAGCCCGTCGGGATAGAGAAGGTGGCCGGCCTTGTCGATGGTGGAGCGGCGGTCGTAGAAGAGGATCTTGGACGCAATCATGCCGGTATCCGCATCGGCGGCGGCAGCCACCAGCGCGGCCAGCCATCCCTCATCCGCCACGGCGTCGTTGTTGAGCAGAGCGATGAATTCGCCGCGCGCGGCGCGAATGCCGGCGTTGACGCCGCCGGCGAAGCCGCGGTTCTCGGGAAGCTCGATGAGCGTGAGGCCGGCGGCGTGGAGGCGCAGCCACTGAAGCGACCCGTCGGTGGAGGCGTTGTCCACGACGATGAGCTCCGTTTTGGGCCAGCTCTGGCGGTGCAGCGAATCGAGGCACTCCTGCAGATAAGCGGCGCCGTTGCGGTTGACGACAATGATGGATGCGAGACCTTCGATCATGTGTTGTTTTTGGAACCGCAGTATTGTTGCGCCCCGCCAGGGGCGCAACAGCCGGGCGGCCATTCGCGCGGGCGCACCGAGAGATGCTTCAGCCGCCCGCTTGCTCCGCCTCCACCCAAAGCGTGCCCCCGCGCCCCACGGCGCTTTCGAGGAGCGCAAACGGCAGCGCCAGCAGAAACAATCCCAGGTAGGCGCCCTCCATCAGCGCCCTCAGCGGCGCGCTCGTTATGCGTCTGCGCCCATGAAGCCCCACCGGATCCAGCAGCGGCGCGATGCTGGAAGCGATCGACGCCGGATTGTCCCGCAGGGAGAACCGGGCCCTGGAACAAACGCGGTACCCGCAACGCGCCAGCAGGCGGTGAAGCGCTCCCGGCGTAAAGTTGACCACGTGGCGCGGCACGTCCAGGCCGTACCACGAGCGGCCGAAAACCCTGGCCTGGAGCGAGTCCGCGTTGGGCACCTGGATGATCACACGGCCTCCCGGATTCAGCAGGCCGCCTACCCACGCCAGCGCCCCAGCAGGATCACGCAGGTGTTCCAGCACGTGGAACATGGTGACGTAGTCAAATCTGCGGCCGTTCCACTGGCCGCTCCCGACTTCACCCGGCCGCACATCCAGGCCGTACTGCGCACGTGCTGCCCGAACCGCCCTGGCGGAGACGTCCATACCGTGCGCCTCGAAGCCCGCCCGCCCGGCAAGGTAGAGAAAGAGGCCGCTTCCACAGCCGACATCCAGCAGGCTGCGGCCGGCTGCGGGACGCCTTCTGGCGGAGCGGCGCAGGAACCGCACGTGCCCCTGGTTCGCAAATTCGCGCCAGGCCTGCTCGGCACGCTCGAGCAGTCTTCCCGCGGCCCTCGATGACGACGGGCCCGCGAATCGCCAGTATCCCTCGGGGTAAAATTCTGCCAGCGCTTCCTGCGCGGGCATGGGGTGCTGAAACAGGCAGCGACAGCGCCTGCAGCGGAACAGCGGATACCGCCCCGGCGCCAGCCGAAAGAGGCGGTCGCCGCCATTGGTTTCGACCGTGCACCCGTCGGCCAGGCACGCGGGGCACGCTGCAGGCCCGCCTGCATCCGGATGCCCGCCGTTTCCGCGTCCCGCTTCAGTGCCGGGGTTCACGGTCCGGTCTCCCTGCGGTCCACGGCTGCTGCCGGGCTGAAGTGGAACCGCTTCCGGAAAAGAAACATCAGGTTGCGGAAGCCGTCCCGCCACGGCTGCAGCTTGATTTCACCCATGCGGTTCGAGTAGTCGATGTAGATCTCCTTGAACCCGATCCCCTTGCGGCGGATGGCCTCGATCTTGATCTCCTCGCTGAACGCCATGCCGTCGCTTACCAGGTTCATCTCGCGCAGGATATCCCGCTCGAAGACCCACATGCCCGACTGCGAGTCCCGCACCCAGCGGAAGTAGAGCACGGACATGGCCAGGCTCAGGACCTTGTTGCCGAACCAGTGCTTGGCCGACATGGCCCTGCGGTTCTTCAGAGGGAAGCGCGAAGCGGACAGGAAGCGGACGTCGGCGCGGAGAAAAACCTCCAGCAGGTAGGAGACGGCGTCGATGGGATAGGAGTGGTCGCCGTCCAGGGTCACGATGATGTCGCCTTGGGCCTGCAGCAATCCGGTCTTGTAGGCCCTGCCGTAGCCGCGGATCTTCTCGTGAATCACGCGGGCGCCGTGCCGCGCGGCCACTTCGGCGGTCCGGTCGGTCGAATCGTTGTCGACCACGATCACCTCGTCGACGAAGCGGGGCATGCGCGACAGGACTTCGGCAATTCCCTGCTCCTCGTTCAGGCAGGGGATGACGATGGTGATGCGCCGGTCCTTGTACACGAGGACGGATGATAGCAAAAATCAGGGTTAAAGGGGTGGTTCCAGGCTGGAATTTGTTCGGCGCGGAGTGGCTGGAATCAGCGGATTTCAGATACAGTCCCTGCCGCCCCCGATTCGCGGGGCAACATTTCGCAGTTTTCCGGATCTGCCGCGGCCGTCATTTCCTGCTCCGGTAGACGTATATGCTTCCCACGCCCGGCTGCAGGCGGCTGTCGTTGGCGGCGATCCACTCGCCCTGGGATCCGGTTACCAGCATGATCTTCTCGAGCGAGTAGTCGCTTTTCATCAACTCGTCGAAGCGTTTCGCGATATCTATATCGGCTACGCCATCCCAGAGAAATGAAGTGGGAATGTAAGCCATAGCGAGGATGTATTTGGGCGGAGTCCTCTGCACCTCGTTCCACACTGTCTCCTGGAACTCCTTATGCCGCGGGTACCCTCGGGACATCAACGGGTAGAACATCACAAAGGAGGAGGAACTCCATCGCCGGGCGCGAAAGAGTATCTGCGGTTCCGAGCCTATGACCAGAACGGCATCCGTCGGTTCCGTCGCTCCTGCAATGTAGGACGCCAACAACTTGGATTCGGGGAAGGGATTGTGGCCAAAATAATTTCGACTGATGATGTTGGGGTCACGTTCGAAGAAATAATGCCGATTCACCCAAATGGGCGCCGCCAAAATCAAAATCCCGCACGCGGCTGCAGCCGCCAGTCGTCCATTCCGTGTGCGAAATCGTCCCATGAGAATGGAAAGTCCGTAGCCGCCCGCGATGGCCATGGCAGGCGCGAGCTGGGCGAAATAATGGCGGTAGCCGAATCCTGGAATCGTGCCCGCAAGGGACAGAAGCAGGAATCCCAAAATAAAACAGGCGCCCTTCTGTTTCCGTGCAAGGCCCCACACGGCAACGACAACACCCGCGGCAACAGGGATGAAATCGCCCCGTGCGATCTCGATCAGCCTGGGCCATACCATCACCAGGGAAGTCTTGAGTGAGAGCTGCCCTGTATAGGACAGATTGTGGAGGAAGCTCCAGTAAATAAACTCGGAAAAAATGCCCTGGACATAAAAATAAAGCATCAGCAGCGCGGAGAAGAGCCCGCCCCCCAGGAGCCAGAAGGAAAGCGCCCGGATGGCGGCTCGAGGAGTCGCTTTGGAATCTGAGTTGGGGTAGAGAGCAGTGAAGCCCACGAAGAGAAAGATGAACAGGACGCTGGTAAAGGCGCTTTGCTTGGTCCAGCAGGCGGCGGCGCCGGCGACGCCGCTCAGCGACAGCAGAACGGAATGACCCCGCCCTCGAGCCAGGACAGCGAGGAGAAGGCTGAGGGTGATCGGCAGAAGCATCCACATTTCCGTGGAGGCCGTGAAGCCCTGGATTGCAGGGCTGGCGCTGAAAACGCCATAGCAGAAGGCGCACCACAGGCCGGCTGAAAGCGACTGGAAATAGATCTTTGCCAGATAGAAGAGACAGACGAGTGTGAGAAGGTTGTAGAGCAAAAGGAAGAGGTGAATTCCCCATTCCGTGGGAGGCACCAGGTGGAGAGCAAGCGCATTGATGTAAAAAGCCACCGGAGGCTTGTGATCGACGCCGTCACGATATGGCAGCCTGCCGTCATTGATCAGTTGACCCATGTAACCGAAGGCGCCCTCATCCCTGTCCAGCGGGACATGGATCCCGGGAAGCCGCAGGATCACATAGGTGGCCATAATGACAACCAGCGCAGCGACTATGTGCCGGCGGGGTGTCTCGGGCAGCGCAGAGCCTTTCGGATGCCGGGACTTTCCTTTCTTTTTGCTTTTGCCGCTCAAATGCCGTCTCCGCCGGATTCCCTGCGGCTTTCAGTTCTTTTTCCGGGGCCGCGACAGGGTTGATTCGATCAAGCCAAAATTGGTTCGAGCTTCACGGTAGTCCGGTCTGATCTCCAGGGCTTTGGCGATGGCCTCCAGCGCTTTTGGGGTATATCCCAGATTGAAAAGGGCGATGCCCAGGTTGTGGTAGGCTTCCGCATAATCCTTCTTCAGATCGACAGCTTTCGCATACATGGACACCGCTTCCTGGAGTTCCCCGGCATCGGCCAAGGCGATTCCGAGGTTGTAGTAGGCATCCGTGTATTTTGGATCGAGGCGGATCGTCTCACGGTACTGTTCCACCGCTTTGTCGCGCGCGCCCTGGCTGTAAAGGGCAACCGCATAATTGTACCGGGTTTCCGCATCGTCCGGCTCCAGTTGGATGGATTCCTTGTAGTGGGTGATCGCCGTATCCACCCGCCCAAGTTGAAAATAGGCGGTGCCCAGGTTTGTGTGAGCCTCGGCGTACTCCTTGTTGATCTCCAGGGCCTTCTCGAAGTTGGCGATCGCCGGCTGGATTTTGCCCTGTCTCAGGAACAGAGCGCCCAAACCCAGGTAGGCTTCCTGCTGTTCCGGATATTTCCGGAGCACGTCCTCGTAGGCGGCGATCGCTTCCCTCTCCCGGCCCAGCTTCGCCGCGGCGTTTCCCCAGTACACACGCAGGAGCAGGTCGTCCGGCAACAGGTGCAGAGACCGGTTGTAGAATTCCACGGCCTCGCCGTATTTTCCTTCCCGATAAAGAAGCAGGCCCATATTTTTGAGCAGAATGGGATGGTCACTGCGAATCTCGAGAGCCTTCGAATAATACTCGTAGGCGCGCTCGCTGTTGCCGAGTTCATAGTATGTGAAACCGAGGTTGACGGTCGCTTCGAAAAAGCGGGGCCGCAGCCGCAGGGCTTCAGTGTAATACGAAAGGGCCTGCTTGTGCCGGCCGCGGTTTCCCTCCACTATCCCGAGGATTTGGTGCGCCATGAAGTTCGTCCCGTCGACCTTCAGCGCATGCTGGAACAGCGAGTCGGAATCCTTCCAATTACGCACCTGAAACCAGGTTGTGATCGTCAAAGATCCGATCACGAGCGCGCCCATCCCCGCCTTCGATACACCGGGGATCTTTCGTCTTTCGAGCATGTCCGGGATCGCCCAGGCGAGAAGAGCAAAGATTCCTATGAGCGGTACGTAGGTATAGCGATCCGCCATCGCCTGCCCTCCAACCTGCACCAGGCCGATCACCGGAATCAATGTTCCCACATACCAGAACCAGCCGAACGGCAGATAGGGGAAGCGGGAACCGTGCCGGACGGCCAGCACGGATGCGGCAACCAGAAGGATCGCCGCCGCGGCGGTCTCCCGAAAAGCATAGGGGACAGCAGGAAACGGGTAGTACACGCTCAGATCGGCCGGCCAGACCGTCTTGACGAGATAGGAAATATAGGAGTTCAGGGCATTTGCGATTCTGAAGGCCGGCGGCACATCGCTGACGTGAACCACCGCTCCACCCGCCCTTTGAACGTAGAAGGTCACCGCGCTCGAAGCTGCCGCCAGAAGAAAGAAGGGCAGCTTTTCACGCGCCAGCCTTGGAAGCTGCGGCACGAACGTCTTCAGCGCATGCCCGCGTTGAAGACGGGCTTTCCCGGCACCGGAAGCCGTCAGGACCTGCCCCCGGTTCAACGGCCAGTAATCCATGAGCAGCAGAACGAACGGCAGGGTGACCAGCATGGGTTTGGACATCAGGCCGAGCGCGAAAAATCCGACTGCCAGCAGATAGCGGGGCGTGGACGGCAGCTTCACATAGCGGGCATACGCCAGCATTGTCAGCAGCCAGAAGAATGTGCTCAGCACGTCCTTTCGCTCAGAAATCCATGCGACCGATTCCACATGAAGCGGATGCAGGGCGAAGAGCGCTGCGACAAAAGCGCTGCGCCAGATCTTCCCCGTAAGAAAGCGGAACAATTCGAATAGGAGGAGGGTGTTCAATACATGGAAAAGAACGTTGACCAGATGATGGGGGCCCGGCTCGCGGCCCAGGATCTGGCAATCCAGCATGTGCGAAAGCCACGTCAGCGGATGCCAGTTGGCGGCATGACCGGTGGTAAACGCCCACAGAATGTTCTCAGGAGTGAAACCTGTTAAGACCCTCCAGTTGTCGTAAACGTAATCGCCATCGTCGAAGCTGATGAAGTCGTGCCGGTATACTTGAGCGTAGGCGGCAATAGTAAGCGCCGCCAGGACCACACAGATCCACAATTCGCGCCTTTTCATAATGCCCGTCATATCTCAGCCCCACAGCCACCTTTGCGATTTGAGTGCAGAATATAGCTCAGAACATCCTTGCGTTCGGCCACCCACGCCACAGATTCAACGTGCAGCTGATGAAGCGCAAAGATGCCTTCGGCATGGCGAGGATCTTTGCAGAATAGAGGCCAGGTTGCAAGCTGATGCAACGGAATGAACTCGCAATTGCATGAACGGAGCTAAACGGTTACCATCTTGATGCTGTGCCGGGTGAAGTCGGCGCCGGCCGGAAAGGAAACCTTAGTCATGATGCAGCATTTTTATCGAACCATTCTGTCGGTTGCTCTCCTGCTTTTCGCAACCATGCCCCTGCAGGCGCAAGCGACCTTCATGATATCCTCCACGGCCGTGTCCGGCGCCAGAATTGGCGTGGCCGAACTTGCCGGAGAGGTCTTCCTGACGGTGATCTCCGGCGCATCCGTCGCCCAGCCCATGCAGGTCCGATACGATGCCAGGATCACCAACAACTCCGCTGCCGAGATTATGGTCCTGGGCACGGGCGGGTTTTCCGGCATCGCCGCCACGCCCGCCGTGAACGCCGCCGCCGGGATCATCTCCTTCAACATTCCTGCCGGCGGAGTGCCCGGAAACTCCATCCGTATTCAGGGCGTCCGGCTGGACCTGTCCACAAAGGTCCAGGGCCCGCTGGCGGCCACCATTACAAGTCCCGAACCCGGCGGCAATGCCATCCTCGGGGGGCAGGCGAAGGTGAATGTCATCAGCCAGATCCTCGCGCCGTTCAGTCTGAGCCTGGAAAACAACGGCACCCTGACCTACTCGGGAGGATCGCCCGTCACCCCAGCCGCAACCTTTCTGATCAGAGAGGAGTACGTAAGTGCCTTTACAAGCGATACAGGGCTGTTCGGCCAGACGGTCCCGGCCAGACTCCGCTTCCGGCCCTTCCTGCCGATCCCGGAGGGGGTGAGAATCACTTTCGCATCCAAGGCCTTCGACTCAGCGACGGGTGCATTCTTCGTCACATCCTCCGGATCGGACGAAACGGTGCCCCGGAGCGACGGCACGGCCGATGTCGTGTATCTGTTCTCGGGCACGCCCATGAGCCGTCAGATGGCGGAATCCTTTGAAGTCTCGATCGAACTGACATCTGTTCCCAAGTTTGGCGCGGGTTTCGTGAATTTTCAGGTCGCCATGGAGCCTTTGGGGATCGCGGTGCCGAACGCCCAATTCCCATCTACGGACATCCCGCGCTATCTCGAGCAACTCCTTCCCGATGAAGCCGCGATCAGCACCGGCTTCAGCGAATTGCAGTTCCCCTTCCGGAAGGCCGCGGATGGAATCTACACCGGCCTCGCAGTCACCAACCCGTTCGAAAAGAAAGCCCGCGTCACGCTGAGGGCCTTTGGCTTAGGGGGAGAGCTGATCGAAGGCGCCGGCATCACGAATCCGGTGACCATCGACATCCCCAGGAAAGGGCAGTTCGCGAAGCTGGCCCAGGAGATTTTCGGCCCGGGGGTCCTCGCTGCGAGTCATGGAACGATCCGGCTGGAGGGAAACCGGCCGGAACTCGCCGGCTTTTATCTGCACGGAAACGAGAAAGGCCCGGGGCTGGACGGCTCGACCGCAGAGCTGGACGCAACCACGGGTTGGATATGGCCGGTCGTATTCCGGCAGGATCCTTCCGCGTCCACCACGCTCGAAATCCACAATCCCGGGACCGTTTCCGCCACGGCAACGCTGACACTGCTCGATGCTTCCGGCAGTCAAATCAGAAAGGGCACACTGCCGATACCCGCGAAGGGCTCTATTTTTCAGGACCTGAGGATTTTGTTTCCGGGGATTGACCTCGCCTCCTTCAGCGGAGGATACATCGCTGGCGAGTCGGACTTTCCGCTTGTAGCGCGACAGACGTTCGGCAACATTCTGGAATCGAACACGCTGCAGGGCCAGAAGGCTTTCTACGGCCTCCGATTGCACGCGGCTCACTTTGCCTCAGGCGGCGCCTATTCGACGGAACTGAGCATCGTCAACATGCACTCCTCTCTGCCGGCGATCCTGACCCTGACGGCGCTTAACGACAGCGGCGTCCCCTTCCCGATAAGCGGCAATCCGGCCAGCCTCGAAATACGACCCAAAGGGCAATGGATCGGAACCGCGGCAAGCCTCTTTCCCCTGCTGGGATCCGCTCTTGCGACCGGCTCGATCCGGATAGACATCCAGCCCACATCGGCCGGTTACTTCATCCTCTCGCCCCACATCGCGGGCGCGCTGCGCTTCTCGACCATTCACGGCAGTTCCTCCACGCTCCCGCTTTTCATCCCGCCGCTCCTGGATTTCGTCTTTTCTCACATTGCCGAGGCCGCCGGGTATTTCACAGGGGTCGCCGTGCTGAATCCGAATTCCGTCCCGGTCGAAATCCGGATGGAGGCTTTCGGGCCCGATGGCGCCACACTGGGAACCTATTCGACCGCTCTCCAGCCGGGCCAGAGGTTCGCCAGGCTTCTTCCCGAACTCATCCCTTCCACCCTCGGCAGGTTGGGAGGGTACGTTCGGATTCGTGCAGACTTGCCTGTTGTGAGCTTCTCCGTATTCGGGAGCGATGACGGAAGGTCGTTGGGCGCCATCCCCCCGCAGAACATTCGCAGGTAGAGGGAATTGACGGGGAGGGTCCACAAAGCTTGCGGCGAGGGGAAGGTTCCCGGCAGAATGTCCATGCCGGCCGGATGAGAAGCGCTGCAGCCCCTCTCGTCTTCAGGGCTTGATGGTCCGCGCCTTTTTCAGCAGCTCTTCCAGCTCCCTGGGTGAGAGACCCGGCGGATATTCATCAACCGCCTTCTCCTCGGGATTCACCACCACCGGTATCGTCAACCGGGCCATACCTTCGACGCTCTTCTGCAGTATCAGGGTGATACTGTCTTCATAGTTCTTCTCTTCTATCGCTGTTTCGAGTGTCACCCTCACCTCCACCGACCGGCCCGGTCCGAGCGTTAGCGGGACATTCTGGGATCGGAAGGCGCGGCTGCCTGACTCGTATCCCTTCTCATTCGCCGACCGAGCAGCATCTCTCTGCTCGACTCCCGGGCCCACACCGACCCTCTGAAAGTAGAAGGGGCTGCCAGAGGCAGCCCCTTCCTGTCCTTGTCGATTTGCATCGACAGGCGAATGCTTAGTTGTTCAGCGCTTCAGGCAATGTAGTCCTGCCGGTGATGACCAGCGCCAGGGCGCCCTGTGAGAACGTCCTGAAATCGCTCAGCACGTACTGCCCGTGGGCGTTCGTAAAGTTGGTGACGACGACGATGTAGCCGTTGAAGGTGCTGGCCCAGGCGTCGGTCACCGGGACAGCCGCGAACAGCTGCGACAGCATCACGGTGTATGTGCTGCCCGACGGCAGGCTGCCCGAAGCGTCGAGACCCGTTCCGGGTGCTCCCGCCCTGGTCGTGTAGGTGACAACCGTTGGAACCGCCGCTGCGCCTGTCTGCAGCTGCGGGTAGATGTAGAACGTAATCGTCCCGCTCTGCGCTATCGCACCGGTTAAGCCCATGATCGATGCGCCGGGATCCCTGGTTGTGTTGGCGACCGAGATGCCGGTGTCAAAACCGCTCGCGGCTATGCGCGTTGCGAACGGAATCAGGAGGGTCGTAGTGGCGCTGGTGAATTCCACGATGTTCCCGCCGGCGATGGCATCCATGCTGAAACGCGGCATCGGATTTGTGAAAACCGCGCCCGTGGTCAGGAAGGCGCTGCTGATCGGCGCCAACTGGACCGTGATGGAGATCGGGGACACCGGGGCGAACGTCGTAGTGCCGCCGGCGATCGTAATGGGGATCCTGAGGGCTTCAATTTCGCTGAAGCTCGTGGCGCCAGATGATGTCATCTGATAGAAGACTTCTCTGGCGGACGCCGCGGTGCTGGCCGAGCTTATCGTCAAGGTAGTGGTGGCCGCCGTGAATGCACCCGGAGTGGCTGTTGCCGTGGTTGCCGTCGCCCGCGTGAAGACGCCGTCGATGGGGGTTGTGGTGCCGGCCCTGACGGTGTTTATCGTAAGCGGGAATGTGATTGTCACACCCGCCGGAGGCGCGGCGGATACGAACAGGCGGATACCGACGCCGTTAGCATCAGCAGGGACGTCTCCAGAAGCCGGTGTCCATGCATTGTTCCAGCCTTCGTTGACGACCAGCGTCACGGTAGGACCGGTGACAGCGCCCATTGTATTGACCGAAGCGGCAGTTCCGGGCGTGACTGCGCCCAGCCCGCTTGCCGTCGCGTTGATGACCACGACGCTCGACTGGCCGGCCACGATGGCATTGCCGGTCGTGGAGATTGTGGATATGAGCGTGGTCAGGAACGTGCCGACGAGGCTGACCCGGATTCCGGAGACGGTGATGGTCCCGCTTGTCGCTTCAGCGGGAACGTTAAGGACGAGCAAACCCGCGGAGTTGCTCGAAAGGGTCGTGTTCACGGATACGCCCGTATAACCGCCCGTGCCCACCACGACAGCGGGCGCGCCCGTTGTCAGCGCAGGTGCGGTGATCGCCGCGCCGCCGTATCTGATGGTTATGGTGCCCGCCAACGAAGAACCCGAAATCTGGGAAAATGTGATCGCGCCGGTCCGCGCCGTGTGATCCTGGACCGTCGCTGTCGTCACAGGAACGCTGCCCACGGAGAATGTCGCCTGGGCATAAGCTGCGGCCGTGAGCGTGAGGAACATCACGGCTGCCACGAAAAGGTTTCTCATTTTCATCTTGTGTGAACTCCTTGATTTAAAGAGGCGTGGGGGCTGGCCCCACGGGTATTTGTGTTTTCCAACGAGAGAATACTTGCAACTCCTGTCGAGGCTTCATAGCGTGCTGCGAGTCCCTCATTTCGAGGCCACCCTTCGCCCGGGTAGATTCCGGCACACGAATGACGGGGCAAACTCTACCAATGACGCCTCAGAACTGTCAAGCAGTTTCTGCCCGCCCTGTGCGGGCGAAACCCGTGAAATAAGCTTCATGAAACTCACTCGGCCATACAGATGCGCGACCCCCTGGAAAGTGGCTAACTATTTTTCGTCCCCGGTCGTTTGCGACTTTACGGGCCGTCGCTCATCTGTATAATTGCCGGTCAATGAGCGACGGCCGGCCGGCAGGGCAACTGGTTGAATATGCGCGTGCGGGCGACCGCTCGGCCATGCGTGAAATCTACCGGCAGTTCGCACCCCGCATCTATAACTTTTTGTTCAGGATGCTGGGCTCCCGCGAGGAGGCGGAGGATGTTACGCAGCAGACCTTCCTTATCGCACTCCGGGAAATCGGGAAGCTGCGGGACGCCGGGCAATTGGAATCCTGGATTTACAGGATTGCCAGGAATGAGGTCTACCAGAGGTTCCGGCGGAAGAAGATTATCGGCCCCGATAGCGAGGCCGAGGAGGCCGGCAAGGGGCTTCTGGAGGGCCGCCCTTCCGCCAACCCGGAAAGGGCGCTGCTGAACCGGGAATTGGGCCAGGTGCTCAGGAATGTCCTGAGCAGCCTGCCGCTCAGAATGCGGGAAGCCTTCGTGCTCGCGGTCGTGCAGGAGATGAGCTACAAGGAAATATGCCAGGTCACGGGACGTTCCCTGCTGGCCGTAAAAACCGATATCTACCGGGCGCGGCTCAGCGCCAGGAAGGAACTGGCTGCTTATCTGAAAAAGGAGCAGACCGAGAGAAGCGAAAGATGAATGCGCACGTGCCGCACAAAATGATCTCGGAATGGCTGGACAGGCAATGCCTGCCCGGGGACGCCATCCGTGTGGAGCGGCACCTGGATGCGTGCAATGAATGCCGCTCCGTGGCAGCGGAACTGGCCTCCGTCAATGAAATCTTCCGGGCGGCGGAAAAACCCGAACTGCCGCCTTATCTATGGACCCGGATAGAAGCCCGGCTGGGCGAAGAGAACCTGCCCGCCCGCGCCGGCACGTGGTCGGACATCCTGCTGCCCGGGATTCTGACCTCCTCCCGCCGCGGCCTGGCCCTTGCTCTCAGCGCCGTGCTTGTGCTCGCAGCCGGAATCTTCATCGCGAGGCAGACATTCCACGGCCGCAGCTTCGATTTGGCGATGGCGGAGATCGACCGGGCGCAGATCGCCCTGGTCGAACTGCACCCGGACGGGTTCAACCCCTTCAGCCGGCCGGCCGGCCTCGAGACGGGCATGAATCCTTTTGCAGTTCACACGATGGATTTCGATTCCAATCCATTCCAGTCACCGCCCGACAGGCGGTGACAGGAGATAGCAATATAATGAAGGCTTACTCCACTCCCATCCCCCCGACGATGAGATGGCCAATCCTTTTCCTGTGGATCTCAATGGCGGTGCTGTCCCCCCTACTCCTCGGCGCCGCCCAGTCTCCCCGGCAGGAAGGAACCGAACAGGCCCAGCCCTCGGACCCGCGCGTCGAACGGATGCTCTCGATTGCCGAATCCCAGTACGAAATCGTAAAGCTGCTGATCCAGCAGAGACGGTTTGAGCGTGTCCTTCCCGAAATGAGGAAGATATTTGAGCTCAACCTGCCGATAAGGTATGACGAGGCCGTGGCCAAGTCGGCCAGCCTGGCGGCCCATCTTCTGGTCGAAAGCAGGCAGTTCGCCCTGGCCCATGAAGTCCTCAACGAGGCCTTCCCCAGGATACGGGAGGTGCAAAACCAGGCTTCGTTGCTGAAAATTCAGGCCTATGTATACAAATCGGAAGGCAAGCTGGAAGCTGCGCTCGATACGCTGGAACGGGCTGTCGCCCTCGAACGACAGCGGATTCGGCCTTGATTCGGCGGCGGCCGGTCTCATCAACTTTTAGCTTTACGACGGTCCCAAGTTCGTATATAAATGCCCAGCTTGCAACTGGTTAAGCCTTGAATATGAAAACAGGCAGCGGAACTGCAGATCGGACTTGGTTCAGGTATGCTTGTGCAGCGCTCGCGTTGTCCGCTGTAGTTGCGCTCGCCTCCGCGAATCTGCCGGCTACGAGGGAAGCGGCCGAGCCGGCTGCCGACGACTCACCCTCATTGCAGGGCATTCAAGCCATCTACCGCCCGCTGAATTCCGCCTCGCCGGCCGGATCGCCCATGGGCAGGGCCTTTTCGGTTTCAGCGGAGAGCATTTTTAGCGCGCCGACCTCCTTCCGCCGAGTGGACAGCGCTTCAGTGCCGGCGGATTGGAAGGTCCAGAACGAAACCAGGCATCAGACCCGGAGGGCAGAGCAGAGCGCTCCCGCTGCGGCGCGCAGCACGCCGCCGGGATATCTCCGGGACACCGCGAGTCCCGGCCTTGCCGGCGCTGCCGCACTTCTTTTCGAATCATCCTTTTCCAGCCTTTTCGCCAATGTATTCGCCGGCTCCCGGGCCGAAGGAATAGGGCAGCTCATGGAAGGCGTATCCGAGGAAGTGCGGAATCCGTTCAGCGAAGCACAAATCCAGGATCGAATGGAGGCTGCGGAAAAGAACGCCGAAATCGGAACCGATAGAGCGGCCAAGGAATCGCAACCCGCCGAGAGCTCTTCCGCCCTCCCGTCGAAGCAGGCCGCGCAGGAGGCGCTGCACGCATCCGGAAAGGCGGCTGCGCAGGCAGAACGCGTTCTGGTGCTCGGGGACTTCGATGGTTCCGGCACTCTCAGCTTCGTTGAGGCGCGACGGTTGAGCGACGGCGTATTCCAGTTTCCCGATGCGACCCGGACCTTCAACCTCTACATGAATTCCGCCGCTGTCGAGGCACAGAGATCCTTCACCGTGGAGGACGTCAACGGTGACGGATTCGCCGACCTCATGGTAACGGGTCGCTCTTCGTTGTTCGGCGGAGTGCTGCACGGAGATGGAAAGGGCGACTACCGCGTCGCGAATACTTTCCTCACAGGATACGAGCCGGCTATCGCGGCACTGGGCCCTGTTCGTGAGGGAGGGAGGGAAATCATCACCGTCAGCCCGCGTTCCGGAGCGACAGCCGTATTCAGGCCGCACCCCCGGTATCTTCTGTATCGCTCAAGCCTTCTCGACTTCGCGCCGGAATACGCCAGTCGCATGGTGGATATCGAGACGGGTCTGAACTACCTGCTGGCCGCGCGCACCGGATCGACACCGCGTATCTACGGCATGCTGCCCGACAGCCGCCTGGAACTCGCGGGAGATTTTCCGCAGCTGGAAAGCGGCTCCGGGGGCGGCGCGCCGCTGCAGGTAAGAAACGATCGCGGCTCCATCATGGTATATCAGGTCGGGGCGCGCGCCTCGGTTGTCATGCAAAACAGAGAAGGCCAGGCATTCAACGTAGCCAATCTGAAGGTTTCACCGGAGATCTTCCTCATCGTCGGCGACCTCTACAGGGAGGGAACGCTCGACGTGGCGGTAGCCCACCTCATGGCAACCGCCGCAAAATAGCCCGCAGTCAGGACGAATGAAGGGGAAACGCAGGAAACCGGACGCTCACCGACCACCGGCGGGCGCGGCCCTTCCCGGCGGAATCTCGTTTCCCACACTCCTGCATAACGGCATCCTCCTCCTTGCGGGAGCAGCCCTCCTGTCCCCTCTGATTGTCGGATCGGGCTATTACATGCCCCACGTATTCCTGAAAAGTGTCGTGTTCAGGACCTGCGTGGAGCTGATGTTGATCATTTATGTTGTCCTGGCCGCGGCGGCTCCTCAATGCCGGCCGGAGCGCAAAGGCATGGTCTACGCGGCCATAGCCTATTTCGGACTCATGCTGGTCAGTTCTCTTCCCGGCCTCAGCGCCAATGCGTGGAGCAGCTGGTGGGGAGATTTTGCGCGCATGGACGGCATGATCACGCAGCTGCACCTGTTCGTGTTCTTCCTCGTCCTGGCATCGTCAGTCCGCAAGGAGAGAGAATGGCATCTCCTGATGGGGGTGTCCGTTTTCGCAGGATTGTTGATGGGCATGTCCGGCCTCGTTCAGGATCTGAGTCCGGGATCGCTTTTTGAGCCGTCTGCCGATCCTCGAACCCAGGGTGTGGCCGGCAACGCGGGCTTCTTCGCCGCGCATCTTCTGCTCAACGTCTTCGTTGCTCTTTTCCTGGTCGCGCGCGCCGATCCGGCGGTCCACGCCCGGGCTGTCAAAATCTGGCTCGCCCTGCTCGCCCTCGTGGATCTCGCGCTGCTCTTCCGAGACCAGCAGCTCACTCGGCGGGGCTTGCCTGGAATCGTCGAGGAGATTGCTCAAAGTCCCGGTGCGCCGGCGGCCGTCTTCCTTCTGCACGCGCTCGTGCTCGGGTGGTTCGTCCTGCGCCGAAACCGCCTCGCCGGACCGATCGGCATGGTCGCCTGCAGCCTCTTCTTCGTGTACATGATCCAGAGCAGCCGGACCAGGGGGGCCCTGGTCGGCCTGGCTGCCGCTCTCGTGTTCGCGGCGCTGCTTTACGCCGTCGGAGGCACGCGGAAGCCTCTGCGCCTGGCTGCGGTCGGCCTTCTGGCGGCGGTGGTCGGCCTGTCCGGCATGCTGGTTTGGGACGGGGACTCCGACTGGCTCCGACACGCCCCGGGACTGGCGCGGCTGGTGGCGAGTTCGGCGCAGGAGGGCGAGGTCGCATTCCGTCTGCTCACCTGGAAGGCTTCGCTGCAGGGATTTCTGGATCGGCCGCTCATGGGGAGGGGACCGGAGAACTTCAGGTATGTCTACGACCGTTACTTTCCGGAGGAGTTGTTCCGCCACGCGGATTCGGATCTCTGGGCGGACCGGGCGCACAACATCTTCATCGATACGGCAATTTCCGGCGGCGCCCCGGGGCTCGCGGCAACCCTCGTTCTCTTCGGCCTGATGATGGGAATCCCACTGGCTCTGTGGTTTCGCCGCAAGGACCCGTCGTGCCTCGTCCTGGCGACGCTCGCCGCCGCCTATCTTACCCAGGGCCTCTTCTGGTTCGACAGCATCAATACGTATCCGGTGCTTTTCATGATTCTGGCCTACGTCGCCCGCATGGGGGACAGCGGCGCTGAACCGTCCCCGGGACGGGCACCGTCCGAAACCGAAGCTCCAAAGCTACCCCCCTCCGCCAGGACAGCGCTCCTCGTCGCTCTGCCCGCGGTGGCGCTCTGCGGCTGGTTTTCCCTGGTCAAACCCTTTCAGTCGAACGCAGCGCTCGTCCAGGCGCTGAGCCTGAAGCGGACGGTGGATGCCGGCTCGGGCAGCCCCTTGCCGGCATACAGCCCGCAGGCCGTGGATCTCTTCGAAGCTGCCGCCCGGTCTCCGCACACCGGGATGTACGAAGCGCGCGAGGAGTTCGCCCGCTATGCCATCGAACTGGGCGGCGCTTCCTATGTGCCGGCTGCGCTGCGGGCGTCGGTTGCCCGCCGGGCGATCCAACAGCTCGACGCAAGCATCCTTCAGGATCCCGAGAACGTCCGTCACTACCAGTTCCGAGCAGTCACGGTCAACCTGGTCCTTCGAGCCGTGGCGGAAGCCGATCCCGGCCTGTTCGATTCCCTGGCGCGGGAGAATCTGAAAATCCTGGAGCGCGCCGCAGAACTGAGCCCGACGAGAGCCGAACTGCACCTTGCCGAGGCGGACACTCTGTTCCTGCTGGGCAAAAACGATGAGCGTCTCGCCGCACTGGAAAAGGGCGCCGAACTGAGTCCATCCAACAAGAGCATTCAGTTGGAGTTGATGCGCAGCTACATCGGCGCAGGCCGGCCGGAAAGGGCGGCCTCATTCTGGAACCTCGCGAGGCAGCTTCCGCTGCAATGGGAAAGAGCCGATTACGACGGGCTGGTCGAACTCTTCCATAGCGCAGGGGCATTCGCCCAGGCTGCTCAACTCCTGGAGGAGCAGCTGGCGCTGGGCCATGATCCGCCTGCTCTCCTGCCACGCCTGGCCGCCGCCTATCGCGACATGGGCAGTTTCGACCTCGCCAGGAAAACTGCCGGCCGGGCATTGGCGGCGGCGCCGCAGCTCCACGATGAGGTACGGGCGCTTCTGGAGAGCATCGACCGCAAAGAGAGGGAAAACCCGGCAGACAGGAGCGGGAAGCCGGTGCGGTAAGACGAGCGCGGCATCGCTCGGTCAAGCGGGGCTTCCGAATCAGCACAATCTTTGCCTGAAGCGGCCGCCTAAGGGTGCAGGATCCTGCCTCTTCTTGCACCCCTCCAGGGTGCCTCGCCATTTCCGGCTTTTTCCGGGGGTCGCGCCGCTTCGCGGCTTACCCCCGGCTGTTCTCTTTGTGCCCCGCCGGGGCACGGGGTGCCGATGCCGCGGGGATCCCCATTCGCTTCGGGATACCGGCTTTAGACTGCTTCCGCCTTCACTTCGGAGGGATGACCTTGGGCGGATCCTCTTTTTTCATGCGCCGCTCTTCCTCCTTCATCCGCTGTTTCCGCGCGTCTTCCAGGTCCTCCAGGTGATTGCGCTGGAAGCTGTCGACGAGCTTGCGGACGTTGCGCAGAGAATCCTGCAGCTCGCGGGTCATTTCCTGGAAGCGCTCCGGCGTGCGGATCACGTGCGGCGTGATCAGGATCAGCAATTCGGTCCTGGCCGCGCTCCTGGTGGAGCGCCCGAAGAGCGCGCCCACAAGCGGAATTTCCGAAAGAAAGGGAACGCCGCTCCGCGACCGAGCATCGGACTCACGTATGAGGCCTGCGATCGCGACCGTCTCGCCGTCCTTCACGGCGAGCGTCGTTTGGACGCTGGCCTTGTTGAATGTCGGCCCCGTGGGCGTCTGCGCTCCCGGGGAGCTCAGCTCGTGGGCTATTTCCAGCGTCACGGTCCCCGAGGCGGAGATGCGGGGCATGATGATCAGCGCCACGCCCGTGTCCCGGTACTGCACGCTCGTGGTGGCTCCGCCGGCCGCGGCGACATAGGAAGTTCCGGGGTATGGGACTTCGCCGCCGACGACGATCTTGGCCACCGTCCCGTCCAAGGCGAGCACCGAGGGCGCCTCCAGGACCCGGACGTTGGTCTTCGTGCGCAGGGCGTCCAGGGCCAGCAGGATTTCCCGGCCGTCGCCCACGAACGCGAAGGTGTTTGCCGTGAGCGCGCCGGTGGCGCCCGAGACGCCGGCCGTGGTCTGCCGGTCGCCCGCGGCGCGGGCCTGCAGATCGGCGGCGATGCCGAAGCTGAGGGCGTCGGTCAGGTCGACCTCGAAGATGCGCGCGTCGATCAGGACCTGCCGCGGCATGACGTCCATTTTGCGGATAATCTCCAGGATGTAGGCGTAGTCCGCCGCGCTCGCCTGGATGATGAGCGAGTTGTTGATGTCGTCGGCAACCACACGCACGGTGTCCTGCAGGCCCGTGAAGACGCCGCCCCGCAGGATCTGCGCCGACATGCTGGGCCCCTGGCTCAGACGCGGGCCCAACTGCTGCCCCGCGCCGTAGAAGCCGCCGCCGAAGCTGCCGCCCATCTGCTGGCCGAAGCCGCCGCCATATTGGCCTCCTTGGTAGGGGCTTCCACCGAAGCCGCCCGCCATTCCGCCGCCCGCCTGGCCGAAAGGCGTCTGGATTCCGCCGGCAGCTCCCTGCTGCGTCCCCGGCTGCGTGCCGGTCTGCGTGGGGCCGCCCTCGCCGCCGAAAAGCATGGAGAGGATCATGGCAATATTGGAGGCCGTCGAGTTCTCGACCGTGTAGACAAAAGTCTGGATATTCCGGCCAACCGTGGCATCGAGCCGGTCGATCCAACGCTTGACTTCGGCAAGCGCGCGCTTCGAGTTGGCCATGACGAGAACCGCATTCAGGCGGTCCAGCGAGATGAAGTAAACGCCCGTCGGGCTGTCCTTGCCTCCTGCGCCGAAGATCTTCTTCAGGTCTTCGAGGACGTCGGCCGACTTGTTGTATTTGATCTCGATAACCTCCACCAGTTCGGGATCGAGGTAGCTGTCGTCCAGCAGCCGGATGATCTCGATGACCTTCGAGACGCTGTCCGTGTAGTCGGTGACGATCAGCATGTTCAGGCGCTCGTACGGCATGATGACCCCGCCGTCGGTCATGAACAGCCTGAGCGGTTCGAGCAGGTCCCGCACCGGGACGAACTCGACCCGGATCACATGCGTTGCCAGGCGCGGGATTCTCGTGACCGGCCGCTGCTCGGCCTGCGGGACGGGAGGAGCCGGCGTTTCCGGCTGCTGTGCCGCCGCCGGAGGAGCTGCCGCCGGCGGAGTCTCAGCGGGGGGAACGGTCGGAACTGCCGGTTTTCCCACCGCCGGCTTCTCCACGGGCGGTTCTGCCGGGGGCACAGGCGGCAGGTGTTC
>JBBIMP010000024.1:29497-77894 GCA_037444305.1 Acidobacteriota bacterium
CCACCGCCGGCTTCTCCACGGGCGGTTCTGCCGGGGGCACAGGCGGCAGGTGTTCGATGATCTCGAGGCCCCGCTTGAGCGCGGCGGAGATGGGCACGATCTGGTAGATGGAGCCCTGCATCACGAGCGCGGCGTTGTTGTTCTTGAGGATCATGTTGAACAGCGGCAGGACGTCGTCCTTGGACATGGGAGCCGAGCTGTGAATCGTCACGCTCCCGCGGACCTCCGGATCTATGATGATCGGCGTGATGCCCAGCGTGGCGGCAATCGTGTTGATGAACTCGTACAGCTCCTGGTTGTCGAAAGACAGCTGGATCTGCTCGCTCGAGAGGGGCGCGCGCTGCACGATCGAGGGAACGGGCGGCCTGGCCCCCGGCTCCTGCTGCTGCACCGGCGTAGGCGGCTGCGCCTGCGTGCCCCGGAGCTCTTCCAGCAGGCGCTGAGCGATGCGGCGCCGCTCCTCCTCCGTCATCGGGGGACGCTGCGGCGGATCCTGCGCCGCCGTCCGGGCCGTCGTCAGTCCACCCGCCCCCACCGTAACGGCAAAAATGAGACAGGCAATCCGAAGTTTGCTGGCGAAATTGTGCACGTGAGTTCCTCTCGATCTTGATTGTTCCTTTGGCCCGCCTTGTGCATTACGATGCGAACCATTCACGAAGGTCCTTCTCAGATTCCGATATCGCGAACCAGCCATGCTAGTTCATGGGCGGATCGGGCCGAACGATATCCCCGAACGGCGTGCGGATGATGCGCCTTCCCTGTGCATCCCTCAGTTCTCCCGGCCTGGCGGCTTCCGCGGCGGGTTGCGTCGCAACCGGGACCACCGCCGCCGGCTGCCGGGCCGCACCGCCTGCACCCTGCACCGGCGCCATCACCGTGCCCGCCTGAGGCGCCGGCCTGGGAGGCTCTGAGCTGCTCGCAACCACCGTGGGTCTGGCGACAGCGCCGCCGCCCGCCGCACCCGCGCCGAAATTCACGATCCGCGTGGCCACGATCGGCGTCTTACCGGCCTGGGCCGGGCGCTTCGAGCCGTCATACAGCGGGATCACCTCCCGCTGTCCGCCGGCTTCGAGGATGATCCTGTCCGCGGTGATGTCGGTGATGGTGAATCCCTGGTAGGTGTCTCCGAGCCTCTTGCTCTGGACTTTGCGCCGGGCCCCTCCCTGCTGCGTGGGATCCACGATCGAGGCCACCCGCTCGTTCCCCCACAGCGTCACACCCGCCAGAATCGGCTTGACGCTCATCGAGGGCGCCTCCACCACGGCGGGCGTTTCCTGTGCGGCTTCCGGCCCTCTCCCCTCGGCA
The DNA here is from genome assembly GCA_037444305.1 of Acidobacteriota bacterium. GTDB lineage: Bacteria > Acidobacteriota > UBA6911 > UBA6911 > UBA6911 > JBBIMP01. Next base: position 30,803 of record JBBIMP010000024.1, read on the forward strand.
AAGAGGTTTTGCCCGGGGATGGACTGGTACTCGGCGGGATCGTAGGGCACCCTTTCCGGCAGCGGCGGCAGCTCGCCTTCGCCGGCCATCAGCTTTTTGGGGTCCTCTGCCGGCTGCAGCTGCGCCACATCGTTGCTCTGTTTAAACTGCTGAATCGACCGCCACAACTGCCATCCCAGCAGCCCGGCTATCCCCAGAAGCGCCACGTTGATTGCGATCCATTTCCTGGTCATTTCACTTCCTCCCGCCTAAAAGCCTGCTCCCGGCTGCTCCTCTGCCTTGGCCTCGGGTACGGCGATGTATCCCGACACGGTCATGCTCGGCCGGATCTCGTACCGCCGCTGCATCCGGAATCCGTTGACTGCCAGTTCTTCCAGGGTGAGATAACGCTCATGGTTCTCGACCGAGGCGATGTACTGCACGAGCTGCTCCGGATTGCAGTTGGTCTCTATCCGCACCGACACCTTCACCAGGTTGTCCTGCAGCTTCTGCTCCCGCTGGATGTCCTTGCGAATGATCTCCACGCCGGCACGCCCGGCCAGGTCGCTCAGCAGCTTCTGCAGCTCGGCCCCGGCGATGGACGGATTATCCCCCGGCAGCAGTTTTGCCAGGTTCTGCTCCAGCCTTTGCCGGTAGTTGTCGACGCGGGCCCTGTAGCTCTCTTCCTGTGCCAGGGTTTCCTTCTGCCGGATCAGCAGCCGCTTCTTGACGTCCAGGTCGACCGACTGATCCTCGAGGCCGGAGAGCGACACGGTCCCGACGTACCAGATGAGAATGCCGGCGGCAATGAACCCGCCGACGAGGAGGAAATATCTTTCTCTGTTCGATATTTTCATTTCTGTCCCTCGCACCTGGCTTCGAACGTGAACCGGTCCTTGCCCGTCTGCGCGTCCTTGAAGATGGTGCCCCGCTGTACGACGTTCATCAGCAGCACGGATTTTTCGAGTTTCGGTATCAGGTCGGGCGCCGAGGAGCTGGAGCCGGACATCTGGATGGTGCAATCCTTGTTGGAATAGACGTTGAGAAACGTGTCCGTCGGCAGCACCTGGGTGAGCTCCCGCAGAATCTCGAGATTCATGTCGCGCTTGCGCAGGATGCCCTCTATGAAGGTAATCCTCTTTTCCAGCGCCTCAGCCTCCGCGCGGATTGCCAGCACCACGTCCACCCGCGGCTTCAGCGCCTGGAGCTCGGCATCGATCTGGCCGACGAGGACCCGCTCCTGGTACATCCGGTGCAATCCGAGCCCGGCGGCGAGAGCGACAATGACCAGCCCGAGGACCGCCGCCGGCACGTAGGCCCAGCGCGTCTGCCGGAAGCGCAGGCTGGACGGAAGAAGGTTCATCGGAAGGGGCGCCCGCCTGGTGATGCCGCAGTAGGCCAGGCTCAGCGACTGGGCGGCCTTCTGCAGCAGCGCCTGGGTCTTGACCGGCGCTTCGAAGCGCAGCCGCCGGCCCAGCAGCTCGCAGCCTTCCATATCGGGATCCAGTTCCCGCTTCACCTCTTCCGAGCGCTCGCCCGCCAGGAGAATGCTTTCGATGGTCTCTTCCGGGTCCAGCCGGACCTTGCCGACTGCGCTCTCGAGTTCTCTTGGCAGCAGATCGGTCCACGCGTCCGAATCACGCTTCGTCGCTGCCTGCGTGTAGATCACGAATCCGCGGCGCAGGATCGTGAGTTCCAGGCGGCCGGAGCTGCAGTCTGCGACCACGAATGTCTTCTGCGCCGCCTCTCCGCTGGTGGCGGCAAACATGGCGGCGAGCGCGATCGATCCGGCCATGATGATCGAGGGCTGAATGCCGAGTTCCTTCAGGACCTCGAGGTGCCCGTCCAGGATCGGTTTGCGAATCATCACGAGAAGCACCTGGAGCCGCTTGTCGGTCTTGGCCGGCCGCCTCAGGACATAGTCGTGGTAAAAGTTGTTCTCCTCCGTCGGCTCGAACGACTGCACCTGGTACTGCACCACCTGCCGGAGGTTGTCTTCCACTTCCCGCGGGAGGTCCAGGAACCGCACGATGACGTTCTCCAGCGGCAAACCGAGGACGATCCTGTCCCGCTTGAGCCTCTCCCCCCTGAAAAAGGCGTCTATCTCCCGGCGCACCTCCTGGCGCTCCCGCGACCGGTAGGCCTCTATCCGCCGGAAAGCGGTGAAGACGCCCCCGGAGAAGTTGCTCCGCAGGCAGGAGATCAGCAGATCCTCCCCCCTGATTTCCACTCCGACACTGCTTTTCAGATAAATCACAGGGTCTTCGCCTCAAAGATTTGCAATGTTTTCATTCCAGTAGAGGATCCTGTATTTCGTCGCTTCCCGCACATCGAGATTGATCACGGCCCGGATCACCCGTTTGACCTTCGAGCCGTCCTTCTGACCGGCGGCGGTCAGCGTGTAAAACCCCGTCGGCGTCACGGTCAAAAACGGCAGGGTGGTCGGCCCCAGCGCCGTCGGCAGCTCGTTGGTCACCTCTCCCAGATCGGCGAAGGGCCGTGCCAGGCGCCTCTCGTAGATGACGCGCGCCGCCTCCGGCGGCATGCCCGGGACCGCCAGGAGCACCTCCAGCGGCGCGTAATTCACGTTGATCCGGTTGGAGGTGGTGTAGACCGTGAAATACCGCGACAGTCCGTAGCGCTGCACGATGTTGCCTTCGGGATCCCGTTCCTGGCGGCCGAAGAAGTAATCCCGCGTCACCCCTCTCACCAGCAGGAGCTCCTCCACCGTGTCGAACCTGCCGTTCTTGGCCTTGTACGGCGGCTCCAGCCCCTGGTAGTAGTCGTCCTCCGCCCCGTTGAGGTGGTGGGCGCTGTCGATGTCCCGCCAGTCCATGATCGAGTCGGCGATGACATCCGCATCGGTCTTTTCGATCCCCGCGACTTCGAGCGCGGAGCGGAGCAGCTCCTCCGGGACGAAGTTCAGGTTGATTTTGCCCGATTCGTCCTGGATTTCCACCTCGTAGGTTCCGGTGCCGAAGTGCCCGGTCACTTTTCCCAGGTCCACTGCGTCCGGTTCCTCCGGCAGTTCCAGTTGCCGGACGCGGGGAGCATACCTTTTTCCCCACAGCTGGTAAATGGTGGCCGCCATCCCGGCACGCGCCGTGTAATAGGCCTCCGCCAGGTCCCTGTCGTTGCGCGCGGCCGAGACCTCCACGAAACTCTCCCGTGCGAAGCTGAGCGCCAGCACCGACAGCGCGACCAGGACCCAGACCAGAGCGATCAGGATGACCCCGTTCTGATCCCCCTGCCGCCGGAGCATCATGGTTCCTCCCCGCGGGCCCGGGCCCCAAGGTTGGGAACCCCGTATTCGATTTCCAGGAACGGGTTGGCAAAGGCCAGGCGCGGATCCCAGGGCTTGGCGTGAATCGGAACGACAAGATGGCGGTTGAGCCGACCGCCCTTGTCGTCGAGCGCCACCATGGTCATGGAAATGGCCGCCGGCAGTCTTCCCGAATCCTTTGCATCCCACTCGCGCACCCACCGCGAAGGGGTATCCGCGGTTCCGGGATCGTAATACTCGAACATGAAGCTGACGAGGTTCTCGAAAACGCGGACCGCCCTCTCCTCCGCCCGGCCCGGCATGGTTCCGGCGGCGAGCTCGAGGCCGAGATACTGTTCCTCCCGCTCCACCAGGGAGTAGTTGCCCTGCCGGTCCTGCACCACATCGTAGCTGACCAGGGTGAGACCCGGGCTGTCGAGGAAGCGGAGGGAGGCCAGGCTGATGAACTGCACGCTGGTTTCCGTCCCCGAGAACATGGGGTAGAGGTTGCCTCCGGCCTGGGGATCCACGGGCGCGATGAGCCCGTAGAGCGACGCCATCTGTTTCCTGACCAGGCCCACGACGGTGCGCTGCCTCTGGTTGGCATCCACCGACTCGGCGCCCCGCTGCCACGAGGTGACGCTGATCCTGAGCGCGGACCACAGCGCCACGGCCATCATGGCCACCAGCGTGACCGCGATCAGCATCTCGATCAGCGTAAATCCGCGTTCTCTTTCCCTCGTTCCGTTCATTGCGGCACCCCCGGCCGCCTTCCCGGCATCATCCCGGGCGGCATCCCCGGCGCCATGGCCGGCTCCCGGGTTCCGATCAGTTTCAGCGTCGTCAGTCGGCAGTCCGGGCTGCTCGACCTGGGGCCGGTGACCTCCACCGTGTAGGACAAAAGCTTGAGCCACACGGACAGCGGCTGGTCCAGGTTCAGCGGCTCGTCGGAGGGGAGCTCGTATTCGGCGACCACCACCGTCCAGCGCGTGCCGTTTTCGAAGTCCCCGTTGAGCGTGACCGGGTCCTTGATCGACTCATCCAGCAGGGCCAGTTCCATGACCGACTCCGCCTGCTGCGTGAACAGAGCCCGGGATTGCACTTTGCGGATGTTTCCGAGGGAACCCGACACCAGCGTCAATGCCAGCGCCACGCCGACCGCCAGCACCGTGAGGGCCACGAGGACCTCCAGGAGCGTGAAGCCGCCGCAGGCGCCAAATCTCCTCCGCGTCACGGTCGTCCCTCCTTCTCCTGTTCCAGAATGCGGGCGCCGCCGGTGATGGGATCGGTCACGATGAGCACGCGCCCGCCGGTGGAGGACTCGAGCTCGATGGCGGCGTCGTCACAGCTTCCGTTGGGCAGGAAGCGGATGACCAGAGGTCCCTCGAGAACCTCTGCCCCGCCGGTCACCAGGCGGCGGATGCGGACATCCCCGGGGAGCGAATACTCCCGGGCGCCGTCTCCCAGCTCCGTCGCCAGTACGACCTTTCCGGCCTGCCGGTCGGCAAGCACGGTCATCGCGGTCTGCTCGGTGATCGCCTTCTCCCTCGCAAACCGCAGCGTGTTCAGCACGTCGCGGCCCGTGCCGCGCAGGTAGAACGCCGCGGTGCCGCGCGAAAGGGACGGGTAGCTGATCGCCGCCACCAGGACCAGGACAAAAAGGACCAGGATGAGCTCCAGCAGTGTGAATCCCCGGTTGTGCCTCGCGCCGCGCATCTCCACCTACTTCCAGCTGACGATATCCGAGTTCTCGCCCTCGCCGCCCTCCAGGCCGTCGGGCCCGTACGAGAAGAGGTCGTAGTCGCTGTACTGCCCGGGGCAGCGGTACTGGTAGGGCTTGCCCCACGGATCCATGGGCAGCTCGGTCTTTGAGAGGTACGGCCCCCTCCAGGCCTCGAGGTTGCCGGGATTTCGCAGGAGCGCCTGCAGCCCCTCGCTGGTGTTGGGGTGCCTGCCCATGTCCAGGGAGAAGAGCTGCAGCGCGCCTTCCAGTTCCCTGATCTGGATTTTGGCGATCTGTTCCTTCCCGCGGGCGAGCTTCTCGTACACCCGGGGTCCGACCACCGCGGCCAGCAGCCCCAGGATCACGAGCACCACGATGAGTTCGATGAGGGAGAAGCCCCGATCAGATTTTTTCTTTGCAAGTGCGTCCGGCATCATTACCTCCCTACAACCCTCGGCTGTTCCCTTTTACCAATCTGCATATCCTCTTGCACGAAAGCTCGAACGCTGCGCCGCGCTGGCTTTCCTGCTCCGCCAGGGACGCATCCGCCTACAGCGGCACCTCGTTGATGCTGAAGATGGCCAGGAGCATGGAAACCACGATCGTCCCGATGACGATCCCCATGACGAGAATGAGCGCCGGTTCGAAGAACGCGATCAGGTTCTTCACCGCGTTTCGCACCTCGTTGTCGTAGACCTCGGCCACCTGTATGAGCATCGAATCGAGCCGCCCCGATTCCTCTCCCACCTCGATCAGGTGCATGGCCAGCGGCGGGAAAACCCCGCTCTGCCTCATCGGCTGGGCTATCCCCTCCCCCTTTTTGATCCCGTTGCGGATCGGTTCGATCATCGTGGCGATCCCCTGGTTGGCCAGGATCTCGCGCACGATCGTCATTCCCTGGAGCAGCGGCACGCCGCTGTGAAGCAGGGTGCCCAGCGTGCGGGCAAACCGGGAGACCTCAACTTTCCGTACCACCGCCCCCCACAGGGGGAGGCGCAGCATCCAGCGATCCCAGGCGAGCCTCCCTTCGGGGCTCTGGCGATAGCGCCTCACGTAGACCGCCGCCACGATCCCCGCCGCCAGCAGGAGCCACCAGTAACCGGTGATGAAGTCGCTCAATCCCTTCAGGACCGCCATCGGCAGGGGCAGGGGCACCCCCATGTCCTGGAAGACCGCGGCGAAGCGCGGAACCACGAACAGCGTGAGGATGGTCACGCTCGCGACGCCCACGATGGCCAGCAGCGCCGGGTATATGAGCGCGCCGACGATGTAGGACCGCAGGTTCTCGCTCGTTTCCAGGAACAGGGCCAGCCGTCCCAGGATGTCCTCGAGGACGCCCCCGACCTCGCCCGCGCGGACCATGTTGACGTAGATCCGGGGAAAGACCTCCGGAAACAGGCCCAGCGCTTCCGAAAACGACTTGCCCCCCTTGACCTCCTTGAGGACCTCCTGGACAACCGCCGCCAGCGCCGGGTTTTCGGACAGCTGCGAGAGCACGGCCAGGCTCCGGTCCAGCGGGATGCCCGATTTGACCAGGGTGTGCAGCTCCTGCGTGAATACCAGGAGATCCTTCTTGCGCACGCGGTTTTTCCGGCCCGGCCACTCGAACTCGCGGGTGAGGATCGACTTCCTGGAGGCCACGGTGATGCGGATCGGGAGCAGACCCATGTCCTGCAGCTTGAGCGCGACGGCGCCGTTGTCGGCGGCCTCCATCGTGCCGTCCACGGTCTTCCCGTCCGGTGTCGTCGCCTTGTATGCGAATGCCGCCATTCTCTGCGTCCTCTCAGACTTCCTGCGTGACGCGCAAGACCTCGGGGATCGACGTGGTCCCCTGCCGTACCTTGAGCCAGCCGTCGTCCCGCAGGGAGCGCATGCCGTGCTCCAGCGCCTTCTTGCGGATCTGGTTCGAGTCCGCCTTCCCGACCGTCAGCTTCCGCAGGTCGTCGTTCATGACCATGAGTTCATAGATTCCCATCCGCCCGATGAAGCCCGTGTGGCTGCACTTCTCGCACCCCGCGCCTTCGTGAAAGCGGTCGGGGCCGTGCCGTCCGTCGCCCCGCCGGAAGCCGATCTCGTCCAGCATTTCCGGCACCGGGTGAACCTCCACCTTGCAGTGCGGGCAGATGACGCGCACCAGGCGCTGCGCCAGGACGCCGAGAAGCGAGGAGGCGATGAGGTAGTCTTCGGCCCCCATGTCGATCAGCCGGGTGATGGCGCTCGGCGCATCGTTGGTGTGCAGCGTGGAAAAGACGAGGTGGCCGGTGAGCGCCGCGCGGACGGCGATCTCCGCCGTCTCCAGGTCGCGGATTTCCCCGACCATGACCACATCGGGATCCTGGCGCACGATGTGGCGCAGACCGGTGGCGAAGGTGAGTCCGATCTGGGTGTTGACGTGGATCTGGTTCACCCCGTCCATCTGGTATTCGATCGGATCCTCTATGGTGATGATCTTCTTGTCCGGCTGGTTGATGGTGTCCAGGGCGCTGTAGAGCGTCGTGGTCTTGCCGCTGCCCGTCGGGCCGGTGACCAGCAGGATGCCGTGCGGCCGGCGGATCAGCGACTCGAAGCTCTTCAGGCAGTCCTCGGGAAAGCCGAGCCGCCGGATGTCGTACAGGTCGGTGTTGCTCTTGTCCAGGATGCGCATGACCGCGCTCTCGCCGTAGAGCGTGGGGAGCGTCGAAACGCGCAGGTCTATGTCCTTGCCCAGCACCTTGAGCTTTATCCGCCCGTCCTGAGGCAGCCGCCGCTCGGCGATGTTCAGCTTGGCCATGATTTTGACGCGGCTCAGGATGGCGGCCTTCAGCTTCTTGGGGGGCGACTCCACGTCGTGCAGGATGCCGTCGATGCGGTACCGGACCTTCAGGTCCTTCTCGAAGGGCTCGATGTGGATGTCGCTCGCCCGGTTCTCCACCGCCCGCGACATGATCAGGTTCACCAGGCGGATGACGGGGGCCTCGGACGCGAGGTCCTTGAGCTGCTCGATGTCCTCGATCTCCTCCGAGAGGCTCTCGAGCCCGCCTTCGTCGATGCCCTCGATGATCCTGCCGAAGGTCGAGGCGGCGGAGCCGTAAAGCCTCTCGATCGCATCCATGATCTCGCTCTCGGCGCCCAGCGCTGCCTCCACGGCAAGGCCCGTGGTCTGGCGCACCGACTCGATCGTGGCATAGTCGTGCGGGTCGGTCATCGCCAGCGTGAGCACACCGTCCTCCAGCGCCGCGGGAATGAACTTGCACTGCTTCATGAACCGGTGCGTCAGGACGTTTTCGAGGGCAGGAACGGGGGGGTATCCCGCCCCGGTTATTACAGGCACCGAGAGGTGCGCGGAGACCACCGCCAGATGATCCTTCTCCGAGATGTAACCCAGGTCCACCAGCAGCTTTCCCAGCTTCTCCCTGGATTCGGACTGGAGGTTGAGCGCGGTCTTGAGCTCTTCCTCGTCGATCAGGCCCCGCTCGAGAAAGACCTGGCCGATGAGCTTCTTCGATTTCAGGGACTCGACCTTAATACTCAATGATTTTCATCCTCTGTTTGAATTCCAGCCACTTGTCCTGGCGTGAGGCCCACTCCTCCAGGTCCCGCTTGACCGCGCTCAACACGATGGTCCGGTTCTGGCTCTCCTCGTCGGGAAAGTTCCTGTCCTCGAAGAAAGCGACCACCGTCACCAGCTCGTTGGGCCGCACCTGCTGCAGGGCGGGGCCATGCTGCATCATGAGCCGCACCAGCCGGTCCTTGAGCTCGTCGATGCGCTTGCGCTTCTGCGCCGGGGTGATTTCCTGCCCGCTGGCGTACTCCCCGAAGGGGGTGCTGATCACCGCCCGCTGGATGTTTATGAGAAAGTTGAACACCTGCCCGTATCCCGGCAGGTAGACCCCTTTCGTCCGGTTCACCAGTCCGAAGGGATTGGCGAACGTGGCATTGAGCAGCGCATTGATGGCCGACTCCACCGACTGGATCTCCCGCCGCGCCGCGGCATAGTCGACCTTCGGCTCGCCGCTTTCCCTCGGCGCCTGGGCCATCGCCCGCGCATCCTGCAACCCAAGCACCAGTATTGTAAGGAAAACCGGCTTCAATCTGGTCAAGATCTTTTTCCCCGATTTCATTTCGCAATCCTCGAGCGGAAAGGACCCCTTCAGTTTTTCGTACGGCTGTTCTCCGACCGCAGTCCCACAAGGCGTAGCTCCAGTTTCCTCTCGGCGGCGATGGTGTCCATCATCCGCTGCATCATGAGAAAATTGGCCTCCGACATCCTTGCCTCGGAGTCGTTGAGGACGACTTTGAGCAGATCCCGCACCTCCTCCTTGGTGTAATGCTTCCCGTCGGTACCGCCCGATTCAAACAGGCGGGTTCTGAGGGAAAACCCGTCGGCAGTCCAGGATATCTCGGCGTTGGCCAGACCCAGCACGGCCAGGAGCAAAACCGCCGCCGCGGCCGCGCGCAACAGGTACCACGGCAAGGGGCGCTGCCATCGCTTTGCGGGTGCAGCCGGCAGGACAAACGGCCGGAGCGGCGGCTCGTCCTCCCAGGCACCCAGCAACTTCCTGACCTGCTGCAGACCGCCGAGGTCTCCCCGGCAGTTCGCACAGGATTCCAGGTGCTTCTGCAGACCGGCCACGGAGGGATCATCCGGATTCCCATACAGCAGGTCCACCAATCCCTCTCTGACTTCACTGCATTCCATCTCGCTCACTTCGATCCCCCTTCAAAGATACTTCCCGTGCCGTGGATTCCCGGATTTCATGGATCCGGCCCGATGATTCGTGGAATCCGTGAATCCGCGGCTTCTGCAGTTCGCCTCGTCGATCAATATTTCGGCGCCCTCGCCGCTGCCGGCTTCAGGTCCGGACGCCCGCCCGGGCCAGGCGCCGCTGCATGGCCCGCAGGCCGTGGTACAGCCGCGACTTGGCGGTGGACAGCGGGCAATCCATCACCCGGGCGAGTTCCTCCAGGCTGAGTCCCAGGTACTCCTTCAGGATCACAGCCGACCTCTGCTCCTCGCTCAATCCGGCGAGCGCCTTGCGGAGCAGGTCGCGCACCTCCACCGGGTCCCTCGCCATGTCAGCCGCCGGGAGCGGATCGCGCTCGAGGCTCGTCGTGCCGCTCCTACCGGTCTCGCCGTCGTCCAGCGGCACCTCCGGCGGCGACGACCGCAGGCGCGCCCGGCACTGGTTCAGGGCGATGCGGTACAGCCAGGAGGTGAAGCTTGCGGGATTGCGCAGCGTTCGGATGTGCCGGTAGACCAGCAGCAGGGTTTCCTGCACCACGTCCTGGGCATCCTCCCGGTTGCCCAGGTGCCGCCAGGCCAGGTTGTAAATCCGGCCTTCCCAGTGCGCCGCAACCGCCGCAAAAGCCTCCTCGTCGCCCCGGATGAACCTGCGAACCGCGCGCTCTGCCTCTGTCATCGGGCGATTCCTCTTACGGGGCGACACTCACTAGGATGCGGTCCTCCGCCGAAAAGTCTAAACTTTCCCGCGTCGGGCCTTTCCGGGCGGAGAATGCAAGGTCAGGGGACCTGCCGGTCCTGCCGGAATCTCACGGCCCTGCCGGTACGGCTCACATCTCGGTGCGGTAGTTCGGGGCTTCCTTGGTGACCAGGACGTCGTGGACGTGGCTTTCCTTGAGACCGAAACTGGTGATGCGGAGGAAACGCGCTTTCTGCTTCAACTCCCTCAGGTTTCTGCACCCGCAGTATCCCATTCCGGCCCGCAGACCGCCCGTGAGCTGGGGGATCATTACCTCGATGCTCCCCTTGTAAGGGACCATGCCCTCGATCCCCTCCGGCACGAGCTTGCCCTCGAAGAAGATCCCCTCCTGTGAGTACCGGTCGCGGCTCCCGGCCTTCATGGCCTCGAGCGAGCCCATCCCCCGATAGACTTTGTAGCTTCTGTTCTGGTAAAGGATGGTTTCACCCGGGCTCTCGTCGGTCCCGGCGAAGAGCGATCCGACCATGACCGAATCGGCGCCGGCCGCGAGCGCTTTTGTGATGTCGCCCGAGTATTTGATCCCCCCGTCGGCGATCACCGGCACGTTGGCGATGCCGGCGGCCCGGGCGCATTCGATGATGGCGGTGATCTGCGGTACGCCGGCGCCGGTGACCACCCGCGTCGTGCAGATGGAGCCGGGTCCCATGCCGACCTTGACCGCATCGGCCCCAGCCCGGATGAGAGCGTTGGCGCCCGCTGCGGTGGCGACGTTCCCGGCGATGATATCCACGGACCGGAACCGCCGCCTGATCTCCTTGACGGCGGCAAGAACCCGCGAGGAATGGCCGTGGGCCGTGTCGACCACGATGACGTCCGCGCCGGCCCTGGCCAGCGCCGCACTCCGTTCCGCGTAATCCCCGGTGGCGCCCACGGCGGCGCCGACGCGCAGCCGCCCGAGCTCGTCCTTGCACGCATTGGGGTAGGCGATCTTCTTCTGGATGTCCTTGACCGTAATCAAGCCCTTCAAGCGGTACTTCTCATCCACCACGGGCAGCTTCTCCACCCGGTGCCGATGCAGGATCGTCTGCGCCTCCTCCAGGGTCGTGCCGACCGGCACGGTGATGAGGTTGGCTTTGGTCATCAGTTCCGAGATCGGGAGATCGAGCCTGGTCTCGAAGCGGAGGTCCCGGTTGGTGAGAATGCCCACCAGCTTCCCCTTCGAGGTGATGGGAACACCGGAAATGCGGTATTCCTTCATGACCTTCATGGCCTCGTGGATTTTCTGGTCGGGCGACATGGTGATCGGGTTGACGATCATCCCGCTTTCCGACCGCTTGACCCGGTCCACTTCATCCGCCTGCGCCTCCACGGTCATGTTCTTGTGGATGATGCCGATTCCGCCCTGCTGGGCGATGGCAATGGCCATGCGCGAATCGGTCACGGTGTCCATGGCGGAGCTGAGCAGTGGAATGTTCAGCGCGATTCTCCGGGTCAGGCGCGTGCTGATGTCCACCTCGGAGGGGATCACGTCGCTCTTGGCCGGCTGGAGCAGGACGTCGTCGAAGGTTAGGGCTTCCTTGAGTCTCAGTTCTCTGACCATGGGCAATTCCCTGAATGAAAAAGGCTAAAGGCGTTACAAAGAGGCTCACCGAGAAGCACAGAGATCCACGGAGAACATCCATGCTTTTCGCCCTGCTACCCTGCGTTTCTCCCTGGTTCTCCGCGTAACGGTTTCTTCCGCCGCCATGGAAAGCGCTAGCCTCCATGGCATTTTTTGTATTTCTTCCTGCTCCCGCAGGGGCAGGGATCGTTTCTGCCGACCTTGGCCCCTTCCCGCTTCATGGTGGTGACGGCGGTCCCGCCGTCTCCCGACCCGTAGACCAGATTCTGCGCCTGCGCCTGCCGGCGCCGCAACTCCTCCCGTTCCCGCATCCGGGCATCGTACTCTTCCTGCGTGATCGGTTCGAAGAGGTAGAGGTAGCGGATCGTTTCCTCCTCGCGCCTGGCGTTGAGGGCCTCGAACATCTCGAAGCTCTCCTTCTTGTACTCGATCAGCGGGTCCCGCTGGCCATAGCCCCGCAGTCCGATCCCTTCCTTGAGGTGATCCAGGGCGAGGAGGTGATCCTTCCACTGCACGTCCAGCACCTGGAGCATGATCATCCGCTCCTGGTAGCGCATGTAGGCGGAACCGATCCGCGCCTCCTTGTCCTCGTAAACCTGGCGTATCTTCCCGCTCAGGGCCGAGGACAGCTGGTCGTGATTGAGCTCCTGAAAGTTCAATCCCAGGGTCGTAATGTCCAAACCAAACTGGTTGCCGATGCTTATCTTGAGGCCGTCCAGGTCCCAGTCGTGCGGATGCTTCTCCCGCGCCGCGTGCTGATCGATGAGATCTAGCAGGATATCGTTGGCCAGCTCGAGGATGTACTCCCTCTGATCCGCCCCTTGCAGCAGTTCCCGGCGGATGGCATAGATCGCCTCCCTCTGCTTGTTCATCACGTCGTCGTATTTCAGCAGGTGCTTGCGGATTTCGAAGTTCCGCCCCTCCACCTGGCGCTGCGCGCGCTCGATCTGCCGGGTGATGAGCTTGCTCTCTATCGGGATCCCCTCCTCCATTCCCAGGGTCTGCATGATCCCCGAGATCCGGTCGCTGGCGAAGATCCTCATGAGATCATCCTCCAGCGACAGGTAAAACCTCGACGATCCAGGGTCGCCCTGCCGGCCGGCGCGGCCCCTCAGCTGGTTGTCGATGCGCCTCGCTTCGTGGCGCTCGGTGCCCAGGATGTGAAGTCCGCTCAGCCCGACAACCTCCTCATGTTCCTTCCGGCAGCCCGTTTCCCAGTGCCTGCGAATCCGTTCCTCCTCCTGCCTGTCGGCCGAGGCCGGATCCAGGCCCTTTTCCCTCAGCGACTGCAGCGTCAGGAAATCCGGGTTGCCCCCCAGGAGAATGTCCGTCCCGCGGCCCGCCATGTTGGTCGCAATCGTGACCGCGCCTTTTCTCCCCGCCTGTGCGACGATCTCGGCTTCCTTGGCATGGTATTTGGCGTTGAGAACGACGTGCGGGATGCCGTTGCGCTTGAGCAGGCCGCTCAGCTTCTCCGATTTCTCGATCGAGATCGTGCCCACGAGGACCGGGCGTCCGGCGCGGTGCAGCTCCTTGATCTCCTCCACGGCCGCGTTGTACTTCTCCCGTTCCGTGCGGTAGATCACGTCGGGATACTCCTCGCGGTTGAGCGGCTGGTTGGTGGGGATGCTGACGACCTCCAGCTTGTATATCTTGTAGAATTCCTCCGCTTCGGTCTCAGCCGTGCCCGTCATGCCGGCCAGCTTCTTGTACATCCTGAAGTAGTTCTGGAAGGTGATGGTCGCCAGCGTCTGGTTTTCGCGCTCGATCCTGACGTTTTCCTTGGCCTCCAGCGCCTGGTGCAGGCCGTCGCTGTAACGGCGGCCCGGCATGAGCCGCCCGGTGAACTCGTCCACGATGACGACTTCGCCGTCCTTGACCATGTAGTCGGCGTCCCGCTTGAAGAGCAGGTGGGCCTTGAGCGCCTGGTAGATGTGGTGCACCCAGTCCATGTTCTGCGGTTCGAAGAGGTTGCCCACGGCCAGGAGCTTCTCCGCCTTTTCCACCCCTTCCTCGGTGAGGTTGACGGTCCTGGCCTTTTCGTCCACCTGGAAGTCGAGGTCGCGGCGCAGCCTGGGAATGATCCGGTCGATCTTGTAGTACTTGTCCGTGGACTCCTCGGCGGGTCCCGAGATGATCAGCGGGGTGCGGGCCTCGTCGATCAGGATCGAGTCCACCTCGTCGACGATGCCGTAGTGGAAGTTGCGATGGACGCAGTCGGCCATGTCGTACTTCATGTTGTCGCGGAGGTAGTCGAAGCCCAGCTCGTTGTTGGTGCCGTAGGTTATGTCCGCGGCATAGGCAGCCTTGCGCTCGGCGTCGGAGAGGCCGTGCTGGATGCACCCCACGGTCAGGCCCAGCGTCCGGTAGATTTTCCCCATCCAGTCGGCGTCGCGCCCCGCGAGGTAGTCGTTCACCGTGACGATGTGCACGCCCTTGCCCTCGAGCGCGTTCAGATAGGCCGGCAGCGTGGCCACGAGCGTTTTGCCTTCGCCCGTCTTCATCTCGGAGATCTTCCCCTCGTGCAGCACAACACCGCCGATCAGCTGCACGTCGTAGTGCCGCATCCTCAGGGCGCGCTTCGAGGCTTCGCGCACGGCGGCAAACGCCTCCGGCATTAAGTCTTCGAGGGTTTCACCGCCGGCGAGCCGTTCGCGGAACCTGGGCGTCAGGGCCGCCAGTTCCGCATCCGACATTCTCGAGTGGGCATCTTCCAGGCTGTTGATCTGCTGCACCAGCGGCGCCATGCGCTTGAGTTCACGCTCGTTCTTGCTGCCGAATATCTTGGTGATGATCGAGTTGAGCATGCGGGAAGGTCTCCGGCCGGATATAAACCAGCTAATCTAGCAGATGGCCTGGGGTGAGTCAACGCACGGAAAAGGCAACGGGCTCAACCGGGTGCAGGTACCCGGCGCAGGCCACGAACGGGCCGGTCGGGAGGCCGGAGACAATCCCCGCGCCCCTACCGGGGCCTGGGCACAACCTGAGGCTGTCTGGCTGCCAGCTGCTCCTGCGGGAGGATGAATTTCATCGGGTTCACGGGGCGGTTGTACAGCCAGACCTCGTAGTGCAGGTGGGAACCGGTGGATCGGCCCGAATTCCCCACATACCCGATGATGTCGTGGCGGGATACCCGCTGGCCGGCCCTGACGTTGACCTTGGAAAGATGGGCGTAGCGAGTCGTGTAGCCGAACTTGTGGTCGATGACCACCATGTTCCCGTAGCCGGCGCGCATGCCGGCGAAGAGCACGGTGCCGTCGGCCGGCGCGATAACGCGGCTGCCGTGGGGGGCGGATATGTCCACTCCCGAGTGGTAGTCCGTCGCCGAGGGATTGAACGGGTCCACGCGACGTCCCATGCCCTGGGTAATATACCCGTTGACGGGAGGAAAGGCGGGCCTGGCAGATTCGACCAGCGCCTTTTCGGAGGCGAAATCCTCAACCGCGCGGTAGCTCTCCTCGAGAGCGGCTACCGTCTTGTTGTAGTTATCGATCGCCGGGAGCGTTCCCGCCGAAGCGGGCCGGGGCTGGCTCAGGTTCTCCTTCGAAAAGCCCCCGATGCCGCTGTTCATGCCGGTCAGCACGATCAGCTTTTTGGCCATTGTCTCCAGGAAGTCGATCTTCTCCCCCAGCTGCGCGGTCTGGATCCTGTACTCGTGATTCTCGGCGCGGAAGGAGTCGTTCTCCGAGAGCACATGGTCATAATCCACGACCTTCCACAGCATCCGCCCATAGTGGAAGCCGGCAGTCCCGGCGGTGAGAACTCCAACAAGGGCGAGGACGACTACGATGTGGATGACCGTGGATGGAAGGGAAATCCGCCAGAGCTTGCGCTCCGCATCGCTGGCAACGATCAACGTGTAGTTGCGCTTCCTCTTCATCAATCCCCCTCTCGCATGGGGTTTCAGATCTGGCGCACGCACAGCCGATGAGACACACACGCAAAAGACCCAATAAAAAATATGGCCCGCATTCTATTGACCAAGCCGAGGGGGTGTCAACCTTCTTAATGCAAAAAGTTGGATTCCCCCTGTGGTCCGGCTGAACGCAAAATGGGACCGTTTGACCTCCGCGGGGGGCCGACGTTATAATTGCGGGGCCAACAGAAATGGGGGTGACCTGGATTCGACGGGGGTCAAGAGGCTGCAGAGGCATGCCGAGTGCTCCGCGACTCGACAAATCGTGGAAATTAAACATAACTGCTGACACTCAGTTAGCACTGGCCGCTTAAGGCGGCCACGTCCTGCCGACCCAGCCTGCGGGGCCGGTGAGGGCGACTACCAGCAGGCTAGGCGAGGATCCGGGCTCCGGGATCTGAGCCGAATCCCAAGGAGCTAGCGGCGTGCCGCACTTGCCGGTTCGAACGGCGCGCCGGCGAAACCGAACGAATCGGATAAGCATGTAGGCTCTGTTCGCTGAAGGCTCTCGGACGCGGGTTCGATTCCCGCCACCTCCACCACTCCTTGAAGATCCCGCCATCCGCCACCCTGCCCGCTATCTTTGTTGCCGGCCGAAAGCCATCGGAGCCCGGAGCGGCAAAGGAGTGCAGGGGGCCGGCCAGCCAGCGAAAAACCGCCCAGTAAAAGAGGACAGACAACGGCAGAAGCCTGGCGAAGCGGAAGAAATAACCCGCGGACATTTGAAAAAAGCCCTGGCGGAGTCCCGACTCGCCGCCGTCCCCATACTCCGCGATGATGCCCCCCAGGAGGAAGGCCCATGCCAGCAGGTAGAGGATTCCGGCAGCCACCACGGCCGGGTCGGATTTCAACAGGGTGCCGTCCATCAGACTCTCGAGGTTGGTCACCGCCGGGAGGAAGCCGATCACGCCGGGTCCAAAGGTCTTTGCCGCCTGCGGTTTCGCCTGCGCGAATTCTCCGTACCAGTCCAGGTCGAAACCCTCCTCCAGGTTCCTTTGAACAAGACTCGTGCCGAAGGACTCCACAAGGGCGCCCCGCAGCGCGGCGGTGAGCGGGATCGCCAGCAACACGCCGGCCAGGTAGAGCCAGATAATGAAGGAGGGGGCACGCAAAACCTTGGCCAGGCCGGCGGCAATACAGCTGGGCACGCTCATTTTTTACCATCCCGGAGTTGCCGGTTACATCAGAAACGCCAGCGCCTGGAAATAGTCCTGAAGCCAGATCATCCATTTCGCCGCCCATTTGCTCGCTGCCAAGCCGGCGTCAGGATTCAACAACATGCTGTTGTTCGTATAGTTTATGTCGAGCAGGAGCTTCCGCTCCGGATCCACCGCGGCAAATTCCAGCCTCGAGGGCTTCACGACCGTGTAGAGCTTCCACTCCGATTCGCCATCCCAGAGCTCCCGCTCCTCCTCCCCGTTTTCAAACTTGAACAGCACTTCGACGGGCAGGATGCCGTCCTGCAGACGTCGGACCACCACGCGGGTTTCGAACAGCCGGGCTTCCTCCCTGCCGGCGCTCACGTACGCGGGCGATCCCTCCCGGTCGAAAAATCCCTCCGCCTTGAGGGGCCGGCTCGAGACCGAAGCCACCGCATAGTCGAAGACCGCCGACCTGCCGTAAACCTGTTCAAAGAAGCGCGAGAGATCCTGTCCGGAAATCTCTCCGGCAGCATTGAAAAAATCGGCGGGACCCGGGCTGCGGAAGCGCCAGCGTTCAAAAAAACCTGCCAGGATCCGCTGCAGAACATCCCACCCCAGCGATTTCTCGAGCATGGAGAGCCACAGGGCCGTCTTGCTGTAGCTCAGCGCTGCGCCCGTGGCGGGGTGATACCGGTAGCTGGGCGTGGACTGGGCATCGCTCCGCGCCGCCGCCCGGTAGCGGTCCAGCCCCTGTTCGTAGGTGAAGCGGTTCTTCACGACTTCGCGGAGCATGACCGGAACAAACCCGCGGAAGAACCTGCGGACGTAGAACTGCTTGCCGAAAGCCTCGGCCATCACCCGTTCGGTGGAAAATGTATTGAGCCCTTCGTCGAGCCAGGCGTGGTTGAACTCGTCGTTTCCGACGAGTCCGTACCAGAACTGGTGGCCGGCCTCGTGAACGGTGACACCTTCGGGCGACCCTCCACCTTCAGGGTTGAAGAAACGGGTGCCGCAGGTGAAGAGGGTGGGGTATTCCATCCCGCCGGCGCCGCTGCCCCAGGCAGGGTCGACGATGGTCACGTGGCCGTAGGGATACTCGCCATACCACTCGCCGTAAAGCCGCAGAGCCGCCTCGGTGGCACGAAAGTGCCGGTCCACCTGGCGCTCGTGCTCGGGCTGGTAGAGCAGCCTCATGTTCACCGGTTTCAGGCCCGGGTGTTCGAACACCCGCAGGGCCTCGCGGTAATCCGGACTCGTGGTCCACGCAAAGTCGTGCACATCCTCCTGCCGGTAGTGGTGCGTGGCTGTGCCGTCGGAATTCTCCGTGACGCTCTGCGCGAGACCCGTGGCCCCCAGCAGCCAGCCGCGCGGCACCGCGATCTTCACATCGTAGACCCCGTAATCCGAAAAGAACTCCGTCCCCGCGTGAAACTGATGACAGTTCCACGTCCCGTCCTCCCGGAAAACCCCGACCTTGGGGAACCAGTGGGCGATAAAGAAGAAATCACCGCGGTAACCTGTGCGGGAGAACGTCCGCGGGATCTTCGAAATCCAATCGATCTGCAGCGCAATGGTCTCGCCGGGTTCCACGGCGCGGGGCAGCGACACCACCGCCACGGTCTCATCGTTGGGATTCATGTCGTCGGGCGATATGTGCCTCAGGCTCCGCGTCACATCCGCCGGCGCGAAGGAGCCCTCCGGCAGAATCTTCATCGACCGCAGCCGGCAATAGGAACGATCCTCCTCGCCGACAGTACGCGTCGTCCCCGATCCGGCCCCGTTTCTCAGCTGCGCCTCCTTCATCCAGGTGGTCCGGTTGTTTTTCCAGGCGTTCCAGTAGAGGTGGAATCGCATTTCCGTCGCAGGCATCTCGGTGCTGTTGCGCCAGCGCAGGATTTCCCTCCCCTCGAGCAGCCTGCGCTGAGCATCCAGGCGCACCTCGATGTCGTAATTGGCATTTCGCCCGCTCAGGGGATCGGATTCCTCGGAGCCGGCGGCGAGGGAAGCGGTTACCGCGAGGAATGCGAGGCAGGCGACTCTGCAGAAATGCTGCATACGGGGCGTTTGCACCTCCACGGCGCTGATCGGGAAAACCGCACCGATGCGGCCATTATATGCCGGGTTCCGGGACAGACAACAGTCCAGAAGTGCCGCCCGCGGCCGTTCCTTGTCGGCCTTGCCCGCAGAAAAGAGCATTGCGGAGACCGTCCATGACCTCCATCGCCCGGATCCCATCCATGCTGCCATCCTCGGACTCCAAAACCGACACCTGTCGGCCAAGGGGCGCCCACAGACGCGGAGAGGTCGGGCCGAAGAGCACGAGCGCCGGAACACCGAGACCGGCCGCAAGGTGGGCGATTCCCGAGTCATTTCCCAGAAAGGCACGGGCGTTGTGGATGACCGACGCCAGTAACTGCAGGGGAAGCCGGACGGCCGGAATCACCCGGTCGGAGGCCAGCCGCCCGGCCAGTTCCCCGGCGATGCCGGCTTCCGCCGGCCCTTCGACCAGGAGCAGGAGAGTATGCGGGCTTTTCAGAAGCGCCCGGCCAACTTCCAGATATCGGTCCGCACCCCACCTTTTTTCTTCCCCCCCGGCTCCGGCGTGGAGCACTACCAGGCTGGAGGACTCTCCCCATCCGGCCAGCCTCAGCCATGCGCGGCCGGCCTCCGGGTCGGAGGGGAGCAGCCCGGCCTCGGGCATCGCAGCAATGTCTTCCGGTTTGAGCCAGGGGCGCAACGACTCCAGGAAGATGCGGGACACGTGGCGGGTTTCGCCGGCAATCGGCCGCCAGGGGGCTACCAGGGCCGCCGGGTGGATCTTCTGCAGCGACCTGCGAAAGTCCACGGAAGCGGCGCCGGTCCACGACAGGATCCGGTCGTAGGAACGCCACAGCGCAACGTCATCCGCAGGAGGGCGACGGCCTGCGTGCAGGCGGTGCAAGGGCAGGCGCTCGAGGGAAACGATGCGGTCCGCAACCTGTGCGCAGGCGGCATCCAGGTATTCGGCATTGCCGGCGAGCGTCAGGATCGACGGCTGGAACCGCCTCCGCAGCGCGTGGAGCGCGGGCAGGGAAAGCAGAATATCGCCCAACGCCCCGGGATGGATTACGAGTATCCGCACTTAGTCGATGATCATCGGCTCCGATGTGCCGGCGTTCGCAATGCTTACCTGGGCCGCCATCGACGCGGCAATTTCCACGAACGCCCGGGCGACCGCGGACTCCGGCTCTCCGATCACGATCGGTTTGCCTTCGTCACCGCCCCGCCGGATCGCCGTCTCCAGCGGTATGCCGCCCAGGTACGGCACGTTGAATTTCCGCGCGGTTTTTTCGCCGCCGCCGTGATGGAAGATCTCCGTCCGGGAGCGGCACTGGGGGCACTCGAAGTAGGACATGTTCTCGACCAGCCCGAGGACTTCCACCTTGACCTGCCGGAACATCATGATGGCCTTGCGCGCATCCTGCAGCGCCACATCCTGCGGCGTGCTGACCACGACGGCCCCCATCAGGGGAACGCTCTGGGTGAGGGTCAGCTGGACATCCCCGGTGCCTGGAGGGAGATCGACCAGCAGGTAGTCCAGTTCCTCCCAGTCCACCTGCCGGACAAACTGCTGGATGACGCTGTGCAGCATCGGTCCCCGCCAGATCACCGGCGTGTCGGTGTCGACCAGGAAGCCCATCGACATGACCTTGACACCGTATTTCAGAAGCGGCTGGATGCGGTTGTCGGCCACCCGGGGCTTCCCGTTCACGCCCATCATCAGGGGCACGTTCGGGCCATAGACGTCGGCATCGAGCAGTCCGACCTTCGCCCCGGTCTGGGCAAGCGCCACCGCCAGGTTTACCGTCACGGTGGTCTTTCCCACGCCGCCCTTGCCGCTGCCGACGGCGATGATGTTCCCCACCCCCTGCACGGCAAGCTTGTCGGGAGACTGCGGCCGGCCGGACACGGCGGAGGTCATCCGGATGTCGACTTTCTCGATCCCCTTCACCTTCATCACCGCTTCCCTCGCCCAGCGCTCCATCTCCTCCTTGACCGGGCAGGCCGGGGTGGTCAACTCGATCGTAAACGAGACCCTGCTGCCGTCCACCCTGAGGTCCTTTACAAAGTTCAGGTCCACGATGTTCTTATTGAGATCTGGATCGTTTACCGATCTCAGGGCCTCGATGACCTTCTTTTCCATGCTGCTCAATATTCACTCCCTCCAGGAAATCTGCGTCCCAGCGAAAATTCTACACCTCCGCAAGGGCGCCAAGAATCACAGTTCATCATTGAAGGCACACTGTAAACGGAGTCGCGAACGCCAGTGAGCGGTCGCGTTGCCTGGTTAAGCGATGCAACCGGCAATCATGGTCAACGGCTGGAGCAACGTCGAGCCGTTGTGCATTGCCGGGCCTCCGGTCGCAGCGCGGCTGCATCCGAGGAAAGCCGTGTTGAAGGCGCACTGTAAACGGAAGCCGCGAACGCCAGTGAGCGGTCGGGTAGCTTCGTCAAGCGCTGTGACCCGCCGCTGTCGCTCCGGGCTCCGTTAATATCTGCCGGCAAGCATTGTTGACGAATAAAGCAACGTGGAATTGCTCCTGTGGAATATTCTTCACTCACCGGAAAGATCCCCCGGCTAAACCGTACAGAGTCCGTTCGGGGTCTTGTCAATTCCAACATAGATCCGGTCTCAGTTGCAGGCCTCGATCCCGCTGAAGAAGTAGGCGGTCTCGAACGCTGCGGTTTCGGACGCGTCCGAACCGTGCGTCGTGTTGCGCTCGATCGACTGTCCGAACTCCTTCCTGATGCTGCCGTCGGCTGCCTTGGCCGGATCGGTGGCGCCCATCAGGTCCCGCCATTTCTGTATGGCGTTCTCGCCCGTCAGAATCATCAGGACAATGGGCCCTTCCGACATGAACGTTGTCAGGCTGTCGAAAAACGGCCTCGCCTTGTGCACCGCGTAAAAGCCCTCCGCCTGTTTCTTCGACAGGTGCGCCATTTTCATCGCCTTGACGCGGAGGCCTGCGGCCTCGATGCGCCCGATAATCTTCCCGTTGAGATTGCGCGCCACCCCGTCCGGCTTGATGATTGCCAATGTGTCCTGGATCATGCTTGCTTCTCCTTCATGACTTTGAGCACCGTGTCGCCGATGTCCGCCGGGCTTTCGGCAACGTGAATTCCGCAGTCCCTCATGGCGGCGATCTTTTCGGCGGCCGTTCCCTTGCCGCCGGAAATGATGGCGCCGGCGTGTCCCATACGGCGCCCCGGGGGCGCCGTCCGGCCGGCGATGAACCCCACAACCGGCTTCCGGACATTCTGTTGTATATAGAGCGCGGCCTCCTCCTCGGCCGAGCCGCCGATCTCCCCCATCATGACGATGGCGTGCGTTTCCGGGTCTTCGTTGAACATCCGCAGGGCGTCGATGAAATTGGTCCCGATGATGGGGTCTCCGCCGATCCCCAGGCAGGTCGACTGGCCGTAGCCCCTCTGGGTCAGCTGCCACACCCCCTCGTAGGTCAGGGTGCCGCTGCGGGACACGACGCCGACGTTCCCCTCCTTGAAGATCCGTCCGGGCATGATCCCGATCTTGCATTTGCCCGGCGAAATAACCCCCGGGCAGTTCGGTCCGACCAGGCGGCTCCGGGACGACCGCAGTTTGGTCGAGACTTTGACCATGTCGAGCGTCGGGATGCCTTCGGTGATGCAGACGATGACGGGGATCTCGGCGGCGATCGCCTCGAGCATCGCGTCGGCGGCAAACGGCGGCGGGACGAAAATCACCGTCGCGTTGGCGCCTTCCTTCGCCACGGCGTCTTCGACGGTGTTGAAAACAGGGATGTTCTCGTGGGTTGTGCCGCCTTTTCCCGGTGTGACTCCGGCCACGACCTTGGTGCCGTATTCCATGCATTGCAGGGTATGAAATGTTCCTTCACGCCCCGTCAGGCCCTGCACCACCAGGCGGGTGTTTTTATCAACGAGTATGGACAATGCAGTTCTCCTTATCGGGCCAGCGCGGCGACCTTCTCCGCCGCCTCCTTCATGCCGCCGGCCACCGTGAATTTGAGTCCCGAGTGCTTCAGTATTTCCTGCCCCTGCTCGACGTTGGTCCCTTCGAGCCTGACGACCACGGGGATTTTGACGCCGATAGCCTTGGCGGCCTCCACCACGCCGCTGGCCACGATGTCGCAGCGCATGATCCCGCCGAAGATGTTGATCAGCACGGCTTTGACGTTTTTGTCGCCGAGGAGGATCTCGAACGCATTCCGTACCTGCTCGGCCGAGGCGCCGCCGCCGACATCGAGGAAGTTTGCGGGGTTCCCTCCGGCAAGCTTGATGATGTCCATGGTCGCCATGGCGAGGCCGGCGCCGTTGACCATGCAGCCGATGTTGCCGTCGAGCCGGATGTAGTTGATCCCGTAGCGGGAGGCCCGGATCTCGAGCGGATCCTCCTCGTCAAAGTCGCGAAGCTTGAGGAGGTCCTTGTGCCGGTAGAGCGCGTTGTCGTCGAAATTCACCTTGGCGTCGAGCGCCAGCAGTTTTCCCTCCCCGGTGAGCAGAAAAGGATTGATCTCCACGAGCGACGCATCGGTCTGTTCGAAAGCCTTGTAGAGGGCCGCCATGACTTTGACCGTGGGGGACAGCAGTTCGCCGGCCAGCCCGAGGGCGAAGGCGAGCTTCCGGCCCTGGAAGGACTGGAACCCGACCGCGGGATCGATGAATTCCTTGAAGATGAGGTGGGGAGTCTCCGCCGCGACCTTCTCGATGTCCATCCCGCCTTCAGGCGAGGCCATAAACACGAGCCGCTGGGTTGCCCGGTCGATCACGATGCTGAGGTAGAACTCTTTTTTTATCTGCAGGCCCTCCTCGATGAGCAATCGTCGGACGATCCGGCCTTCCGGCCCCGTCTGGTGGGTCACCAGGGTCATGCCGAGCATTTGGCCGGCAATCTGCTCAGCCTCCGCGGGCGACTCCGCCAGTTTGACCCCCCCTCCTTTGCCGCGGCCGCCGGCGTGGATCTGCGCCTTGACCACGACCTTTCCCCCCAGCCGCTCGGCGATTTCGAAGGCTTCGTAGGGGCTGAGCGCCAGTTCGCCGCGGGGTATCGGCACGCCGAACTGCATCAGGATCTGCTTTGCCTGGTATTCGTGTATTTTCACGCGATTTCCTCATTGTGCCCTGAGCCGGCCGACGGTCCGGGCGGTTTGGAGTGATGATTACTCGAACTCTCGCAGGGTTTCCCCCGGGAGAAAAGTGCAAATTTTATTGTATGCGCGCGGAAACAGGCAAATAAAAATCTCCCCGAACGGAGTGTGGGAGCAAGTAATGCCGATCGATGGGGCTTGGTAGCGCTACGGGGATTCGAACCCCGGTTTGATGGCTGAGAACCACCCGTCCTAACCCCTAGACGATAGCGCCACAACCTGCAAGGGAGCACATACTAGCAAACCGGGCGTGAATGGTCAACACCAGCTGTCGGGGCTTGATCTGGGGTTGGCCCTGCGCCCGGCACGGGCCGCTGAAAATCCTTATTCCATGCTAAAATCTGACCTCACGCGCAGGGGGCGATTTGAAAAGATATGGGGTTCTGCTGGTTGTGCTGGGATCTGCGCTCTGGGGCACGGATGCCCTGTTCCGGCGGCCGCTCACCGAAACCCTCTCGCCCGTGACGATCGTCCTGCTCGAGCACTGCATGCTCTCCGCCGTGATGCTGCCTTACCTGATGGGATCGCGCGCCGAGCTGAAAAAACTGGGGCGGCGGGGGATCACCGCCCTGCTCTTCATCGCCGTCGGGGGTTCGGTCGCGGCCACGAGTCTTTTTACCTACTCCATCCAGCAGGGCAATCCCAGCGTCACGCTGCTGCTGCAGAAAGCGCAGCCGCTGTTTACCATTTCCCTGGCGCGCATCATGCTCGAGGAGCGCCCGAGGAGGTGGTTCTGGACCTGCCTCCCGGTCGCGCTGGCCGGCGCCTACCTGGTCTCCGGGCCCGACTGGCGTGGAGCCTTCTTCGTCGATCTTCCAGGGTCCGCGAGCGTGGCGGCGGCGCTCGGGGCCGCAGCCCTTTGGGGTTCATGCACGGTTTTCGGCCGTTACCTGGCAGGCCGCATTCCGGTGATATTTCTCGCGGGCGCCCGCTTTCTGGCAGCCCTTCCCGTGCTCCTCATCCTCTATGCCATCCAACCCGAGCCACTGAGGTTGCTGCCGGACTCCTGGACCACGTTGGGTACCCTTGCGGGGATGGCCCTCATTCCAGGCCTCGCCGCCCTGCTTTCCTATTACCAGGGCCTGAAGTCCACGCCCGCCTCCATCGCTTCGGTCGGCGAGCTGGCCTTCCCCGTCACCGCGGTTCTGGCAAACTGGTTCGTCCTGGACATACGGCTTTCCGGCACACAGATCCTCGGCGCCGTCGCCCTGGTGTTTGCCATAACCCTCATCACCCGGTTCTCGGCGCGCGACGCCGACCGCGGCCGGAGCGGTGCCTAGACGACGGGCGTGGCTCAGGTCCCGCTTGCCAAGCTTCCGGCAGGGGCATATCATTTTGTGGCATCAATCCATGAACCATAAAGGTATTGAAGGAAAAGTACTGCTCGCCTCTCCGCGCGGATTCTGCGCGGGCGTGGTCAGGGCCATCGACACGGTGAACCTGGCCCTGGAGCAGCTCGGCCCCCCGCTCTATGTCCGGCGGGAGATCGTGCACAACAGGTACGTGGTCGAGGGCCTGCGGAAAAAGGGGGTCGTCTTCATCCAGGAACTCGGGGAGGTTCCGCAGGACGGGGTCGTAATCTTCAGCGCGCACGGCGTTGCCCCGGAGGTCAGGGCCGCGGCGCGCGCGCGGCGCCTCAGGGTAATCGACGCAACCTGCCCCCTGGTCACGAAAGTCCACATCGAAGCCCTGAAGTACGCGCGCGCCGGCTTCACCATCATCCTGGTAGGCCATGAAAACCACGAAGAGGTGGTGGGCACGAGGGGAGAGGCGCCGGAGTCGATCCGGGTGCTGTCCACGGTGCAGGAGGTCGAGGACCTCGAGGTTCCCGATCCCGACCGCGTCGCCTACCTGACCCAGACGACTTTGAGTTTCCTCGATGCCCGGCAGATCATCGAGGCGCTGCGGTGCAAGTTTCCCAATATCAGGGGACCGGCTTCGCACGACATCTGTTACGCCACCCAGAACCGGCAGAACGCCATTCTCGAACTTGCCCGCCAGACGGATGTTATCCTGGTAGTGGGCTCACCCAACAGTTCGAACTCCCGCAGGCTCGTCGAGGTCGCGGCACAGGCCGGAGTGCCGGCCCACCTCATAGACGACACGGGCGACATCCGGCAGTCCTGGCTGCAAGGGGCAGACACCATCGGCCTGACCGCCGGGGCTTCGGCGCCGGAGGAGCTGGTGGGGAGCGTGCTCGATTACTTGCGCGGGCTCGGCTACGCCGACGTGGAAACGCTCGGGGGAGTGCGGGAAGACGTTCATTTTGCCCTCCCGTCCGAACTGACGGCGGCGCCCGCCCGGGGCCGCACCTCGGGCGACTGACCTGCACTCCGGGATCCCGGCCATCCCGCTGCGCAATGGAAAAGCAGGAGGCTTTCGGATATACTTGCGCGCTTGGCCGGCACGGTTTCCGTGCGGCCCGCCGGATCGGGCCGCATGCGCGCGCCGGCGTGAACCGGGCGCCCCAACAGCCCCTGAAGGGCATAGAGAGATGGTGACACTCACAACCAGCGGACCTACATTCCTGACCGGAGCCACCGGCTTCCTCGGGAGCCACGTCCTCCGCCTGCTCAGGCTGAGGGGCGACCGCGTGCGGATCCTGGCGCGCAACTCCAGCAGAAAAACCAATATCGAAGGCACGGACGGGGAAATCGTCATCGGCGACCTCAAGGACTCCATGTCGCTGCTGCGCTGCATCCAGGGATGCCGCATCGTTTACCACGTGGCAGCCGACTATAGGTTCTGGTCCAGGGATCCGCAGGAGATCTACGACAGCAACGTGGCCGGCACGCGGAACCTCCTGTCGGCCTGCTGCGAGGCCGGAATTGAAAGGATTGTTTACACCAGCGCGATCACAACCATCGGCCTGAGGCGGGACAGCCTGCTCGCCGACGAGCGGAGCCCGGTCTCGCTCGATGACATGATCGGTCATTACAGCCGGTCGAAATACATGGCCGAACAGGTCGCGCTCGAGTTCGCCGCTTCGGGGCTTCCCGTCGTAATCGTGAACCCGACCACGCCGGTGGGCGCGGGGGACATCCGGCCTACGCCGACCGGCCGCGTCATCCTGGATTTCATCCGCGGGAGAATGCCGGCCTACGTAGATACGGTGCTCAACATCGTAGGCGTGGAAGACGTCGCCCGCGGGCATCTCCTGGCCGAGGAGCGGGGCCGGATCGGCGAACGCTACATCCTGGGAGGCGAGCACTGGAACCTCGAGGAGGTTCTGGACGCCCTTGCGCGAATCGGCGGCCGACGCACACCCAGGATCCCGATTCCGTGGATCCTCGCGCTCCTCGCCGCTTACATGGATGAATTCGCCATGGGGAGGGTGCTGCGGCGCCACCCCTTCATCCCCATCGACATGGTGCGGAGCGCCCGCCGGAAGATGTACGTGAGCAGCGAGAAGGCCCGCAAGGAGCTTGGGTACGAGCCCCGGCCCGTGGAACGGGCGTTGCAGGAGGCCGTGGACTATTTCCTCCACACCTGGCAGCCCGACACGGGTAAGGACCGTGTCTCCTCCCTGCGCGCGAACATAGTGTGACCGATGAGTGCAAGACAGAGCCCGGAAATGACCAGAAGAGAGTGCGCCACGCTCGAGCCGGAAGCGCCCGCCGGCCGGGTCCCGGCGACGATGCTGGCGGCCGTTTACCGCGGCCCCGGCGACGTCCGGCTGGAATCGGTCCAGGTGCCGGATATCGCCGAAGGTGAGATGCTCCTGAAGGTGCACTCCTGCGGGGTTTGCGGGACCGATCTCAAAAAGATCGAGCTCGGGCTGACTTCTCCGCCCAGGATTTTCGGACATGAAATCGCGGGCACCGTCGTGCGGACGGGGCCCGGCGTGAAGCGGTTCCGACCCGGAGACCGAGTGGCCGTGCACCACCACATCCCGTGCAGAGACTGCTTCTACTGCGCCAGGATGCTGTACTCGCAGTGCGAGCGCTACCGGCGCACGGGCACTACCGCCGGGTACGAACCGGCCGGCGGGGGATTCGCCGAGTATGTTCGGGTCATGGACTGGATCGTGAGCGATGGAACCGTGGCCATCCCGGTGGGGGCGGGCTTCGAGGAGGCGACCTTCCTCGAGCCGCTGAACACCTGCCTGAAGGCGCTCGACACCGCGGGCCTCGAGGAGGGGGAAACGGTGGCCGTGTTCGGCCAGGGCCCGGTCGGCCTGATGCTGCTGCAGGCGGCCCGCTGCCGCGGAGCCCGGGCCGTGGGCCTGGACCTCATTCCGGAACGCCTGGAACTCGCCCGGAGGCTCGGTGCGCTCGAAGCCTTCAACCCGGCGGAGCGCGAGCCGCACACCGTCCTTTCGGGGCACACCGGCGGCCGGGGCGCCGACTTGGCCATCGTGGCAACGGCGGATCCGACCGCCGTCGGGGACGCGCAGAGAACCGTCCGCCGCGGCGGCCGAG
This sequence comes from Acidobacteriota bacterium, assembly GCA_037444305.1. GTDB lineage: Bacteria > Acidobacteriota > UBA6911 > UBA6911 > UBA6911 > JBBIMP01. The sequence goes on from JBBIMP010000024.1 coordinate 59,471, forward strand.
TGCTCCTGTTCGCCCAGACGGTTCCTGGAGAGATGCTGCCGGTCGACGCCTCGCGGATCTGCATGGAGGAGAAGAAACTGATCGGAAGCTACAGCGCATCGGTGGACCTCCAGGACGAGGCCGCCCGCCTGATCTTCGACCGGCGCATCAAGGTGGCAGGTCTCGTCAGCCACCGCATTCCATTGGAAAGGTTCCCGGAGGCTCTGAGCATTGCCGCCCGTCCCTCGGGGAACTCGATGAAGGTCCTGGTACAGCCATGAGAGAGTTGATCAAGGTTCCCGGAGAGAAGATGACCGCCGCCGTGCTCTACGGCAAGCGGGACATACGCATAGAGCAGATCCCGATACCGCGCGTGGGGCCGGGGGAAGTCCTGGTCCGGATCAGGGCCGCACTGACCTGCGGCACGGACCTGAAGGTGTACCGGCAGGGCTTCCACGCGAGGATGATCGTGCCGCCTTCCGTCTTCGGGCACGAGCTCGCGGGCGTCATCGAGGAGGTAGGTCCCGGAGTCGGCAGTTTCGTCCCCGGCATGAGGGTTGTGGCGGCCAACAGCGCCCCCTGCAACTCCTGCTTCTACTGCGAGCGCCATCTGGCCAACCTGTGCCAGGACCTGCAATTCATCAACGGCGCTTACGCGGAATACATCAGGATTCCCGAGCGGATCGTGCGCCAGAATCTGCTCCTGCTGCCCGACAGCATAAGTTTTCAGGAAGCGGCTCTGGTGGAGCCGCTCGCCTGCGTTCTCCGCGGCGTCGAGGAGACCGGGATCGTGGAGGGCGACACGGTGGTGGTGATAGGAATGGGGCCGGTTGGTCTGATGTTCGTGCAGGTCCTGAAGAGCCTCGGCGCCACCGTCATCGCCGCCGGGAAACGGAGCGGCCAGCTGGCGCTGGCCAGGAGGATGGGCGCCGACCATGTGGTCGACACCAAGAACACCAACGTGGTCGAGCAGGTCCGGAAGATCACCAACGGAAGGCGCGGCGCCGACGTCGTGATCGAAGCCGTGGGCACCACCGACACCTGGCAGCAGGCGATGGGCATGGTGCGGCGCGGCGGGTGTATCAACCTGTTCGGCGGGTGCCCGTCCGGCACGCACATCACGCTGGACACCACGCTGATCCACTACTCGGAGATCACGATCAAGGCCAGCTTCCACCACACGCCGAGGCACATACGCGAGGCGCTCGAGGCCGTCAACCGCGGTCAGGTGAACGCCGGGAGCCTCATCACCGGCGAGGAGCGCCTGTCCTCCCTGCGGAATGTCCTCGAGCGGCTGCTCGACCGCAACGGCGACCTCAAAATCGCCATCCTGCCGTGAACGCCTCCGATCCTATCCCCTGGCTGGACCGGAGCCTGTTCGCCCGGAGAGCCGGTCCCCGGGAGGCGCGCCGATTCTGCCGGCGGCTGGCGCAGAAGCACTACGAAAACTTCACCGTCATCTCTTTTCTGCTCCCGCGGGCGCTGCGCCAGCATTTCGCGAACGTGTACGCCTACTGCCGCGTCGCGGATGACCTGGCGGACGAACTGGAAAACCCGGAGCTCGCACTCGACCGGCTGCTCGAGTGGGAACATGAACTGGACCGCTGTTTCCGGCGAGAGTCCCGCCACCCGGTGTTTGTCGCGCTGGAGGAGTCTGCTGGGCTTTTCAACCTGCCGCGGGAGCCCTTTGTCGACCTCCTGACAGCCTTTCGCCAGGACCAGGTGAAAACGCGGTACGAAACCTGGGAGGAGCTCCTGGCCTACTGCCGTCACTCGGCCAATCCCGTCGGCCGGCTGGTCCTCTACCTCTGCGGCTACCGCGACGAGGAAAGGCACGCCCTGGGCGATTTCACGTGCACGGCTCTGCAGTTGACCAACTTCTGGCAGGACGTAACGAGGGACTATGCGCGCGGCCGGATCTACATCCCGGAGGAAGTCATGGAACTGCACGGGTGCGGCGAGCAGGCCCTGGCCCGCGGGCTGGCGGATGAAGCCTGGAGATCGATGATGGCGGACCTGGTGGGCCGCACGCGAGCCCTGTTTGTCTGCGGAGCGCCGCTGGCGGCAAGGGTCCGCCCGCGGCTGCGCTTCGAAATCGAGCTGTTCACCCGCGGCGGTCTGGAGATTCTCCGCACCATCGAGGATTTCGGATACAATACGCTGCGCGCGCGCCCGACGCTGAGCCGATGGCAGGAAGCGCGGATCGCCGTCGAGGCTCTGGCCGGCGTCTTCGCCCCGCGGTCGCAGGTACAGGGAAACTAGCCCGGCCGAGGCACACCGCCCGGGGAGCGTTGGAATGAGGCGCGGGTTTTCACCGATGAACTCGGGCCGGTTCGACCGGGTCGGAGAAAAGATGGATCCGGATTTGTCGGCATCGTACCGCGCGGCGGAGGCCCTGGCTCGGGCCCGGGCGCGGAACTTCTACTACGCCTTCCTGGCGCTCCCCGCCGAGAGACGCCGCGGTTTCTGCGCCGTCTACGCCTTCATGCGCCGCTGCGACGACATCGCGGACAGCACAGGGGGCGCGGAGGAGAAAGGCCGCATGCTGGAGCTGCTCCGCGGCCGGCTGGCATCGATGTACGGCGGCGGTCCGCCGGAGAGCCCCTTTGAACCCGCCTTTCAGGACACGGTCCGCAGATACTCGATCCCGGCCGACTACTTCCGCTGGCTCCTGGAGGGGGTGGAGATGGACCTCGCCGTAAGGCGGTACGCCACTTTCGAGGATCTCTACCGGTACTGCTTCCGCGTGGCTTCGGCGGTCGGACTGGTCTCCCTCCGCATTTTCGGCTTCAGGGACGAGGCGGCACTGGAGCACGCCGAGCACTGCGGCATCGCCTTCCAGCTGACCAACATCCTGCGCGACATCAAGGAAGACGCCGCCATGGGCCGGATTTACCTGCCGCAGGAGGACCTGGAGAGATTCGGCTACACGCCCGAGGATTTGCTGCAGGGGCTGGTGGACGGCCGTTTCCGCCGCCTCATGCAGTTTCAGGCGGAACGGGTGCGGTATTACTATTCCATGGGACGCCGCCTGCTGTACCTCGTCGATCTGCCCAGCAGGCCTGCGCTCTGGGCCATGATCGAAATTTACAGCCGCCTGCTGGGGAAAATAGTGCGCCGGCAATACGATGTGTTCTCCGGCGCGGTCGGGCTGTCTGCGCCGGAAAAAATCGCAATCGCGCTCCGGGCCTTGGCGATGCGCTGCCTCCCCGGGGCTCCGGGGGCGCGGTGAACGGGGAATCTCGCCGCATTGCGATCCTGGGCGGCGGCCTGGCGGGTCTTGCCGCCGCCGTCGCCTTGTCCCGCGCGGGCTGCAAAGTCACGCTGCTCGAGAAGCGCCCGGATCTTGGGGGACGGGCAGGCTCGCTGCGCAGCTCCGATTCGGACGAGTGCTTCGACAACTGCCAGCACGTCCTGATGCCCTGCTTCACCAACCTGCTCGACTTTTACCGGGCGATCGGGGTTGTCGACAAGATCCGCTTCCACCGGAAAGTCCACTTCCTGGTCCCTCCCGGACGGCCCTCTACGCTGCGCGCCGGGGCACTGCCGGCCCCGCTTCACTGTGCAGTCTCGTTTTTCCGCCTGCGCCATCTCGGATCTGGAGACAAGCTCCGGATCGCCCGCTGCCTGCTCGGTCTCGCATTCCGGCGACAATTCCCGCTCGATGCCTCGACCGCCGCCGCGTGGCTCGAATCTCACGGCCAGTCGCGCGCCGCCATCGAGGGATTCTGGCATCCCGTGATGGTGAGCGCGCTGAACGGGGAACTCGAAAAGGTGTCGGCCGCAGCCGCCGCCATGGTGTTCCGCCTCGCCTTTCTTTCCAGCAGGAAGGGCTGGTGGCTGGGGATTCCCACCGTGCCGCTGAGATCCCTGTACGGGAGCCGCATCGAGCACGCGCTCGAGAAGGCCGAGGGCCGCGTGCGCTTGCGCACCGAGGTGCGGGAGCTGGAGATGGACGGCGGCTCGATCTCCGCGGCGGTCCTGGCCTCCGGCGAGAGAGTGGAAGCCGACCGCTATGTGATCGCTGTTCCCTGGACCCTAGCCGGCGCGCTGCTGGGTCCCGGCGGGGCGGCGAGAGCAGGGCTGCCGCCGTTCGCAGAACTCGAGTCCAGCCCGATCACGTGCCTTCACCTGTGGTTCGACCGGCCTGTCACCGACCTGCCCTTTGCGGCGCTCCCGGGCTCGCCCATCCACTGGTTTTTCAACAAGGCAAAAAACTACGGGATGGGGGCGGCAGCGGGCGGTTATCTGCAGCTCGTGACGAGCGCCTCCCGCACGTGGCTCGGGCTGACCAAGCGCGAACTGCTCGAGATCGCGCTGGCGGAACTTGGCCAGGTGCTGCCGGGCCTGCGCGGCGCCGTCCTCCTGCGGTCGCGGGTGATAAAGGAGCCGCATGCCACCTTTTGCCCCTCACCCGGAAGCGAGAGCCTTCGGCCGGAATCCCGCTGCGGCGTGCCCAATCTCTACCTGGCCGGCGACTGGACGCGGACCGGCTGGCCGGCCACCATGGAGGGCGCCGTCCGCAGCGGTTATGCGGCAGCGGAGGCCCTGCTGGCCGACGAAGGGCGCGCCCAACGCCTGCTGGCGAACGACATCCGCCCCGACGGACTCATGCGCCTCCTCGGACGGCTTTCGTGAACCCGCCCTGCGGAGATCTTCGCACGATGGTCATGATAGCGGCGGCATTGCAGGAAGAAGCCCGGGTGGCGCTCGACCTGGCCGCCCGCAGATCGAGGGTCCGCCTGCCGGGCTGCTCCCTGTGGACACTGAGCCGGCCGGCAGCGCAGTACCTCCTGCTCAAGACCGGCGCCGGCCCCCACCGTGCCGCCGACGCGCTCCAAAAGGCGCTTGCCTCCTGGCAGCCGCGGTTTCTCCTCAATATCGGTTACGCCGGCGCTCTGAGGCCGGTTTTGCGCACCGGGGACCTGGTGATCGCAGCGCGGGTCTCGGCGGGAGCAGGGCAGCGCGCGCTGGAATGCTGCGCCGCGGAACGGCTGCAGGCGGTGGCGGCACGCAAGGGGCTTTCGGCCAGGACGGGGCTCGTCCGGACGGTGGACCGGGTGCTGTGCGGCGCGGTCGAAAAGGGCCGATTGGAGAGCGCAGAGGGAGTCCTGGCGGTCGACATGGAAACCTTCGCGCTCGCGCAGACCGCCCTGCGGTTCGGCATCCCGTTCGGATCCGTCCGCGCGGTGGCGGATGAGGCCGGGGATGCAATCGGCGGCGCCGGCTGGGAGCGCAAGCTCGAGGCGGCCCGCCATGCGCTCGGTGTCTTCATCGAGGCTTACTTCGAGGATCTCGAGGCAGCGGGCCGTCGTTGATCTGCCCCCTCAGTTCTCCTCTTTCTTGATCGGAACGTAGCGCGCGGGTGGGGCCGTGCGCTCGAGTTCGCGCTCTTCCATGAGGGTCCGGTACAGGAACTCCTGGACACGGATCCGCGCCGACGAGCCGGGCGCAAGGCGTTCGTATCTCCCGTCCGGCTTGAGCAGCCGGGCCTTCTGGTTGTCGGCGAACTGAGTGCGCAACTCTTCCAGCGCCCGGCGCCGGGCGTGTTGCTGCACGACCGGGAACATCAGCTCGATCCTCCGGTCCAGATTGCGCGGCATCCAGTCCGCGCTGGACATGTAAACCTCATCTTCCCCCCCGTTGTGGAAAGCGAAGATCCGTGGATGCTCCAGGTAGCGGTCCAGAATCGAGACCACGCGGATGTTCTCGCTCAGCCCGCTGACACCCGGGCGCAGACAGCAGATGCCCCGGACGTTGAGCTGGATTTTGACTCCCGACTGCGAGGCCGAATACAGCTCCTGGATGATGGCCGGGTCCACCAGCGAGTTCATCTGTCCCATGATCCCCGACCCCTGGCCGGACCGGGCCCGGTCCGCCTCCCGCCGAATCAGCCGGATGATCTCGTCACGCATCCCGGCAGGCGCCATGATGAGCCTTTCGAAGGCCGGCGGCTCGGAATAGCCCGTGATGGTGTTGTAGAACCCGGAGGCGTCCCGGCCAAAATCGGCCGCGGCCGTCAGCAGGCCCCAGTCCGTGTAGAGGCGCGCCGTCTTCTCGTTGTAGTTCCCGGTCCCCAGGTGGACGTAGCGGCGGATGCCATCGGGTTCCCTGCGCACCACGAGCGCGATCTTCGCGTGCACCTTGAGACCGGCAATGCCGTAGAGCACGTGGGCCCCGGCCTCCTCCAGGTCCTTCGCCCAGCCGATGTTCCGCTCCTCGTCGAAACGGGCCGTCAGCTCCAGCAGAACCGTGACCTGCTTCCCCTTTTCTGCCGCGCGGATGAGAGCGCGCACGATCGGCGAGGCGGCACCGCTGGTGCGGTACAGGGTCAGCTTGACGGCCAGGACGTCCGGGTCCTCGGCCGCGGACTCCATCAGGTCCACCACCGGGTCGAAGGAGTCGTAGGGGACGTGCAGCAGGAGGTCCGACTCGCGGAGGACCTCGAAGATGCTGCGGTGCTGCTCGAATACGGGCGGGATCAGCGGCGGCTGGGCCCTGAACCGGAGATTTTCCCTGCCCGGCATATCCACGATGGCCGTGAGCGGCCGCGGATCCATGGGTCCCCGGACGGGGAAAAGGACCGCTTCCTCGACCTGGAAGGCGCCCTGGAGACGCATCCGCATGGCGGAGGACATCCCCTGCTCGTACTCCATGCGCACAGGCGTGGCGCGGCTTCTTTTCCTGAGTTCGCCCTCGAGCATGCCGACGTAGTCGTGCCGGCCCTCGTCGTCCAGCTCGACCTCCGAATCCCGGGTGAGCCGGAAGGCGCCGATCTCGAGCAGCCGGTAGCCCGCGAAAAGCGCTCCGAGCCTGCCGCAGACGACGTCGACCAGCCAGCAGTACCGCTGGCCGTCGGCCGAGGGCAGTCTGCAGAGTCCCGGGATCCGCGAGGGCACCTGGACAATGGCCAGGCGCGGCTCGGCCTCCTCCCCCTCCGTCCCAGCCGCGAGGAGGGCCGCGAGGTTCAGCGTGAGTCCGGTGATGCGGGGGGTGGTGCCCCCTTCCGCGATGGCGATGGGCGTCAGGACCGGGAAGACCTCGCTGTGAAAATACCGGTTCAGGTGGGCGCTCTGCGCGTGGTCCGTGCCGGCGGCCTCGATGACGATTCCCTCCCTGGACAGCGCCGGCAGGAGATCTTCGAAATAGAGCGTGTGCGCCTCGTCGACCAGCGCGCGCACGCGCGTGCCGATCCGCCGCAGCTGCTCGTAAGGGGTGAGGCCGGCCGGGTCGGGCTTGCCGTCGCCGTGCCGGATTCGGTTCAGGAGCGACGCGACCCTGACCATGTAAAACTCGTCCATGTTGGAGTGGAAAATGCAGTAGAAACGCAACCGTTCCAGCAGCGGATTGCGCTTGTCGCCCGCCTCCTCCAGGACGCGGCCGTTGAATTCCAGCCAGCTCAGCTCGCGGTTCAGGTACTCGGCCGGCCGGTGTTTCATGAGGTCGCCTCAGCCTCCCGCAGGATGATCCTCTTCCCGAACACCTCGCTGAAGAATTCGCTCCTGCCCGCCAGGGCCGCGCGTTCCATCGAAAGGTCGGATACGTTGCTGGCCGTCAGGACTATGTGGTCCCCGTCGCGGGAAACGGAGATGTCGGCCACCTTCTGAAGCTGGCCCTTGTCCAGCGCGTTGGCGACCCTGAGGATGGCCGCGAGCTTTGAAACCAGCACTCGCTCGTCCCGCTCCAGCACCATGAAGGTGGGGTGGCTGCGCTGCGGCAAGGCCCGGCGGTGGTAACGCGCGATGTTGCCGATGATGTCGAGCTCGCGCTGCCGCAGTCCAAAGAGATCGGAGTGCACGATCAGGTAGTGGGAATGCTTGTGATGCGCCCGCGTGTTGAGGAACAACCCGATGTCGTGGAGCAGCGCCGCCACCTGGAGGTAGAGCCGATGCGCGTCGCTCATCCGCTGCTCGCCGCTCAGCTCCCCGAACAGGAGATCGGACAGGTCCTTCACCCGCTCGGCATGGCCCTCGTCGTACTGGTACTTCCTCCCGAGGCTGCGCGCCGCGGACAGAATCTGGCTTGCGAGCTTTTTCAGCCGGCCCCGCTCCTTCTCGGGGGTGAGTTCGGCCAGGATGCCCGCGCGGATGCTCGCGCCGCTTACGATGACGCTCCGCGCTTTGGTTTCGCGCAGGAGCAGCAGATAGGTCATGAGCGCGGGCACGAGCGTCTCGGCATCGAGATACGAAAGCGCATACTTGCGCACGAGCGTTTCGATCCTGCTGCGGAAGACGGATTCCACGAACTCCTCGAACTCTTCGCGCGCGAGCACGGTGGGCGACAGGTTTCCGCGTCCTCCGCCGGCAGCCAGGGCGGCAAAGCGCACATCGCCCCCGAGGGCTATGAAATTCACCGCATCCTTCAGGGCGATGCTGCGCCGGACGTTGGCGAGGATGTTGGCGATGCGCCGTTTCACCACCCGCATCTGCTGTTCGTGCGTGGCGGTACTCGCGATGCCGGCGCGGAGCCGGATGGCGCCCAGGGGATAGGTTCCCGACTGCAGAGGTTCATTCCCCTCAATCAGAGTAATGTCCGCATTTCCGCCGCCCACCTCCACCAGGAGCGAACTCCCCTCCTGCAGTTCCGGCCCGTCCTTGAGCGTCTCCAGCACGGCCGAGTAGGTGAGGCGGTTCTCCTCGGGGCTGTCCAGGATCTGCACGTCCAGGCCGGTGCTCATGAGAACGCGGTCGAGGAACGTTTCCCTGTTGGTCGATTCCCTGACCGCGCTGGTAGCCACCGCCCGGTAACGCAGGACGCCGTAGGTATCCATCACCCTTTTGAAGTCCTGGAGGACGCCGCAGGCGGCCCGAATGGACTCTTCGCTCAGAACGCCGTCGGTGAAGGCGTCCTTGCCAAGCTGGACGCCCTTTTTCAGCGATTCCAGCGGAAGGACCTGCCCGTCGCTCCTCACTTCCGCAACGTCCATCCGTATGGCGCTGGATCCGATATCGATGGCTGCGATCACTGTGGTCAGGGCTTTGCTCATGGCGTTCTGGCTATTTTACACCGATCCGCACACCCTGCGCCGCCGGAACCCATGAAAATCCCAATGACGGGACGCGGCACAGGCAGTCGCCGGTCTCAATTGCGGCTTTCCTCGGCTGCAGCCCCCCCTGTGCGCCGTTTCCCACAGGAAGCGACGGCTGCCGGGCTGCGCCCGGCGGCGCCCTACGGCTTGATCCCGCAGGCATGGAATGATAAATAATCCGCATAGACCGTTCGCCCGGAAAACAAAATGACCTCTGCCCGCCTTGAAAACGAAATGGCATTCGTGCGCAGGATTCTTCGCCACCGGACAAGCGTGTTCCTGGGCGAATTGTCTGCGCTGAAGCGCCATTCCGGCAGCGAGGCCGTCCACGACACCCGGGTGCAGTCCAGGCGGTTGCGGGCGGCCCTGGACGCCTTCCGGGATCTTTTCGAGCCGGCGGCCTGGGATGCCGCCTACGCTGCCGTGGCCCTTATAACCAGGAAGCTCGGCAAACCGCGGGAAACAGGCGTTATGCTCTCCCTGGTGAACGAACTGGGCTCGGCCGACAGCCTTGCCGACAACCTCTGCCGCGAATACCTGGCCGAAAGGCTGAGGCGGAAGCTTACGAAACAGGAGAAGCAGCTCAGGAAATGGCTCGCCACGGCAAGCACCCGGGAAGTGGGATCGAAGGTCAGGGCGATCGCGGCGGGCACGCCCAGGCATGCCGGCAGCGCGGGAAAACGGTCGCAGGTGGATCCTCGGGCGGCGCTTGCCGCACGAGCCCGGAGGGTGCTGCAGGAATCCGCCGCGCCCGTCCTGGCATTCAAGCCTTCGCGCCCGTTCAGAAAAACGAAGGATGCCAGGCTGCACGCGCTCAGGATCTCGGCCAAGAGGCTCCGCTACGCCATGGAGATCTTCGACGAAATCTGGCCGGACGGGCTCCGGGGACGCATCGCCCTGGCGAAGGCGCTGCAGGATGCCGGTGGGATCTTCCAGGACTGGTGCATCCTGTGCGACAAGCTGAAAGGGGAGGCGAAGCGGCTCAAAAAGCGGCGCAGCCGGCACCTCGGCGCGCAGGTAGGACTGCTGCTCGGCCGGGCGAAGCAGCGCAAGGCCGAATTGAAGGAGATGATCCTGCCGGCTTTGACCCAGTTCCAGACCAGTCTGCGCACCCTGGCGCACGGCGGCAGCCCGGTCCCCGCCGGGGGAAGGGCATCTCCGGGCGGCGGGAAGGGGGCGAGGAAATGATCCTTTACGTCGTGAGACATGCCATAGCGGTGCCCAGGGAGCAGGAGCGCTTTGCGGATTCCGAGAGGCCGCTCACCTCAAAGGGCCTCGCGCGAATGCGCAAGGCCGCCGCGGGGATGAAGAGAATCGGCGTGGCGCCGGCGGTGGTGCTGAGCAGCCCCTGGGTCAGGGCCCGCCAGACGGCGGAGATCCTGGTCGAAGCGCTGGATCCCCGGCCGGAACTGGAGTTGACCGGTCTGCTGGCTCCGCCGGCGGATCGTTCCCTGCTTTATGACCGGCTGAGGGACGCGGCACGGGTGAAGCGGATCATGCTGGTCGGGCACCAGCCCTCGCTGGGCGAAATTGCCGGCGAGATCGCCTGGGGCTCGCCGGAACGGTTCGTGTATCTGAAAAAAGGGAGCCTGTGTGTCCTCGAAGTACAGCGCCTGGTCCCTCCCCCGCAGGGCCGCATGGTGTCCTTAATCCCGCCGGCGGTTCTCCGGAAGATCGGCAACGCCCGGTAGCTCCAAAGCTGGAAATACCGACGAACATCGTGCGTGATAGGACCGGCGGACGGATGTGGCGCCGGGAGACCTGCCTCTCCCTGTTTCTTCAAAGCCCAACAAGGAACGGCCCGTGGCGCTCACGGCGCCACGGGCCGGATCCCGATCGGAATTCCCGGGGGAGTCCTAGTTGATCTTCATGGTGTGAACGGGATTCGGTTTCTTACTGATGCGCTTCTGCCGCAGCACCGCCAGGATTGCTGCCACTCCAAAGAGACCGCCGACCACTGCTATCTGAAATACCATTCGTCTTCTCCTCTTCATCAAGCGGGGCCCTGAGCCCTCCGCAAAATAGAAGCGCACATTACAGACTTATAATGTGTTAGTCAATCTTAATTTTTCAAAAATCGAACACCCGCCAAACTTCCCGGGGGGAGGCGCTAGCGGTAGACAAAGACCTCCAGCGAAAGGTCACGCTCGGTGCCGGCGGTTATGACCTCGGCGATGCGGATCTTGACGAACCGTCCAAGCGCGGTGCGCACGGCAAAGACCATCTGGTTGGCCAGGTTGGGCGAGCCATCGCTAAGATCGACGGGATTGGGGGTATAGGAAAGCCCGCGCAGGAATTCCTGGGTAACATCGTTGTCGAACTGGGAAGTGTTGCGCACGCCGATGAGGGCTATTCCCGCTCCCTGCCGCGGGACCAGGCGGCGCGAGGTGGCGCTCACGGTCTCGTAGAGCAGGTCCCAGGGGATCTGGTCGTCCTCGTTCAGGAAGTAGTCGGAGACGGGCACGTCGGCATCCAGGGGATATCCCTGGCGCAGGTAGAGGTAGGTATTGCGCCGCAGAGAATCCGCGTAGGCGGGCACCATCGTGGCGTACTGCACCCCGCTGGGAGTGGGGCTCTGCAGCAGGGCCAGGATGGACACCGGCCTGTCGGAATAGCCGAGCACCATCCCCCGGAAGTTGGCCAGACCGGGAAAGAAGCTCGCATCGTTCAGGAAGCGGGCGGCCTGGCCTCGGGCGGACAGCGAGAAGTTCGTTGTTCCCGCCCTCGAGGCCGCGCCGGAAAGAGGCGTGGTCGCGCTCCACAGTTCGAGCGTCACCTGGTTCTGCTGTTCGGAGAGGTTCACGATCGCCAGACCGGTGAGCAGGTTCTGCGAGACGGCCATTTCCGCCGGGAATACCCAGACGAGCGTGGGCGCGCCGACCGGAACGCTGACGGTGTCGATGGTGCTTCCGCCCTTGAGCACCTCGTAAAAGACCGTCAGTGCGATCTGGTAGTCCTCGGCGTATACGGTCGAACCCTCCAGGTTGCGCACGATCGCATACCCGGCCTCGAGCGCCCCGGCGCCGGTCGTTTCTATGCGCTGGGTCTGGAACGGTCCGAGATTCAAAGCGATTTCGCTGACGTTCCCCTGGCCTGTCGGCACCTGCCATGGGGCGCCGTTCTGCCGGAAAAACAGGACCTTCACCTTTGTGAGCCGGGTCGAGGGATCCGGGCCGAGGTTCGTGATGTCGATTTTGGTGCGGAACGTCGTGCCGTCGCCCCCCGCCCCGTTTACGAACTGAGGTATGACCTTGTCGCCGAAAGCATGAGCCGGATCCGCCGGAAGGACCGCCAGAACCGCCACGAGTGATGCAAGAAAGCAAATCCACCTGGTCGTCATGAGATTCTCCGCTCCTCCGCCATCTACAGACTGAAACCGCCCCGCTGCGGTTCAATAATAATACGCCCGCCGTGTTAGAATCCGCGTGGATGAATCATCCAAACGAGGAGGCCCTTTATGCACAGCACGAAACGGACCGTCATTTCCCTCTTCCCGGCACTGTTCCTGCTGGTTTCGCTCGCGCCCGCCCAGGAACGCATCCTGACACATCGGGAGCAGGCGGGACTGCAGCGTACGTGGATTGAAAAGCGATTTGCCACCATTCTCCCGGACCTGATGCGTCGCGAGGGGATCGACATGTGGATCATCGTGAGCCGCGAATACAACGATGACCCGGTCTTCCGGTCCATGGCGCCGGCCACGACGTTCGCCTCCAGGCGCCGCACCATCCTGGTGTTCCATGACCTGGGACCCGGAAAGGGGGTCGAACGCCTCTCCATCGGCCGCTTCGACTACGACGGGCTGTTCACCGTGGTGAAGACCCACAACGACGCGCAGTGGGAAGGGCTTCGAAAGGTGGTGGAGGAGCGAAAGCCCGCGACCATCGGGATCAACACCTCGGAGCTGTTCGCGCACGCGGATGGGCTCTCGGCCAATGAAAAGGAGAACCTCTTGCGTGCCTTGGGAACCGAGTACTCGGGCCGCTTGAAATCGGCGGAAAAGCTGGCCGTGGGCTGGCTGGAGATCAAGCTGCCCGAGGAAACCGATGCCTACAGAAATGCCATGCGCGTCGCCCACCAGATCATCGCCGAAGCCTTCTCCAACCGCGTCATCACGCCCGGCGTGACCACGACGGAAGACGTGACCTGGTGGATGCGACAGCGCACGGCGGAGATGGGCCTGGGACTCTGGTTTCACCCTTCGGTCACGATCTGGCGCAAGGGCGGCCTGCCGCCCAATACGCCGCCGGCAGCGCGCGTGATCCAGCGCGGAGACATGCTCCACTGCGACTTCGGCATCGTCTACATGGGCTTTGCCACCGATACGCAGCACAACGCCTATGTGCTCCTGCCGCACGAGACCGACGCTCCCGAGGGGCTCAAGGAGGGACTGAAGGCGGGAAACCGGCTGCAGGACATCACCATGGACTATGCCCGGGCAGGGGTGAGCGGCAACGCCGCGCTTGCCGGCGCCCTCGCCAAGGCGCGCGCCGAGGGGCTGAAGCCGATGATCTACTGCCATCCGGTCGGCTACCACGGCCACGCAGCCGGGCCCCCGATCGGCATGACCGACTACCAGGAAGGAGTGCCCGGCCGGGGGGAGTGGCTCATGCAGCCCGACACCTGGCATGCCATAGAGCTGAATGTCACCCACACCGTCAAGGAATGGGATAATCAGGAGGTGCGGTTCTCGCTTGAGGAAGATGCGCTGTTGACAGCGTCGGGCTGGCAGTGGATCCACGGGCGCCAACTCAAGTTTTATCTGATTCGCTGAAACGAAAGGCGTGAAAAAGCAGGCACAAAGGGCACGAATTGGGGTGGCATCCACCCAACGAACGTGGTAGCTTAGGTGAACAAAAGGTGAACAGGACGCCGCTGCACCCAACTCGTCGAGGCAAAACCGGTCTGGCAGACCTCAGGGAAATCGTGGAGGATCTTTCTTCGCGCGATTCCTCGTCCGAGGTAGTCACCGCGGTCCGGCATCTCCCGGCGCGCGATGCGGTCTGGGCGCCGATGCCGGCCTGGATCCGGCCGCCGCTGGCCGAAGCCTACCGCGCCAAGGGAGTGGTCCAGCTGTACTCCCACCAGGCCGAGGCGGCAGAAAGGGTGCGCAGCGGGAAAAACATCGTGGTCATCACCCCGACGGCTTCGGGCAAAACCCTGTGCTACAACCTGCCCATTCTCAACGCCGTCCTCGAGAATCCGGACACCCGGGCCCTGTACCTGTTCCCCACCAAGGCCCTGGCGCAGGACCAGCTGGGGGAGCTGCAGGACCTGGGGACGAGGCTGAGGGACGTATTCGGTGTCTTCACCTACGACGGCGATACGCCGTCCGACGCCCGGGCCGCAATCCGCCGGCAGGGCCACATCGTCCTTACGAATCCCGACATGCTGCACACCGGGATCCTGCCCCACCACACCAAGTGGACCCGCCTGTTCGAGAACCTGAGGTACATCGTGATCGATGAGCTGCACATGTACCGCGGGGTGTTCGGCAGCCACCTGGCGAACGTCCTCCGGCGCCTGCGGAGAATCGCCTCGTTCTACGGAAGGGCGCCGCAGGTGATCTGCTGTTCGGCCACCATCGCGAATCCGGGCGAACTTGCGCGCCGGCTGCTGGAAACCGAGGTGGAGGTGCTGGCTGCGGACGGGGCGCCGGCCGCGCAGAAGTACTTCATCTTCTACAATCCCCCCGTCGTCAACCGCTTCCTCGGCATCCGGCGCAGCTACATCAACGAGTCCTACCGCCTGGCCCAGCAGTTCATCCAGCGCGGACTGCAGACGATCGTGTTTGCCAACTCCCGGCTTCACACGGAGGTGCTGCTCACCTATCTCAGGCAGGCCAATCCGCAGCCCCCCGGCTCCCCCGAGACCGTGCGCGGCTACCGCGGCGGGTACCTGCCGCTGGAGCGGCGCGAGATCGAGCGCGGCCTGCGCGACGGCCGGCTCCGGGCGGTCGTGGCCACCAACGCGCTCGAGCTGGGGATAGACATCGGCTCGCTCGACATCTCCGTGATGGCGGGCTACCCGGGGACCGTGGCCTCGACCTGGCAGAGGGCCGGGCGGGCGGGGCGGCGGAGCGGGACCTCGTGCGCCGTCCTGGTGGCCTCCTCCCGCCCCCTGGACCAGTTCATTGTCAAGCACCCGGAGTATTTCTTCGAGAGCTCGCCCGAGAGCGCCTTCATCCAGCCGGACAATCTCGAGATTCTGGTGAACCACCTCAAGTGCGCCGCTTTCGAGCTCCCGCTCTCCGATGAAGATGCCTTCGGCGCGGTCGACGTGCCGGATCTCTGCGCGCGGCTGGCCGAGGCCGGCTACCTGCATCGCAGCGGGGAGAACTGGCACTGGACCCAGGAAGCCTACCCGGCCGACACCGTGAGCCTGCGCTCGGTCACCTCCGACAACTTCGTGATCATCGACGAAACCGATGCGCCCGAGGTGATCGGCGAGGTGGACTTCTCCAGCGCCCTCACCACCGTGCATCCCAAGGCCATATACATCCATGGCGGTCAGCAGTATCACGTCGAGCGGCTCGACTTCGACCAGCGGAAGGCCTACGTGCGGCGCGTCGACGTGGACCACTTCACCCAGGCAATCCGCTACACGCAGATAAAGACGCTCGAGGTTGCCGCCGAGGATCCCGTTCCGGGACCCGCGGTCAGGGCCCATGGGGACGTGCTGGTCCGCTCGCAGGTGGTCGGCTTCAAGAAGATCAAGTTCTTCACGCTGGAGAACGTCGGTTCCGGCAAGCTGGAGCTTCCCGAGAACGAAATGCACACCACCGCCTATTCGGTCACACTCGACCGGGAGCTGCTCGAGTCCCTGCCCTTCACGATCTCCGAGCGCCAGGACGGGCTGTTCGGACTGCTGCATGCGCTGGAATCGATCGCCTGCCTCCTGCTGATGTGCGACCGCATGGACCTCGGCGCAACGATCGGGGAGGGGGTTGCGGAAGAAGGGGATGTTCCCCGGGACGCCCTGGCCGCACTGGCAGATCCGCGGTCCGGCGAGTACTTCCGGCCCACCCTCTACCTCTACGATGCCTACCCGGGCGGGATAGGCCTGAGCGAACCCTTGTTTCACTTCCACGGCCGCCTCATGGACAGGACCCTGGAGCTGATCCGGGAATGCGCCTGCGAAAAGGGCTGCCCCTCCTGCGTCGGCCCGGCCGGGGAGACCGGCGACAGGGCCAAGGAGGCCGCACTGAAAATCCTCGAACTGCTGGCGCAGTGATGGCTGATCCCTTCGATCGTCTCTCGAGAATCTCCGCGCTGAAACCGGCAGCATCGGCGGTGACGCCGCGCCGCGCCGCCGGCGCCTCCGGCGCGCACCTGCTGAAGCTGGTGGGGGCGGACTGCCGGCAGACCCCGCTGGGCTCCCACCTGGGAGCCCGGCAGTATGTCCGGTCGGCGAGGCCGCCGGCGCCCGATCCCGAGACACTGCGGCTGATCGCCCCGGGCGCCCCCGCCTCGGCGGCCGACACGTCGCGCTGGCTCTTCCTGGACACCGAAACCACCGGCCTGGCAGGCGGCACCGGAACGTACGCCTTTCTGGTCGGAGTGGCCTGGTGGGAAGACGACGGGCTCGTCGTCGAACAGCTCTTCATGCGGGACCACAGCGAGGAGCCGTCGCTGCTGCGCGAGCTCGCGAGCCTGCTGGCGCAGCGCCCGGTCCTGGTCACGTTCAACGGCAAGAGCTTCGACTGGCCCCTGCTGGAAACGCGCTACCGCATGACCCGGAGCACGACGGTGCCCAGGCCGCACGCACACCTGGATCTGCTGCACCCGGCGCGCCAGATCTGGAAGCTCAGCCTCAAATCGGTTGCGCTGTCGGAAATCGAACGCCACGTCCTCGGTCTGCAGCGGCAGGCAGACATCCCGTCGGCGACCATCCCGGGGATCTATTTCGACTTCCTGCGCGGAGGATCGCCGGAACCGCTGGCCAGGGTATTCGACCACAACCGAATGGACCTGCTCGGCCTGGCTGAGCTCTCCGGTCGCCTCCTGCGGATGCTCGCAGATCCCGAAGCCGGTTCGCTGGGCGGCGGCGAGCGGTTCGGCATATCCAGAATCCTGCATCGCCGCGGACGGGCCGACAGCGCCGGCCGGGGATATCGGATGGCGCTCGAGTCCGGACTGATCTGCGCGGCCAGAGACACGGCGCTGCGCGAACTGGCGCTCCTGGCAAGGCGGGAGCGCGACTTCGAAGCGGCCAGCGGGTACTGGGAGAAGCTGCTCGGCGCCACGTCGGAGGGGATCCGGGCCTACGAGCAGCTGGCGATCTACTATGAACACCACGCGCACGAACCCGGGAAAGCGCTCCAACTGGCCCGGCAGGGGATGGCCGCCGCGCGCGAGGCGCACCTCGCGCGTCGGCTGTCACCCGCGGCCTACCGGCGATGGCATGCGAGCTTCATCCACCGGGTGAACCGGCTCCTGCGCAAGTGCCCGCCGGGCGAGAGCGGAGGACAGGGCGGCGCGTGTGAAGGCTAGGGATCGAACCGGAGCGAGTACATTCCGAACGGCGCTTTAATAAAGAATCGGGAACCCTGAAGGGGTCCAACAAGAAAGCCCCGGGCGTAAGCCCTGGGGAATATGGGAAAAAGGGAGAGAGAAGCCCTGAAAGAGCGACACCGGCCGTGCCGCCCTTTCAGGGCTCAATCACAACATGTGCCGACAACCCAGGGTTTACGCCCTGGGCTTTCCTGCGCCGCCCCTTCGGGGCTTAAGCAATTGATTTGGCTGCGTTAACAGGTGATTTTGGTCACCCCTAACCAAGCGCCATTCGGGGCTACTCCAGCTCGCGCCCCTTGGTTTCGGGGATCATGAGCGCGACGAGACCTGCAAGAAAAAAGGCTCCGGCGGTCAACAGGAACGCAAATCCCAGGCCCCTCTCGGCGCCAATGGCGCCGACCAGAAAGGGGGCGGCCGCGCTCACCCCGCGGCCCAGGTTGTAGGTCAGTCCCTGGGCGCTGGCGCGCACCTCGGTAGGGAAGATCTCCGCCGTGATCGCGCCGAAACCGCTGAAGTATCCCGTACCGAAAAATCCCACCAGGGGCCCGATCATCAGGAGCAGCATCGGGTCGCGCGTGCTTCCGTACAGGGGAACGATTGCCGCCGCGAGGAAAATGTACGCCACATAGGTGCGCTTGCGCCCGAGACGGTCGGCGATGAAGCCGAAGGAAACGTACCCGAGCCACATCCCGACCTGCATGAGGATGATCCAGGTGGAGGTCTTCATGATGTCCAACCCGGCTCCCCCCCTGGCCGACGGCAGCGAGAGATAGGCGGGAATCCAGGTGAACAGGCCCCACCAGGCGAACATCGTGCCGGCGTTCATAAAACTCGTCACCAGCGTGTTCCTCAAGAACGGCCGGCGAAAAATCTCCGCCAGGCCTCCTCTTGATGGACCGTCCTT
>JBBIMP010000025.1:0-77683 GCA_037444305.1 Acidobacteriota bacterium
CTATCGTCCCGATGTTGACATGCGGCTTGCTGCGATCGAATTTTTCCTTGGCCATATGCTCCTCCAGACTCCTGCCTGTTAACTGACGAGTTTCCCACGGACCCGCGTAATGATTTCTTCACTGACCGCCCTGGGGGCTTCTTCGTAATGCGAAAAATGCATCGAGTAGGTCGCCCGGCCCTGCGTCAGCGAGCGCAGCTGGGTGGAATACCCGAACATCTCCGAGAGCGGCACCTTGCAGTTGATGATCGTCGAACTCAGCCTCGCCTCGGTCGACTCGACCCGCCCCCTCCGGGAATGCAGGTCGCCCGTGACGGCCCCCATGTACTCTTCCGGGACCACGACCTCGACCTTCATCATGGGCTCCAGCAGCACCGCTTTCGCCCGCTTGGCGGCGTCCTTCAGGGCCATCGAGCCGGCGATCTTGAAGGCCATCTCCGAGGAGTCGACTTCGTGGTAGGACCCGTCGAGGAGCGTCACCTTGACGTCCACCATTTCGTATCCCGCCAGGACGCCCGCGCCCAGGGCTTCCTCCACCCCGCGTTCCACCGCCGGTATGTACTCCTTCGGTATGGCGCCGCCCACGATCTCGTTCGCGAATTCGAATCCGCTGCCCGGCGCCCCCGGTTCGAGGGTGATCTTCACGTGCCCATACTGCCCCCGGCCGCCCGTCTGGCGGACAAAACGGCCCTCCGCCTCTGCCATCTGGCGGACCGTCTCCCGGTAGGCCACCTGGGGCTTGCCGATATTGGCGGCAACTCCGAATTCGCGGATCATCCGGTCGACCAAGATCTCCAGGTGGAGTTCCCCCATGCCGGAGATGATCGTCTGCCCCGTGTCCTGGTCGGTGTGCACCTTGAAAGTGGGATCTTCCCGAATCAGCTTGCCGAGCGCGATCCCCATCTTCTCCTGGTCGGCCTTGGTCTTCGGCTCGATCGCAACCGCCATCACCGGAGCCGGGAACTCGATGGCCTCCAGCACGATGGACTTCTGCTTCTCGCAGATGGTGTCCCCTGTGCTGACGCTCTTGAGGCCGACCGCGGCCGCGATGTCGCCGCAGTAAACCTCCTTGATTTCCTCGCGCTTGTTCGCGTGCATCTTGAGCAGGCGCCCGATGCGCTCCGAGGAGTCCCGCGTGGAGTTGTACACCGAACTGCCGGAACTCAGCTTGCCCGAATACACCCGGAAAAAGGCCAGCTGGCCGACGAAGGGATCGGTCATGATCTTGAACACCAGGCCCGAAAAAGGCTCGGCGTCATCCGCCTTCCGGGACGGAGGTGGCGCGCCCTTAGCGGCAATGCCGACCACCGGCGGAACATCCAGCGGCGACGGGAGGTAGCGCACGATGCCGTCGAGCAGCTGCTGCACGCCCTTGTTCTTGAACGCGGCGCCGCACAGCACCGGCACGAACTTGATCGCCACGGCGCCCTTGCGCAGCGCCCGGATGATCTGCTCCGGGGCAACCGGGGCGCCCGCGAGGTACTTTTCCATCAGTTCGTCGTCCATGTCCGAGGCGGCTTCCAGCATACGCTCCCGATAGAGCGCCGCTTCCTCGGCGAACTCCTCGGGGATGTCCTCCACCTCGAACTGCGCCCCCAGGGTTTCTTCCCGGTAGACAATCGCCTTCTGCATGATGAGGTCGACCACGCCGCGGAAGCGGTCTTCCGCCCCCAGCGGTATCTGCACGGCCACCGGCGCGGCATTGAGCCGCTTCTGGATCATGTCCAGCACCCGGGAAAAATCGGCGCCGGGCCGGTCCATCTTGTTGACGAACCCTATTCTGGGCACCCGGTACTTGTCGGCCTGCCGCCACACGGTCTCGGACTGAGGCTCCACGCCTTCCACCGCCCCGAACAGCGCCACCGCTCCGTCGAGCACCCTCAGGCTGCGCTCCACCTCGGCCGTGAAGTCCACGTGCCCGGGCGTGTCGATGATGTTGATCCGGTGGTTGTCCCAAAAGCAGGTGGTGGCGGCCGAGGTGATCGTTATGCCGCGCTCCTGCTCCTGCTCCATCCAATCCATGATGGCAGTACCCTCGTGCACCTCTCCCAGCTTGTGGGTGATGCCGGTGTAATAGAGAATGCGCTCGGTCGCCGTCGTCTTGCCGGCGTCGATGTGCGCCATGATCCCTATGTTCCGAATTTTCTCGAGCGGTACCTGCCTGCCCACGGCGGCTTCCTTCCTCTTCTACCAGCGGTAGTGCGCGAAAGCCTTGTTGGCCTCCGCCATGCGGTGCGTGTCTTCCCTTTTCTTGATCGCGCCGCCACGATTGTTGTAGGCGTCCATCACCTCGCCTGCGAGCTTTTCGCGCATGGTCTTCTCCGCGCGGTTGCGCGAATACGTGATGATCCAGCGAATGGCCAGCGAGGTCCTGCGATCCTGCGAAACTTCTACGGGCACCTGGTAGGTGGCCCCGCCCACCCGCCTGGACTTCACCTCCAGGACGGGCTTGACCGAATCGAGCGCCTTTTTGAAAACCTTCACAGGATCCTCCTTCGAGCGCTCCTTGATAATGTCCAGCGCCCCGTAGAAGATCCCCTCGGCCACGCTCTTCTTACCCTGCACCATCATGCAGTTGATGAACTTGGTGATCAGCGTGCTGCCGTACAACGGGTCAGGCAGGGTTTCCCGCTTTGGTACCTCTCTTCGCCTCGGCATACGAAACGTCTCCAGCGACTTCTTTAACGTGTTTGTCCGTGCCCGAAGGGCGCTTTTCCCCGGGCGACGGAAAATCTCCGGCTGGCGCCTCCGCCGTCCGGAGTTTCGCGCGCGGGGTGAAAATTACACACCCGCAATCGGGGGTTTAAAAGGAGTGATTAGCTTTTGGGTCGCTTGGCGCCATACTTGGAACGGGACTTCTTGCGCTCCTGAACACCCACCGCATCCAGGGTGCCCCGCACCACGTGGTACCGAACCCCAGGGAGGTCCTTGACACGCCCACCGCGGATCAGCACGATGGAGTGCTCCTGCAGGTTGTGTCCGATACCCGGAATGTAGGTGGTCACCTCGATCCCGTTGGTCAGACGGACACGCGCAACTTTACGCAACGCGGAGTTGGGTTTCTTGGGTGTGGAAGTGTAAACCCTCGTACACACCCCGCGGCGCTGCGGACAACCCTGTAAAGCCGGACTCTTCGTCTTGTAACGAATCTTTGTTCGGCCAGATCGAACAAGTTGATTGAAGGTCGGCAATCCTCTTCTCCTTTGAATATACCGGGATCGCGGGCCGCCAGCGCCCGATCCCGGCAAATGCTGCCCTACCCTAGTGAAAAACCGGACGAATATAGCAAAGCACCCTTGGGGTGTCAAGCGTCCAGCAGACACCCCCAGGCTCACCGGAAATAACTTCGCTCAAACCTCTGTGCGGGCTGTTTAGTAATGAGAAGACGTCAAGTCGGCGCCCAGGAGGCGCCCTTTCCGGCCCCATTCGCCACACTGCCCGCCGTGGTTCATGGGGCGAGATTTCCCGCGGAACTGCCGCGGGCTGCGCCTCCAGCCCGGAAGCCATCGAGCGGTCGTGCCCGGGTGAGCCGCGCAAAGACTTTTAAATATATTCCAAGGAGCGTCAAATGGGAAGTCTAAATAGGGTTTTTTTGATTGGGCGACTCGGGAAAGATCCCGACGACAGGATGACCGCCGGCGGAACCCGGGTGTCGGCCTTCAGCCTGGCTACGGATCAGTTCAGGTCCGCAGAGGAGGGGAAGCAGCAGACCACCGAATGGCACCGGGTGGTCAGCTACGGAAAAATCGCCGAGCAGTGCAACCAATACCTGAAGAAGGGGCGGCTCGTCTGCGTCGAGGGCTCGCTGCAAACGCGCTCGTGGGAGGGCGCCACCGGCGACAAGCGCTACATGACCGAGGTGATTGCCGCCCGCGTCACCTTCCTCGATTCCCGAAGGCAGGAGACAGCTGTTGCCGAGGCGCCGCCTGCCGATGCGTTCTGAATCCGAGCGGCGCGTGCCGGCAAAAGTCCCGCGCGCGGATTCGCTCCGGCCCTTTGCGCGTGGCTCCGCGTCCCCGGATGCTTGCCGCTCCCCCACTCATGCGTCATTCGGGACGGGGTCAGCGTAGCCGGGCCGAATCGCTCCGCTGCCGCCGTCCTCCATCGCCAGCGACAGCATCGATGCTTGGACTCCGCATGCTATAATTGCGCGCGGTATGGCTTCGAGCAGAAACGGGCACAAACGCGGCAACCAAAGCAGAAGATCCCGCCGATGGCTCTTCCTCTTTTTCCTGCTCTGTGCTGTTGTCTTTGCCGCGGGCGGCGCCGCCCTCGGCATCCGCGTCGGATACGAGTACAACCTGCCCAAGATCCAGAGCCTCGAGGATTTCCGCCCCGATGTCATCACCGACATCTATTCAGACGACAACAAGGTGATCGGCGAATTCGCCATGGAACGCCGGATCATAGTGTCGCTCGACGAGATCCCCGCACACCTGCAGCTGGCCATCCTGGCGGCGGAGGATGACCAGTTTTACAACCACTCGGGCATCAACTATTTGGCCATTCCGAGGGCGGCCTACCGCGACATCATCGCCATGAGCCGGGCGGAAGGGGCCAGCACCATCACCCAGCAGCTGGCGCGCATGCTCATGGGGAATACCGAGGTCACCTGGGACCGCAAGATCAAGGAGGCGCTCATCGCCTGGAAGATAGAGAAGCACTACACCAAGCACCAGATCCTTACGCTCTACTGCAACCAGCACTATTTCGGACACGGCGCCTACGGGGTTGCCGCAGCCGCCGACACCTTCTTCAAAAAGAAGCTCTCCGAACTGACACTCGACGAATGCGCCATGATCGGCGGTCTCCCACGCAGTCCCAAACGCTACTCCCCCATCATGCACCCGGAGGCGGCCCGTTCGAGGAGAAACTACATTCTCGAAAGGATGGCAGCCGAGCGCATGATATCGGCTGCCGCGGCCGCGGAGGCCAAAGCCAGGCCCCTCACCCTCGGGTCCAGAAGGCGCGATTCGGATACAGCACCCTACTTCGTCGAGTGGGTCCGCCAGTCGCTGGCCGACCGGTATTCGACCGACGTGATCTGGCGCAAGGGGCTGCGGGTATACACTACGCTCAACGCCGACATGCAGAAGGCCGGGGTC
Source organism: Acidobacteriota bacterium (assembly GCA_037444305.1). GTDB lineage: Bacteria > Acidobacteriota > UBA6911 > UBA6911 > UBA6911 > JBBIMP01. The sequence continues at coordinate 5,106 of JBBIMP010000025.1, forward strand.
AAGGCGCTGCGCGACGGCCTGCGCAACTACGACAAGAGGCACGGCTGGCGGGGCCCCTTCCACAACATCCTCAAGGATCCTGCAACCAGCCTGGCGGACTATCAACACCCCGATTGGCGCCTCCCGCCCAGACCCGGGGATCTGGTCACCGGCCTCGTCCTGAACGTCGGGGAGAGCGATGTGACGGTCCGGATCGGCAGATACCGGGCGTCCATCGGGCCGCGCGAGATCGCCTGGACCGGCAGAAGGTCTCCCTCCGCCATCCTCAAATCGGGCGATCTCGCCACCTTCATCGTCACGGCCCTCGACGAGGAGGCGCAGACGGCGAAGGTCCTCCTGGATCAGATCCCGGTCGTGCAGGGCGCCCTGGTCACCCTCGACAACCGGACGGGCGAGATCAAGGCCATGGTCGGCGGTTACAGCTACGAGGCCAGCCAGTTCAACCGTGCCACCCAGGCCCAGCGCCAGGTCGGCTCCACTTTCAAGCCCTTTGTCTACGCCACGGCGCTGGAAAAAGGCATGGAGCTCAACAGCCGTATCATCGACGCCCCCGTCAGCTACAAGGATGGTCTCGGCCGCCTCTACCAGCCGTCGAACTACGACGACAAGTTCAAGGGTGAAATCACGCTGCTGCAGGCGCTGGTGGAATCCAGGAATGTCCCCACCGTCAAGGTGGCCTCGCTGATCGGCATCAAGGAAGTCCTCGTCATGGCCCGGCGCTTCGGTCTCGAAGGTCGCATGGATCCCTACCTCCCCCTCGCCCTCGGCGCCTGCGAGGTCACGCCGCTGGAGATGGCGTCGGCCTTCACGGTTTTCCCGAACCTGGGCGTCCGGGTCAAGCCCTATTTCATCCGCAGGATCGACGACTACGACAAGGTCAAAAAGGAGGAGTATTTTCCCTCAACCGTGCGCGTCCTCGAACCCGAAGTGGCCTCGAAAATGCTCCAGATGCTGACGGCCGTAGTCGAGCTCGACGGCGGAACCGCCAGATCGGCCCGGTCGTTGGGGCGGCCCGTCGGGGGAAAAACCGGCACCACGAATGATTTCACCGACGCCTGGTTTGTCGGCTTCAGTCCCTCGATCACCACCGCCGTTTGGGTGGGATTCGACTCCAGGAAGACCCTGGGCAACAAAGAGGCGGGTGGCGCCGTCGCCCTCCCGATCTGGATCCAGTTCATGAGGGAGGTCGCAAAGGACGCTCCCCTCGAAGGCTTCCCCGTCGTCGAACTCACCGACGCCTCCGGCATCGCTCCCGCCACCTGGACCCACCAGGGAAAGCAGCTCTTCATCGAGGCGCTTCCCGGCGCAACGCCGCCGAGGCCGCCGTCCACCCCTTGAACCGTCCGTGCAAGCCTCCTCGGGCACCGCTGCAAAACGGTCCAGCCCGGCTAATCTCCGCCTATTGCGCCGGGGTTTGACCTCGCCGTGGGCAGGGGTTCGGGCTCAACGGTCCCGCTCGACGATGTAGTCGGGAAGGCTCAGGAGCGCGGCCCGTTCCTTGGATGGGGGGAACAGGGCGAGATTCTCCTTGGCGGCGCGCGCATAGTCCATCGCCTTCTCGCGCGCCAGGTCGACTGTTTTATACTCGCGGATCAGCTCCAGCACAGCCTGGCGATCTTCGATCTCCGTGCCGTCGCCGTTGAATGCCGCCTTGACCATCTCCCGGTGGCGCGGTTCCCCGTTCCGGATCAGGTAGATCAGCGGCAGCGTGATCTTCCCTTCCCGCAGGTCGCTGCCGACAGGCTTTCCGAGCGTGCTCTCGTTCGACGTGAAATCCAAGACATCGTCGATCAGCTGGAAGGCGATGCCGACGTTGAGCCCGAAAAGCCGCAGGGCCTCCCGCCGTTCCGGGTTCGCGGATCCCAGGATGCTTCCGATTTCGGTGCAGGCCGAGAACAGGTAGGCTGTCTTGCGCATCGAAATGTCCAGATGCTGCTCCTCCGTGATTTCGAGGCTCCCGTTCACGCTGAGCTGGATCAGCTCGCCTTCGACCATCTTGCGGGTCACATCCGTGAGAATCTCCAGGATGGGAAAGTGCCGCTCGCCGAGCGCGAGGCTGAAGGAGGTCATGTACAGCCAGTCCCCCATGAGGACGGAAACCTCGTTGCCCCACCGGGCATTCACCGCGGCCCGGCCACGCCTCACCTTGGCATCGTCGATGATGTCGTCGTGCACGAGCGTGGCGGCATGCACCATCTCGATGACGGCTCCAAGCCGGTAGCAGACCGGCCCCTCGAAGCCGCACATGCGGGAACTGAGCAGCAGCAGGGCCGGCCGTATCCGCTTGCCGCCACTGCGCTGTATATAGCAACCCACCTTGTCGATGAGCTGAATGCTGGAGGTGGAGTGGCGCTCCAACTCGCGCTCCACGAGGGAGAGGCCGGTTTCGACCAGCTTGTAGATTTCCTGTCGTTTCAATTTACTGCTCTGGGTCAGCATCACCACCTGCAAATCGTTCCGGTCGCGCGGATTTGGACCTTGTATATTACCACAGGTCCGTGGAAACAACTCGCCGCGAACGGCCCTGCCTTGCGTTGCCGCCCCCCCGGAACGCCTGCTCCAAACGGGTCCTTCACCCCGCGGCCTTCCGGCTGCGATCGAACAGGATACCGACACCGATTCCGCCGCAGGCATCCCCGCTGCGGGCATTCCCCTGCCGATCCCCCCACCGCGCAATCCGGGACCTAATACCGCTTCCCTTTCCCCGTAAGAGGAGCCTGCGGCCGGGCCACCTGCAGCAGCCGTCTGGCATTGTCGGAGGTTGCCGCCGCCACGAATTCCTGCTCCATGCCCCGGCAGCGCGCAACCTCGCGCGCGACCTCGGAAACGAATGCAGGTTCGTTGCGCTTCCCGCGATAGGGGACGGGCGCAAGGTAGGGGCAATCGGTCTCGACAAGGATGCTCTGCAGGGGCAGGCTCCGGACCGTGTCCCGCAGCGGGCGGGCATTTTTGAAAGTTACCATCCCGGAAAAGGAGATCATGAATCCCATGCGGGAGCATTCCAAGGCCTGCTCGCCGCTGCCAGTGAAGCTGTGCATCACCCCCCGCAGCGGCGCCCCCCCCTTGGCCTCCCGCAGGATGGCCATTGTGTCTTCCCAGGCGTCGCGGCAGTGGACCGCCACGGGCAAATCCAGCCGCGCAGCCATGACCAACTGAAGCCTGAACACCTCGCGCTGCACATCCCGCGGCGAGTGGTCGTAGTAATAGTCCAGACCGATCTCGCCCCAGAGAACCACCTTTGGATGGGTCGCGAGGTTCTCGAGCCTGCCGAGGCAGGCATCGTCCGCCTCCTTCGCATCGTGAGGATGGACGCCGATGCCCGTGTACACAAGGGAGTGCCTGTCGGCCAGTCGGACAGCCGCCTCGACCGACCTCCCCTCGCGATCGCCCGTGCCGATGGTGAGTACCATTTCCAGGCCCGCATCCGAGGCGCGCCGGATCACCTCCTCGCGGTCGGCGTCGAACTGGGGAGCATCCAGGTGGGCATGGGAGTCGATCAACATGGCAGCGGCACCGGGAGGTTACTTCAGGAGGGTGCCGTTCGGAACGTCTTCGGCAAACGTGACCAGCACGGGCCTCCCGCCCGCCGAGGCCGCCACGATCATGCCGTCGGACTCCAGGCCCATCAGCCGCGCCGGCTTCAGATTTGCGACAATCACCACCTTCCGACCGAGGAGGCCCTCGGCGTCATAGGCTTCCGCGATCCCGGCAACCACTTGCCGCTTTTCGGCGCCCAGGTCCACCCTCAGTTTCATGAGCTTGCGCGATCCGGGCACGCGCTCGGCCTCGAGAATCTGCCCCGCCCGCATCTCCACGCGCGCGAAGTCCTCTATGCCGATCCGGTTTTCCGGGCTCGCGGGAGCGGCGGCATCGCCGCTGCCGGCCCGTTCACTGTCCCCCTGCTCCACCATGTTTTCATGCCCCCATTGCAATTATGTTCGCCGACGCGCAGACGTGGGCAGCCCCCCTGGTCCGCGCCCGCGCGGCATTACCGTTTCAGGAACGAGGCGGTGGCGGCGGCCATTACGGTTTTGAGCGGCACCCCTTTTTCCCGGGCCAGCCGCCGGCAGTCGTCAAACTCCGGCGCGAAGTTCACACGGCGTCCCTCGAGTTCCCCAATCTTGATCCTGACCGTGCCGTGCTCCGTGTGCACCTCCTCGTGCCGGCGCCGCAGCGTCTTGCGGCCGACGAGAGAGTGCCGGATTCCTATGGTCGTCGTCTCCGAAAACACCAACTCCGCCATCCGGTCCAGATCCTCAGGGTTGCAGACCACCGACAGTCGGAGCCCCTGGCGGCCTTTCTTCATCAGCGCGGGCAGAACGCAGACATCGAGCGCTCCCTCCTCCAGCACCCTGTCGATGAAATGTCCGCCAACCTCGGGTGTCATGTCGTCAATGTCGGCTTCGATGACACCGACAATGCCTGATTCCGCCTCGCCGGCAAAGGGGCGGACAGCTTCTCCCAGGGTGATGCGGAAGACGTTTGCCGCCCCTTGGATTTCTCGCGATCCCGCACCGTATCCCACCGAGTGGATCCTCATGAGCGGCCGGGAATCGAAACGATCCGCGAGCACCGTCAGCAGGGCTGCTCCCGTCGGGGTGGTCTTTTCCCCTTCCACCGAATCGGAAAACACGGGCACGCCTCGCAGCAACTCGAGCACCGCAGGACCCGGCGCCGGGTAGCGTCCGTGCCGGCAGACAAGCGTCCCCCACCCCACATTGACCGGCGCGCACGCGATATGTTCCGGTCTGAGCTGCTCGACCGCAATCATCGTGCCGACGATGTCGGCGATCGAATCCAGCGCGCCCACTTCGTGAAAGTGCACCTCCTCCGCGGGCTGCGAGTGAATCCTGCCTTCGGCCTCAGCGAGGCGCCGGAAAGCTTCCGTCGATTTGACCTTCACCCATTCAGACAACCCGCTCGCGCGGATGAGCCCGCGGATATCTCGGAAGGTTCGGTGTGCGTGATGACCATGTTCTTCAGCATGGGCGCTGCCGGCCCCCTCGGCGGTCATCACGGAAAACCGGGTCGCCCGGATGCCGGACCGCTGGCAGGATTCCGCCTTCAATCCGATGTCCCCGAGCCCCAGCTTGGCGAGCCCATCCTCGATCGCGGCCAGTTCGACGCCCAGGTCCAGCAGGGCTCCCACGAACATGTCGCCGCTGACGCCCGCAAAGGGCTCGAGATAGAGCAGCCCTCCCCGCTTCAGGGGAGCTGTCAGCATGGAACGGGACCGAGAGTGTGCCATGTAAAAATGCCCACGAATCCGTAAGCTGCCGGCAGGACGGGCAGCCAATCCGGAGAACCGAGAGCTCCGCACGCCATGTCCCGCTGCGATCCAGGCCCTCCCCGGAGGACTCCGGTCAAGCCGGCGGTCTCTCCCGCTCGCGGCCTGCAGCGGGTCGGCGAGGTGAGTCTAGGGGGCGTCCCATGCGAAGTCAAGGCGGGCTTTCGCCCGGTTGATTTGCCGGCATCCTTGCGGTACATTCTGCCGACAATTCGCGGGACACGAAAGAGGCGATGATATCCAGACTTTCCCAATCGATCGAAACGACGCTGCTCGGGATCATCCGGAAGCGGTACAACGTTGAATACGACCGGCTCAATTTTGCGCTGCCGCCTCGCATCGAGCTGGGGGAACTTGCGATCCCCGTGGCTTTCGACCTGGCCCGCAGGCTGGGCCGACCCCCGCGAGCCCTCGCGGAGGAGCTTGCTGCGGAGGCCATGCAGATCCAGGGTGTGTGGAAAGTGGAGGTTGCCGGTGCAGGGTACCTCAACTTTTTTCTGGACCGCGGCGCGCTGGCGCGCAGGCTGGCCGGAAGCATAGAGGACCGGCTGTACGGCAGGGCGCCGGGAGACGAGCCCTCGGGCAAGGTCATCGTCGAGCACACCAATATCAACCCCAACAAGGCAGCCCACATCGGCCACCTCCGGAACGCCGCGCTGGGCGACTCCTTCGTGCGCTGCCTTCGTTACCTGGGGGAGTCCGTAGAGGTTCATAACTACATCGACAATACCGGTGTCCAGGTGGCCGATGTGGTCGTGGGCCTCGAGCGCATGGAAGGAAAATCACTCGCGGACATCCGGGCCATAGAGGGGAGGTTCGACTATTACTGTTGGGATGTTTACGCGCGCGTTGCCGAGTTCTACGCTCAGAGCGAGGAAAACAAGAAGTGGCGCAGCCGGACGCTGCAGGCCATTGAGGCTGGCGGGAACCCGACAGCCGAACTTGCACATTACGCCGCCATGAGAATAGTCCGGGCCCACCTGAAGACCATGGCGCGCATCAACGTTTCTTACGACCTTCTGCCCCGAGAAAGCGAGATCCTCCACCTGCACTTCTGGGAGAAGGCCTTCGTCCTGCTCAAGGAGCGGGGCGCGATCTATTATGTCGGCGAGGGCAAGAACCGCGGCTGCTGGGTCATGAAGACCAGGGAGCGCCAGGATGCCGGGCAGCAACCCGCGGAGCGGGAGAACCTCGAAGAGGACGAGAAGATCATCGTCCGCTCGGACGGGACCGTGACCTACGTCGGGAAGGATATAGCCTATCAGCTGTGGAAATTCGGGCTGCTTGGCCTGGACTTCCACTACGTCCCATTCCCGACCGACGGCGGCCCGTCGCTCTGGATGACCTCCGCCGAGGAGCAGGCGGGTGCGGAAAGCCCGGGCTTCGGCGGGGCCAAAAGGGTGTACAACGTGATCGACAGCCGCCAGGCCTACCTGCAGAACATCGTTCTCCAGGGATTGTCGGCGCTGGGTTTCCAGCGGGAAGCGGACAATTCCATCCATTTTTCCTACGAGATGGTTGCCCTCAGCCCATCGTGCTGCGCGGAGCTCGGATTCGATCTCTCCGAGGAGGAGAGAAAAAGGCCCTATGTCGAGGTTTCGGGCCGGAAGGGCCTGGGGGTCAAGGCGGACGATCTGCTGGATGCGCTGCAGCGCAAGGCCCTCTCCGAGGTCACCTCACGGCACGATCTGCCGCCGGCTGAGGCGGAGGAGATTGCCCGCGTCATTGCCGTGGGCGCGCTCCGCTATTTTCTCCTGCGATTTGCGCGCAACACGCTCATTGCCTTTGATTTCAAGGAAGCCCTGAGTTTTGAGGGAGAAACCGGGCCTTACGTGCAGTACGCCGTCGTCCGGGCCCACAACATCTTCAGGAAACTGGAGGAGTCGGGCGAGGGCTCCTTCCCCGGGCTGGACCGCCTGGACCAGGTCAAGCTGGGAATGTTCCTGTCGGCGAACGATGACATCTGGGAGCTGGTCTACCTGGCAGCCCGCCTTCCCGAGGTCGCCCGGCAGGTCATGCAGTCACTGGAACTCGCCCAGCTGGCCAAATATGCCTTTTCACTTGCCCAGAAGTTCAACCTCTTTTATCACCGTTACCACATACTGTCCGAGCCCGATGCCGACCGGAAAGGGCACCTGCTGTTCATGACCCACCTGGTGCGAAAACAGCTGTCCATGGCCCTGGACCTGCTGGGAATCGAAGTACCCCGCAAAATGTGATATTTTTGACGGCAGGAGATCTACCAGCGGCGTCGCGCGCCGCCGCACAGCCAGGAGGAAGGCGAATGCCGATTATCCGCATCCGTTGCATTGCTCTTGCCCTCGGAGTGCTGTCGACCCTGCTGCCGGCGGCAGTGCCGGAAACCAAGGAATTCCTCACCCCCAAGGAAATAGAAAAAATCCAGGAAGCGCAGGAGATCGACAAGCGGGCCAAGATCTATGCGGAGGCCGCAGCCTTGCGCCTCAAGACAGCCGAAGACAGGCTGTCGGGAAAGGAGTCCGAACCCGGGGATCCCTTCGAGTTTTTCACCATAGAGGAAATGCTCGACGGCTACTGCCGGATACTGCGCAGCCTGATGTTCAACCTGGATGACGCATTTCAAAAACCGGCGGCCGACAAGGGCAAGTTGCGCAAAGCCCTCGAGACGCTGGAGAGCGGCACCAAAAAGGCAGAGAAGGATCTCCAGGTATTGAAGCACCTCACGGAGGAAAAGCGCCTGGAGGAGGCCTGGAACCTGGTCGGCCAGGCGCTGGACATCACCCGCGGCGCTCGCGAGGGCGCCGAGTCCGGGCTTGCCCGGATAAAGGACTGAGCCCCCGGCCCGCCCCCTTCCCGCATGCCGCGTCCGCAGCAGGATTGGGCGCCGCCACGGATTCGGCCGGCGCACCGGGATTCTCCGTCCAAAGCCTCGAACGCGGAATCGGTGCGCGGCGATCGCATGGCGACGGCGCCGGAATCCTAAGCCTCTCCCGACCCCCGGGCACACGTGCACGCGGCGATCGCAGCCCCTGCCAGAGCTCCGCTCTCCTGGAAGAGGGTGATGCCCGCGACGCCGGCTGCGCCCTCGTGCAACACCGCGGGCACCAAATCCCAGGAAATGCCGCCCAGCCCGACCACGGGAATGGCCACCGATCGGCAAACTCGCCGCAGACTGGTCAATCCGAGCGGATCGCCGTACCGGATCTTCGAGGGCGTGCGGAAAACCGGTCCCAGCAGAATGTAGTGTGCACCGTCGGCTTCGGCCCGGCGGGCATCCTCCAGCGAGTGGGTGGAGACCCCCACCAGGAAGTCCGGAGGAATCCACGGCACCAGGTCGCGCGCCCGCAGGCCCGTGGATGGCAGGTGCACACCGTGCGCGCCCGCGGCAAGAGCCACATCGGCCCTGCCGTTGACCAGGATGCGGCAGCGGGTTCCACGGGCCAGCCCCACAGCACGGCAGGCCAGGGCGTGCAGGTCCCGATCACTCAGATCCTTCTCCCGGAGCTGGATGAAATCGGCGCCGGCGCGTATTGCCTGGCTCATAGCCCGCAGCAGAGAACGCCGGCCGAGCCGGGAGCGGTCGGTGATGTAGTGAAACACGGGCCGGCTAGCGCTCGGCACCTTTTCTCGAGCCCTTCCTGAAGTCGACAATTTCCCGGATCCCGATGGCGAGGTTGACAATCCCGAGCCCGACCACCGCCCCCTTGAGATAGGGATTTGCGACCACCGGTTGGATTCCGGGGTATTGATAGGTCAGGAAATTGTTGTCCCAGATGCTGAGCCAGGGGAGAAAGAGGAGAAATGCTCCCACTTCGAGGCAATAGAGGATGTAAAGCGTCTGCCAGAGCACACCAGCCCTGGAACCGCCGTGCCGCGGTCTATTTCTGTCTTCGATGCTGAGTTTCCGGAGCTTTTGCGGGATCCCAGGGGCCATTCCGTTTGGTACCGCCTTTGAGTTCATCAATCCTCTGGGCTACGTCGCGATAAGAAGGATCGGCGCGGAACACTCCTCCCAGGCACTCCAGCGCGTGGTCGGCTTCCCCGGCCATGGCGTGTGCAACCCCCATATCATACTGCAAGGCGAGCCTTTCGTGTGGGCTAATCTCGGGGATTTTCAGACCGGTTTGGCACCAGCGGATCGCCGAGCGCGGCATGCCTTTTTCCAGGAAACAGGTGCTGAGCATGCCCGAACACTGCACCACCTCCCGGGGCGAGCGCGCCGCATCCAGCGCTTTCATCGCGGTCTGGAACTCCTTGATGGCATCTTCGAGCAGATCCATTTCACGGTAGGCGACACCCAGGCTGTAGTGCGTGTCGTAGTCCTCCTGCGCAATCCCCTGGTTCGTCAGGGCGTTCACCTCATCGATGAGGTCGGCGAACATCACATTGACGCCATCCGCGCCCGCTCCCACCGGCTTGGCTTCAGCGGCTGCCGCGGGGTGCATTGGCTCGGGTGTCCCATCCTCCCCGGAAAGCGTGATCGCAGCGGTTGCTACCGGTTCGGCGCGTTCGAGTTCGGAGAGATCCATCTCGATCTCGGGGGCATTTCCAAAATGGTGGTCGGGCTCCGCAGGTTTAAGTGGATGGAGGGCGGCGGCCGGTTCCCGCAGGGATCGCGGCGCATCCAATTCGCCGCGAGCGGGAGGCATCATGGGTTCCGCGGCCGCTGCGCCGCCGGCGTCCAGTTGGTAATAGCGCGCAGCCAGCTCGGGACTCTCGGGATGGAGCCGCGCGATCTCGTCCAGCTTGATTCGCGCCTCATCGATGAATCCCAGCCGGATGTAGAAGTCAACCTCCTGAAGCTGCTCGGCCAGCGAATCCGGTCCCTGGGCGCGGGAAGCGGCAGCGACAAGCGCTTCATCCCGGACTTCGAACGAGGGCGCTTCGTCCTCCTCCTCTCCGAACCCGTCCGGCTCCACGGAATCGCTGAAAAACACCTCGGTGAGGTCCACGGAGAAGTCGATCTCTCCGGGACTGACGGCGCGAGCTGCGGTCTTGTCCGTGAGGCTCGGCTGCTGGGAAATGGTGATCCCGTGCTTCCTGGCGAAGGCGGCCAGGTCATCGCGCGAGGAAGCGAGGTTCGGCGCAATTTCCTGCGCCTCTGCCAATCTCCGGTCTGCTTCCAGTTCGTTACCGGCCTGAATGCTAAGGGCCGCAACCAGCAGCAGCTGCTCGGCGGCTTCCGCCGTGGATCCCTGCCGCCGGAACTCCGCCGCCAGCCGCAGCCGGGCCTCCCGATTCCAGGGATCCCGCGCCACCAGATCCCTCAGCATCTGGTTGGCCTTGTCGTGCATGCCGTAGTTGAACAGCAAATCGATCTCGACAAAAACCGGGTTTGCGCCCTTGCCATCGGAGGAATCGAATCCTCCCTGACCGATCTCGGCATCCCTCTGACGCGAGCGGCGGGAGACATCCGGCGAAACATAGGCCCGGTCGGGATGGACTTCGGCAAACAGCGCCTGGTGCTGGGCGAGGTGTTCGCGGCTCTCGGAGCGGTACTCCAAGATCTTTTCCAGGGTTTCGAGGGCTGCACCCGACTGGCCTTCCGCGCGACATGCTGTAACCAGCCTGTCGAGCGTGTCGAGGTAAGGGCCCTCCTCGTTCATCGCCGAAAACACCTTGGCCTGGAGCCGGAGCGCCGGAATGTGTACGGGATGAGACTCGAGGATGTGGTTGATGCCCGCGAGGGCACGGCCGGGCTCCCTCCGGCTGATGAAAACGGAAGTTACGCGCTCCAGGCACTCGGCGGCTCGGTCGATCTGCCCGGAATGCATGAATATGCGGGCGGCTTCCATTATGTGGTCCGAACCGGAGCCATCGACGGCGAAAATCCTCTCCAGGTGAACCATGGCGCCCTCGGCGTCCCCCGCCGCCAGGTGGGAGCGTCCCAGCAGTTCCGTGAGACCGGCGTCGTCCTGGATCTCGTCGATGTGAGGCTTGACCACGGCGAGCGCATGGGCAGTCTCGCCCAGTTCGAGGGCGACTTCCAGGAAACCCTTGAGGCATTCCAAGTCACGCGGGGCCAGCCGCAGCGCCCGCTCGAAGGATGCGCTGGCGCCCTTGATGTCGCCCGCTTTAGCCTGGGCCTTGGCCGCTCCGGCGAAACAGAATCGCGCTTTGCCCCTGTCGCCCTGCTCAAGGTAGACCTCCGCCAGCTTGAGGCGTACGTCCGCATTCTTCGGATCGAGCTCGATCACTTTTTCGTAGGCTTCTACCACCTCCCTGGCCTTGCCTCCACGGCTGTAGAGCTCGGCCAGGCTCATGTACTGGATGCGGGCGTCGACATTCATCCCCTGGCGGGCATACAGGACCGCGATCTGGGCGTTGATATCCAGGTTTGACGGATCGGCTGCGAGGATCTTTTTGTAGACAGCAATCGCCTTGAGATGGAATTTGTTGTTGCTGTAATGCTCCGCCACCTGGAAGAACAGGCGCTTGGCATCATCGAGCTTTCCCAGCTTCAGGTAGAGATCGCCCACGGTGTTGAGGATGAGGATGTCGTTGGGATCGGCCAGCAGAATTTTCTGGTATTCGGCGATGGCTTGCGGGATCTTGCCGTTGGCCACGTATTTTTCGGCGTCCCTCAGGTGCCGGGATTTCTTGTCACTGCCCATGAACTCCTCCGGTGCCGGCAGGATCGTCGATCCCGGTGAAACTGCGCCTGTGGCGGGCGCAGGGTCCGTGCTCTCCGATGGCCTCCATGTGAAGACGGGTGCCATACCCCTTGTGGCGCTCGAAGCCGTACTGTGGATGAGCCGCGGCCAGTGTCCGCATGAAGGCGTCCCGGTGGACCTTGGCGACGATGGAGGCGGCGGCGATCGAGTAGGATCTTCGGTCCCCCCCGATGATCCCGATGCAGGGCATGGAAAGCCCGGGCAGCCAGAAACCATCGACCAGCACAATGTCGGGGGATGCGGGCAGCTCGGCGATGGCCAAACGCATCGCCTGCTGTGTGGCCTGGAGAATATTGATGCGATCGATCTCTTCCTCGGACACGGATCCGAATCCTACACCGGCCGCTTCGGCCAGGATACGCCCGGCCAACCTTTCACGGCGGGCGGCTGGAACAGACTTGGAATCACGGATTTCCTCGTACTCTCCCCGGCCGTCGAAAACGACAGCCGCGGCCACGACCGGACCGGCTAGGGCTCCACGTCCCACCTCATCCACGCCGGCAATCGACCGGAAGCCGTTGTTCAGGAGAGTTCGCTCGAAAAAATCGTGACTCCACATCGGTACCGGCTATTCGCCTTGATTCGGGGCGTTTCCCGTATCGCGGTCGAGTCTCTCCACTTCTCTCAAGCGGGCTGCCTTGCCGCGGCGCTCTCGCAGGAAGTAGAGACGCGCGCGACGCACCTTGCCGCTCTTGATGATTTCGAGTTTTTCGATGACGGGCGAGTGCAACGGGAATATCCGCTCCACTCCGTAACCCGAGGAGACTTTCCGGACGGTGAATGTGGAGGATATTCCATTTCGTTTCCGCGCCAGCACCACACCTTCGAAAACCTGGATGCGGTACTTGTCTCCTTCCTTAATCTTTACGTGCACTCTGACCGTGTCACCGGGGCGGAACTTCGGCAGATCCGTCCTCACCTGAGAATTATCGACCGCTTGCATCAAGTTCATCACAAACTCCTTGGGATTCAGGCCAATTATTTTTGCCATGGGCGCCTGTCCGCCCTGATCTGTTTCGCAAGTCTATGAGCCCCGTTTATTTATCGTCCGTCTCGACCAGTTCGGGGCGGCGGGCCAGGGTCTTCGCCAGCGCTTTGCTGCGGCGCCACCGCTCGATCTCGGCATGGTTGCCCGACAGCAGGACCTCCGGCACCGGCATTCCCCTGAACTCCGCGGGGCGCGTGTAATGCGGGCAGTCCAGCAGGCCCGCACTGAAACTCTCGTTTTTGGTGGACTCCTCGTTGCCCAGGGCTCCCGGCAGCAAGCGGATCACCGAATCCAAAACCACCATGGCCGGGATTTCACCGCCGGAAAGGATGAAATCGCCGATCGAGACCTCCCGGTCGACCAGCGCGTCCAGAACCCGCTGGTCCACACCCTCGTAGCGCCCGCAGATGAGGATGACGTGCGATCGCCCCGCCAGCGCCCGCGCCATCGGTTGCGACCAGAGGTGCCCTTGCGGCGAAAGCAGGATCACCTCCCCATCGCCCGTGGCTTCGATATCCCGCCCCCGCGCCGCACCGCGGCAGGATTCCACCGCCGCAAAGAGCGGGCCGGGCATGAGCACCATCCCCTCACCGCCCCCGTAAGGCCGGTCGTCCACCGACCTGTGCCTGTCAAGAGCAAAGTCCCGCAGGTTGACGAGGCGGACATCCACAATCCCGGTCTGCCTCGCCCGTCGGATGATGCCGTGATCGAAGGCGCCAGCGAAGAGCTCGGGAAAAATCGTGATGATATCAAATCTCACCGGTTCAAATCCACTATTCCGTCGGGCAGATCCACCACAATCTGCCGGTTGCCCACATCGACCTGCCGGCAGATGCGGTCGACTGCCGGCACGAGGAACTCCCAGCCTTCGGCGGCTACCACGAGCTGGTGGTTGCCCGCGATCCGCAGGACTTCCACGACCTCACCCAGCGCGACGCCTGCGCCGTCGATCACGCGGCACCCGACCAACTGATGGTCAAAGTAGGTTCCTTCGGGCAGTGCCACGGCCGCCTCCGCGGCCACGATCACCCAGGAGCCCGTCAGCGCTTCGGCTTCTGAGATGGAATCTACCCCTTCGAATTTGAGAACGATTCTGCCCTTGTGCTCCCAGGCCTCCCGCAGGATGCGCTCCTGCCGGTCCCGGCCCGGCCTCTCCAGCCAGACGGTCTTCAGGTCATGAAAACGTTCGGGGAAATCCGTGTGCAGTTCAGCCAGGACCTCGCCCCTGTTGCCCCGTGTCCGGACAATGCGGGCGATGTTGATGAAAGACGGGCGGGCGTCGGACTCCACTATTCCAGGATTTCCAGCACGAAACGTTTTCGCAGCTTCATCCCTGCGGCGCCCAGGAGCGTCCTGATGCAGCGAGCCGTGCGTCCCTGCTTCCCGATGACCTTGCCCAAGTCAGAGGGCGCTACGCGGAGCTCCAGAACCGTTGTCTGTTCGCCTTCCACTTCGGTCACAACCACCTGTTCGGGATTGTCCACCAGCGCCTTCGCTATCATTTCTACCAGCTCCTTCATCTCCGCCTCCCCTTGATGTCGAACATTATCGCGCTGCACTGCGTGGGAATTAAAGGCTTCAGGAGCGAAGAGCGAAATGGCTGCGTCAGCTGGCCTGCGCCGCAGGCGTGGCCTTCTTCATCAGGGAATGAACCGTCTCAGACGGCTGGGCGCCCCGGTCGATCCAATGGCGCACTCTGTCCATGTCCAGCGAAACGGAAGGAGGATTCGCTCCCGGATCGTAATGACCCAAAATCTCCAGAAAACTCCCGTCCCGAGCCTGCCTTCGCTCCGTGACCACCACGCGGTAAAACGGCTTCTTTTTTGCACCCATTCGGGTCAAACGTATCCTTAACAATTCCCCTCCCAAGGCTGATGACAAATCAATCGCTGTAATTTTGTCACACAAAGGGCTGCGATGCAACCGCGGGAATCCTCGCCGGATCGGGTCCACAAAAGCAGCGCAACCGCCGGTTTCCCTGCACCTTTCGCGCAGACTCACATCCCGGGAAAGCGCAGTCCCTTCATCATTTTTGGCATGACGCCGCGGTGGAGGCTCTTCATCATTTTTCGCGTCTCGACGTACTGCTTCAGCAGGCGGTTGATCTCCTGGACCGGCCGCCCGCTGCCCCTGGCAATCCTCTTTCGCCGGCTCCCGTTCAAGATCTGGTGATTCTCCCGCTCGCGGGGCGTCATTGAATTGATGATGGCCTCGATATAGACCAGTTCCTTTTCATCCACCTGCAGCTTGTTGAGGCCGCGCATGGGCCCCATGTTCGGCAGCATGCCCAGGATCTGCTCGAGCGGCCCCAGTTTGCGCAGCTGGCGCAACTGGTCGCGGAAATCCTCGAGCGTGAACTCGTCCTTCCGGAGCTTCTCCGCCATTTCCAGCGCTTCCTGCTGGTCCACCACCTGCTCGGCCTTTTCGATGAGCGAGAGCACGTCTCCCATGCCCAGTATCCGGCCGGCGAGCCGGTCCGGATGGAACGGTTCCAGGGCATCCGCCTTTTCACCGGTGCCGACGAATTTGATCGGCTGGCCGGTGACGCTCTTGATGGAGAGCGCGGCGCCGCCCCGCGCATCGCCATCCATCTTGGTGAGCACAACCCCGGTCAGCCCGAGGCGGTCGTGGAAGTCCTTGGCGCTCCGGACGGCGTCCTGTCCCGTCATGGCGTCCGCCACCAGCAGTATCTCCAATGGCGGGACGGCGCCCCGAATCCGCTCCAACTCCGACATCATTTCGTCGTCGATGTGGAGGCGCCCCGCCGTGTCGATCAACAGAACGTCGTAGCCCCCGTTGCGCGCCTGTCGCAAGGCCTGCGCCGCCCGCGAAACCGGGTCGGCCTCACCCGGGGAATCGAAGTAACCAAGCTTGTTTGCCTCGCACAGCACGCGGAGCTGCTCGACGGCCGCAGGCCGGTAGACGTCAACGGACATCAGCAGCGGCGTATGGTTGTTCTTCGAAAGCCAGAGCCCCAGCTTGGCCGTCGTGGTGGTCTTGCCGGAACCCTGCAGCCCAACGATGAGAAAGACGCTCGGCGGCTGCTTGGAGAAGGCCAGCTCGGTATGCCTCCCCCCCAGCAATTCCACCAGTTCGTCCCGCACCACCTTTATGACCTGCTGCACCGGGGTGAGCGATTCCATTACTTCCTGGCCTAAGGCCCGGGTCTTGACCTTCTCGACAAATGCCTTCGCCACCTTGAAGTGGACATCGGCATCGAGCAGCGCGTTCCTGATTTCGCGCGCGGTCGAATCCACGTGCCGCTCGCTCACGCGGCCCTGCCCCTTCAGGTCCCGGAGGATCTTCTGCAGTTTGTTCGACAGATTATCCAGCATCTCTTTACCCGCCGCGGCGGCCGAGTTTCGGCTGGCCATCCCGGGGAACGTACAATAATATACATCTCTCGCGGGGCGGCCGGACCCAGTCCCCTGAAAATGAAACGGCTAGACTAGCGACACCGTCATTTTCAGTCAAGGGTCTTTTCCACTGTCCTGGGGCGGGATGGATCCGCCCGGGCCCGGAGGTTGCGCCGCCGGGCCTTCCTCCTGGAAATCTGACGGAGCACTCATGCGCCACATAATCTTTGGAACCGCGGGACACATCGACCACGGCAAGACGGCCCTGGTCGAGGCCCTAACCGGTATCGACGCCGACCGCCTCGAGGAGGAGAAGCTCCGGGGGATCACGATCGACCTGGGTTTCGCCAACCTGGATTTCGACGACGTCCAGATCGGCTTTGTCGATGTCCCGGGCCACGAGAAATTCGTCAAGAACATGCTTGCCGGTGCCGGCGGCATCGATGCCGTGCTGCTGGTGGTGGCCGCCGACGAGTCGATCATGCCGCAGACCAGGGAGCACTTCGACATCTGCCGGCTCCTGGGAATCGCGCGCGGCCTCGTGGCCGTCACTAAAATCGACACGGTCGACGAGGACCTGGTGGGGCTGGTGGCGGAAGAAGTGCGCGACGCCGTCGCCGGCTCCTTCCTCCAGGATGCGCAGATCCTTCCCGTGAGTGCGCGCAGCGGCGAGGGCATAGAAGAGCTGAAGAAATGCCTCCGCAGAATCGCGCTCGACCTCCCCGAGCGAGCGCCGGGGCGGATCGCCCGCCTGCCCGTGGACCGCTGCTTCAGCATGAAGGGATTCGGCACCGTGGTCACCGGAACGCTCATTTCCGGCTCCCTGCGGAAGGATCAGGAGGTGGAGATCATTCCCGGCAACCGGTCATCGAGGATCCGGGGGCTGCAGGTTCACTGGAAGACCAGCAGTCATGCGGTCGCAGGCCAGCGGACCGCAGTGAACCTTCAGGGAGTGGACCGCGCCGAGGTCGAGCGGGGCATGGTCCTGACCGTTCCCGGCATCTACCGCGCCACGCAGATAGCGGATGTCCGGTTGAATCTCCTGCCCTCCGCCGCTCCGTTGAAGAACCTCAGAAAGGTCCGCCTCCACACTGGAACCACGGAGGTGCTCGCCCGGGTTGCTTTGATCGGAACCGACGCCGTCCTTCCCGGAGAGTCCTGCTACGCGCAGCTGCGGCTCGACTACCCGGCCTTCTGCCTGCATGGCGATCCGTTCATTATTCGCAAGTTCTCCCCCGCGGTCACGATCGGCGGCGGCCGGATCCTGCATCCCCAGCCCATCAAGCACAAAGCCACCGACGAGGAAGCCCTGGACCGGATGAAGCTCCTCGACACGGAGGATCTGCCGGCCAAAATCCCGGTATTCGTCGAGACGGGCCACGAGCGGGTGATGAGCCTGAGCGGGCTGTGCAGGCTGCTGGACGAGGAAGCGGCAAGCCTGAAGCAATTATGCTCGGGACTGGCCGAAAAGGGCCGGATACTGCTGATACCCGGTCCCGATCCTTTCCTTATGCTCCCCGAGACCGCCGAAACGCTCCACCGTGCGACGCTGTCCTGCGTGCAGGCATTTCACAGGGACTACCCGCTGCAGAAGGGGATTCCCCGGGAGGAGCTGCGCAAGCGGCTGTACGACGAACTGCCCCAGGAAGTCTTCCGCCATTGCCTCGATACGCTGGCTGCCCGGAACAAGATCGCCATCCACGAGGAGACCGTGGCACTGCACGGCCGCGAGGTACAGCTCTCGGAACATGGACAACGGCTCCGAGCGTCGATCGAGGAGGCCATCCTGAAGGGGGGATACCAGCCGCCGGCGCTGCCGGAATTGCTTGCCGCAATCGAGGCCGATCCGGCGGAGGTGCGGAAGATCTACTTCTGGATGTTGAGAGAAAAAATCCTCCTCCGGATCACGGAGGACCTGGCCTACCATCGCGAAACGCTGGAAGAGATCAAGCGCACGATCAGGGAAAGGCTTACGCCCGGTGCCCGCTTCGGGGTTGCGGATTTCAAGGACCTCTTCGACCTCACCCGCAAGCACGCCATCCCTCTCCTGGAATATCTCGACCGTGAGCGCTTCACCCGAAGGCAGGGCAACGAACGGATCCTGCTGTAGCCGTCCTGCCGGTGATCCGGCGGGGGAAGCATTCTCGCGGGCTGGCTCCGGACCGTGATTGACTTGGCGGGTGCTCTAAAGTACTCTGCAGGTGGTTTTTTGCCACTTTTGGAGGTGCGTTATGTTTGGCTCGCTGGGCATGCCTGAGCTCCTGATTATCCTGGTGATCGTCATCTTCATTTTCGGCGTCAACAAGATCCCGCAGCTGGGCAAAGGACTCGGCGAGGGCATCCGGAATTTCAAGTCCTCGCTGAAGGCCGGCCAGGAAGAGGCCGAGAAGGGCGATAAGCAGTAGGGACGGATATCCGGGAGAGCCGACTCGTCGCTCCCCCTCAGACGCCCCCCCCCGCACGCCCTCGCCCCTCACGCCACAGTAGCATCAGCCTCCACCTGCCGGAAGTCCCCCGCCGCTTACACGGGTTCCCGGGCTTCTCATCTTGCGGCACAGCACCCTCACGCCCGCCCGCCAATCCTCGTTGATGCCGATTTTCCAGACTTCGACGGCCGGATCCATGGCCGCAAGCACCGTTTCCGTGGTGTCGTGAAAGGAGAATATGGGCGCTACCAGGTAGATCCGGGGCCGGCAGGGTGCGATTGCCAGGCCGGGGAAGTAACCCCGCCGTGCGAAATCCCCTCTGCGGCAGTGGGCGACCACGCGCCCCCAATAGTCGGTTGCCTGCAACGGGAGATCGGGGTCCGGAGCAGTTTTGAGCTCCATCACGACGAGCCTGCCCGTCCGATCCACAGACAAGATGTCCACCCTGCCCTGCAAATCCCCCAGGCAGACGGGTATCTGGGGATAAGTGAATCCGGGCAGGAGTTCCGGGAACAGGCGCGCAGCATCCTGCAGGAGGAGGCACTCCAGCCATCGCTCGGCCTGGGCACGGTAGAAGGGGTGCGCCCGGGAGGGGCTGTCGGCGCGGCGGTAGTGCACCAGTTCCCGGACCAACGACTGCAGTTCGCCGAAGTTCTCCCCGGTCAGCGCGCACGCAGTCCTACCTATCCCGAAACTCACCCTCGTTCTCTCCGCACCTGCGGCGCGGGCAAACTCCAGTCCGCGGATCCGGAGGGAGTCATACTCACGCAGGCGCGGGTAGCATTGGATGAGTTCCGGGGCAAGCGTGACGATGCGCCGCGTGGCTCCTTGCAGCGGACTCCCGGCCGGCAAGGGCCACGAAAAATCGCGATCCTCGACCGGCTCTTCCGGTGGCTCGGATTCGACCGCCACCCAATCCCCCTCGGGGCTCCGGCTGCAGACCCGGATGAACACAGCACCGGAATCCAGCAGCCGGGCGCGGTGGTCCACGAGAGCGGATCCCGCGGCCGGGATGAGAAGCCACGTCCTGGGCGTGCCCCTCAGGAGTTTGCGCCCGGCCAGGTGTGCGCGCCAGAGGATCGCCTGTGTCAGAATCGAGGCGATGCGGGCCGGGGATAGTCCGTCGGGCGCCGACAGCAGCAGGTGGTCCTGGCCGTCGCCGCGCAGGAGCAGCCGCGGAAAGCTTCCGGACAGCGTATGAGCAGGATCTCCCCGGTGTTCGGCGCGGATCACCCGGCTGTGCGGGAGTTCGCGCTCGGCCCACCGCCGCATCGCTGCCAGGAGATCCTCTCTGGGCGCGAGCCGACCGCGCGCGGGGCGCTGCCAGACCAATTGGATTTCTTCCGCGAAAGGGCGCCGCCGGTGGCCGATCCGCAGGCGCGCCCCCCAGGATTCGATCCGGACGGCGGCAACCGGATAGACTCCCGCGGCCGGGCCGCGCCGCAACCGAAGCCGGATCCGGTTGCCGCGAATCCGCCAGTCGGCCCGCGCATCTTGCCAGGAGCCCACATCCAGGCCCCGCAGGATGAGCCGTGTGAGCGGTGCGTCTCTCGCCACGTGTTCAAGCAGGGCGCGGGCGCGCCGAACGTGCGCCCACATGCAACCGCCTTTCGTCATACGGAAACCTCGACCGCGGACCGGGCGCGCGAAACGCTATCGCCACGCCGGCTGCGGCGCGCTCCTCCGTATAGTTTTTCGAGCCATGGCAGTATTTCAAAACTGTGCTACATTAGGTCGCCATGAACGAACCCGAATTCGTGACCCTGAAACTCGAAGCGCACGCAGCCCGCATCGCCCTGCGCCGGCCGCCGCTGAACTTCCTGAGTATGAGCCTGCTGAGGCAATTCGAGCAGTGCCTGGACAGACTGGGGGACAGCCCGGCCTGCAATGCCCTCGTAATAGATTCGGACATACCCGCCTTCAGCGCCGGCGTGGACATGTCGGAACACAACCGGGAAACGGTCTTTCTCCTCCTCGAGCAGTATCACGCGGTGGCGCGGACGCTGAGCAGTTTTCCCAGGCCCACGATCGCCGTGGCGCGGGGTGTGGCCCTCGGGGCGGGCAACGAGCTGATTGCCTGCTGCGATTTCGTGCTGGCCTCCGACAAGGCAACCTTCGGGCAGCCCGAGATCAAGGTCGGTGCAATCCCTTCCCTGGCGCCACTGCTTCTGCCCGAGGTCATCGGCCAGAGGCGCGCACTGCAGATGATGCTCACGGGGGAGCTGATCGACGCGGGAGAGGCGGAGCGGATCGGCCTGATCCACAAGGCGGTTCCCGAAGACAGGCTTTCAGCCGAGGTGGACGGGCTGGTTGCGAAGCTCGCGGGTCTATCGCGGGCGGTCCTCGAGGTCGCCCTCCAGACGGCGCGCATGGTCCGGCGGAAACGGTTCGAGGAGCTTCTCCGCGATATCGAATCGCTCTATCTCAATCAGCTGATGGACCTGGAGGATGCGCTTGAGGGAATACGCGCATTCCTCGAAAAGCGCCCGCCGCTGTGGAAGAACCGCTGATCCCATTTGGGATCGGCCGCAAGGGGACGGCGCGTCCCGATCCGTCCAGCCGGCCGGCAGACTCACCCGGAAACCTGCTCGGACAGCCACCGCAGATAAGCCGCATCCCCCGCCGCAATGGGCACGGCGACCACTTCCGGCACCTGGTACGTGTGCAGTTCGCGGATCCGATCCCGTACTGCTTCAAACCTCTCGGCCGTCGTCTTGATGATCAGCAGGCGCTCGGCGTCGTCGCAGATTCTGCCTTCCCATCGATAGATGGAGCGTACCGACGGCAGGATGCTGACACAGGCCGCCTCCCTGTTTTCCACCAGCGCAGAGGCGAGCTTCTTTGCCAGGTCGTCGGAATCGGCCGTTGTCAGAACCAGAATTTCGTTCATTTTGACCGCGACAATGGAAAAGTGTTTGCACCTGCGCAGCGAGCGTAAGTATCATGCGGTTGCAGGGCGGCCGTCAACGATCATCTCCTGGAACCGCGATGGGACAGAGAAGAAGCAAAGTCTCACACACGCGAGAGCTCGGCTTCATCATCTGCCTCGCCTTGACGATCCTGCTGGCGGCGATCGGGCTCATCGGCCCGGGCGGCTACCTGGAGATGAAGAGGGCCGAGCGTGAACTGGAGGCCCTCCGCGCCAGAGTGGCGGCCCGGGAGCGGGCCAACCGCAAGCTGATGGGCGCCGTCAGAGCGCTGGAAACCGATCCCCACGCCGTGGAGCGCCAGGCCCGCGAGCAGGGATATGCCCGCCCCGGGGAACTGGTTCAGGAAGTGACGCCGCCGCCCTCCTCGCAAGCCAAGCCGCCCGCGCCGCGGTAAGTGCCGCCCGCGCCACGATCCCGCAATGCTTGGGCGTGTGCGCATTGCCGCCTGCGCTCCGCAATGGTGGAACGCGCGGCGGCGCAACCGATCAAGCATGCCAGACGGGCTTCCCGCCCACGATGGTCATGACCGGGCCGCCGCGCAGCTTCCAGCCTTCGAAGGGCGTGTTCCGGCTCTTCGACAGAAAACCGCTCGAGCGCACCTCGGTCTTCAAATCCGGATCCAGTACGGTAATGTCCGCCTTCGCTCCCTGGGCGAGCGTGCCACCGTCCAGGCGAAGGATGCGCGCCGGGTTCGTGGAGAAAGCGCGGACCATGCGGTCAAGCCGGAGTTTGCCCGGCCTTACGAGGCGATCCATGATCAGGCTCACAGCTGTTTCCAGCCCCACGATCCCGAAGGGCGCCCGATCATATTCGAGCATCTTGTCGTTGATATTGTGGGGGGCGTGATCCGTGGCAATCGCGTCTATGTAGCCCGCGGCCAGCCCTCTCACGAGTGCGGCGACATCCTCCTCCGACCGCAGCGGAGGATTCATCTTGGTGTTGGTGTCGTAGGATTCGACCGCGGCTTCGGTCAGCAGCAAATGGTGCGGCGTCACCTCGCAGGTAAGGGCGATCCCCTCCTTTTTCGCGCGCCGGACGATTTCCAGCGAGTTGCGCGTGCTGAGGTGCGCAATGTGGATACGGGCACCCGTCAGTCCGCCGAGGATGGCGTCGCGCGAAACCTGCACCTCCTCTGCGGCGCGGTTGAGGCCGCGCAGGCCCAGCAGTGTGGAGTAGTACCCTTCGTTCATGCTGCCCCCGGCAGCCAGCTCCCGGTCTTCGCAGTGGTCGATCACCGGAAGCTCGAACAGCCGGGAATACTCCATTGCCCGGCGCATCACCTGGGCGTTCTGTACCGGCCTGCCGTCGTCGCTGATCGCCACAATTCCAGCCCGGTGCATCTCGCCGATCTCCGCGAGCGTCTCCCCGGCGCTCCCCTTGGTGATGGCGCCGATGGGGAAGACGGCGATTTTCGACACTTCCCGCGCTCTCTTCAAGATGTACGCCGTCACGGCTTCGGAGTCGTTGACGGGCTGCGTGTTGGGCATACAGGCAACCGCAGTGAAGCCGCCCCGGGCCGCGGCCGCCGTTCCCGACTCGATGGTCTCCGAGTCTTCCCTGCCCGGCTCCCGCAGGTGGGTGTGCATGTCGATGAATCCGGGAGCCACAATGAGCCCGCGGGCATCGATCTCCTTCCGGCCCTTTTTCCGGATGCGCCCTGCAATTTCGGCGATTCTGCCGCCGGAGATTCCCACGTCCGCCACCTGGTCGAACTCGCGGGAAGGATCGATCACTCTGGCCTGCCTCAGTATTAGGTCCATGTCTTTATTCGGATTTAGTTTCAGGTTTCAGGCCCTTGTTGCCCGCCAGCAGGTAGAGCACCGCCATCCTTATCGCCACGCCGTTGGCGACCTGATCCAGGATAACGGAGCCGGGGGCATCTGCCACATCGGAGTCGATTTCAACTCCCCTGTTCATGGGGCCCGGATGCATCACTATGGTGTCTTTGCCCGCGAGTCGCATCCGCTCCCGCGTCAGACCGAAGAAGTTATAGTACTCCCTGGTCGAGGGCACGAACGCTTCGTGCTGGCGCTCGGTCTGCACCCGCAGCATCATCACGACTTCGGCCCCGTCCAGGGCCTCCTCCATGCGCCCGGTTATCCTCGCGCCCAGCCTGGCAAAATCCGCCGGGATGAGCGTTGGAGGCGAGCAGGCCCAGACTTCCGCTTTCATTTTGCGAAACAGGTCAATGCCCGAGCGCGCCACGCGGCTGTGCGCGATGTCCCCAATGATGGCGATCTTGAGACCGGCCAGCCGCTTCTTGTGCTCGCGGATGGTCAGAGCATCCAGCAGCGCCTGGGTGGGGTGCTCGTGCATCCCGTCCCCGGCGTTAATGATCGAGGAGCGGCAGGCGCGGGCCAGCATGTGCGGGGCTCCCGCCGAGGAATGCCGGATCACGATGATGTCCGGCGCCATGGCCTCGAGGTTTTGTGCGGTGTCCAGGAGGGTTTCCCCCTTGGTCACGCTGCTGGTCGAGGCCGTAAAATTGAGGATGTCGGCGCTCAACCGCTTTTCGGCCAGCTCGAAGCTGAGCCGCGTGCGGGTCGACGGTTCGAAGAAGAGGTTGATGACGGTCTTGCCCCGAAGCGTCGGAACTTTTTTGACCGGGCGCTCCGCAACCTGCTTCAGGGCGGCGGCCGTGTCCAGGATGAGCTGTATCTCATCCGCCGTAAGCTGCGCAATGCCGACGAGGTCCTTGTGTTTGAAGGATGTCATGTCTTTTCCGTTCCGCTCAGGGCTTTTTCACGATGACGACTCTCTCCTCGCCGTCCTCCTCCATCAACCGGACCTCCACGATCTCGTTCTCGGTCGTCTGGACGGTCTTGCCGACATAATCGGCCTGGATCGGAAGTTCCCGGTGGCCACGGTCGATGAGCACCGCCAGCTGCACGCGCTTTGGGCGCCCGAGGTCGATCAGACCGTCGAGAGCCGCACGGATCGTCCGGCCCGTGTACAGCACGTCGTCCACCAATACCAGGCTCCGGTCGTTGATGTCGAAATCGATCGCCGTCTCCCGCAACACGGGCCGGCTGCCGACCGTGCTCAGGTCATCGCGATACAGCGTGATGTCCAGTATGCCCTGCGGTACGGGGCGATCCAGGATCCGGCCCAGCTTTTCGCAGAGACGCTCCGCCAGATGCACACCCCTCCTGCGGATGCCGATGATGGCAAATTCCTCCACCGTCCGCAGGTTTTCCACGATTTCCGCCGCGATCCTCGACAGGGCCAGGTCCATCCCCGCCCGGTCCATGACCGGCTTTCCGTCGACCGTTTTCATCATTTCTCTAGCCCCCGGGACTGAATTGAGTGCTGGATAGCGCGGCGATATTATCACACGGAAAAATGCGTTGCAAACCTCGACTTCGATCCGGTAACTTACTGCGGTATGCTCGATAAAAGAATAAAAGTAAAGAAGATACAGGATCTGGGCGCGGGCAACCACCTGCTGCGGCTGGCTTCCCCGAAACAGGCCGGGCTGACGCGTCCCGGTCAGTTCCTCATGCTGAAATGCGCTCAGGGAATCAACGATCCCCCGCTTCTGCGCAGGCCCTACAGCATCTTCGACATCTGGCGGCAGCCGAAGACCGGGCATCCTGCCGGCATGGACATCCTGGTGAAAAACGTGGGCGGCGGCTCCGCCAGGCTGGCAGGGCTGAAACCGGGGGATGCCGTCCAGGTGCTGGGACCGCTGGGGCGCCCCTTCGAGGTGCCGGTCGGGCTGGGAAATCGCATCCGGTTCGCCTGCCTGGTCGGCGGCGGGGTGGGAATCGCCGCGCTGCTGCTGCTGGCACGTAAGCTCCTGGAACAGAATACCCACCCCGTCCTTTTCTACGGCGGCCGCGTCCCGGACGATCTCGTGCTGAGGGAGCCCTTCGAGAGACTCGGCATCGAGACGCACTACACGACCGAGGACGGTTCCATGGGCGAGCGCGGCCAGGTGACCCTGCCGCTCGAGGGATTCCTGTCCCGGTACGCTCGAGCGGGCCTGCGGGTATATGCCTGCGGCCCCTGGGGTATGATGAAGGCCGCGCACAACCTCGCCGTGCGCCATGAAGTCCCCTGCGAAGTGAGCCTCGAAGCCCGGATGGGCTGCGCCCTCGGGGCCTGCCTGGGTTGCACAATCCGCGCCTGGGACGAAAAGGGCGAGGAGCAGTTCCTGCGCGTCTGCCAGGAAGGGCCCGTAATGAGCAGCCGCACCGTCGACTGGGAAACACCCCCGATCTGAAAGGGCATTCACTCGTCATGGCCGCAAAGAAACCGCCGCAGGGCGGCAGAAACCAAATCAAATCCGTGAAAACCTCCGTGGAGATTTCCGGCGTGCAGTTCAAAAATCCCGTGCTCACGGCGAGCGGCACATTCGGCTATGGACTGGAATTCGCCCATCTCGTGGACCTGTCCTCCCTGGGGGGGATCGTCGTCAAGGGGATTTCGATGAAACCCATCAAGGGAAATCCCCCGCCGAGGATTTACGAAACCGCTTCCGGGATGCTCAACGCGATAGGCTGGCAGAACATCGGGGCCGTGGAGTTCATCACCAGGAAGCTGCCGGCCCTGAGAAAATACGACACCCGGGTCGTGGTGAACATCGTCGGATTCGACCTCGAGGAATACCTGGAGGTGACGAGGTTCTTGAACGACTGCCCCGGCATCTCGGCACTCGAACTGAACATCTCCTGTCCCAACGTCAAAAAGGGCGGCTTTCATTTCAACAAGAATCCGAGGGACGCGTTCGAGGTGACCGACAAAACCAGGAAGGCCTCCCCGCGCCTGCCGCTGTGGGTGAAA
This sequence comes from Acidobacteriota bacterium, assembly GCA_037444305.1. GTDB lineage: Bacteria > Acidobacteriota > UBA6911 > UBA6911 > UBA6911 > JBBIMP01. Next base: position 31,531 of record JBBIMP010000025.1, read on the forward strand.
CTGTCGCCCAACGTGACCGATATCCGGGAGTTCGCCCGGGCCTGCGCCGACGCCGGTGCCGATGCGCTGTCCGTAGTCAACACCTTTGTCGGCATGGCCATCGACACCGAAAAACGGCGCTCCCGGCTGAGATTCGGCACGGGGGGACTGTCGGGGCCGGCAATCAAGCCGATCGCTCTCCGGATGGTCTGGGAGGCCGCCAGGGAGGTGAAAATCCCGGTGATCGGCGTGGGCGGGATTGCCACCACCTCCGATGCCCTGGAGTTCCTGATCGCCGGCGCCCGCGCGGTCCAGGTCGGGACCGCCAGCTTTTACAATCCCGCGGCCTCGCAGGACATTGCCGAAGGGCTCGAACGGTACTGCCGCAGTCACTCCATCGCAGATGTCAACGAACTCGTGGGGAGCCTGAAGACATGATCGACGCGCGCTCCAGACTGATCGTAGCCCTGGATGTGCCTGGACGGGTCGAGGCGCTCGCCCTGGTTGACCGCCTTGCGGGCCAGGCCGGCCTGTTCAAGGTCGGACTCGAGCTCTTCGTGCGGGAAGGGCCGCGCATCGTGCGCGAACTCCGCGAGCGCGACAAGCAGGTCTTCCTCGATCTGAAACTGCACGACATCCCCAACACAGTCGCCCGGGCGGTGCGATCGGCTGGCGTCCTGAGCGTGCAGATGCTGACGGTGCACGCTGCCGGCGGCCGGCCCATGCTGGAGGCGGCGCTCGAGGCGGCGGCAGCTTTCTCCCAGCCGCCACTGGTACTCGCGGTGACAGCCCTCACGAGCCTCTCCTCCGCGGATACCGCCGCGCTCGGCGTTTCCATGCCGGTGGGGGAGTGGGCCGGGCGGCTCGCCCGCCTGGCAGTCGACTCCGGTATCAGGGGCCTCGTGGCCTCACCGCTCGAGGTCGCCGCCTTGCGGCAGGCCTGCGGCAGCGAAACCACGCTGGTCGTTCCCGGAATCCGGCCGCCGGGCGCCGGCAAGCAGGATCAGGCGCGCACGGCCGATCCTGCCGGGGCATTCCGCGCCGGAGCCGACTACATTGTAGTCGGCCGGCCGATCACGCAAGCGCCGGACCCGGCGCTGGCGGCAAAAGCCATCGTCGCCGACATCGCGGCGGCTCAGTAAGCCGCTTCCCGCCAGACACCCAATCATGGCTCTTCGACAGGCAACAACCGATCCAGCGGCCGTCCCCGCCGCGCAGGGATGCGCGCGGAAAGGGGCCGCTGCAAGCGCGCAGTCGGCTTGCCGACGAGAGCGTTCCGGCAGGCGCCGGGTTCGGGTCGCCCCGGCTAGAACCAGAAGTGCCCGCCCTCGGCCCGTGCGAGAATGCGGCGGACATACTCACGGGTTTTCGGGAAATCTACAAAGGAAAGATAGTGGCTTTCGGGTGAGACCCCTTCCGGCACCGTGCTGGCCGTGGCCAGCCGGAGCCAGCTGTCCGTCCTGGTTTCTCCCGCGTTGTACCTTAGGAGCGCGAACAGGCGCGGGTGCGGACTGGTTTTGTAGCGGTCCAGGGACCTGCGCAGGTACCAGCAGCCGATCTCCAGATTCAGGCGCGGTTCCAACAGGCGTTCCTCCCGCAAGGTGGGAAATCTCTTGCCGGCGGCGTAGTCCGCTGCCGCCGCCTGCGTGATCTGCATCAGGCCGAACTCCCCGGCGCTCCCCCGTATACCGGGACGGAAGCGGCTCTCCTCGAAAACCAGGGCTTTGACGAGCCTGAAGTCCAGCTCGTGGCTGGAGGCGGCCAGAGCTATGGCCTCGTCGAACCGTGTCATCCGTCGATGGTACCACGCTCCCCCCAGGAGCAAGACGAGCCCCAGGACCGCCAGTCCCGCGGATATCCTCGCGATCATCGCCCGCCCTCCTCCACCTTGAAGAGAAAAGCGGTGATGTCATCCCCCTGTTCCATCCCGCGGGAAAATTTTTTCACCTCGCCGAGAAGTCCCCGGAGAATGCTTCTCGCCGGCAGGCGGGTCCGGGCCCGGACGTACTCGCGCAATCGGTCGCGGCCGAATTCCTCCCCTTCGGCGCTTACGGCCTCGACTACTCCGTCGGTGTAAAAGAAGACCAGGTCTCCGCGCTCGAGGCGTGCGCGTCCGGCGGCATAGCGCGATTTGTCGAACAGGGCCACGGGCAGCCCGCCCCTGGCCAACTCCTCGATCCTGCCGTCCGCGCGGAAAAGGATCGGGGGGTAGTGGCCGCCGTTGGACCAGCGGAGGATCCGGGTGCTGCAGTCGAGCACGCAATAAAAGAGCGTCACGTAGGTCCGTTTCTTGACGTCGCGGACCAATCGCCGGTTGACGTGGTAAAGCACCTGTGCAGGAGAGGTCTCCAGGCGCGCCGCAAAGCGGAGGGCGCTGCGCACCGCTCCCATGGTGATCGCGGCCGCTACGCCTTTTCCCGAAACGTCGGCTATGGCCAGCGCCAGCAGGTTGTCGGCGAGCCAGAGAAAATCGTAGTAATCGCCGCCCAGGCTCTGGGCGGGCCGGAAGAGCGCGGCGAATTCCATGCCTTTCACCTGCGGCCGTGATGGAGGCAGCATGCTCTTCTGCAGGTCCCTGGCCAACGCAAAATCCGCCTCGAGTCGCTGCTCCTTGTTCAGCAGTTCCTGGAAAAGCTGTGCATTGTCGATGCTGACGGCGATCTGGCTGGCAAGCGTCTCGAGAATCTGGACACGCTCGGGCGTGAAGTAGCGCGGATCGCAGCTCTCCACCACCATCCCCCCGAGAAGGCGGTCCCGCGAGATGAGGGGTATGGCAACCTCCGAGAGCGTCCAGCGACCGTCGACCGTCCGCGCACTTATGGCCCGGGGATCGTTCGCGAGGTCGGTCGAGACAATGGTCTCGCGCGCCTGCACGGCGTGGCCCAGTAGCCCCTTGCCGAGCGGCAGGAGCCGCCAGCGCTCCACCGTCTCATCCGCATACCCGATCGCGACCTTCAATTCCATGGCCTTGCGGTCCGCCCGATAGAGGAAAATGCCGAGAATCTCGTACTCGATCGCCCGCCGCATGAGCACCGCGACCCGGGCGAGCAGTTCCTCCAGCTCGAGGATGGCGGTCATCTCCTTCCCCACCTCGTTCATCACCTGCTGCGTCAGGGCGTCCCGGGATTTTTCTTCGTACAGGCCGGCATTCTCTATGGAGACGGCGATCTGGGCTGCCAGCGGCCGGAGCAGGACGAGGTGTTCCTCCCGGTAATGATTCAGGCGCTTGTCGGCGAGCGCCATCACGCCGATGATCCGCTCCTTGACGATCAGAGGCAGCACGATTTCAGATCGCGGCCCGCGCCCGTCAGGCGCCGAGATCGGCCAATAATCAGGATCCACCTCGACATCCCCGACCAGAACCGGCGCTTTCGTGCGCGCCGCCCGACCTACGAGTCCCTGCTGGATGCTGAGGCGCCCGATGCCTTCGAGCGATTCCGCACTGAAACCCACGGCAGTCCGCCGGATGAATTGCCCGGTCCGGCCGTCGATCAGGAGGATGGCGAAGAAATCGTATTCGATGAACTGCCGTATTTTTTCGGCGATTCTGCCGAGAAGCCGGTCGGGATCGAGAATGGAAGTCAGCTCCACGCTCGCATCGGTCAGCAGCTGGAGCCCGCGGATATCGATGGTCACTGTAATCTCCGGATTGGCGATCGCTGCGAATACACGAGAACTAGAGCCGCTCCAACAGCGTCCGCTGCCTTTCCGCGAACTCCGATGCCGTAATCATACCGCGAATGCGTTCAGCGTCCAGTTCCCGGAGCGACAGGATAGCAGACTTCACCTTGCCGGGCTCCGGAACCCAGTCGAATGCCACGGCGCCCTCGTGCTCCGTCGTATCCACTACCACGCGGCCGTAGCCGAGAAATGCACCCGGGAATCTGCGTACACAGTGTACGGCTGAGATCGCAGCATAGGGCGTCCCGGCGGAGGCGCGATCAACCAACCCATCCAGGCGCCAGACGCCTAGGTCGGTAACCAGGTACAGCAGGGATCGGCGCGCCAGGATCTCCCATGCCAGGAGGCCGGCGGGAAAAAGCCCGAAGAGAAGAAGCCAGTAGATCCCGAGTGTGAGGGAGAGGCCCAGCAGTATCGCGGCCGACACCAGCGTCAGGAGGCCCGGCTTGAGCAGGCAGAGAGGGTGCGGGCGCACCGTGAGGAGCCGGTTCTCACCGGGTATAAGCGGATCACGGGATGGCCGCATGCCTGTAAGCCTGTCCTGGGGATGGCCGGCGATTCAATAATGAATAGAGTCCGCTGGCCGGTCCGGCGGGCCGGGCCGGAGGAATTCGCAAGTCCTACTTCGCGGAGGTCTTCGCCTTCTCCTTGCGCCACTTCTCCCAGTAAGCCTTCATTCGCTGAGACCGCTTGAGGCGCTCGGCCTTGGAAAACTGCGGAGTCTTGCGGCGGGATTTGGGCGTACGCACCGCGGCCGCCGCGGCGGATTTTACTTTCGCGCCCGCTTCCAATCCGAGTTCCTTGACGATCACGGCCATCTCATCGTTGATCTTTCGCTTCTTAGTTTCGAGCGAATCCAGCGCGAGTTCGAGCAGCCTCTTCCGATCACTTGCCATGTGCAGTATCCTTTCGAGTCTATTCCATATTTGTATTCCAATGTACACAGTATGTATACCAAATATACCGGTATGTCAAACGATGAAATTGCCTGCATTCCGCACAGACAGTGAACCGGGCCGGTTCATCCGGAAGTGGAGAGCAGCCGTCGTGGCACACGGAAGAACCCAACTGTTCGGCAAATAACCGGCCCAAATCCGTTTTTCGAGTGCATCCTGCTCCGCACCGATCGCCGCTGCGCGTCCCCGTTTCACGGTCCGCGTTTTCCACCATATTCCCAACAGCGTCGCTCCAGCAGGGCGCTTCACAGCAGGCTCGTTGTCTGTGTTCTCCCGGCGTGCGCTCAAATCCGCAAAAAGTCACTAAATGTTTGGACTCGTGCGCCGATATGGGAATCAGTCGTAAGCATTGGAAGCTGCCGAATACCCGACGGGCGTTGCGGCGCAGTATGTGCGGGACGTTGAGAATCCGGCGGAGAAGCGCTCGGTTCTAGGACACGGGTGAGGGGACCGCCGCGAGCTTCGGCGTCCCGCACGCCAGTTCAGAGGCACCGGACCCCTTCATTCTCGGGGCGCATGCCCGAGGCAGCGCCGCGCCGGCCGACTTCCCGGCTCCGCGGATCACTTTTCCCTTCCACGACGCATCCAGGTAAAGCGTCTTCGCATCAGCAGCCACAAGAAAGTGGTGGTGGCCCCCACAATGTACATGATGATGATGTTGTTCTCCAGACTCGTAGCGTACAGGTTGTGCCGCAGGTAAGCGGAAATCCCTCCCATCATGAAGCTGAGGGCGGTCAGGAAGGCGGCTATGCCTCCGCTGGGAGCGCTCGCGGCCCTCACCTTCTCCCAGATCAGCGAAACGAGATAGGACGAAGAACCGGAAGCGATAGCGGGGAGCAGCCAGGCATCCAAGGCGAAATACATGCGGGCCCCTTTCCTCGAACGGGAACCGACAGGTGCAACCTCCGCGCCGGACAGTTCAGGTTGAATTGCAGTATCCCTGTGTAACAAGGATAGCACCTGCGCCGAATCTCCGTGAAGACACCGCCGCCGGGGCAGGCCACCAAACCGGTTCCCGCATTGCCCCGCCGCAGGAAAATATCGCTCCTGTCCCCGCAACCCTTCTGGCCGCGACCGGCAGAATCGTGGCTGCCGTTCTTTTTTTAAGTGTTGAACCTCGGCAAATATCCCGGGATATAATGGAAGCTTATACATAAGGAGTCCTCATGAAAGAACTGAAGTCCAGTCTGCTCGATCTGATCGTCCAAACATCCGTCGATCTGCCGCCCGATGTCCGCGCTGCCGTGGAGGATGCCCTCCGCCGCGAAGCGCCCGGCAGCCAGGCCTTCTCCGCCCTCAACGTCATTGCCACGAACGTGGACATGGCCATCGAGGACCGCGGCCCCATCTGCCAGGACACCGGTTTGCCCGCCTTCGAGATCCGAACTCCGGTCGGGATCAACCAGCTCGAAATAAAGCAGTGCATTCTGGAGGCACTCGCGGAGGCCACGCGGCTGGGAAAGCTGAGGCCCAATTCGGTCGACTCGATTTCCGGCAAGAACAGCGGGAACAATCTTGGCCCGGGCACGCCCGTCATCCACTGGCACCAGTGGGAGCATCCCGACGAGGTGGAGGTCCGGCTGATCCTGAAGGGCGGAGGCTGCGAGAACAAGAACATGCAGTACGCAGTGCCCTGCCAGCTGCCGCACCTGGGCCGGGCCGACAGGAACCTCGACGGGGTGCGCAAGTGCATCCTGCACGCCGTCTGGCAGGCCCAGGGCCAGGGCTGTTCCGCGGGCGCCATCGGAGTAGCCATAGGCGGCGACCGCACGTCCGGCTTCCAGCATGCCAAGGACCAGCTGCTCCGCACGTTGGACGACGTGAATCCCGATCCGGCGTTGGCCGCGCTCGAGGATTATGTCATGAAAGCCGCCAATTCGCTGGGCATCGGCACCATGGGATTCGGCGGGGCGGTCACACTGATAGGCTGCAAGATCGGGGCGCTGAACCGGCTGCCCGCCAGCTTTTTCGTCTCCGTCGCATACGATTGCTGGGCGTTCCGCCGCCTCGGCGTCGTGCTGGACGCAGAGACGGGCGGCATCCGGCGCTGGCTCTACAGGGATGCCAGCCGCCCGATCGAGAAAATGGGCACCGGAGAAGGCTTTCCCCGCACGGGGCGGGAGCGCAAGCTCCGATCGCCCATCAGCGAGGAGGCGGTGCGCCAATTGAAGGTCGGTGATATCGTCCTGGTAAACGGCGAGATGTATACGGGCCGCGATGCAGTACACGCACACCTCATGAAAAATCCCGCGCCGGTCGACTTGACGGGCAGCCTCATCTATCACTGCGGCCCGGTGGTGCTACAGGAGAACGGCCGGTGGCGAATGACCGCCGCGGGGCCGACTACTTCGATCCGTGAGGAACCCTACCAGGGGGAGGTCATCCGCCGCTTCGGCATCCGCGCGGTCATCGGCAAAGGAGGAATGGGGGCGAACACGCTCGCGGCGATGAAAGACTTCGGCGCGGTTTACCTCAATGCCATAGGCGGCGCGGCGCAGTACTACGGCCGATGCATCAAGGAGGTGAAGGGGGTCCACTGGCTGGAGTTCGGGCTGCCGGAAGCCATGTGGCACCTGTCCGTGGAGGATTTTCCCGCAATAGTCACGATGGATGCGCACGGGCGTTCCCTGCACGCGGACGTGGAGCAGACGTCGGCCGCCGTTCTCGCCACGCTGGCGGATCCGGTGTTCTGATCGGCGGAAGCACGCGCTTCTTCGGCCGCCGCGCGATGCCGCAGGCGCCGGGCGCGCGCCGGGATTTGATCTTTGCGTCCGCGTGGCAGTAAACTCTTTCCGGTATGAGGCTGAGGATGACCCTCAACTATCTCAGGCATGGCGCGCTTTTTCTGGCGGTTATCCCGATCGTAGCCGGCGGTGGATGCTCCGCCAACAGGTCGATCCTGGGCGACAAGGTGAACCAGCAGACATCCCAATCGGACGAGCAGCGTTACCAGCACCTGCGGGATCGCATGGTCCGCGAGCAGCTGGAGGGGCGCGACATCCGCGACCGGCGCGTGTTGCAGGCCATGCGGGACGTGCCGCGGCATATGTTCGTGCCCGGCGGGATCGCCGATTCCGCCTACCAGGACAGTGCGCTGCCGCTGGAGCTGGGCCAGACGATCTCGCAGCCTTACATCGTGGGATACATGACCCAGGCCCTAAGGCTGCAGGGCGACGAAAAGGTGCTCGAAATCGGCACGGGCTTTGGTTACCAGGCGGCGGTCCTGTCGAGAATCGTACCCCGCGTGTTCACCATCGAGATCCTCCCCGAGCTCGCCGAGAGGGCACGGGCCATTCTCGAGGGACTGGGCTATGACAATGTCCAGGTCCGCACCGGAGACGGATACCGGGGATGGCCGGAGGAGGCCCCTTTCGACTGCATCATCGTGACCGCCGCACCGGACCACGTGCCTCAGCCTTTGGTGGACCAGTTGAAGGAAGGCGGGCGGATGATCATTCCGGTCGGAGGCTTCGAGCAGCACCTGATTTTGATCGAAAAAGGCAGGTCGGGCGTCACCCGGCGCACAACCATCCCGGTGCGGTTCGTTCCCATGACGGGCCAGGCTCAAAAACCGCCCGAATGAGGCAGGCGCAGGGGCACGGCTACGGCCGCCGTGCCCCGCTGCAGGCTCAGACTGCGGCCCGCCTGATTGCCTGCGCCCGCTGCCGCCACAGGGCCTGCGTCAATCCGACCCAGTATCGGTGAGGATTGTGCAGCCGCCTGCAGCCCTCGTGCAACGCCTCGAGCTGCTCCCTGCGCCGGGCACGGATCTGCTCCAGGGACGGCCACTCGCCGGCCGGCTCTCCATCCACCACAATCTGCTCCAGCAACTCGACCCTGCGCCCGCCCGCCAGCTTTTTCCTGCGCCGGGGATTGAGCGGGTCGATCAGCAGCGCCTCGCCCGCCGCCAGGTCCTCCTTGCGCAGTGCCAGGGCATCCGCCTCCATGAGGCCTTCCGCGCTGAAAAACCGGATCAAATTCTTGTCACCCGGAGTGGTCATCTTGGCCGGATTGCTGCTCAGCTTGATCGTCGGCCTGGAATTGTGCGCGACCATTTTGTAAACGCCGCCAAGCGCGCCCCCCCCGGGGCCGCCGCCGGTGATCAGCCTGGTGCCCACACCCCAGGCATCCACGCATCCGCCCGCGGCCAGTATGTCGGCTATCGCAGCCTCATCCAGTTCGCTTGAAGCCAGGATCCGGACGTAGCTCAGCCCGGCGGCATCGAGTGCGGCCCGGGCTTCCCGGCTCAGATGAGCGATATCTCCGCTGTCGAGGCGAATTCCGGCCAGCCGGTGCCCGGAGCCCTCCAATTCGCGGGCAACCCGGATCGCGTGGGGCACTCCGCTGTTGAGCACATCGTAGGTGTCAACCAGGAGAACGCAGTCGTCGGGAACGGCGCGGGCGAACGCTCTGAACGCCTCCAATTCGGAGGGAAAAGACTGTACCAGGCTGTGGGCGTGGGTCCCCCGGGCGGGCATGTTCAGCAACGCCGCTCCCTGCACGTTCGAGGTCGCCTCGACGCCTCCGATGTATGCGGCCCGGCATCCACTGAGCGCGCCGTCGGGACCCTGCGCACGGCGAAGGCCGAACTCCACGATCGGTGCGTGCCGCGCCGCCTCGCAAATACGGGCCGCTTTCGTGGCAATCAGGGTCTGGAAATTGACGTGGCACAGAAGGATGGTCTCGATCAGCTGGCAGTCGATCAGCGGGCCGCTGACCTGCACCAGCGGCTCGTGAGGGAATACAACGGTTCCCTCCGGTACGGCCCTTATGCTGCCGCGGAAGCAATGCCCCGCCAGGTACTGGAGGAATTCCCCGGAAAACAGCGGTTTTCCCGCCGAGGTCCGGAGGGATTCCAGGAACGTTAGGTCCTGGCTGCTGTACCGGGTTTCGAGGACCGCGCGCACCGCGGTCTCGAGTCCGGCTGCCACGGCATAACCTCCATGGAAAGGATTCCGGCGGTAGTAGAGATCGAAAATCGCGCTGTCGCCTGCCATTCCCTGGCCAAGGTAGGCGGCCGCCATGGTGAGCTCGTAGAGATCGGTCAGCAATCCCCGCGTGGGCGCGGTTCTGTGCGCGGCATCGGGCGACGCCGGTTCCCGGTTTCCCTGCAGGCGTTTTCCCGTCATGTCGATCCTTCAAAAGCCGAGTTTCATCGCGATCGGCATCCTCCTGCCGCTGCCGAAGGCACGGGCACTGACCCGGAGGCCGGGCGCCGCCTGGCGTCGCTTGTACTCGTTGCGGTGGATCATCCTCATGACGCCGGTGACCACATCGGCATCATATCCCCGGGCCACAATCTCTCCCGCGCTGAGTTGCTCCTCCACGGCAAGCTTCAGTATGCCGTCCAGTATTTCGTAGTCCGGGAGGGTGTCCTGGTCGGTCTGATTAGGCCTCAGCTCGGCCGTAGGCGCCCGCAACAGTGAGTTTGCGGGTATCCACTCCCTTTCCCTGTTGATATGGCGGGCGAGCCTGTACACGAGGGTTTTCGGCACATCCGAAATCACGGCCAGGCCGCCCGCCATGTCGCCGTAGAGCGTGCAGTACCCGACGCCCAGCTCCGACTTGTTGCCCGTACTCAGCACGAGGTGCCCGAACTTGTTGGACAGCGCCATGAGAATGTTCCCCCGGACGCGCGCCTGGATATTCTCTTCCGTCTCGTCTTCGGGAAGGCCGGCAAAAACCTCCGCCATCGCCTCGCGGAAGGACCGCACTATGGGCAGAATGGGAATGACCTGGAAACCGATTCCGAGGTTCTGCGCCAGCCGCCGGGCATCATCCTCGCTGGCCCTGGAAGAGTAGGCGGAGGGGAGTGCCACGCCCAGAACGTTTTCCCCACCCAGCGCCGCCGCCGCAATGCAGGCGGTCACCGCGGAATCGATGCCCCCGCTCAGGCCCAGGACGGCCGAGCGGAAGCCACACTTTCTGGCGTAGTCGCGCGTGCCCATAACCAAGGCTTCCCAAAGCAGCGCCTCCATGTCCGCAGCCAGGTAGCCGATGTCCTGCGCAGATTCGGTATCGGCCACCAGCAGATCTTCCGCGAAGCTCCTGCCGCGGGCGATCACGTTTCCGGCTGCTCCGAGCACCAGGCTGTTGCCGTCAAAAAGCAGTTCGTCGTTGCCTCCCACGAGGTTGGCGAATAGCAGGGGAATCCCGTGCGCCCGGACGTGGGCCCGCAGCAGCCGGAAGCGGAACGCGGGCTTCTCCATTTCATAGGGGGAGGCGGCGATGTTGATCAGCAGGTCGGCCCCGGCCTCCGCGAGGCTCCGCATGGGATCGGTTTCGTACAGCGGCACGGGCCAGAATTCGCCGGGATTCCAGGCATCTTCACAGATCGAAATGCCGAGTTTCCGGCCGCGAAAGGGAATGATGACCGGCCGGGCGGAGGGTTCGAAGTACCGATCCTCGTCGAAGACGTCATAGGTCGGCAGCAAGGTCTTGTGCACAATCTCGCGCACTGCGCCCTCCGCGATGAACGCGGCCGCATTGTAAAAGGCCCTGCCTTCGGACCGCCGGTTGCGGTCCACGAAGCCCACAACCATGCCGATGCCGTCGGCCTCCAGGGCAATCTCGTGGAGCGCGCTGAGGTTGGCGTCCACGAAACCGCTCACTCCGAGAAGGTCTTTGGGCGGGTAACCGGTCAGGCAGAGTTCGGGGAATACCACAAGGTCGGCATCCGTGCGCCTCGCTGCCCGCGCCGCCTTGCGAACGAGTTCCGCGTTGCCCCGGATATCTCCCACCGTGCTGTTGATCTGGGCGAGCGCGACTTTCATGGCCTTCCTTCGGCAGAGGAGGAGGCCTCCGAGCCATCCTCATCCTGGGGGAATCGCTCGTGCCAGCGGGTTGCCCTTTCAAACGCGTAGGCGACGCGCAGCACGGTCTGCTCGTCGCCCTTGCGCCCAATGATCTGCAGCCCGGTGGGCAGGCCGTCGCGCGAAAAGCCGCAGGGGACCGAGATCGCGGGCAGGCCGGCGAGGTTTGCCGGCCGGGTCAGGCGCAGCAGTGCCAGCCGGACATCCTCGAATCCGGAGCCGATTCGCACCTCGGACTCGGCAACCGGCGTGGCCGTCACCGGCAGTGCCGGTACCGCCAGGCAATCCACCTTATCGAACACGGCCGCGAACTCCCCGGCGTACTGCTGCTGCGCCTCCCTTGCCTGCAGGTAGCTCACCGCCGTCACCCTCTCGACCTCCCCCAGGCGGCGGCGGACATCGGCCCCATAGTCCTCAGGCCTGGACCTCAGCCACTCCGAATGATACGCCAGCGCTTCGGCTCCCGTGATCACCGCCGCCAGCCTGGCGGTATCCCCGAGCCAGCGCAGCGGGATTTCCCGCACCTCCGCGCCATTTTCCCGCAGCACCTCCACGGCCGCCAGGACATTTCGCCGGACATCCCTTTGGACGCGGTCGAAGAAATAATGCCTGGGCAGACCGAGACGCAGCCCGCGGATCCCTCTTTTCATCCCGGCCAGAAAGGATGCGCCCTCCTGTCCAAAGCTGGACGCGTCCCGCGCGTCGATCCCCGCGATCACTCCCAGGACGATCGCCGCATCCTCGACGCATCGGCAGAGGGGTCCCACGTGATCGAGGCTGCGCGCCAGGGGGATGATGCCATGCAGGGGGACGCGTCCCCAGGTGGGTTTGAGCCCAACACAGCCGCACGCGGCCGCGGGGATGCGGATCGAGCCGCCCGTATCGGTTCCCAATCCCGCCAGCGCGAGCGCAGCCACCACGGCCGCTGCGCTGCCGCCGCTCGACCCTCCGGAGATCCGCGCCGCGTTCCACGGATTGCGGACAGCGCCAAAGTGAGGGTTCACGTTGGTAGGGCCAAAGGCGAACTCGTGCAGGTTCGTTTTTCCCAGCAGCACGGCACCCGCCCGGCACAGGCGATCCACTACCGCCGCGTTCTCCAACGGCCGGAAGTTCGCCAGTATTTTCGAGCCGGCCGTGGTCCGGATGCCCTCGGTGTGGATCAGATCCTTCAGGCAGACTGGGATGCCGTGAAGCGGGCCCCGGTAGCGCCCGCGCGCGATCTCCGCTTCGGCCTTCCGGGCCTGCGACAGCGCCAGTTCCGCGGTCACCGTGATGTACGACTGAAGCCTACCGTCGAGCCGGCCGATTCTGCGGAGGAATTCCTGCGCAAGTTCCACCGGGGAGAGCCGCCGCTGGCGAAGCCAGGGCGCGAGACGCGCGATCGTGAGTTTTCCGTCGTTGTTCAGTTTCATTCGGGTGTTCCGCGCCGCTCGAACCGGCAGGCAGGCAAGCGAAAGCCGCCACCGCAAGGACGATTTCCGCTCGGGAATGACGGTTGCATACGATGGCGGCCGGTGCAGTTTTCAAGTCCCTGCGCGCGCACGCTCTTTCGGCCCGTGCGCAACGCACGCTTCAGAGCCTGTCCAGATGGGCATCCTCTTCAATGACCGGCCTTGATTCCTCGCGCGAGATGAGCAGGCCGGAAATCACGCTCAGGACGATCATCGCCAGTACGAAGAACATGAAGTACCTGCGGAATTTGGGCAGTTCTCCCAGCACCTCGTCCACCGTGCCCGTCGTGGCCACGATCCAATTCAGTCGGGGGTACAGGTCCATGAAGTTGGAGGAAGGCAGCCCAAAGACGGACTCGGGAGCGGACGTGGTCACCACGTATTTCCGCCCCTTCTCCCTCGCCCGCAGGATATCCAGCGTTGCCGGATACGCGCGGCGGTCCATGAGATTGTAGCCCGGAGCGGAGATGACCTCCCCCTTGGCGCGCAGCAGGACGGCCGTTGCATTCGGGCCCGCCCTGAATGAGCCGATGATGGAGTGAATGGCCTGGGCCCCGAGAACCACCTTGATGACGCCGATCACTCCCTGGGAGGAATCGACGAAAGGCTGGGATAGCTCGAGCGCGTGGGTTTTGGTGCTGTCGTCGAAGACAATGTCGCCGATGTGCACCAAGCCGCGGACGCCATCCCCGTATGTCTCCTTCCACCACTCCTCATCTGCCTGGTAGTAGTCCGTCGTCTTGCCGCTTGCCGCCACCAACCGACCCAGAAAATCTGTGACCATGATCTCCCTGTAAGAGGGATTCACCTCCATATAACGCTTGAGGAACTTCCCAGCCTCGCTTTCGAGTATCGATCTGAGCAGGGGCGCATCGGGCGTGAGAGACGGCCACTGGGATTCTGTCCTGGGGATGGCCCGGCGGATTTCCTCCAGGTCCTTTTTCAAATCCAGATTGCCCCGGCTTATGGCTTCCCGCAGGACCGGCACCTCGGTCAGGCCCGCGATCTGCATGATCTGGTTTTGCAGGTAGTTGTTCAAGGAGGAGAAAGCCGTATCCGCCGACTGGCTCATGTTGGAGCCGGCCATTTCAAGATAAGCCGACTCGTAACTGCGGAAGAGCCACCAGCTGCCTGCGAGCAGCGGGATTGTAGCCAGCAGCAGCAGGATCGAAAGAACGCGAAAATCTATTCTGAATTTTCCCCTTTTTGGTGTCTTGTTCATTTCGCCTCCCCTGAATGAGTTTGAGGGAGTAAGGAGAAGCAACTCGATGGTGATTGCTCGCTTTCTCCAGGGTTCCCTGGTTCACCGCCCGAGTTCGACGGTAGTCAATCGTATGGAATTATGATACATCTCCGCAGGGGTGATTGGCCACCACACTGCAAAAAAAAGCGCTAAACATAGGCCGTTTGCCGCAGCCCGGCCTTTTTCATTCGGGGATGGCGCGTGAAACAAAACAGCCGGGAGTTCGATCAGTTGCAGGAAGCTATAGTCCGCTGCAAGCGCTGTCCGCGGCTGGTGGCCTGGTGCGAGAAAACCGCCCGGGAAAAGGTCCGGCGGTTCTCCGCGGACACCTATTGGGGCCGGCCCGTGCCTTCCTTCGGAGCTCCCGATGCCGAGCTGCTGATCGTTGGACTCGCCCCGGCCGCTCACGGTGCCAACAGGACGGGGCGGATGTTTACCGGAGACAGCAGCGGCGACTGGCTGTTTGAGGCCATGCACCGTCACGGCTTCGCCGATAGTCCCACGTCGCGCCGCGCCGACAACGGACTGGCGCTCCGGCATTGCGTGATAACGGCCGCCCTCCGCTGCGCCCCGCCGGCCAACAGGCCGACTGCCGCCGAACTGCGAAACTGCTCGCTCTTTCTCCGCCGGGAACTGCTCCTACTCCAATCCGTGCGCGTCGTGGTGGCCCTGGGCGGGATCGCCTTCCGCGCCTTCCTCAGCGCCTGGCGCGAGAACGGAGGGATTGCGTTGGAGGCCCGCAGGTGCAGGTTTCGTCACGGAGGCGTCTGGCCGCTGGAAGGGAAACTCACCCTCATCAGCTCTTACCATCCGAGCCGGCAGAATACCCAGACGGGGCGGTTGACCCGGGAGATGTTTCACGACGTGTTCCGGCTGGCACGGCAATTGCTCAAAGCCGGCATGGACACGGCCTGAGGTCTTCTCCTGTCCGCCGGTGAAGATCTGCGTGCCATTCACGCCTCCCGGGATCGGGAAATCTTGGCGCCCCTGCCGGGCTTTGTGGCAGAATGAGTTGCCCCGAGCCCGGGAAAGCATGCGGGCCGGCCTCAAACCAGAGGAAGAGCGCCATGAGAAAAAAGCCGTTTGTAGTGCTTCTCGCATTTGTCCTGTCCCTGGCCGCCGCACCCGGAACCGGCCTGGCCTCCGATCCGCCCATCCTCGGCAAGTGGATCCTGCTCGTGGATACCCCGAACGGTGAACTCGAGGTGGAACTGGAGCTCCGGCTCGAAGGGGAACGGCTCACGGGCTCCGCGTACCTGTTCGAGAATACCGTTTCGCTTGCCTCCGCGGCGTTCGCCGACCAGAAGATCCTCATCGAATTGAACCTCGGAGCCGCCTCCTTCCGCCTGGCGGGACTCCTGCAGGACGGCCGCCTCAGCGGCATCTGGGAACAGATGGGTGGGGAAGCCAACGGTACATGGAGCGGTGCGCGCAAGCCTGCGCCCGCCCCCCCGCCGGCAGCCGGCTCCATCGCCGGCGAGTGGGAATCCATTGCCGCCACACCGGAAGGAGACCTTGCCTTCGTTGCGCTGCTGAAGCAGGAAGGCCAGGCCGTCACCGGCTCTCTGGGAGCTGCCGACGGCTCCTTTTCCATCCCGATGAAGAACGTTGCGTTCTCTGACGGGAAGCTGGTCTTCGAAGTCGATTACCTGGGCGGAACCTTCCGTATCCAGGCCAGGCTGGCGGAAGGCAAGCTGATAGGAATCTGGGAGTCTCTGGACGGCAGCCTCTCCGGCGCCTGGTCGGCCACACGCAAGTCGCCCTGACGCGGCGGGAGGATGACAGGCCGGCAAGGCAGGAGTCTGCAAGCCAAGGTCCTGCCGGGGATCTAATGCACCGGCCTCCGGATGACACCCTATGGCTGCCGTCGAACAGGTCTTTCCGGCCCGGCTCCTGACGTGGGCCGAGGCCCCGAGAGGAATCGCTGTATTCCAGCTCGCCCTGGAGAGGGATTTCGTTTTCACTCCGGGCCAATACGCGGTCATCCATCTAACGCACGCGGGTGAAACGATCTCCCGCCCGTATTCCATCGCCTCCTCGCCCAGCGAAAGGCGCATGCTGGAATTTTATGTCAACCTGGTACAACGGGGCCGATTCACGCCCACCCTGTGGCAACCGGAGATCCTGCGGGCGCTGCACCGGCGCGATCCGCAAACCCGCCTGGCCATTTCCGGGCCGGCGGGCAGCTTCGTTCTGCCCCCGGACGAGAAACGCAACCTCATCCTCGTCGCTTCCGGGACCGGGCTGGCGCCCTTCATGAGCCTGCTGCGGCAAATGCGCGAGGACAGCTCGAGAAATCCGCCGCAGCTTTGCCCCCGCAGAGTCTGCCTGGTTCACGGCGTGAGCTACCCGGAGCAACTGGGATACCGGGAGGAACTGCAGGAATTTGCCGCAGCCGGGAGCGCTCCGGGCGGATTTTGGCTCGTCTATGTGCCGACGGTCAGTCGTCCCGAGGAGTCGCCATCCTGGGAAGGGCTCCGCGGCCGGGCAGAGGCGCTTTTTGAGCAGGCAGCCAAAACGGGTCCCTCAGCGGTGAGGACCGAGGAAATCATCCGCAAGCTGCTTCTCACCATGACCGATCCGACCACGCACGCCGTGATGGTCTGCGGTCACGCCGGCACGGTGGAAAACATGAAGCATATCTTGGCCGGCAGGGGATACCAGCCGGGACGGGACCTTTTTTGTGAACGGTGAACGGCGGACCATTTCTTTTCCAGGCAGATGCGCGCCTGACTCCACGGCAGTGCAGCTGCTCCGGCCGGCAAGATGATCATTGCGGTTGACGACGCCATTCCCTTCTGGCGCGAGGCTTTCGAACAAGCGGGCAGCCTGCGGCCGTTTTCGGCACGCAGCCTCACCTCCAGGATGCTGGCGGACACCGATGCGCTGGTGGTTCGCTCGGTCACCAAGGTGGACGCGGATCTGCTCGAAGGATCCCGGGTTCGCTTCGTGGGCACGGCCACCATCGGCATGGATCACCTCGACCTCCCCTATCTCCGCAGCCGGGGAATCCGCTGCGTCAGCGCCCAGGGCAGCAACGCCGATGCCGTGGCGGAATACGTCACCGCTGCCCTCCTCTGCCTCGCCGGCCGCAGGAGCTGGGTCCTGCGCAACACCTCGCTGGCCGTGATCGGCGCGGGGAACATCGGCAGCCGCGTCGCCAGGCGCGCCGCGGCGCTGGGAATGGAAGTCGGGCTTTGCGATCCGCCGCTGCGTGAAGCCACGGGCAATCCGGTCTACCAGACCCTCGGCGAAGTGCTGGAGGCCGACATAATCTCCCTCCACGTGCCTCTGACCCGCCAGGCGCGTTACCCGACCTACCGCATGCTCGACGGCCGGCTAATCGCACGGCTGGGCAAGCGTCAGCTCCTCATCAATACGTCCCGGGGCGAAGTCGTCGTCGAGCAGGAGTTGAAAACGGCCTTGAAACGGGGGAGGCTGGGGGGCGCCGCCCTCGATGTCTGGACCCGAGAGCCCGCCATCGATCTTGAACTGTTGGAGACGGTGGAGATCGGAACGCCCCATATTGCGGGATACTCGCTCGATGGAAAGGCACGCGCCACGGCAATGATTCTGCAAGAATTCTGTCGCTTCTTCGGCATTCTCCACGGCTGGGACTGGAGCGGGGTGCTTCCGGCGCCGGTCCGCGTCGTTCTCGAACCCGGGGTCATCGAACAGGAAGCCATCGCCTCAGCAGTTCTACAGGCCTACCCGATCGGCCAGGATGACGCAGCGCTCCGAAAACTCGGCGGCCTGCCCGCTAACCAAGTCGCTCGAGACTTCGACCGGCTGCGCGACGGGTACTCTCTGCGCCGCGAGTTTCGCGATTTCATCGTGACGCTGCCCGCAGAAGACGGCCAGCTGGCCGCCACTCTGCGGGCGCTCGGTTTCCAGACCTCGCAACCGGCGAACGAGACGGAACGCGGGTCCATGGAGGCGTAACCAATATGGTAAGGTTTCGCATTCGCAGGGCGGGCGCTTTTCTGCAGAGACACTGGATTATAATCGCCTTCCTGACCGCTCTGATTGCGTGGATTATGACACCTGGAGCCCTTGAGAGGTTTTTTGTTTATTTCCCCGCCCGGACCCTTGATTATCAGCCCTCCCAATTCGGAATGCAGCACCAGGAACTCCACCTGCGCACGGAAGACGGCGAAATGCTGCACGCGTGGTTTATCCCGAAGGATGGCGCCCGGACCACCCTGCTGATCTTCCACGGAAACGCCGGAAACATCAGCCACCGGCTCCCTTGGTTCCAGATGCTTCGCGAACTGGACGTCAACATCCTGGCGCCCGACTACCGCGGCTACGGCAAAAGCACCGGATCGCCGCACGAGCAGGGTCTTTACCTGGATGCACGCGCCGCCCGCGCCTGGTGGCAGGCCGAACGCGGCAAATCCGGCGAAAAGCTGGTGCTGCTGGGGGAGTCGCTGGGAGGGGCCGTGGCCGTCCACCTTGCCGCGGAGTCGCCGGCGGCCGGGCTGATTCTGCAGTCCGCCTTCTCCTCCGCCTGGGACATGGCGAAGACCATATTGCCGATCGGCTTGCTGCAGCCGCTGGCCCGCGTGGAGTTCGATTCGATCGGAAAGGTGAAGAGGATCTCGTGTCCGAAGCTGCACATTCATGGGTCCCAGGACGAGATCGTTCCGCTGCGGCTGGGCAAGAAGCTGTTCGAGGCGGCTCCGGAACCGAAGGAGTACTACGAGGTGCCGGGTGCCGGCCACAATGACCTGCCCTGGGTCGGCGGAACGGCCTACATCGAGCGCCTGCGCCGGTTCCTGCAGACGCTGTAATGCGCGCCTGACGAAAAAGGCACCGCGGATTCGGCCGGCTCTTCCCGCTTTTGTCCGCGTTGTTCCGCGGACCGGGATGCCCGCTGCTCCTGAGTCACGAAGAACCCTGGATCTGCTTAACTTTACATGCTGCCAGTCGGATCAATAGCCAAGGTTCGGCGCCAGCCAGCGCTCCACCTCCGCCAAGGCCAGGCCGCGGCGGCGCTGGTAGTCCAACACCTGGTCCAGCGCGATCTTTCCCACCGCGAAATACCGGGATTCCGGGTGCGCCAAGATAAAGCCGCTCACGGAACTGGCCGGCGACATCGCATAGTTCTCCGTCAGCGATATCCCGGTGTTTTTCTCCGCGTCGAGCAGGTCCCAGATGACCTGTTTTCCGGTGTGGTCGGGGCAGGCCGGGTACCCGGGCGCCGGCCGGATTCCGCGGAAGCGTTCGTGCAGAAGGTCGTCCAGCGAGAGGTTCTCATGCGTCCCGAATCCCCAGTCCTCCCGTGCCTTCCGGTGGATGAACTCCGCGAACGCCTCCGCCAGGCGGTCTCCGAGCGCCATGGCCATGATGGAATGATAGTCATCGTGGTCCACTTCAAAGCCCGCGCAGAGCTCCTTCATGCCGAGGCCCGCAGTCACCGCGAAGGCCCCGATGTAGTCGGACAGCCCTGAGTCCCGAGGCGCAATAAAATCGGCGAGGGCAAAGTGCGGCTGCCCGGCGTTTTTTTCAGCCTGCTGGCGCAGCGTGTGGAAGGTCGCGCGCACGGCGGATCTCGTCTCGTCGGCGTAGATCTCGATGTCGTCCCCCACGCTGTTGGCGGGAGAAAAGCCGTACACGCCGCAGGCCGTCAGCAGCCCTTCCCGAACCATCCGCAGCAGGAGCGCGGCCGCATCCCGGTGGAGTTCTCGTGCCTTTTCACCGTACTTTTCGTCTTCCAGTATCTGCGGGTACCGGCCCCGCAACCCCCATGCATGGAAGAAGGGTGTCCAGTCGATGTAAGGCTCTATTTCTGACAGCGGATGCTCCCGGAGCGTTCGCACACCCAGGAACGCCGGCTTGGCCAGGTCGGCCGCCCGCCATTCGATGCGCGGAGCATTGGCCCGTGCCTGCTCGAGCGGCAGCAGGTGTTTCTGCCGACTCCGCTCCCCGTGCACGAGCCGCGCCTCCTCCTGAGACTGGCGGATTTTCCGTTCGAATGCGACTTCTCCGTCGGGGCGTGAAAGGCTGCCCGCGACGCCCACCGCCCGGGAAGCATCGGGAACGTGCACAACGATGCCCGAATAAGCCGGCGCGATCCTGACCGCGGTGTGCATCGAACTGGTCGTAGCCCCGCCGATCAGCAGGGGGATGCTGAATCCCTGTCGTTCCAACTCGCGGGCCACATGCACCATCTCGTCCAGGGACGGCGTGATCAGCCCGCTCAGGCCTATGATGTCGGCGTTTCTCTCCTTCGCCGCGGCCAGGATCTTCTCGCTGGACGCCATGACGCCCAGGTCCACGATCTCGTAGTTGTTGCAGGCCAGCACCACGCCCACGATGTTCTTGCCGATGTCGTGCACGTCGCCTTTGACCGTTGCCAGAACCACGGTGGCGCGCGCCCTGGCCTGACCGTCCTTTTTTCCCGCATCCATGTAAGGGAGCAGGCAGGCGACGGCTTTCTTCATGACGCGCGCGCTTTTGACCACCTGCGGCAGAAACATCTTGCCGGAGCCGAACAGGTCTCCGACCAGGTTCATGCCGGCCATCAAAGGTCCTTCGATCACGGCAAGTGGAGTTCCGAGTTTCTGCCGCGCTTCCTCCATGTCGGTCTCGATGAAATCGGATATGCCCTTGACCAGAGAGTGGGAAATGCGCTCTTCGACGCCTGCTTCGCGCCAGGTCTCCGTCTGTTCCTCTGCCTTCTCCCTGTCGCGCACCGATTCGGCCAGGGCGATCAACCTCTCGGTGGCGTCGGGGCGCCGGTTCAGAAGCACATCTTCGACACGCTCCAGCAGATCGGCAGGGATTTTCTCGTAGACGGTCAGCTGGCCCGGATTCACGATGCCCATATCCATCCCGGCCCGGACGGCGTGGTAGAGGAAGGCCGAATGCATCGCCTCCCGCACGGCATCGTTGCCGCGGAACGAGAACGATATGTTGCTGACGCCCCCGCTGACTTTGCACAGCGGCAGCTTCTCCTTGATGCGGCGCGTGGCCTCCAGGAAGGCGACCGCGTAGCCGTTGTGCTCCTCGATGCCGGTGCCGACGGTCAGGATGTTGGGGTCGAAAATGAGATCCTCCGGCGCGACCCCGGCCTTGCGCGCCAGCCAATAAGCGCGCTCGAAGATCTCCACCTTCCGGTCGGCCGTTTCCGCCTGCCCCGTCTCATCGAAGGCCATCACGACCAGGGCGGCGCCGTAGCGCCTCGAAAGACGGGCCCGCCGGATGAACTCCTCCTCGCCCTCCTTGAGGCTGATCGAGTTGATCACCGACTTGCCCTGCACGCATTTCAGTCCCGCCTCGACGACCGGCCAGCGCGAACTGTCGATCATGACCGGCACGCGCGCGATGTCCGGTTCGGCCGCGATCAGGTTCAGAAAGGTGACCATCGCCTTTTCGGAGTCGAGCAGGGCTTCGTCCATGTTCACGTCGATGATCTGCGCCCCGCCCTCGACCTGGTGGCGGGCGATCGCCAGGGCTTCTTCGTATTTCTCTTCGCGGATCAGGCGGGCGAACCGGGCCGAACCCGCCACGTTGGTCCGCTCCCCCACGTTGACGAAATTCGTCTCGGATCGCAGCGTGAACGGTTCCAGCCCGCTGAGCCGGGTCCGCGGCTCAGGCGAAGCTGGCTTGCGCGGAGCCATTCCCTTGACGGCCGCGGCCAGGGCGGCGATGTGCTCGGGCCCCGTCCCGCAGCACCCGCCCACCAGGTTGAGCCAGCCGTTGCCCGCGAATTCCCGCAGCACGGCGGCCATCTCCTCGGGGGACTGATCGTATTCGCCGAAGGCGTTCGGGAGTCCGGCATTCGGGTAGCAGCTGAGATAAGCGGGAACCAGCGCCGAAAGTTCCTCGATGTACGGCCGCATGTCTGCGGCTCCCAGGGCGCAGTTGATCCCGACGCTGAGCGGCTCGGCGTGTGCAATTGAATTCCAGAAAGCCTCCGGCGTCTGTCCCGAGAGGGTCCGGCCGCTCGCATCCGTGATCGTCACAGAAATCATCACCGGAAGCCGGATTCCGGCACGCTCGAAGCAGTCTTCGATGGCGAACAGGGCGGCCTTGGCGTTCAGCGTGTCGAAGATGGTTTCGACAAGGAGCAGGTTCACGCCGCCTGCCAGCAGTCCCTCGACCTGCGGGGTGTAGGCTTGCACCAGCAGATCGAACGTAACCGCGCGGAATCCGGGGTTGTTGACGTCGGGCGACATCGAAGCCGTCTTGTTCGTCGGCCCGATGGAGCCGGCGACGAACCGCGGGTGATCCGGGTTCCGGTGGGTGTATTCCCCCGCCGCCGCACGCGCCAGGCGCGCGGAGGCGAGATTCATCTCGTACACCAGGTCTTCCATGCCGTAGTCGGCCATGGAGACGGCGTTGGCGTTGAAGGTGTTCGTCTCGATGATGTCGGCGCCAGCTTCGAGGTAGCGGCGGTGGATTTCGGAAATGATCTCCGGCCGGGTCAAAGAGAGAAGATCGTTGTTTCCAAAAACGTCCCGCGGATAATCCTCAAACCGCTCGCCGCGGTACCCCGTTTCGTCCAGGCCATGGCGCTGGATCATCGTGCCGGTGGCGCCATCCAGCACCAGGATCCGTTCGCGCAGGAGTTTCGTGATCGTTTCCTGTGGATTCGGTCGTGGCTGCACGGGCGGATTCCTCGATGACGGGTAGGGGGTGGACTCAAACCTCGAAGGAGCCAGGGCTGCGGACCTCCGCCGGTGGTTCCTGGAGTCCGCCCGGAAGGCACTCGTCACAGGGACAGAGCCTCCGCAAGAACTCGAACGTGTAGATCCCGGTGCTGTGCCCGTCGCTGAACCTGAAACTCAGGGCGTAGTTCCCCACCGGGCCCACATCGGTCCGCTCGAGCGTTGAAGGGATGCTTCCCTCGGCGATTCTCTTTTCCCCGGTGAACTCGTCGACGCAGGAGGCGCAGGGGCAGCTCTGGCGCAGGTACCATGACGGGTAGGAGCTGAAGTGCCCGTCATTCCACGTCACATCGGTCCGAACCGGGCTGACCCTTTTCACCAGTGTCGGCTTCAGGTAGCGCAAAACTTTTCTCCCTCAAAGCTGATAGGTATATCACGCACTTTGGGGGCATCCAAGCTTCAGCCCAGGGGATTGTTCCAGCGCAGGCCGGGGAAACGGGCAAAATCGCCGTCCGAAGAGCACAGCGTCAGCCCGTGTTCGATAGCCAGGGCGGCCAGATGAGCGTCCGGCACGAGATTGGGTCTTCCGACGGTTGCCGGCAACAGCGAGCCGAGTACGATTCTGTGGCGCTCGGTGGGTGAGGGAATCCAGACGTTGGGGCACTCCAGCCAGCCGCCGACGATCCCCCAAGCCCGGTCCAGCGGCTCGGGCCGCTGGAACACGCGCGGGTTGCTCACCAGGCGAAGGAATCCCAGCAGGCTGGGCCAGGGGAGGCCGACACGGCCACCCCCGTTGATTGCCTCATCCAGCCAAGCCCGCGCGCGCCTGTGTTGCACCATCCCCTGGACATGCGCGTAGACCAGCAGATTGGCGTCCACGAGAATCATCGGAACGCTTCACCCTCGGCTACGGCCAGCGCCTCGGCAACGTCGTTGACGTTGCCGATGAGACAATCGCCCAGGTTGGCTGTTTTTGTCTCGAACCGCCGGCGGGGGATTTCCGGACGCGTCATCTGCACCAACCCGCGCCGCAGAGCCTCGTTTACAACCTCCTTCATTGTAGCCCTTCGGGCCTGTCGCGTCCGCAGCAGCAACTGGGCCACATCGTCGTCCAATGTCAGGGTCGTTCTCATGCATCAAATCATAAATGGCTTGATGTCTTGATGTCAATTGATTGAGGGGCAGGCGCCATAACCTCGAAGTAGAGCTGGACAAACCTGCCTTGCTCTGATCGGAATTTCGAGGTTACGGCGCCAGTCCCGAATAGCGCTTAGTTGAGGGTGATCGAAATCATCTGGTAACGTTGCCAAATCAATTGCTTAAGCCTCGAAGGCGCGGTGCGGGCAAGCCCAGGGCGTAAGCCGGGTTGTCGGCGAATGCCAGGATTGCTCTGAAAGGGCGGCACAGCCGGTGTCGCCCTTGCAGGGCTCCTCTCTCCCCTTATCCCGCCTTACCCAGGGCTCACGCCCTGGGCTTTCCTGTTGGACCCTTTCAGGGTCCTCGATTCCTTATTGAAGCGCCATTCGCGCCTGTCCCCGAAATAAGTTACTTTGGGGTGAACTCGACGATCGCTATGGTCGGCACCGGCTCGGCGCCGCGGTACCCGGGGGCCACGACAAGTGTCCGGAGCAGTTCTTCTTCCACTGCGGCGATTTTAGGTCCCTGTATGGGCTGGACGGAGGTAACCCTGCCGGACTCATCCACAAACAGATTGTAGCGCAGGCTGCGCCTCCCATCGGCCGAAACATCCAAATTCCCTGACATTAAAGCAGTTGCGACAAGATAGGAAAGGCGTTCATGATCGATAGCCAGTTGTGGTGCCCGGACCTCGGCCGAGGGGGCGAGGAATACCCGCCCATCCCGTATGACGTGCGGGATGCCGCCCTGGAAAGGTGCAATGGTTATTCCCTCCCGCTGCAGCGAGAGCAGGAACCATTCGAGCGTCCTGTAAGGGACGTCGGCCATGGCCCGGATCGACACCGTCCCTTCCTTCATCTTGGACCACAGCGCCGGACCCTCGAGCCCCGTCCCCACCTCCCGGGCATTGCCCTGTGCGTCGAGTTCCACGGTCGTTGAATTTCCTCTGGTGTTGAAGATCACGGTGACCGTGGCCACAACCGGGACCGCTTCGCCGTTGAGCAGCGTCGGCGAGTAACGCCACTGCTTGACGGCGGATACGGCGGCATCGTTGAGAAGCGGATGCCCACGCAGCACCTTGACATCCTCGACCGATCCATCCTCGCTAACGGTCACCTGCATGATAATTGTGCCGGCTATCCGCGCCCGCTTGGCCTCTTCCGGATACTCCGGATCCACGCGCACGAGGAGCTTGGATTCCTGTACGTTGCCTCCCACACGGATCGGCTCCTGCTTGCGTTCCTGGGCCGCCGCGGGCTCGGGTTGAGGCTGCGGTTCAACTTCCGGGGCGGCGGTATCAATCTCCTCCACCTTCCTGGCTTTCGCAGCGTTGGACTCGGCATGGGGCGCCGCTATGTTGATGTTCTCTTCCGCAGGAAGCACCCCTTCAGGTTCAGGCAACGGCACGGGCTGGGCCATTTGTACTATCACCGGCGATCCCGAGAGGGGAAATATGTTCGCTGCATAGCTGCCGGCCCCAAAAAGGAGACCGGCGATCAGGGCAAGGCTGAATATCAATCTTGACTTAGGCATGTGAGCCTCCTTTAGCATCAGCGCCACCCGAGCGACCAGGTGACGCTCCCTCAAAAGCAGCGGGGCCGGCACGGAAGCTGGACGCCCCCGCATCTCGGCCAGTCGCAGCAACGATTCCAGGTATGGCTGCCGCTCCCGGGTCATCTTCAGGACCTGGCCGTCGACGACCTGTTCGCGGCTCAAATGAATCCGGTTCAGCACCCACCAGAAGGCGGGGTGGAACCAGAACAGCGAACGGACAACCTCTTCGAGCACCATCCACGCCCAATCGCGACGCCGGACGTGAAGCAGTTCGTGACAGGCAATCGGCTTCTGGAACTTCTCATCCAATTCGGGAAAGGTGGAGGGAAGAAGAACGACAGGCCGGTAAAGCCCGAAGGTGACCGGGCTGTCGATTTCGGATGAGATGTAAACATCCGGCCGGACGCCTATGCGGTCCTGCATCTCCCGCACCGTCGGCGGCAGCAGGGATATCCAGCGCGCGCGGTGTCTGTACAGGCTCAACCGCAGAAAGCCCAGGCAGAGCCAAAGCAGACGCAACGCCACTCCTGCCACCAGCACCAGGGCAATCACCCCGCGCGGAGAGTAACTCGAGCGTTCGGGAATCGAATTGACGGCGGGGCTTTCAAAAGGAAGGTCGACGAATAGGACAGGGGCGGGCGCGGGCGGGGAGACAACAGGGCGCTTGTACGGCTGAACAAACGGAAGCAGGAGGCAGGCGACCAGGAGAACCCGCCAAAAGACCAGCAGGACCGAGGGGAGCCGGAGCCTGAAAACCCGGCAGAGCAGACTTCCCGCGGCCACCAGAATCGCGACCTGAAGGCTGAAAGCCGCCAGGTTATCGAGCCACATTGAGATGTTCATGGCGATCTCGGAATTCGCTTCTCATTCATTCTCGAAACAGGAAGGGAATCGCGCATCCTCGGCTTTCCGCCGGCAATCACCGCGTCACTTCCCTTCCCGGACCATCTTTGCAATCTGCTTCAGATCTTCGGCCGAGAGCCTGCGGTCCTCCACCAGGTGCGCCAGGAGGGGTTCCGCCGACCCGTTGAAAACGCGGTTGACGAACTCGCGGACCATCCCGCGGATCATCTGCTTCTGGGGTTGAGCGCCTTCATACACAAAGGCTCGCCCCTCGAGGTGCTTCTTCAGATACTTCTTTTTCTCCATGACCTTCATCGTGGTCATGACCGTGGTATAGGCGATCCTGCGTCGCGCGAGCAGCGTCTCGTAGACGTCGCGTACGGTGGCCTGACCCAGGTCCCAGACGATCTTCATGATTTCGAGTTCGTGTTCCGTAGGTGTCGTGTTTTTGCCTCTCATAGTGCTATATAAATAGTACTATATGGATAACATGTCAAGTAAAAAATAGAATCGTGCCCGAATACCCCGAGATCGCCCGGCGAGCCCGCATTTCGGGCGATGTTGTTCTCGAAGCCACGGTGGATGAAGAGGGGAATGTCGTCCGGCTCCTGGTCATCGAGGGACACCCCATGCTGGTGGAAGCGGCGTTGCGGGCGGCGCGCCAGTGGAAGTATTCGCCCACCCTGCTGAATGGCGAGCCCGTGCCGATCATCGCCAACGTGACCGTCTCCTTCAAGCTGAAGTGAGAAGAGGCGGTCAGGTGGCAGCCCGAGAAGCAGGAGAAAGTGGCTTGTTCCGGGCCTGGTGGTATACTTCCGCGGTATGAAAAACGGAAGACACCTCATGCTCGGAACGTGGCTGGTTGCCGCGCTCATCGGATGCCCGCAGACCATGCTCTCCCAGGCGGACACGCCGGTCCGGTGGTCCGCGAAGGCCCCGGAAAAGCCGGTCCCGGCAGGGGAAACCTTCGAGGTTCGCATCGAAGCCTCGATCGACGATAACTGGCACCTCTACTCGGTGACGCAGCCGCCCGGCGGACCGAATCCCACGCGGTTCAGCCTCCTGACGGGTGAACCGTTTCAGATCGCCGGCGCCATTCGTCAGACTACACCCGTCACGGAGTTCGATCCGAATTTCGGCATCCCCACAGAGTACTTCGCCGACGCCGCCGATTTCTGGATCCCCATCAGGATCTCCCCCGGAGCGAGCCCGGGAGACTACGACGTCCAGGCGCAGGTGATTTACCAGGTCTGCGACGACAAGGTGTGTCTCCCGCCCCGGAAGGTGCCCATTCCGTTCAAAGTCCGCGTAGCGGCCGGGACCGGCGCGCCGGTTGCCGCGCCCGCGGCAATCCCATCTCCGGCGGCGGCTGCGGCTGCGGTAGTTTCCGAGACCCAGGATCCCGGACCGGCGCAGTCTATGGTTCCGCCCCCGCCGGCTGTCGGGGCCGCCGAGTTCGTTCAGGAGCCTGCCGGAACTGCAGCAGAGGTCGAAAGCGCCCGCTCGAGAGGCTTCCTCCCCTACCTGTGGCTGGCCATGTCGATGGGCGCCCTCTCGCTGGCAACGCCGTGCGTGTTCCCGATGATCCCGATCACGGTCTCCTACTTCACAAAAAAGGCGGAAGCCGGCCGGTCTTCCGGCATCGGGCAGGCGCTGGTCTACTGCTTCGGGATCATCTTCACCTTCACGGGCCTCGGGCTGGGTCTTGCAGCGCTGCTGGGCGCCACCGGGATCAACCAGTTCGCGGCCAATCCTTGGGTGAACCTCCTGATCACGGCGATCTTTGTCGGCTTCGCGCTCAACCTGTTCGGCCTGTACCAGATCGGGGTGCCTTCGGGCATCCTGACAAAGCTGGCGAAATCCGGCGGCGGCAGCACCGCCCAGACGCTGCTGATGGGTCTAACGTTCACCCTCACGAGCTTCACCTGCACCGTGCCGTTCGTCGGCACCGTGCTGGTGGCAACTTCACAGGGGGAGTGGCTCTGGCCCGCGCTCGGGATGCTCGGATTCTCGGTCGTGTTTGCGGCGCCGTTCTTCGTCCTGGCCGTGGTGCCGAAGTGGCTCACGTCTCTGCCCAAGAGCGGCGGCTGGATGAATTCCGTCAAGGTGACGATGGGTTTCCTGGAACTCGCCGCCGCCATGAAGTTCATCTCGAATGTGGACCTGGTGTGGAACTGGCAGATCTTCACGCGCGAGGTGGTTCTTTCGGTCTGGCTGGCCATCGCCGTCCTGACGGCGGTTTACCTCCTGGGCAAATTCAGCCTTCCGCACGACACGCCGGTCCAGAGCCTCGGCGTTCTGCGGATGTCGTCCGCGCTGCTTTTCCTCTCCCTGGGCTTTTACCTTTTCACCGGTTTGATCGGGGGCAGCCTTGGGGAACTCGATGCATTTCTCCCGCCCAGGACCTCGGGCGGCTTCACCCTGACCGGCAGCGGCGGGAAGGGCCACGAACTCACTTGGCACCGGAAGCTGGATGCCGCGCTCGCCGAGGCGCGGGCGGAACAGAAACCGGTGTTCATCGACTTCACAGGCTATACGTGCACGAATTGCCGCTGGATGGAGGCCAACATCTTCCCCCTGCCGGCCATCCATGCGCAGCTGCAGAAATACGCCCGGCTGCAGCTCTTCACCGACGGGGCCGGCCAGGAGTACGAAGACAATCAGGCCTACCAGAAGGAGCAGTACGGCACCGTGGCCCTGCCCCTTTACGCCCTGCTGGATCAGAACGGGAACAAGATTGCCTCGTTCCCGGGAATGACGAGGAAGCCCGAGGAATTCCTCCGCTTTCTCCAGATTCCCTTCCGGCAAACCGAGCCGCGAACGCTAGTGAGCGGTCAGGCCACCGAACCCGTCGCTATCGCTCCGGGCTCCGTTGAATCCCGGCCGGCAACGGAGACGGCAGAGGGAGTAGTCCTCAACCGTTCCTGCGAAATCTCTCCCCCACAGACACAATGCCTCCGGCTACTATGACTAGGGAGGCTCGCCGTGCCGGAGTTAACCGCTACCGCGCCGTAATCTGGGAGGTGAAGCCCGCGCGGTTGTGGGCGCCGTCGCAGAAGGGCTTGTTTTCGGAAGCCCCGCAGCGGCAGAGGGCAAACGACTCCCTGCCGGTCAGATCGAAGCTCCTGCCATCGGCATCGGTCAAGTCTACCTTGCCCTGAATCAGCAGCGGCCCGTTGTTCTTGCAGACGATTTTCGTATCGCTCATTCGTTCCTCCGAAACTGAAAACTTGACATTGGAAACCCGGCCGGGCTTCCGACGGGTTTGGATAATTAGTTTGAATGATAATGCAAAGTACGACAAGATTCAGGCTTCCAGCCGGCTGAAATGCCGAAGCCACGGATTCACGGATTATCTCGCGCCCTTCGGAACTTGCACAATCGGGGAATTCGTGGCAAGAGGATTCAAATCCCGAAGAAGCCTGGAGCTGAAAAGAGGTGAAAGTGAAGATCGGTCTCATCCAGATGGCCTGCGGCGATGAGGCCGCAGGCAACCTCGAACGCGCCCGACTGAAAATCCGGGAAGCTGCAGGGCAGGGCGCCCAGGTCATCTGCCTGCCCGAGCTTTTCCTGTCGAGGTACTTCTGCCAAACCGAGAACCACGAGAACTTCCGCCTGGCCGAGCCCGTGCCCGGCCCCACTACGCGGCAGCTCCAGGAGATAGCGGCGGAACTCGGGATCGTCCTCATCGCATCGCTCTTCGAACAGCGGGCGCCGGGCCTCTACCACAACACCGCGGCCGTGATCGACGCCGACGGCAGGTTGCTCGGCAAGTACCGGAAGATGCACATCCCGGACGATCCGCTCTATCACGAGAAATTCTACTTTGCCCCGGGCGATCTCGGATTCAGGGCCTGGGATACACGGTATGGGCGGATCGGCGTACTCATATGCTGGGACCAGTGGTACCCCGAAGCCGCCCGGCTCACCGCCCTGCAGGGCGCACAGATCCTGTTCTATCCGGCGGCCATCGGCTGGCACCCATCGGAGAAGGAAGAGTTTGGCGCCAGCCAGCACTCCGCTTGGCACACGATCCAGCGCAGCCATGCCATTGCCAACGGGGTATTTGTGGCGGCAGTGAACCGGATCGGCCACGAGGGTGCAAACCCCGGCGGCATAGAGTTCTGGGGCGCCAGTTTCATTGCCGACCCGGCCGGGAACGTCCTGGAACAGGCGCCGCACGACCGGGAGACCGTCCTGCTCGCGGCCTGCGACCTTCAGAGCGTGGACATCACGCGCACGCACTGGCCCTTTCTCCGCGACCGCCGGCTGGACGCCTACCGCGGACTCACGAAAAGGTACATGCCGTGAACAGCGGAATGCGCGCGTCGGCCCTCCGCATGCCGGCCGAGTGGGAACCGCACGCGGCGACGTGGCTGAGCTGGCCTCACAAGGAGGAATCCTGGCCGGGAAAGTTCGCCCCTATTCCGGGCATCTTCGCCGAGATGGTCCGGCTGCTCTCGCCGGGCGAGCGGGTCTGCATCAACGTCAACGACGAGGAAATGGAGCGCTCCGTGCGCGCGATTCTCGAGCGCGCCGGCGCGTGCATGGACAATGTTCGGTTCTACCTCATCCCGACCAACGATGCCTGGTGCCGCGACCACGGACCCATATTCGTGTGGCGGGAAAACGGAATCGACCCCCAGCTTACGGCAATCGACTGGAATTTCAACTCCTGGGGCGGCAAATACCCGCCGTTCGACCTGGATGACCGGGTTCCGGCCCGGATCGCCGAACAGCTCGGCATCCCGCGCATTTCGCCGGGGATCGTAATGGAAGGCGGCTCGATCGACGTCAACGGTACGGGCTCGCTTCTGACCACGCGCTCCTGCCTGCTCAACCCGAACCGCAATCCGCATCTCTCTCGCGGAGAAATCGAAATCCGCCTGAGGGAGCACCTCGGCGCCCGCAACATCCTCTGGCTGGGAGAAGGGATCGCGGGGGACGACACCGACGGGCACGTGGACGACCTTGCCCGCTTCGTGGACCGGGAGACCATTGTGACGATGGTGGAGGACGATCCCGCGGACGAAAACCACGCGCCGCTTCGAGAAAACCTCGAAATGCTGCACGGCATGAAAGATGAGAGGGGGAGGGCGTTCCGGATCCTGAGCATCTCCATGCCGCCGGCCCGGTTCCACGAGGGGTGCCGTCTGCCCTGCAGTTACGCCAATTTCTACATCGGGAACGAGGTCGTGCTCGTGCCCGTCTTCGGTGCCCCCTCCGATGCCGCGGCGCTCGAGACGCTGCAGCGGCTGTTTCCCGGCCGCCGCGTTCGCGGGATCGAGTGCGCCGACATGGTCTGGGGATTGGGTGCGCTGCACTGCGTTACGCAGCAGCAGCCCGGAACTCCGCCGCCTCATGGAAAGAACAAATGACACACGGATGCCCGAAGCCAGAAACCGATCTGTACGGTCTGATATCCCGTGCAGCTCCCGACCACGCGGCGCTCGTGACGCCCCAGGGGCCTTCCTTGACTTACCGGACCCTGAAGCGCGAGGTGGAGCGGGTTGCGGATGCGCTCGTTTGCATCGGCATGGAAAAAGGGGCGCGCGTTGCCATCGTATTGCCGAATGGCCCCGAAGCGGTCATCGCATTCTTGGCCGCGTCGATTGCCGGTGTGGCCGCTCCTCTCAATCCGGCCTACAGGCTGGAGGAGTTCCGGTTTTACCTCGAAGACACCGGCGCCCAAGCTCTGATTCTGCCTCCCGGCGGGATGGAGGCCGCGCGGCGAGCCGCAATGCCGGGAACGGCCCTACTCGAGATCCGATCGGGCCATGACGGTGCCATGCTCCTGTCAGCGGATCCGGCCGGCTCCCGGAGGCGGAGTGCCGCTTCTCCGGCCGCCGCCGAAACTGCGCTGGTCCTGCACACCAGCGGCACCACCGGCCGGCCGAAACGCGTTCCGCTGTCTCACGCCAACCTGGCCGCGTCGGCACAGAACATTGCCAACACCTACGCACTGACAGAAGACGACACCTCGCTTTGCGTGATGCCGCTCTTTCACGTCCATGGTCTTGTGGGTTCCGTGCTGTCCGCGCTGGCGTCGGGCGGGACGGTCGTGGTGCCGCGGGGAGGCTTCAACGCTCTCTCCTTCTGGCAGACGGCACGCGGTCATGGAACCACATGGTACTCGGCCGTGCCATCCGTCCACCAGATGCTGCTCGCGCGTGCCCGGGGTGAAGCACGGCCCGCAGGCGCAAAAAAGCTGCGCTTCATCCGGTCGTGCAGTTCGGCCCTTGCCCCCGCGACCATGGAGGCATTGGAACGGGCCTACGGGGTGCCGGTTATCGAAGCCTACGGCATGACCGAGGCCGCGCACCAGATGGCCTCCAACCCGCTTCCTCCCGGCGACCGAAAGCCGGGGAGCGTGGGAACCGGCACGGGGATCGACATAGCGATCATGAATCCTGACGGCACGATTCTTGCGGCAGGAGAGCAAGGCGAGGTCGTGATCCGGGGTCGGAGCGTGATCGCGGGATACGAGGGGAATCCGGAGGCAAACCGGGAGTCGTTCACGGACGGATGGTTCCGCACGGGCGACCAGGGCCGTCTCGACGGCGAAGCCTACCTCACGCTGGTGGGCCGGATTAAAGAACTGATCAACCGGGGAGGCGAGAAGATATCGCCGCTCGAAGTGGACCAGGTGCTCGAACTTCACCCGGCCGTGGCGGAGGCCGCGACGTTCGCCGTGCCTCACCGCGTGTACGGGGAGGAAGTGGCGGCGGTGATCGCGCTCTGTGCCGAGACGGGCGAGGCGGAAATTCTGGCCTTCTGCCGTGAGAGGCTGGCCGACTTCAAGTGTCCGAAGAAAATCTACATAGTGGAGAAGATTCCGCGCGGCGAAACCGGTAAAATCCAGCGGCGCAAACTGGCGGAGATCCTCGAGCCATGAGATTCGTCATTTACGGCGCGGGCGCCATCGGTGCATTCGTGGGCGGCTCGCTCCACGAAGCGGGTGAGGACGTTGTGCTCATCGCCCGCGGCGAGCACCTGCGCTCGATCCGGGAGCAGGGATTGCGCATTCTTTCGCCGGCGGGCGCGCGCATCACCCACCCGGCCGCCACCGACGATCCCGGGATGGCGGGAAAAGCCGATGTGGTTCTCTTGTCGGTGAAAGCCCCTGCGCTGCCGCAGGTCCTGCCCGGACTTCCCCCTCTGCTTCACGATGAGACCGTAATAGTCACTGCACAAAACGGCATTCCCTGGTGGTATTTTCAGAGACATGGCGGAGACCTGGAGGGTTTGCACCTGGAATCGGTGGATCCCGCGGGAGCTCTCTCCGCCGCTATCCCGCCCGCGCGCATCATCGGCTGCACCGTTTATTGCTCCGCCGAGGTCGTCAGGCCCGGCGTCATCCATCACCTCCAGGGGAACAGGTTTGCAATTGGCGAAATCGACGGCTCGTCGAGCGAAAGGTGCCGGCGCATCTCCGCCGCGTTCCAAGCCGCCGGCCTCCGCTGCCCGGTCCGCCACCAGATCCGGCACGACATCTGGGTAAAACTGCTGGGCAACCTGGCCTTCAATCCCATCAGCGCCCTGACGCGTGCGGCAGTGGACGAGATCCTGGCCGAGAGCTGGACGGCCGATCTGGTCCGGGAGGTCATGGAGGAGGGCCGAGCCGTCGCGAGCGCTCTAGGCGTCGAGGTCGGCATCAGCACCGATCGGAGAATAGAGGGCGCAAGAAAAATCGGGCCTCACCGGACCAGCATGCTCCAGGACCTCGAGGCAGGCAAACCGCTCGAACTGGGGAGCATTCTGGGCGCCGTCCTGGAGATTGCGGATATCGTCAGGGTCCCGGCACCCAATGTGAGGGCATTGTACGCTTGCACCCGCCTGCTGGAAAAGTCCCTTCGAGCGCGGCGGGAATCCGATGCCAGCCGCCCGCAGGCGGACCTGATCGGGTAGATTTCCCGAGACGCATCCGGCATCCCGACGTGGAGGCGCCGGGCGAAAACCCTCCGCAATCATCCACATGCAGCTATGAATTAGTGCAAACGAATCCCGCCGACGCATGCTAGAATTCGCAGCTATACTGATACCGGATATCACACTAGCTCAAAGATGAATCAGAGACGGAATGAAAGACAGCATCGGGACCCTGAAAATTCGCGAACATGTGCCCCTGGGACCGTTCACTACTTTAGGTGTGGGCGGACCGGCGCGGTACATGGCCGAAGCGGCCACGGAGCAAGATGTAACCCTTGCGCTTCATTTTGCAAAACGTGAGAACCTGCCGCTGCTGGTTCTGGGCGGCGGCAGCAATCTCCTGGTTTCGGACGCCGGTTTCGCCGGGCTCGCGCTTAAGATAGCCATCGCAGGCGTCGAACAGCCGGATCCGCTGCGCGAAGGCCGGGTGAGGGTTGCCGCGGGGGAAAACCTCGACGACTTCATACAGGCGTGCGTCGAGCAGGACCTGGCCGGCCTGGAGTGCCTGAGCGGCATCCCCGGAACCGTCGGCGCCACGCCCATCCAGAACGTGGGCGCCTACGGCGCCGAGGTTTCGGAAGTCCTCTACTCGGTGCGCGTGCTGGACCGGGTCAGCGAGAACATAAGCGAGATCCAGGGCTGGGATTGCCGGTTCGCCTACCGCAGCAGCATCTTCCTGACGACGGAGCGGGATCAGTATGTCGTCCTGGGCCTCACTTTTGATCTCCGCCGGGGCGGCAAGCCCCTCCTCAAATACGCGGACCTTCATGCCACACTGGCGGGAGAGGATTCACCTACCCTAAAGGACGTGAGGGATGCCGTGCTGAGCATCCGTGCAGCAAAGGGCATGGTCATCAAGCCGGATGACCCGGATACCAGAAGTCTGGGATCGTTTTTCAAGAATCCGATCGCCCACCCCGAAACGGTGCCCAGGATCGAGCAGGCTGCCCGCAGACGATCCTGTCTGGCATTCGGCGAAAAAATTCCCCAATTCCAGACCGCGGAAGGTCATAGCAAGATTCCGGCCGCCTGGCTGATTGAACGGGCCGGATTCCCAAAGGGCTACCGCAGTGGGCGCGTCGGGCTGTCCACCAAGCACGCTTTGGCAATTGTAAACCTCGGAGGAGCGACGGCCAGGGAAGTCGTCGCATTGATGAATGCCATCCAGGCCGCAGTCAAAGGCGCGTTCGGCATCGAACTGATTCCCGAACCGACTTTCATCGGTTTCGATTAAGCTGACGCCGGCACGAGCGCCCATTCGCCCGGGTTCGACTGGCGCCGGCAGGGGAGGTCAGGATGAAAAAGGGAACACTCACAGGGCTGGGATGCCTCGGCGCGCTTCTGGTCGGGGCGCTGATCTTCGGATTTTCGATCCAGGGGATCTACAACGACGTGATCGCCAGGGAGCAGGATGTGCAGTCCAAATGGGCCCAGGTCGAGAATGTCTATCAGCGGCGTGCCGACCTCGTACCCAACCTGGTGGCTACAGTGCGCGGCTACGCCGAGCACGAGAGCGCGGTTCTACAGGCCGTAACCGCTTCCCGAGCGCAGGTGGGCTCGGTGAAGCTCAGCCCGGAGGTCTTGAACAACCCCGCGGAGTTCCAGAGCTTTCAGCAGGCCCAGGCGGGGCTTTCCGGCGCGCTCTCCCGGTTGCTCCTGGTCGTGGAACGGTACCCGGATCTGAAAGCGAACCAGGGATTCCTCGAGCTGCAAAGCCAGCTCGAGGGGGCGGAGAATCGGATCGCCGTGGAACGAAAACGCTTCAACGAGTCCGCCCAGGCGTACAACACGCGGATCCGCCAGTTCCCTGCCGTTCTGGTGGCCCGCTTCTTCGGATTCTCCGAAAAACAGTATTTCCAGAGCGCCCCGGGAGCCGAAACCGCCCCGGTGGTCGACTTCAGCAAATAGCCGGACGAACCGGGATGGGCGCGGCACGGGATCCCGTGCTGCTGACTTGCCGGATGACGTGAGCGCCCAGGGGCGACTTTCAATTATGACCATTCGACACAACCTGTGGCGGACGCTGTTCCTCTCGGTTGCCGCAATCCTCACAGTGTCCGGCCCAGGCTTGACTCGCGATATCCCAAAACTGGAACGGCGCGTGACAGACCTGGCCGGAATCCTGACGGCCGACCAGGCGGCGGCCCTGGAGGCCGGGCTGCAGGCCCTGGAGGACTCCGACTCCACCCAGATCGCCCTGCTCATCATCCCCAGCCTGGATGGGGATCCTCTCGAGGACTTTTCGGAACGCGTCGCCACGGCATGGAAGTTGGGAGGCAAGGGCCGGGACAACGGCGCGCTGCTGCTGATCGCCATGAAGGAACGCAGCGTCCGGATCGAAGTGGGATATGGCCTGGAAGGCGCGCTGACGGACGCGCTGAGCGGGCGGATAATCGAATATGAAATTGTCCCCGCCTTCCGTACAGGGGATTACCACAGCGGCATCCGCGCCGGACTGGACGCCATGACGCAAGCCGCTCGCGGAGAGTACTCTGCGCCGCGGCGACCCAGGGACGGACGCACCGGCAATTCCTCTTCCCCTGGCCGGCTGCTGATATTTCTTCTCGTTCCGCTCCTGTGGTTCGTCAGTGT
The DNA here is from genome assembly GCA_037444305.1 of Acidobacteriota bacterium. Lineage (GTDB taxonomy): Bacteria > Acidobacteriota > UBA6911 > UBA6911 > UBA6911 > JBBIMP01. The sequence goes on from JBBIMP010000025.1 coordinate 68,323, forward strand.
CTCCGGCCTCTGGGGGGGCGGAATAGTGGGCGCAGGGGCGGGGGCTTACCTGGCCTATGCGCTGGCCGGAGCTCTCCTGATCCCGATCCTGGCCGGGGGAGCGCTAGGGGCGGTCGTGGGCGCAATTGCGGGCGCACTCATCAGAAGCGCAGCCCGGTCGGGTCGCCTGACTCGCCGGGGAGGCCTGGGGGGTCCGTTCCGCACAGGAGGACGGGGCCCATTCGGGAGCGGCGGTTTTTCGGGCGGAAGCTTCGGGGGCGGCAGCTTCGGAGGAGGAGGATTTCTCGGCGGAGGCGGCACATTCGGAGGCGGCGGCGCCTCCGGACGCTGGTGATTCCCGCGCTGCAGTGGAGAGAGCAGGCCGGACAGACATATGCACTTGAGCGAACAGGACAGGGCGGCTATCGAGGAAGCTGTGCGGCAGGCGGAGCTTGCCACCTCGGGGGAAATCGTCTTCGCCACCGCCGATTCTTCAGGCCGGTATCGGTCGGCGGTCTTTCACGGGGCCATCCTGGGAATGGCGGCCGCCACGGCGATCTACCTCGCCTTGCCCATAGCCCACAACATAGGGCTCCTGCTCGGGATCCAATTCAGCGCCTTCGCCCTCTCCTTCACCCTCATCCCTTACCTGCCGTTCCGGCGCCGCCTGATTCCCCGCCGCCAGATGGAAGAACAGGTCCTCGAGGCAGCCATGAGAGAGTTCTATGCCGGCGGGCTTTACAGGACGCGCGAAGCCAACGGCGTGCTCATCTATCTGTCGTGTCTGGAGCGACACGTCGTGGTGCTGGGGGACAAGGGGATTCACGACAAGATGGGCGACGATTGGTGGTGCGGGGTGCGGCAGGCGATCATCGAGGGCATTCACCGCGGGAACGCCGTCGAGGGGATCTGCAGGGCAATCGCCATGTGCGGCAAGGCGCTGGTGGAACATTTTCCACGCCCGGAGGACGACACCAACGAACTTCCCGACCGTGTGATAGACCGGCGCACCGACGGCTGATTCCGGGTCCGGGGCCGCCGTCCACACACCCCGTGAAGCCTCAGTCCCAAGGCACCCATTGGACCGCGACCAATGCCAGAAGCGCCGCCGCCACGGCCAGACCGAAGGCCCAGCCTGCCGCGCCCGCCTTGAATTCCTCGAGGCTGACGAACTTCCGGTGGAATCCCCGGCAGAGCATCGCCTGCTGCACCCGTTCGGCGCGCATCGCGGCGCCCACGAAGAGCATCCCGACCAGCCAGGCGTACGCCCGGTAGGTCTGGAGGTTGGTGCGGGGCTGGAAGCCCTTGATCTCGGCGGCCCGCCTGCGCCGCTCGTACTCGTGCTCCAGGACAAACAGATAGTGATAGGACATCAGCACGAGGTGCACGAGCTTGGCCGGCACCCTCAGCCTGTGAAGCACGCAGCCCAGCGTGGAAATGGGCATCGTGGCCACGAGTGCGATGAGCGCCAGGATGATCGAATTGGACTTCAGGGTTATCTGCGCCGCCAGCAGGACGCCCTCCCGCGAGATATCGAGCGGGCCCATGCTGTACAAAGCCTTCCCCGGAAAGGTCAAGGGCACCAGCACCCACATGACCAGCACGATGCCGTTGACGGCCGCCAGCCTCTTCAGCAGGGGCGCCGGGCTGAGACGGGCGAGCAGGGCAAGGACCAGAGACAACCCCAGAGCGCCGAGCAACGCAGGGAAATGGCGTGACAGCGCCACGGTGAAGGAGATGGCGATCGCCGCGCCGACCCGGATCCTGGGATCGAGACGGTGAAGAATCGACCGGCCGACGGCAAATGGTTCGCAGACCATCGTCTTACCGGCTCCCGCGGCGGCTGCGGAAATAGGCCGCGAGGCCTACGATCCCGAGGATGTAACCGAGCCCGCCCAGAATATCCCGGATGTCCGGTCCTCTTCCTTCCAGTTCATTCAGCCGCGCGTGAATCGGGGCCAGTTTCCGGTCGAGAGTTGACTCCAGCACCGCTTCCACATCGGTCTCCGGCCGTGCAGGGGGCGGTGCAGGAAGCCCGCCGACGTCGGGCGGGCCAGCTTCAATCCTGGACTCGGCCCGGTGACCCGTGCCGTCGTCGAGCAGGATCCGGTATTGATCTCTGCGGACGACCTTGAAGGAGTAAAGGCCGTTGTCGTCCGTTCGGCCTCTCGAGACTTCGACCCCGCCGGCGTCGACCACCCGGATCTCTCCCTGGCCGACCTTCTTGCCATCGGCGTATCGGCAATCCACAAAAACGGCGTCTCCTTCCGTCCGAACATGAATCGATATCTTGTGAGCGAAGGCCTCCGGTGCGGCAAGACCTGCGCAAACCACGACGTACGCGAAAAGGACAATCAGAGCTCGCTTCATTGAATACTCCTCGACAAATGACGAGGCAATAAGACTGGGAGCACCCTTTGTATGAATGCCACAGCGGCGGCCGTGACGATCCCTTCCACAACCATCACCGGGAGGTAGGCGGTCAGCAGAATTGCGGCGATCTGCCGGAAGTTTCTCTCGGTGAAAGTCAGGGCCATGCCGGCCAGCAGAGCCCCGAGCAGAACCGAGAGCGCCCCGGCTGCGAATGCCGCCGCCACCGCCACGGGCGGCCGCGAGGAAAGAAACCGGCCGAAAAGAAAGCCGCAAATCGCTGCGGGCAGGGCCATGATCACGGTATTGACGCCGAGCGTCGTAATGCCGCCAAATTGAAAAAAGACAGCCTGCAAGGTCAGCGCCACCAGGATCGAGGGGAAGGCCGCCCACCCCAGGAGGAGTCCGAGGAGGCCGTTCAGGATAAGGTGAACGCTGGACGCTCCCAGAGGAATGTGAATCAGCGAGCCCACAAAGAAGACCCCGGTGAGCAGGCCGGCCCTGGCAACCCGGTCGTCCCCCAGCTTTTTCAAACCTAAGGCAGTGCCGGCAGCCGCAAGTGCGATGCCGGAGACCAGCACCGGACCGGACAGAACACCTTCGGATATATGCATGATTCCCATCTCCTGCGCCGGCGGCCGACTCCGGCCTGCGGCCCCGCAATTTCTACCTAAACTCCGGCGTCGGTGCAACCTTAATTAGCCCGGATTATTTATGAATTAGTGGGCGGGAGAGCTTTCCGGAATACGGATCAGCGGCCGAAAACTCAGAGAAGCGGACTGACCGGCGCACAGGGCTCTTGTCTGCCCCGCGCGCATGGGAGGCTCGCCCGATCGGATCAGGGATCAATCGTGGAAGTGATTTCCCTGAATCCGACCTGCGCGGGAGGAATGAGCGAGACTCCCATCCGGACGGCTTCTGGGTGAAAGTCCAAACCGCAGCTTCCCCCGATGCTCAGCCTGGGAGCCTCCCAGGAGGACTGGCCCGGATTGCCCAACACGCGCGCCAGCAGCACTCCCCCCGTCACCGTTCCCTGGCAAACACTCGCATCGAGTTTTCCCGTCCCGATCACCAGTACAAGGCCCGTGAAATGAAACCGTCCCAGGATCGTGAGCCCTCCCGTGACGACGAGCACTCCGCCTCCTTCCACCCCGTCGCCGACCTCGAGGTCGCCACCCACCCACGTCACCAGCGGATCCTGTCCCGGGGCATTTGCCGGCAGGCTCACGTCGTATCTTCCCAGACCCGCAGGCGGCGCCGAAGTCCAGGTCTGGTTCCCCACGAACACCCTGTCTGCGAATGCAGGCGCCAGGCGCCTTGCGAAGCGAAGCAGCGAATCGCGATCCAGCAGCAGGCGCCTGTCCTGGTGGGCCGCGAGCGCCCCGGTTTGGTCGCGTACCGAGGGCAGGAGCCCGCTGCCCTGGACCCGTTCCATCTGCGGGGGCGCCAGCGCTCCCAGGATCTCCCCGGCCGTGATCCTGCCGTCGGCCGTATCCGTGTCGGCGGTGACAATTCCCGCGTTTTGCGGGCCGCCTTCGATATGGAAAGCTTCTCCCTGGAATACCAGGGTTGAAGCGGGTTCCACCCCGCTTCCCACAACCACGAGGGGCGCATTCAGTTCGAAGGTCTTCCGGCGCTGCAGGCGGGCTTCATACACAGCGATGGAATTCCTGCGCACGGAGTTCCCCGCGGGCTCCGCCAGGGTCCGGGCAATCCCCATGGATCGGACCACGATCATGCCGTCGCCGTCGATGAACGGATTGTTGGCCGGATCGGCGGATGCTTCGGAGGGTTCCCCGTTGTTGTCCGTAACCTTAACGAAATACCTCGAGAGCCACACGTACCCGGGACCGTGCGGGTTCTGCACCACCCAGGGCATCCCCCCTTGCGGAATAAGGGTGACCGCGGAACTGAAACCCGGGCGGCCGTTGCTGATGACGCCGTCATCGGCAACTGAGGAAAAGGACGGCAGCGGGTTTTCGATGTCAAGAGATCCTGCCGCGCGCCATGACAGAGGATTCCGGAAGCCGAAGCTCCGCGCCTGTGCCAGGTAGGAGGCGGCTGCGTTGAAGGTTCCGTCCGGCCCTTGGAGCAGGCCGTCGAAGGAAAGCCCTCTCATGAGCTCTCTCGCATGATTAAGGCCGCCGAGCGCCGCGGCTCGTGCCTTGATCTGGGCTTCGAAGTTGTCGCTCAGCCGGATTTCGGTGACTGCGCCCAATGCCATGTACAGCCCCATGAATGAGACAAAAGCCAGGACGGAAAGCGCCAGTGCCAGCCCAATGCCGTCCTCGGCCGCCGGACGCGGGATTCTTTCCCCCATCGGTCACCTCCGATCAGATCCGCTTCAACCCCGTTGTCCGCAGCCATCGGCTCCCCTGGAGATGTTTCTCCACCGGCCCCGATATTTCATTGCATTGCAGCGCCTTGATCATGCCGTCCGCCCGCAGGCGCCATGGATTCGCCCCGAGGATTGTGATAAAGGATAGCCGCATGAATCCGGGGAGCGAACTGCTGCGGGATTTCGAGCGGGAACTCAGGCGCGACTTTTCGGGCGACATCCGCATGGACCGGTTCACGCGAGTCCTATACGCCACCGACGCCAGCATATACGAGATCGAGCCGCTCGGCGTCCTGCTGCCCCGCTGCCACGCCGACGTCGCCGCGGCCGTTTCAGCGGCCGCCCGCCTGGGCATCCCGTTGCTGGCCAGGGGCGGCGGCACAAGCCTGGCCGGCCAGACGGTCGGAGCCGCTGTCATCCTCGACTTTTCCCGCCACATGAACAGAATCCTGGGGTTCGATCCCGAGGAGCGCTCCGCCAGGGTGGAACCCGGCGTGGTGCTGGATCAGCTCAACGCGCACCTGGCCCCGGCAGGCTGGATGTTCGGCCCCGACGTTTCAACGGCAAACCGGGCGACCCTCGGGGGGATGGTCGGCAACAACTCCAGCGGCTCGCGCTCGATCATCCATGGCAAGACCATCGACCACGTCAGGGAGATGCGTGCGCTGCTGTCGAGCGGTCTGGACACCTCGTTGCGCGAACTCGGCAGCGAGGAATGGAGAGGGAAAACGGCGCTTGCGGGGACCGAAGGGGATCTGTATCGGGCCCTCGACCGCATCGTGTCCGCGGCCGCCGGCGAAATCGCGACCCGATATCCGAGGGTCATGCGCCGGGTCGGCGGCTACAACCTGGACAGCTTCGTCGATACCTCGCGCCGGAACCTGTGCCGCATGATCGCCGGCAGCGAGGGAACCCTCGCCATCTTCACAGAAGTCCTGGTCAACCTCGTGCCGGCGCCGCGGCACAAGGGGCTGTGCGTGGTCCACTTCGACGACCTGACGGCGGCTCTGGAAGCCACCGCAGAAATCCTGCCGCTGGGTCCGGCGGCCGTGGAGCTGATCGACAAGATGATCCTGGACCTGACCCGCCGCCAGGCGGCTTTTGCCCGCCGCCTGACATTCGTCGAGGGGGATCCCGCGGCCATCCTGCTGGTTGAATTTCACGGGAACTCGCCGGCGGAGGTGCAGGGCAGGCTCGACAGCCTGGAGCGCTGCCTCCGGGCGCATTCCCGCGGCACAGCCTTCGTGCGTTCGGAGGATGCGGCAGAGCAGGCGCGCATCTGGGCCGTGCGCAAGGCCGGTTTGGGGATGTTGTCGAGCATGCGGGGGGATGCCAAACCTGTGGCCTTCATCGAGGACACCGCCGTGGAGCCGGCGGACCTGGCACGCTACGTCGGCCGCCTGCAGGAGATCCTGGCAACTCACGGCACCCGTGCCGGCTGTTACGGGCACGCCTCGGCCGGTTGCCTGCACATCCGCCCGATTCTCAACCTCAAGAGTGCCGAGGGAGTGCGCCGAATGACGGAGATCGCCGCCGCGGTCAAGGACCTGGTGGTGGAATTCGGCGGCGCCATGAGCGGGGAGCACGGCGATGGCCTCTCCCGGAGCCACTGGAACCGGGAGCTCTTCGGCGAGGAGATTTATCGCGCATTCAAGGATGTGAAGCAGGCATTCGATCCGATCGGCATCATGAATCCCGGGAAGATCGTCGACGCCCCGCCGATGGACCGCAACCTGCGGTATGGGCCGGAATATGCCGCCGCGGCAATCGCCACCCATCTGGATTTCTCTCTCGAAGGGGGCTTCGCCCGCGCCGTCGAGCAGTGCAACGGCCTGGGAGCCTGCCGGAAGTCGGGATCCGGCACCATGTGCCCCTCCTACCTGGCGACGCGGGAAGAGGAGCATTCGACGCGGGGAAGAGCCAACGCGCTGCGCGCGGCCCTCAGCGGAAAACTCCCGCTGCAGTCCCTCGCCGCTCCCCGCCTGCACGCGGCGCTGGATCTCTGCCTGGAATGCAAGGCGTGCAAGACGGAGTGCCCGGCCAACGTGGACATGGCCAAGGTGAAATACGAGTTTCTTGCGCACTACCACGCGCACCACGGCACACCGTTGCGGGCCAGGCTTTTCGGGAGGATCGCCTCCCTGAGCCGGGCGGCCTCCGCCACCGCGCCGCTGTCGAACTGGCTGCTGCGCTCTGCGCTTGCGCGTCACACCCTGCAGCGCGCACTGGGAATCCACCCGGCGCGCCGTCTCCCGCTCTTCGCACGGGAGACATTTGCGGCCTGGCTCAGGCGCCACCCTGTGCCCAGGCGCGAAGGGAAAGTGAAGGTCGTCCTTTTCAACGACACCTTCGCCAATTACAATGAGCCGGACGTCGCCCGGGCAGCACTGCGGTTGCTGCTGGAAAGCGGCGCCGAGGTCATGGTCCCTGAAGTGGTGTGCTGCGGCAGGCCCATGATCTCCAGGGGACTGTTGGACGACGCAAGGGAGAACGCCAGGAGGAATGTCGAGATCCTGGCGGCGCCGGCCCGGGCCGGCGCTTTCATTGTGGGGTGCGAGCCCAGCTGCATCCTGACCCTCCGCGAGGAGTACCCGGACTTGCTCCGGAGCGAAGATTCGCGCACTGTGGCCGGGCAGGTGATGCTGCTGGAGGAATTTCTCGCGCGGCAGGTGGACGAGGGCGGCTGGAAACCGAGCTTCACCGACTCGCCGCGGTCGGTGCTCGTGCACGGGCACTGCCATCAGAAGAGCCTGGCCGGGGAGGCGCCGGCGCTGCGCCTGCTCAGGCTGCCTGCCGGCTACCGGGTGCAGGAGGTTGCTTCGGGCTGCTGCGGCATGGCCGGAGCGTTCGGCTACGAGAAGGAGCACTACGAGATATCGTTGCAGATCGGTGAGCTTTCGCTCTTCCCGGCAATCCGCAGCGCAGATCCCGGCACGGAGATCGTCGCTTCAGGCACATCCTGCCGGCAGCAGATCCTGCATGCCACGAGGAAGAGGGCGTACCATTTTGCGGAAACCCTGGTGCGCGCGCTCCCGCAGTGAGTCCGGCTCTCGACGGGGATTCTCTGCGGCCGGGGCCGCAGAATATCAGATGAATTGGAGATGAGGTGAAGATGTCGAAACACGCAAACAATCCGGCAACCGGCGGCAGGAACGGCAGCATACCGACAAAGCGGAATCCGGGGCCGGCCCGCTTTCTCGCCGCCGCGCTCCTGGTCATTCTTGCCCTGCAGCCCGCATGCCTGTTTCGGCGCAAAAAAACATCGGAAATGAGGTACCCCGTCTCGCCAATCCGGCTCGTCCTGGTGCCGCTGAACGTGCCGCTGGAAAAGCCGGATCTGCACTGGGTTGCCATGGCCTCCTCGGTTCTCATGGCCAAGGTGGCCCGCAGCACACCCGACCTGGAGGCGGTGCCATTCTGGGAGTGGATGGGCGTGGCCACCGAAACCATGGGGGCATCGAAGACCATTTCGCCGGAGCAGGCGGCCTACATCGCCAGCCGCTCCACGGCTCAATGGGCCACACAGGGGCAACTGCTGCCCGCGAAGTCCGGGTATTCGCTGCGGCTGGATTTCATACCTGTGAAGCCGAACGTCGTGGCCTTCCGGTACGAGAAGGACTGTTCTTTGAATGAGCTCGGCGAACATTATCACCGGGCTTTCAGCCAGTTTTTGAACTACATCATCGCCAGGCCGCCGGGAATCAATCCTGCCCAACTGAAGGACTTTTCATCCCTGCGCGATGTCGGGCGGGCCCTCGATCTCGAATACGGCTGGTACAGCAACGCCGCCCCCGGAAAGTCGGAGACGGTTGCAGCTGCGGCCGCCGGCACCGACATCGGCCTGGCGAGGATCCTCTTCAACCCGGCTCTTTACTCCTCACTTGTGCCGAGGTGATTCCGGGAACCTGCCGGGAAGCCCGCCCCCTGGGAGCGGACTGCGCCGGCTCACATCTCGGCCCACTTTCCCTTCCCCTCCCACACCCGGAGCGTGAAGGGATGCCGGATGCGCTTCGCCAGTTCCCCGCGGATCATTTCGCAGATGTTTTCCACCGAGGGAAACTCCAGGAATTCGTTAAAAGACTTGTGGTCATAAAGGCTCAGAGTCTCGCGGAGCCTGGCCTTTATCTCGGCGAAATCCATGATCATTCCGCTCTTGTTCTCGCCTTCAATGATCACTTCCACTCGATAGGTGTGGCCGTGGAGCGTGCTGCAACGCTCGTGCCCCGGCAGGTAGTGGGCGCAGTCAATGTATTCGATTACCCCAAGCTTCATCGGTGTTCCCTCAGTTTTGAGCATCGCCGCCGGTCATTTTATCATCTCTTGCGGTCCCTCGTGCCTTCTCTTCGGCCCGCCGCCACCGGGCACACGCAGGAAGGTGCGGGATAGCCCGGATCATGGCAGTGAACCCGTCGAAACCGGCCCCGCAGCGCCACCTGCCCGGTCCGCGCGGACGGGGAACCTTGGGATCCTGCGCGTTATTGACATCGCCGCCGGCGTTTGTTAAATTCCGCCCTTGATTTGCAGACATTCGCACAGGAACGGCCATCGCTTGTTTTCCCGCCTCACCCGCTATGAGATCCCGAAGGGCAAGCCGGATCAGCGCTCGAAGGCGGAACTCCTGCGAAAGTGGCGGAATTGGCAGACGCGCTGGACTTAGGATCCAGTCCCGCAAGG
>JBBIMP010000026.1:0-76449 GCA_037444305.1 Acidobacteriota bacterium
TCAGCGGAGGTGGTAGCCGATGTAGCGGGCGAAGCCGAGCCGCGTAGGGATGACCTGGCGGCGGAGAATTTCCAGGTGGCAGTCCTCGAACAGCGCCTCATATTCGTGCGGCCGGCGGACGTATTTGCCGCGGTCCAGCCGGCTCAGGAAATTGTTGACCGGGCTTCGGGGGAAATGCGTCGTTTCGAAAGTCACGAAACGCGCCGGGCTGTTGCCGCACCGGCGGAGTCGCTCCAGAATCTTCCGGAAGTCCGCATCGGGCACGTGGTGCACCAGCCCGATCATCAGCACCAGCGTAGGATTCAACTCGCGGCAGGCTTCGTCCCACGCATCACCCTCGACGAACGCAACATTAGCGCTCTCGTATTTGCGCGCGCGGCGAAGCGCGGCGGCGTCGAGATCCGCCCCGAGATAGCGCTCGAACTCGAGGAAGGGGAGAAGCTGCGCCGTGCCGCAGCCCAGGTCGAAGACCCGATCCTGCGGAGTCGAATTGCAGAATTCCGCCACCCTGCGGTAGTCGAACAGGCCGAGGGCCAGCGGGCGTATCGAGTCATACACCCAGGGGATGGAGAGGAAACGGTCCTTCCATGCACCGATGCCCATGATCGTCCCTTGCTTGCTCACCTGAGGCGCCGCACCCAGAAGATCATTACGGCCAGGAACGCCAAACTAACGGCCAGCCCGATGTAGAATAACCGTGGACGGTATCGCAACTCCACCTGGTGTGCGCCTTCCGGGACCGGCAGGGCGCGGAGGATGTAATTCCCCCTCAGGATCGGAACGCGTTTGCCGTCCACCCAGGCGTCCCAGCCCGGGTAGTGGACCTCGCTCAGTACGAGCAGCGCAGGCCGGGCGAAGTTCGTCTCGAGCCGCAGCCGGTTGGGACGCCAGGATTTGATGGCCACATCGCCGGCCTTCGGCAGATCCGCCGGCTCATTTTCGTAGACCGCCACGGAATCGATGTTCGCGGTGCAGTCATCCGGCCTGGACACCTCGAGGACGTAGTCTCCCGCGTCCAGCGGCCCCAGGTTTACGACGGCTCGTGCCGGAAGATCTGGCGCACCCATGTCCGGGAGCTCCGCAACCAGGGTTTTGATTCCTGCAGGCCCAGTGAGACTCAATGCGATGCGTGAGGGGGCCGGTTCCACCTGCACGTAGCGGATGACCACGAAACAGGCCGGCTTCGGCGAATCGGCCCGGAGGGAGATCTCTGCCTCGTCGCCCGCGCTCCAGCCCCAGGGAGGGGCCATGATCGCCGTCAGGTGCCGCTCGCCTGGGTCCTGGATCGCCGCGGCCGTCTTCTCCGCGGCAGTCCGAAGCGATTGCAGTCGGACCTGGAGGCTATCCCTGTCATTTCTCAGGCCGCCCAGGAACTGCGGGTCCAGCGATCCCAGATCAGATTCCCTCAACAAGACGGTGTCTCGCAGGGAGAACATCGGACCCCTGACCCATTCCAGCAGTTCGCGGTCATCCCCGAATGCACGATAGGAACTTGCGCCGTAGGCGCGGGGCACGGCGCGGGGATTCCTGTATATCGCCGTCGATCCCTGCCAGACCTTCTCCAATCCGTCGATCGGTCTGCTGCTGGGGAAATAGACGGCGTTCAGGAGCGAGGTCGCGTTCGACGTCGGCCCCCAGCCCATGCCGCGGAACTGGAAGTAATCCACCAGCGCGGTGGCGCCGTGCCCCATGGTGGCTTCGATCCGCCAGACGTCGCCGAAGTTGGGCGGGAAGACGTTCATCGGATCGTCGACGCGGAAGAACTCGCGGCCCCGCAGGGCGATCAGATGCTCGGCGGCGTCGGATTTTTTCCAGTAGCTGCGAACATAGGTCGTGCGGCTGCCCGGATCGGCGGGGACCTTGGGCTGAATCGAGGCCGAGAGCCTCGAGGTCACGTCCACAACCATGAGAACGATGATCCAGACGCGGAACGACCCGGGCCGCAGCCAGCCCTGCCGCAATTGAAATAGGAGATAGCCCAGCAGGAACAGATAAACGGACAGTCCTGCCACCGAGGTGATGTAAGGGTGATGCATGGGCAGGTCCCGGTGCAGGTACATGTAGGCCGTGGAAGCTCCTGCGCCAATGACAATCAGTGCGATGACCCACCCTGTGCGGCGGACGAAGGATCTCAGCGCCGCTTCTCCCGGCTCAGCCAAGCGCTGGACGAGGTGATCGAGACCGTACCCGGCCAGAAGCGCAAGGCACATCTGGAAGGGAACCGTGTAGTGGAAGACCTCGCGGGCAAACCAGGCGCCCGGGACAAACGTGTTCACCCACCCGTGAACGGCCGACAGCTTGCCCCAGCTGAGAACGAAGTACAGGCAGCCTGCAAACCCCAGGAAGCGCGCTTCGGCTCTCCTGACGAAGAACAATGCCAGCAGAGCCAGGAACAGCGCCGCCGGGCCGACATAGAGGTTCGCACCAGTTGTGACATAGGGGAGGAGCAGGGACAGGGCATCCTGCGGACTCAGGTTACCCGCGCCCTGAAGGGCGGAATAGGGCACCTGCTCGTGCCACTGGACGGGCATGGGGGCGCCCACCCAACGGTACGTGACGCGGGCCCACTCGGCGGAAGGAAGCCACTGAAAGACCGTCAACAGGGCCGATGTCAGGGCTGTGATCGAAAAGATGGCTGCCGGCGAAAGCCTGCGGGTCCAGCCGGCAGACCTCCACTCCCGGACCGTGACGAAGGCCGCATAGAGACCCAGGAACAGGCCCGTGTGCACCGTGGGAATGTGGTGCCCCGGCAGGAAGGTCAAGGCCAGGCAGACGCCCCCCAGCAGCGCCCAGCGCAGGATCAGTTTCCAGTCTGCGGCATTGCGCGCCTTTTCGAAGCAGAGCACGGCCAACGGCATCCACACGAAGCCGCTCAGCTTGTTGATGTAGCCGTAAAGCTCCACGGTGTAGCCGCTGAAGGCGAAGACGATCGCGGCGGCTGCCGACCCGTGCCGCGACTGCTGGAAAGCGCGCGCCAGCAGGTAGAAAAAGCAGGCCGCGAGGAAGTAGTCCAGGATCATCAGCGCCTGGAGTCCGTCGGGGCTGAAGCTTCTTCCTTGGGAGGGAAGGAGCAGGAAGAGCCAGTTCAGCGGGTAGAAGAGCCCGGGTTGCGGCTCGGCCATGAACGGCTTTCCGGAGAGCACGTAAGGATCCCAGAGCAGGAACGTGCCTCGTTTCAGCCAGTGGGCGGCGATCTCGAACCAGGGGTAATAGGCGGAGGCGGTGTCCTCCCCGATCACGAGCGTGAATTCGGAGTGAAAAATGACCTTCCAGAAGACCAGAAGGGTTGTCGCCGCAAGCACGAGAACCGGAACGAGTCTGCGGATCATGCGTGCTACTATGCCATATCCGTGGGACGGCACAATCTGCTTTTCAGAACCGGCTGGATGCCGGGGAGGTAAACCTCTCATCGCTGTGCTAATATCGCGGCTGATTTCACAGCGAGGTGGGTCGATGCCGGTTCTGTCGGTAGTATCCTCCGTCTACAACGAGCGCGAAAACCTGGAGGCGCTGCTGGGGCGGCTGCTGCCTATCCTGGAAAGACTGTCGGGCGGGAGCTTCGAAGTCATCTTTGTCGACGACGGGAGCACGGACGGATCCTCAGGAATGCTGGACGAGTTCCACTCCCGCGACGCCAGGGTCAAGGCCCTTCACCTGTCGCGCAACTTCGGCCACCAGTCCGCCCTGCAGGCGGGCCTCGACCAGGCGGCGGGCGATGCTGTGATCCTCATGGATTCCGACCTGCAGGATCCCCCGGAGATTTTGGAGCAATTCGTGCAGCGGTGGCGGGAAGGATACGAGATCGTCTATGCCGTCCGGCGGAAGCGGAAAGAGGGGCTTTTCCTGCGGGCCGCGTACTCGCTCTTCTACAAGACGCTGCGCTCCATGGCCGAGATAGAAGTCCCGCCCGACGCGGGCGATTTCTGCCTGATGGACCGGCGGGTGGTCGACAACCTCGTGGCGCTCAGAGAGCGGAACCGTTTTCTGAGGGGTCTTCGGAGCTGGATCGGTTTCCGGCAGGTGGGCATCGACTACGAGCGTGACCGCCGCCATGGGGGAGAGCCCAAATATACGCTCCGCAAGCTGACCCACCTGGCCCTTTCGGGCTACGTCGGGTTTTCCACGGCGCCGCTCAGGCTCGCCATCTGGCTCGGGTTTCTGGCCAGCAGTCTCGGTTTTGCCCTGGCGCTCTGGGCGGTTGCGACGAGGATATTCAGCATTCCCAGCCCGCAGGGCTGGGCCTCCACCCTGTCGGTGGTCCTGTTCGTGGGCGGCGTGCAGCTCCTGATGCTCGGGGTTATCGGCGAGTACGTGAGCCGAATCTACGATGAAGTCCGGCAGCGCCCCCTGTACATCGTCCGGTCCCGAACCGGTTTCGGTCCCCCGGAGCAGGTCCACCCGGCGGCGCACGGGCGGGCGTCGCGGGAAGGCCTCTCCTAAGCTAGAGCCGCTCCCATGAAGGAAGGATTCGCCAGACAGTACGGTGACCTCGAGCGGTGGCATTGGTGGTTTCGCGGGCGCCGGCGGATACTCGCAGGGGTGTTGCGGCGCCGGTTGCCGGAGCGCCGGCCGCTGCGCATGGTCTCGGTCGGGTGCGGACCAGCGGAGGGCCTGGAATGGCTCGAAGGGTTTTGCGGACCTTCGGGACTCGTGGTCGGCCTGGATCAGGAGATCGGCCATGCCGCCCCGGCCAGGGATCGCCGGGCCTATGTTGTGGGGAGGCTCGAGGCAGTCCCGCTGATTCCGGAGAGTTTTGATGCGCTCCTCGCGCTCGATGTCTTCGAGCATCTCGACAACGATGCTGCCGGCCTCGGTCAGGCCGCGGCTGTGGTCAGGCCAGGCGGTCTGCTGGTGGTCACTGTGCCTGCGATGCCCTCGCTCTGGGGCCGCCAGGACGTCGTCAGCCACCACAGAAGGCGCTACACGAGGCGAGCCCTGCGGCAGGCGTTCTCGAATGCCGGCCTCCCCGAGCCGGAAATATCGTTTTTCAATGCGCTGCTGTTCCCGCCGATAGCGCTCCTCCGCTGGTGGCGCAGGCTCTCGAGGCAGACGGTTTCCGAGGAGAGCGATTTCGCAGGGAGCCGCCCGGGGGCGATGAACCGCTTCCTGGAGGCGGTCTTTTCTCTGGAGCGCCACCTCGTCGGCCGCGTTCCGCTCCCTTTCGGAATCAGCCTATTGGCAACCGTGAAGAAGTGATGGTGCTCGGGCATTCTGGATGCTTCTTCGTGGGTTTGAACCTCCGGCGACCGGCAGGCATCCCGGGACACGGCAAACATGGACAACCGTCAATGGACGTCAAGCTTTGATCAGATTCTCTATCGTACAAGAAGGCCTGATTGAGATCACACCGCAGGAGGGCATCAAGGACAGCCGGCCCACCTCCTCGCTCCTGGAGTACAACGGTTTCCGCGCCCTGGTCGATACCGAGCATCCCAGGAATGGCACCGGGGAATTCACGGCTGCTCTTGCCGCCCTGGGTTGCACTCCGCCGGAGGTCGACTGCGTGATCCTCACGCACCTGCACCCCGACCACTTCGGGCACAAGAGCCTGTTTCCCAATGCGACTTTCGTGTTTCACGGGGATGAGAAGCTCGGCTTCTATTTCTCGCGCGACAGGAAGCTGGTCTTGGGCGGTGATACGCTGCTGGAGCTCAGTCCGCGGGGCATGGAAAACACGCGCCGCGCGGACCGGGAACCGGACCTGGAAGAGCTGGGGAACAGGCTGTACCTCAAGCACGTGCCGGGCCACACCCCCGGGTCCCTGATGATTTTCGCGGCCATCGACGGGTTGGTTCACGCATGGGTGGGGGACACGTTTCTGAACCGGGAATACTACGAAAGGTGGCTCCCGCCCGGCTCGTCCTGGGACCAGCAGAAGATCTACGCCCACATGGAGTACGCGCGGGAGCGGGCTGATGTCATAGTCCCCGGTCACGGCGAGCCCTTCCGCACGCGCTGACGTCGCGCCGCCTGCTTTGAGATCCCAAGCGAACAGTGTTTTGGCTGGGGATTCGTGCGATTCGTGGAATTCGTGGCAAAAGATCTTTTTCGCTTCTATACTCGTTTGACATCAGACCAACCGCCAAGCCAAAGCCGGACGGGGAACACATGGACAGAAAGCCGATCTTCTGGATTGCGTTTACGGTGCTTGCGGCCGCCGGGGTCTACTATTCGGTGGCGTATTTTTCCCTCGCTTTCCCGATAGTCAGCCTCGACCTCCGGATCGACCGGGACACGGCGCTCGCCCGCGCCAGGGAGATCGCCGACGTCTCTCAGTTCGGGCCCGATGGCTACAGGCAGGTAGCCACCTTTTCGGGCGACCAGGAGGTGCAGCACTTCGTGGAGCTGGAGGCGGGAGGCACGGAGTCGCTCCACCGGATGATCTCCGAGGGGCTCTATCACCCGTACCAGTGGACCGTGCGGCATTTCAAGGAGGGCGAAACCCGGGAGACCAGGATCCGCTTCACGCCTGCCGGCGAGCCCTATGGCTTCACGATCAAGCTGCCGGAGGACGAACCCGGCATAGCTATCGATCAGGAACGGGCGCTCGAGATTGCCCGGGCCACCGCTGCGACGGAATGGGGCGCAGACCTGGAGCCGTATCACCTGGCGGAGAAGTCGAGCGAAGTGCGTCCCGGCGGAAGGGTGGATCACGTCTTTGTCTATGAGCGCAGCGAGCAGAAGATCGGTGAGGGGCTGTACCGTCTGCGCCTCGTCGTGGGAGGGGACCGGCTGACGGAGTTCCGGCACTTTGTGCGCGTCCCGGAGGCCTTTTCGCGGCGCTACCAGGAAATGCGCTCGGCGAACGAAGCGGTCGGATTTGCGGGCGCCGCCGGGATGACGGTGTTCTACATCATCGGCGGGGGATTCTTCGGCCTTTTCTACCTGATGCGCAAGCGCTGGGTCATCTGGCGGACGCCGGTCTTCTGGGGATTGATCATCGGGCTGCTCCAGCTGCTTGCGGACATAAACCAGTGGCCGCTGCTCTGGCTGGGCTACGACACGGCGGTATCGGCGCGCTCCTTTGTCGCCGAGCAGATCCTGTACGCGCTGATCCGCTTTTTCCTGATGAGCGTTCTCCTGGCCGGCTCGTTCATGGCCGCCGAGTCGCTGTCGCGCCGCGCCTTTCCGGGACACATTCAGCAGTGGCGCCTCTGGTCGACCGAAGCGGCGGCTTCCCCGGCCGTGCTGGGCCGGACGGTCGCCGGGTATCTTCTTGTGAGCCTCTTCTGCGCCTACGAGGTGTTCCTCTATTTCTTCGCCAAGAAGGGGCTGGGCTGGTGGACGCCCTCCGATGTCCTCGTCCAGCCGGACCTTCTCGCAACCTACCTTCCGTGGCTGTCCTCCATTGCCATATCGGCGCAGGCAGGATTCTGGGAGGAGAGCCTTTTTCGCGCCGTGCCCATCGCCGGCGCCGCCCTGCTGGGCAACCGTTTCGGGAGGCGCGGATGGTGGATCGCGGGGGCCATGATCCTTCAGGCTCTGATTTTCGGGGCCGGCCATGCAGGGTATGCCAACCAGCCGTTTTACGCGCGGGTGGTGGAGCTGATTATCCCGTCGCTCTTTTTCGGCGCGCTCTACATCATCTACGGTCTGCTGCCGGCGGTGATTCTGCACTTCGTTTTTGACGTCGTTTGGATCGGCCTGCCCCTGTTCGTCTCCACGGCTCCGGGGATCTGGGTGGACAGGGGCATCCTGGCGGCTGTCACTCTCCTGCCGCTCTGGGTGGTTCTGGCTGCGCGCATTCGGGCAGGGAGGTGGACGCGGATTCCGGAAGAACTGCGCAACCGGGCGTGGCAGCCTGCAGAACCGGCGCCCAAAACGGTGCACCTCGAACCGGTGGGCACGATTCACCCGCTGATCCTGCGTTGGCATATCGCGGCCGGAGCCGCCGGATTGCTGCTCTGGGTTTTCCTGACGGATTTCAAACCGGCTGCCCCTCCGCTGGAGGTCGGGCGCGGCGATGCGGAAAAAGCCGCCCGGCTTCACCTGCAGGCACTGGGTGTCGATCTTGGCGGCGAATGGAAAACACTGAGCCTGCCGCAGGCATTGCCGGGCGAGGACGACCGCTTCATCTGGCGGACTGCGGGCAAGGAAAAATATGGCGCGCTGCTGGGGGAACACCTTGCCGGACCGCACTGGAAAATCCGCTTTGCCCGTTTCGAAGGTGACGTGGCGGAGCGCGCGGAGGAGCACCAGGTTCTGGTGAACGCCGCAGGCGCGGTGAGCCGGTACCGGCACATTCTGCCGGAAGCCCGGGCCGGGGCTGCGCTGGAGGAGGACGCCGTGCGCGACATCGCCGTGCGCACGATCGCCTCGATGTTCGGGCGGGAAGCTTCCCAGCTGCAAGAGGTGTCTGTTGTGCCCACCCGCCTGAAGCAGCGCACGGACTGGAAGGCCACGTTCACCGACACGGCGGGTGTAGAGCTTCCGGAGGGCGAACTGCGGATCGCAGTGGTCGTATCGGGAGACCAGGTGGCGGATGCCTACCGGTTTGTGCACGTGCCCGAGGAGTGGAGCCGCGGGGAGAGGGACCGCAAGGCGATTCCCGAGATGGCCGGAGTGGTCAACGTCGTGCTCATATTGCTGGCCGCTGCGGGGGCCATCGCGCTGGCCATCGTGGCCTGGAGCAGGCAGAGATACTCGGCCAGGGCTTTCGTGGCCATGCTCGCCGTCCTGGGAATAACGGGGCTGGCCGGACTGGCCAACAAGTACCCGGAACTGGCCGCAGGATTCACCACTGCCCAGCCTTTCAAGGTGCAGGTGTTCGTGATACTCGGAGGGGGCACGCTCGGGATTCTGCTGGTTTCGGCCGGTGTCGCGCTCATCGCCGGCTACATGAGCGCACTCCGTCGGGACGGGCAGCAACTGTCGTGGCGGCAATCGCGGCAGCTTGGGGTCTCGCTTGGCCTTCTGGCGGCCGGTCTTGCCGCCGCCTCGTCGCGGCTCCAGCCGCCGATGGCGCCGCTCTGGGGGAATTACGGCGCGCTCGGCGCCTACGTTCCGACGCTCGAAACGGTACTCGACTCGGTGAACTCCTATCTGGTGCTGTCGGTGCTGGGTCTGGCGCTTTTTGCCATCCTGGCCCGCTTCGCGCGGGGATGGATGCGGTCGATTCCAGTGCAGCTGGCGGTGTCGCTGCTTGCGGGACTCGTCCTGTCGGGCAGCCGGACAATCGAAACGATGCCCTCGTGGCTGATCTCGGGGGCGATCGCCGGGATGTTCATCTTCCTGGCGTTCACCCTCGTATTCCGCTACTCGCCGGGCGTCGTGGTGGTGGCGCTGGGGATGGCCCAAATCCTGGCTTTGTACCGTGAGGCTTTGCTCCGGCCTTATCCCGGAACCATGGGCACGTTTGCTTTTGCCCTGATAGCGCTCGGGACCGCATTGTGGATCTGGTCGTGGCACCTCCTCCGCCCATCTCGGGGACAGGCGCGAGTGGCGCTTAAATAGGGAATCGAGGACCCTGAAAGGGTCCAACGGGAAAGCCCAGGGCTCACGCCCTGTGGGTTGTCGTGAAATGCCGCGATTGAGCCCTGAAAGGGCGTCACGGCTGGTGTCGCCCTATCAGGGCTCCGCTCACCTCTCATCCCATAGTTCCCAGGGCTCACGCCCTGGGCTTTCCTGCGCCGCCCCTTCGGGGCTTAAACAATTGATTTGGCAACGTTAACAGGTGATTTCGACCGCCCTTATCTAAGCGGCATTCGGGACAGGCGCCATAACCTCGAAACAGGCCTGCACAGATCGCCGAAGAATCCCCCGGCAATTTCGAGGTTATGGCGCCTGTCCCCGAAATGTCAGGGCTGCTGGTAGAGCTGGAGGAGATTGCCGCAGGTGTCCTCGAACAGGACGATCATGGTGCCGCCTGCATCGACCGGCTCCGAGCGGAAGACCACGCCCTTCGCTTTCAGCCGTTCGTATTCCTTCTTTATGTCACCAACCGCGAAGGCCGTCAGGGGAATGCCGTCTTCGAACAGGGCGCGCTGGTAGGTTGTGGCCGCCGGGTGTGCGTTGGGCTCCAGTACCAGCTGTGTACCTTCAGGATCCTCGGGCGAGACCACAGTCAACCATCTGAACTCCCCGGCCGGAATGTCCATTTTCTTCTCGAAACCCAGGATTTCCGTATAGAAGCGGAGTGCGCGTTCCTGATCCTGCACGATCACACTGTTCAATTTGATCTTCATTGGAATCTCCGTCGACAGCCTGTCGGGCGCGTTACGCGATTGGCACCTGCATGCGGGCGTTGCCCGCGTGTTCATGAAAGATAATCAATTCCAACCCGCGGAACAACCGCCGGGTCTCAAAACAGCAGGGGGTAGAGCTAAAAGCGCAGATGCGAAAGCGATGGGGACGCGACCTTGCCGCGTCCCCATGGAGATGAAGAAATGAGCGGCTACCAGTTGATCCGCACCACGATCTGGCCCAGCCGCCCTCCCGGATCGTTGGTGTTGGCCGAGTCCGAGTATGCCGACGTCACCTGGCCGAAGGTGGCGCTGGTGAAGTTGGTCATGTTGAGGTGGGTGTAGAAATTGGTGTGGTTGAAGGCGTTCAGGAACTCGGCGCGCAGTTCGAACGACACGGTCTCGGTGATTCTGGCCTTCTTCACCAGGCTCAGATCGAAGCGGGTGAACCTTGGAGTGGTGACGAAGAGGTTGGTTCGGGCGCATTCGTTGCCGATCACCTGGATGCATGTCGGGCTGTTGGCGGGCGCGATGTAGCGTCCTGTGGGCGGCCCGGAGGCGCCATAGCCGGTCGCCGAGGTCGCGCTCACGGCGAAGGCCCTTATGGTGTTATCCACGATGTCTTTCGGCAGGTGGTAGATGACCTTGTTGGTGTCGTCGAAGTGCAAGCCGTAGAGTTTGCGGAACTCCTTCTCAGTCATCCCGGCCAGGTTGACGTTGCCGAAGTCCTGGATCGAACCGCTCTGGATGCGGCCGGCGCCGCCGAATTCCCAGCCGCCGATGAAGTAGTTCAGCAGGCGGCCGGCGCCGGCGAAGAACGGCTGGCCCTGGCCGATCGGCAGTTCGAAGATCCAGTTGACCTTCAAGGCATGCTTCAGCGAGCTGTCGGTGCCCGAGGCCAACGTGTTGATCCGCGGCGCGCGGAAGGAGATCCGCGAAGAGCTGAAGCCCTTGGAGAAGACGTAGCTGCTCTGCACCAAAAGCCCCTTCGACATGCGGCGGCGCAGCTCCACCTGCATGCTGTCGTAGCGGGTGTAGCCGCCGTTGCTGACCAGGTTGGCGCCCCCCCGCAGGTCGGGATTGGTCATCATGAAGTTCGCCGGCAGGCCGGCATTCAGCGCATTGGTGCGGCGCGTGGCGTCGCTGTGGAGATTGGCCGCGTAGGTGAGCGGCGCCGGGTTGTACAGCGCGAGCTGGTTCACCCAGGTGGTGCTGGTGAAGTTGGTGGAGGTATACCGGGCCGAGTCGCCGGCCTGTGACGCCGGCACGCCGCTGAAATAGGCGAGCGCGATCGGCAGCGGAGAGGTGCCGGTTCCGGGCCCGAAGTAGCGGAAGGTGTTTCCGCGGCCGGCTGCGATATTGGCCCGCAGGTTGGCCTGCGCCAGCTTGAATTCCTCGAACAACCCGTTCTCCAGGATGTTGTGTTCGACTTCGTTGTAATTGTAGGTGGTCCAACCGCGGAGGTGGCGGGTGCCGACATAGCGCACCTCGAGGGCGATGTTCCGGGTGAGTTCGCGCTGGATGCCGAAGGTCCAGGACTGCACGTAGGGCACCTTGAGGTTGGGGTCGTACCGGTTGACCGAGGCCGTGACAGCGCCGGTGAGCGGATATTTCGGCTCGAGATCAAAGGCGGGCGGGCCGAGCCGGTCCTTTTCACGGAACAGCAGCGGGAGCGATCCCAGCGCGCCCCCCACGAGGTTCCCGACCGTCATGTCCCGGTTGGTCGTGATGATGACGCCGGGGTTGGCGGAGAAGGTGCCGCGGAAATCGCCGATCCCGCGGCGGCTGTAGGCGATTGAATATGCGCCGCGGATCACGGTCATCCCCCCGCCGCCCAGGATCTTCTTCAGCAGGCCGCCCTTCGGGTTGGGGCTCCAGGCAAAGCCGAAACTCGGGGCGAGGTTCCCGAGTCCGGTCTCGTTACCCCCGACCCCCTTCTTGAACTGGACGAACTGGGTGACCCGTCCGGTCATGACGCCGGGCTTGAAGAGATTGCCGTATCCGGAGACCCCCCAGACATCCTCGAGGCTGGCCGTCGTGTAGCTGCTGTTGAGCGGATGGAACGGTCCCTGCACCTCCCAGCGCAGGCCGTAGTTGAGGGTGAGGCCCGGGCGGACGCGCCAGGAATCCTGCACGAAAAGCCCGAGTTCCTTCTGGCGGGAGCGCTCGAAAGCGTTGCCGAGGTACTTGTATTGCCCGGTTTCCTCGATAAGCCGGGCGTTGGCGTTGATGGCGGTCACGCGCCCGGTCAGGACGGCATAGATGTTGGCCGCCCGGGTGAGGTCTGCCGAGGCAGCGCCGGGGAAATTCGCCGTGACGAACATGGCATTCGCCGGGTCCGTGCTGTGCGTGCTGAAAACGATGCTCGGCACCAGGGTTTGGGCGTTGTAGGTAAGAGTGACCCAGGTAAATTTGCCCCCGAAGCTGAGGCTGTGAGCGCCCCTTGTCCAGGTCACCGAGTTGCTGATGTCGCGCATCGCCGGGTTGCGGCGCGTGGGTGCGGTGACGGAATGCGCGTTGACGATGCCCGCCGCGCTGATACCCAGGGCGAAGCCGTCCTGGTTGGCCACCGGCCCGCTGAAGGTCGCGGCGCTCGCCTCGGGATTGAAGCGCGAGGGACCGAGTGAGAGGCCGGCGCGGAATTCGTTGACGATCCGGGGGCTGAGGGTGGAACGCAACCCGATCGAGCCGGTATAGCGGTCCGCCGGCTGGGAACCCTGGTTCGGGAAGCCGGGAAACCTGGGCTCGAAGCCGTTGAGGAAGTCCGGCTTTCCCCTGCCGATGTGATAGGTCCAGGTGACCTCCATTCTGTGCTTGTCCGAGAGAGTCAGGTCGAAGCGCACCGTCGGGCGGTAGGTCAGTCCCATGCCGGTAGGGCTGTAGGACCACTGCTGCAGGTTGGGATCGGTCATCTGTGAAATGCCGCCGGTGGTGGAAGCAGCGCTGCGCATCTCGGAGAGCAGCTTCTGGATCGTAGGATCGAGCGTCGAGGTCTGTCCCCTGGAGGCTGCCAGCGTGAGCAGGTTGACCTGCCGGACCTCGGTCTGGCCGCCGACCGTGACGTTGTACTGGAACACGCCGGTCTGGGTCAGAGGATTGAATATCGTCCGCTGCCGGTTGACCTGCGTGGGCTGCCGGAACTCCTCGTAGTTGACGAAGAAGAACGCGCGGTTGCGGCCGTCGAGAAGGCCCGGAATCATTACCGGCCCTCCCGCACGGAAACCGTACTGGTTGAACAGCACGCGCGCGCGCGGCGCCTTGCCGGTCTTCGGGTCGGGCGGCAGGTCGCGGTTGTTGAACCAGTAGTTGGAATTCAACCAGGGATTACGATGGTACCAGTAGAGGCCGCCGTGAAATTCGTTGGATCCCTGGCGGGTCACGAACTTGATCTGAACCGCGCCCATCCCCCCGCCCTGCGCCTCCGGCGTGGCCGTGGATACGGTGACTTCCTGAACGGAGTCCAGGCTGACCGGGACGCGGGTGAAAAAGCCGTCGCTGGTTTTGTTGAAGTTGTCCTGGATGTTGATGCCGTCCAGGGTGATATCGATGGCGCTGGACGGCAGGCCGTTGATGGTGGAGTCGCGGTTCCCCCGCGCGGTGTTGACACCTGGAAGCAGGACGACGAAATTGAGGGGGTTGCGGGACACCAGCGGCAGATTGGCGATCTGGTTGACGTTGATCGTTGTCGCGATGTTTGCGGAGTGCGACTGCAGGATCTCGCCGCCCCCCGTCACCACCACGGTTTCGCTGATCTCCCCCATTTCGAGCGTGACACGCACGGTCCGGGTCACGCCCGTGTACAGGTTGACGTCCTTGACAACCGCCTGTTTGAAGCCCGTCAGCATGACGCTCACGGTGTAGACCCCCGGGGGGAGAGACGGGATGAAGAAGGTTCCGTTGTCGGCGGTCACGGCCTTGAACTCTTCGCCCATCGCATCGTTTCTAGCGTTGACATCCGCGCCCGGTATGACGGCGCCGCTCGGGTCAAGAACCACACCTGAAAGCGACGATGTCGCGCTGGAGGACTGCCCGAAGACGGCTGTTGCGGCCAGCGCCAGGAGCAGCATGGCGGAGAAAAACCTTGGCAAAAAAGGCTTCATAAAGCTCCTCCCTCGGTTTGGGTAAGGCGAAACTTGCAAGTAGGCCCGGAACCGGATGGTTCCTCTTCGATCGCCCGCGAAACGATCAGGCGGCGGGAACTGTCTTCATCAGGAGTCGAGTGCCGGGAAGGCGACGGTTGATTGGTGAGCTTGAACCCTCAATCGATTGCCGATCAGAATCCATACCCAACCGATTCTAACTCGATCTGTTAGATGCCTCTAAGTTATTAGAATCCTCTAAGCAATTCATCCCAAGTCGCTTACAGCCTTTCTAACCTTATATCAACAGCTCAATCGCAAAGCAACAAAAAAGAAGGGGGACAGGCTACCCTGTCCCCCTCTGTTGCACCCGCGGCGCCGTCTTGCGGGGATTGCTAGGCGGGATTAGGCGGTTTCTGCTTCGGCCTCCCCCCCTTCCTGTTTATGAAGAACAGGAAGACGAGGGCTGCCACCGTCAGGCCGATCACGATGATCTTGTCGATGCCGATTTCCATGTGACTTCCTCCTCCCACGGGATGTGGAGGTGATGATTGCAGGGCAAAAAGGCGTCAGGCTGCTGCGGGTGGCGGCGGGGGCGCCCTCCCTCTCGGGGGGCCGGGTGTCAATCCGGATGCTCCCGGAGGGCGAGGTGACCGAAGTGCCGATGCGGGGGAGGGTGCTGCGAGCGCTTCTGCGACGATGCAGAGCGCCTTGTGGGAGGCAAGTGTGTTTTCGTTCCCGGGCGATTCAGCCGCAAGCGCCTGCGGATTTGCCGGCGGCCGGGTGCCCGCTTCGGTGGGGAACGAATCGCAGTTGCCGGAGAAGGGGAGCGGCGCTGCTGATCTGAGCGCCTGCAGCGTCAGCAACAGGATGAGTCCGGGAACTCCCATGGTTCTGACTCTCCTCAGCGGCTGGCGAGACCGCCTGCGGTTTCGCCGCCGTCCAGCGTGTAGACGTGGCCGGTGATGAAGGCGGCGTCATCCGAGGCCAGGAACGCGAAGAGGGCCGCAACCTCCTCGGGCCCGGCGTGTCGCCCCATCGGGATCTTACGGTTGACCTCTTCGAGCATTTCGTCCGTGTACTCGGCGCGCTGCATGGGCGTGAGGACGTACCCGGGCGCCACGGCGTTCACCCGGATGCGCGGCGCCAGTTCGAGGGCCATGGAGCGCGTCAATTCGATCACTCCCGCCTTGCTGGCGTTGTAGTCGGCGTACAACGGGTATCCGGTCATACCGTTGGTCGAGGCCGTATTCAGGATTACGCCCCGGCCTCGCTCCATCATGTGGAGGGCAGCTGTCTGCGCCACGTGGAACACGCCCGTGAGGTTGACCGCCATGACGCGGTCCCACTCCTCGCGCGCGATATCGAGAAACCTGTGGCGGATGCTGATACCGGCGTTGTTGACCACGACGTCGACTCCGCCCATCGTTTCTACGGCCCCGGTAAATGCATGCCGGACCTGGACCATGTTGCTCACGTCGCATTTCAGGAAGGCGGCGATCGCGGGGAGACTTTTCCTGATGGCGGCGCCGGCGCGGGCATCCAGGTCGAGGACGCATACGGTGGCACCCTCGTCGAGAAAGCGTTCCACGGTGGCGGCTCCAATCCCGCTGGCGCCGCCCGTCACCAGCACTCTTTTGCCCGCAAGTCCGCGCATGATCGCCCGCCCTCGATTGCGTCGCTCAATCATTCTCCTTTCTTCCCTCCCAGTCCAGCAGATATTTCCCACCCGGTGTCAGGCCTTGCAGATTTGGTTTTGGGACTCGACCCAAACATTCCTGCGCCCCAAGATTTAATCTGCAAGGCCTGACACCAATGATTGACTTGGCAATCCCGGAGATGCTAACAAGTCTGCTCATTCCAAATGACTGCAGAGGAGGATCGCGGAAATGCGGGTCCTGATCACCGGCGGCGCCGGTTTCGTTGGCTCGAGTCTCGCACTGGCCTTCAGCGACCTGCCGGAAACCCGGGTTGCAGCCTTTGACAATCTCCGGAGACGGGGTTCGGAGCTGAACGTTCCCATCCTCAAAATGCACGGTGTGGAGTTCTGCCACGGGGACGTCCGCCAGCCAGCCGATCTGGACGCAATCCCCGGCACCTTCGACCTGGTCATCGAGGCATCCGCCGAACCCAGCGTTCACGCGGGGCTGAATTCCCCGCCGGCGTACCTGTGGCGGCGGTTGCCGGAGCTTTCGGCTGGACTCCGCGCCGCGGCGTCCGGGAGATAGTGACCGGGATACACGAGTGGGTAAAGGACAATCGCGCCACGCTCGCCCCGCTGTTCGACGTTCCCGGCGGCGAGAGGGAGGGATGAACCGGATGTCCGTTGCCATCGTCACCGGGTCCGCGGGCCTGATCGGGAGTGAAACTGCCAGATTCCTGCACGACAAGGGATTGGACGTCATCGGCATCGACAACAACATGAGGGAGGTGTTTTTCGGCCGGGACGGCTCGACGACCTGGAAATCGGACGAGCTGAAGAGAACCCTTCTTCGCTATCGACACCGGGAGATGGACATCCGCACCCAGGAGGAGGTGTTTGCGCTCTTCCGGGATTATGGCCGGGACATCTCGCTGGTCGTGCACTGCGCGGCCCAGCCAAGTCACGACTGGGCCGCAAGGGAGCCGCTGACCGATTTTTGGCCGTGACCGGCCAGCAGTACAGCATCTACGGCTACAAGGGGAAGCAGGTCCGCGACAACATCCACTCCCATGACCTCGTGACCGCCTTCTGGCATTTCTTCCAGGTGCCGCGACCGGGAGAGGTCTACAACATGGGCGGATCGCGCTTCCTTGCGGGCTCGCGGGTGGTCGACTACCCCGCCTTGAAAATGCTCCTGAACCGGGCCGCGAACACGTTTATCCGGGTGTTGTTCGGCCTGCAGTATAACGATGTCGAGGCCTGACACCCTTGCGTTTCGCGCGGTTGTAGGCGTAGGCTGTCCTCCGATTGTGGGGGAACGATGACTCGAGCGGGACTCATCCTGAATGAATTGAAAGCGCACGGGGTGACGCATGTTGTCGGCCTTCCCGACAACACCTCGGCCCGCCTTTTCGCCCTGCTGGAAAACGATCCGGATGTACGGCTGGTACAGGTAACGCGCGAGGGCGAAGCCTTCGCCCTGGCCGCCGGCCTGTGGGTGGGAGGGAAGAAACCGGTGGTCCTCGCCCAGAACACCGGCCTGTTCGAAAGCGGGGATGCCATCCGCGGAACCCTGCTGCGCATGCGCATCCCGGTGGTCTGTTTGATCACCTACAGGGGGTACGCAAAGCTGATCGCAAACCGGAAAGTCGCCTCCTCGGAGAGATTGTCGGCGGAGGACCTGAGCCGGCCGGACCTGGATTCGGCTGCGCTGTTCACCGAATCCACCCTGAGTGCATGGAGCATACCTTATGAAATCGTTCACGACGACGCCGATACGCCGATGATTGCCCGTGCCTTTGCCCTGTCGGAGGAAGAGAGCCGGACTGTTGCCGTTCTGATATCCGGAGTTCTGCAATGACCGCCGTCACGAGGTGTGAGTCGGACGCGAGAGGCCGACGGAAATGCTGACCAAGAGGGAACTGCTGGAGCCGCTGGCGAGGTTGCGCGGTGACGCCGTCGTCGTCAACTGCATGTCCGTGGTCCGTCCCTGGGGGAAGTACTCCGCGAGTGACCTGGACCTGGCCTCCGCGGACAGCGCCATGGGGCACACCGCGGACTTTGCGCTCGGCATCGCCCTCGCGCAACCGCTCAGGAGGGTCATCTGCCTGAACGGCGACGGCAGCATGCTCATGACCTTGGGCACGCTGGCCACAGCGGTACAGGCAGGCGCAGGCAACTACATCCTCTTTGTTGTCCAGAACGAGACCTACGAAATCACCGGCAACCAGCCCGTGCCGGGGGCCGGTCGACTGGATTTCGCGCTGCTGGCGCGCGGGTGCGGTTTCAAAAGTGTCTTCAGCTTCGACGATGCGAGGTCCTACGAGGGTGGGCTCCCCTCCATCCTGGCTGCCCGCGGGCCGGTCTGTGTCGCGGTGCGGGTGGATGCCGGCAGCGAAGGCCCCATCAGTTTCAGCCCGCGCGAGGAGGCGCACTACCTCAAGACCTCGCTGGCGGAGACGGCCTGGCGGCTCAGGCGCGCACTGGCGGCGCCCCTCGAGCCGTAACCAGGAGTGTCATGCGCCGGAGGCGCGGCAACTTGCGGCCTGGATCCCCAAGACGCGACTGTACTCACTCAGCGGGATGGCCGAGGACTGCGACCAAGGCAATTGCTTTGGAGCCGCGGACCAGCCTAACGGGGACGCTCTCTCCGGGTGCGTGGCGGGCCAGAACTGCCAGGAGATCGCCGTTGCTGCGGATTGTCCTGCCGGCAATCTCCAGTACCACATCGTTCTGCTGCAGGCCGGCACGCTCAGCGGGCGAATCTGCGGCGACGAGTGTTACGACCACCCCGGTTTCGACCGTCAGCCCGAGCCGGAAGGCCACGGCCGGCGTCGCTTCCACCGTGCCGATGCCCAGAAACGCGCGGCGGATCCTGCCGTCCCGAATCAGCGTACGGATTACGGGTTCGGCCAGGGCCATCGAGATGGCGAATCCCGGACTTCCCGGTTCCTTCACGATGGCCGTGTTGATGCCGATGACCTCCCCCTTTGCGTTGACCAGCGGCCCGCCGGAGTTCCCGGGATTGATGCCCGCATCCGTCTGGATGATGTCCGGGATGGTGTACGGTTCCTTGTAGATGGACTGCCGCGTTGCGCTGACGATGCCCCGGGTCACGGTCGGGCCGCCCGTTAGGTCCAGGGCGTAGCCGAGGGCGAGAACCTCCTGACCCACCCGCACGTCGCCGGGACGCGCGAAGGCGGCGGGCACGAGGTCCCGGGCCTCGATCCTCAGAACGGCGAGGTCGGTGGCGCGGTCCCTGCCCTGGAGCACGGCCCAGAACGATTTGTTGCCGGCTGTGGTGACGACGATTTCCTTGGGCAGTCGCCTGTCTGCCGGTGCCAGCAGGACGTGGTCGTTCGTGACCACGTGCCCCAGGCGGTCGAATACAATCCCCGTGCCGAAGCCGGTTCCGGCGGGGAGTTCTCCGTCTTTGGCATCCGCTGAAAACCTGGCCTGAATCCTCACGAGCGAAGGTTCAATCCGGCGAACCAGTTCCTCTGCGGTGAGACCTGCTCCGGGGCTGCGTTGGCCGGGGATTCCGGCGCCGTCCTCTCGCCGGGAGGAAATCCCTGTGCCATCGCCGCATCCCTGCGCAACGGACAGGATCAGAAAGCAGGCGAAAATCCCGAGGCAGAAGGGTGATCGGATCATCAACGCCCATGATACTGCCGCGGCCGGTGCGGTCAAGGATAACGTGGGTGCTCCGTATCCGCTCGAGCCGGCAAATAAGCATTGAAAGCCCAATGCAAAAGCTCTATTTTCGGATAACGCAAATCGGATGACTCACGCTTTCATACCCGGGTTTACTCCTCCCGGAAGGGGATCGAGGGGAGAGCCCGGAGCAGAAAGGAATGACCATGAAGCTCGAATTCGGAAAGAAGCGCGGGATTTATGCGGACGTCACCAAGAAGATGAAGAAAGGGGCGGAACCCCTTACGGGGGAGGAGGTCAGCCAGTTCGAGCTTCTGGACCTCTGCTATCGGGCGCTCTGCGCGCTGCTGTACAACTACGTGCCTACCTCGGGGCATCCGGGCGGCTCAATTTCCTCGGGCAGGTTCGTGCAGGGAATACTGTTCGATGCCATGGACTACGACCTCTCCGATCCGGCGCGGCAGGACGCGGACATAATTTCCTACGCCGCCGGGCACAAGGCGATGGGGCTCTATTCGATCTGGGGCCTCCGCGACGAGGTTGCGCGCATGGGGGATTCCTCCCTTTTGCCGAAAGACAAGCGGATGCGGCTCCGGCTTGACGACCTGCTCGGCTTCCGGAGAAACCCGGTTACGAGCACCCCGCTGTTCAAGAAATTTGGCTCGAAGGCGCTCGACGGACACCCGACGCCTGCGACACCCTTCATCCGGCTCTCCACCGGCGCCTCCGGCGTGGGCGTGGGAAGCTCGCTGGGACTGGCCTACGCCGCGAAAGACTACTTCGGCGCAGCCAGCCCGATGATTCACATTGTGGAAGGCGAAGGGGGAATGACGCCGGGGCGCGTCGCCGAGGCGGTTGCTGCTGCGGCCACGGCATCGCTGGGCAATGTCATACTGCACCTGGACTGGAACCAGGCCTCGATCGACTCCAACCGCGTCTGTCCCGAGGACGGCCTCCCGGGCGAGTACGTGCAGTGGACCCCGATGGAGTTCTTTCACATGCACGACTGGAACGTGGTCTACGTGCCGGACGGACGCAACTTCCAGCAGGTGATCGGCGGCCAGCGCCTGGCGGCCTCCATCGACAACGGCCAGCCGACCGCCGTTGTCTACCGGACGCTCAAGGGTTGGAATTACGGCATCGAGGGCAGAGTTTCGCACGGGGCCGGACACAAACTCTGTTCCGACGGGTTCTGCCAGGCCGTGTCGGAGCTGACCGGAAAAGCCGACATCCTGCTCCCGTCGTGCGAGGGCGAGGAGCAGCGCTGCGCGGCTGACGAAGGCGGCAAGGACATCCTGGAGACCTGTTTCTGGGAGTCGCTCCACCTGGTCAGGCGGGTGCTGGAGATGAACCGGCACGGCGTGGAGGCGCTGGCGGCTCGCCTGGCGGCAGCGCGCGGCCGGCTCGACAAGCTGGTTAGGCAGCCCCGCGAGGCTGCGCCGCAGGTTGAAAGAGTATACGAGATTGCGGGCGATGGGCTGCGGATTCCCGAGGAACTCCGGCTGGCGCCGGGCACCGTGACCACCCTGCGAGGCGAGCTCGGACGCGCCCTGCAGTATTACAATAAAGCCTCGGGCGGAGCATTCTTCACCGCAGCGGCCGACCTGCTGGGCTCGACGAGCGTAAACGTCATAGGGCAGGGATTCGATGAAGGCTACTGGAACGCGGTGTCAAATCCGGGATCCCGGATTCTGTCGATCGGCGGGATCTGCGAAGATGCCATTTCCGGGATCCTCTCGGGCCTGTCCACGTTTGGGCACCACATCGGCGTGGGCTCCTCTTACGGCGCCTTCATCGCGCCGCTGGGGCACATCGCGGCAAGGCTGCACGCCATCGGCGCGCAGGCGCGCCGCGAGCTCACGGGCGATCCCTACAATCCGATGATTCTGATCTGCGCGCACGCAGGCCTCAAAACCGGCGAGGACGGGCCGACGCACGCCGACCCACAGCCGCTGCAGATCCTGCAGGAGAACTTTCCCCACGGCACCGCCATCACCCTGACGCCATGGGAGCCTGCGGAGATCTGGGCCCTGCTCACGACGGCTCTGGCCAAGCGGCCGGCGCTGATCGCCCCATTCGTCACGCGGCCCAATGAAAAGATCCTGGACCGCGTCAAATTGGGGCTGGCGCCGCCGGAAGAGGCGGCCAAGGGTGTCTACCTTCTCCGGAAACCCTCCGGGAAAGGGGAGGGCACGGTGGTTCTGCAGGAGAGCGCGGCGACCTACGCGTTCGTCGAAGAGGCGCTGCCGTTGCTCGACAAGGATGGCGCCGATCTCTGGATTTACCACGTATCGAGCGCCGAGCTGTTCAACATGCTGCCGCTGGAGGAGAGGCAGGCCATCTTCCCCGATGAGCGGGCGAGGGAGGCGATGGGCATCACGGGCTTCACGCTGCCGACCATGTTCCGCTGGGTGTGCTCCGAGTTCGGCAGAACGCACACCCTGCATCCCTTTCAGAAGGGGCATTTCCTCGGGAGCGGGCAGGGGGAGATTGTGCTGGCGGAGGCCGGGCTCGACGGCAAGAGCCAGCACCAGGCGATCCGCAAGTACCTCGAGGCGCGAAGGCGCGGATAGTCCCCCGATATTTGGGGGTCAAGACGAAGGCGGGAGGAAGTCCTAGGGCCGGGGAGCAGGTTCCGCCGGGGCCGGATGCGGTCCGCTTGCTGCCCACTCTGCCCGGGCTTCGGCGTTTTCGGGATCGAGCTCGAGAACCCTCGCCAGGAACATTTTGGCCTCGTCGTAACGGCCCTCCAGGCGCAGCAGCCGTGCCTGGTGCATCAGGATCCTGACAGTGGTGCGCACGTTGCCCCTCTTTAGGCGATCATAGCCCGCCCTGGCGCCGTCCACCCACTTGGAAACGCTCTCGAGACCGCTGGCGCCGACGCCGGCAACCCTATCCGTTATTCCCGGGCGAACCCAGGCAATGGCGGCCAGCAGGAGGGCTGCGGCAGCAAGCGTCATCCTGAGGCCGCGCCGGTGATGCGACCTGCTCTCCGGGAGGGCGGTCGGTGATTCCACTGCACCAGCCGGTGGCCGGACCTCGGAGGCTGGAGCCGGCGGCGACACGGGCGCCGGGCTTTCAAACCCGGCTCCGGAGGCCTGCTCCCGGGCTTCGGCGGTCATCCGGGAGGAGTCATTGGGAGGTTCCGGCGCCGGATCCGGGACAACGCCCGGTCCGTCTCCTGTTTCGAGACTGGGCAGTGCCCTGTCCCCTTCGAATGCGATCCGAGCCAGGATGGAGAGGTCAGGGTCTTCCCGCTCCGGGCGGGATGTCTGTATGGCACGGCTGAATTCGGAAATCTCGGAAAGCAGCCTGTTCAGGGACATGTAGTCGCTGTCCGACCCCGGCGAAGCCAGCTCCTCCGCCTCCCGGAGGAGGACGGGAAGGCCCGGGGGCGCTCCGGTCCCGGCGGCGGATTCCCTCAGCCGCGGGAGGAAGGCCTGGATTTCGGCCCGCATCAACCGGGAGTCCTCGGTTGTGTCGGCGAGCAACTGCCTTGCCGCCCAGCCCAATTCCTCCATGGTCTGGTGTCGTTCTCCGGGATCCTTTGCCAGGCATCTGTCCAGCAGAGGCCACAAGCCCAGAGGGTACAGCGGATGCTTCTCGATGGCCGGCACCTGGTCCGTGAAGAGGATGTGATCCAGGGCACGCCCGCTGTTTTCGTCGTGGAAAGGGTGGGTCAGGGTCAACAACTCGTAGAAGGCGAGGCCGAGGGAAAAAACATCCGCCCTCTCGTCCGCAGGCTTTCCCTCGATCTGCTCGGGCGACAGGTAGATGCGCGAACCCCAGCGGATGGCAGGCGGGCTGGTCCGCCCGAGAAGGAGCCGGCCGATGCCGAAGTCGCATACCTTCAGGGATCCCTCGGGGGTGAGATGGAGGTTTCCGGGCCGCAGGTCCAGGTGCACGATCCCATGCCTGTGGGCGAAAGCCAGCCCCTCGGTTGCCTGGATCAACAGGGAAGTGGCCGCCTCGACCGGCAGGACGGTTTCCCCGCGGATCAGGTACTCGAGGCTCCGGCCTGCGAGAAATTCCGAGACCGTGTAGGCGATGCCGTGCTCTTCACCAAAATCCTGGAGCGTCGAAATGTTCGCATGCTTCAGCCGCGTGACGCTCCGGCACTCCGCGGCAAGTTGGCGCCGGAGTTCCGGATCCCAACGGATTCCCTCCGCCAGGACTCGGAGCGCGGCCTCCCGGCCTGTCTCCTCGTGGCGACACCGGTAGACGGTGCCTATCGATCCTTTGCCCAATCGCTCCAGCAACCGGTACCCGCCCAGCTGAACAACGGTCATAGTCCCTGCTAAGGAATGAAAACGCTGATTGCCGGCAGACGTGCGCCCGGCGACAATGGTCTCCGTCCCGGATTTTCCGCCACTCCGGACATATCGGCCGGAAAACACAGGTTGTTACGGCAAAATCGACCTGAAGGGGGAGGGTGCCCTGTAGCCTAATACCTGGCATAAGAATATTCGAAAAGCTTTGGGAAACATTTGAGTTGTGCCGGGGTCGGTTCTGTGCTAGAAGGTTGAACTAGGTTAAATACTTAGCGGCTTTACATAGTGAGACCATGGCGCACGTGCCTGCGGAACATGGCACGGCGGCTGGGAATGGGAATCATCCTGGAAGCGAAGGAGCGGAGCCGCAGGAGTTCCGGTTGCTCCGTTTCAGTCACATCTTCGCCTCGGTGGTTCGCGAAATTCTCGAGGCGCGGCTCCTTCATCAGGTCTTTCCAGACTCCCTGACGCCGGCGCAGTTCCACCTGCTGAAAACAATCTCTTTGGAGGGCGGCCGCCAGATGAGCGAGGTGGCGGACTTCCTCGGCGTCAGCATGCCCGCGGGCACGAAGGTGATCGACAAGTTCGAGCGCCTGGGCCTTGTAAGGCGGACACCGGGAAAGGCCGACCGGCGGGTGCGCGTCATTTCCGCCAGTCCCCGGGGGAAGAAGCTGGTCCGTGATTACGAAAAGCTTGTGGCCGAGCGCCTGGCCGCCACACTGCCGCTGTTCACATGCGCGGAGGTGAATCGCTTCACGCTCATGCTGGAGCGCCTCTCGCTCGAGCTGGCCCGCCCGGGGCGGAACGGGACGGGAACGTGCGTATGGTGCGCGGGCTATTGGGCGCCCGATTGCGCCGTGGGCACGCTTTTTGGTGGCTGTCCCTTTGTGAAGCTCCGTGCTGCGGAGCCCGCCAGGGGGGATTTAAAGGAATGAAGGAATACCGCCGGACGCGACGGCGGCGGGATTACGAATCGGGGGAACGAAGGATGAAATACTGGCGAAAACCGCTGGACTTCGACCGGATCAAGGTGCCGCGCGGCGAAGTGCGCATCATTGTCGACCGGTGCAAGGGATGTGCCTTCTGCGTGGAGTACTGTCCGAAGGAGGTCCTGGTGATGTCCGAAGAGTTCAACCGCAAGGGTTACCACCCCCCGAAGGTAGTGAAGACCGGCGAGTGCGTGAACTGCAACCTCTGCGAGATGATCTGCCCCGACTTTGCGATTTTCAGCGTCGAAGCCGGCCATAACCATCAGCCGGCAAGATCCGGCGCAGCCTGAAGGTCACTTGAAATAATCGGGAACAAGGAGGATCCAGTGAAAACCGACCCCGCGGGTGTCCTGACCGGCACCCACTATCTCGATGGCGACTACGCCTGCGGCGAGGGGGCGATGGCCGCAGGCTGCAGGTTTGTGGCCGGTTACCCGATCACGCCTTCCACGGAGGTGGTCGAACGGATTGCCCGCCGGTTTCCGATGATGGGCGGCACCTTCATCCAGATGGAGGACGAACTGGCGAGCATGGCAGCCGTGGTCGGGGCCTCCTGGACGGGGACCAAGTCGATGACGGTCACCAGCGGGCCGGGCTTCAGCCTGATGATGGAGAACATCGGGCTGGCCTCCATGATGGAAACCCCCTGCGTTGTGGTCAACGTGCAGCGTGCAGGCCCGTCCACCGGCATCCCGACAATGGTCGGTCAGGGGGACATGATGCAGGCGCGTTGGGGCTCGCATGGCGACTACTCCGTGATCGCGCTCTGCCCCAGCTCCCCGCAGGAGGCATTCGATTTGACGATCGATGCCTTCAACCTCTCCGAAACCTGGCGCGTGCCGGTGCTGATCATGATGGACGAATGCGTCGGGCACATGACGGAGAAGGTCGTGATCCCGTCCGCCGCGGAGATCGACGTGGTGCCGCGCAAGCTCACCGCCAAGCCTCCCGGACAGTTTCTGCCTTACCAGTCCAACGGCAACATGGTGTCGGAGTTTGCCCGGGCGGGCGACGGCTACCGGTTTCATGCCACCGGCCTGACCCACGACGAGCGCGGCTATCCGGTCATGACCGCGGAGTGCCAGGAAAAATGCGTGCGGCGCATAGTCGACAAGATCCGGAAGAACGCCGACAAGATCGTGCGCTTCGAGGAAAGGCGCATCGAGGATGCCGACGTGGTCCTCGTCTCCTACGGCATCACGTCGCGTGTGGCCCGCATGGGCATCGAGATGGCACGCAGGCAGGGCGTGAAGGTCGGGGTCCTCAGGCTCGTCGTCGTGTGGCCCTTCCCGGAAAAACGCATCCGGGAGCTGGCGGAGAAGGTAAAGGCCTTCGTGGTGCCGGAGATCAACTACGGGCAGGTGGTCCTCGAGGTCGAGCGCTGCGCCGCGGGCCGCGCCGCGGCGGTGCCGGTCGCGCACGGCGGCGGCGGAGTGCACGACCCCGAAGCCATCTGCAATGCGATCCTGGAGGCGGCGAAATGAGCGCAACCATCGAAAGACGAGAGGTGAAGGCCGAGGATCATCCCATTGCTCCCTACCTGCGGATGGACCGCATGCCGCACATCTGGTGCCCCACCTGCGGCATCGGCACGGTAGTCAAATGCTACGCCACCGCACTGGGCGAGGCCGGCATCGACCTGGACAAGGCCGCCATCGTTTCCGGCATCGGCTGCACCGGAAGGGTGGCGGGCTACATGAAGCTGGATGCGTTCCACACCACCCACGGACGCGCCCTGCCGTTCGCCACCGGCCTGAAGCTGGGGAGGCCCGAGCTGCTGGTGACGGTATTCTCGGGCGACGGGGACCTGGTGGGCATCGGCGGCAACCATTTCATCCACACGGCGCGCAGGAACATGGACCTGCTGGTGGTCCTGGTGAACAACTTCATATACGGGATGACCGGAGGCCAGAATGCGCCCACCACGCCCATGACCGCGCGGTCCTCCACGATGCCGTTCGGCAACTTCGAAAGGCCCTTCAACATCCCGCACCTGGCGGCCAGCAGCGGGGCGAGCTACGTCGCCCGTTGGACGTGCCTCCACTTCCGCCGCCTGACGCAGTCCTTCAAGGAAGCCATGCAGCGCAAGGGCTTCCGGCTGATCGAGGTGATTGCGCCGTGCTCGACGCTCTACGCGCGGCTCAACAAGCTGGGAACGGGACTCGACCTGATGCGCTTCTACCACGACAACGCCGAAATCCGGCACGGCGCCGACACCAGGGAACTGGACATCGATTTCCAGGGGAGGATCGTCTGCGGGAAGTTCGTGGACCAGGAACGGCCCACGTTCAGCGAGATGATGGACGAGCATTACCGGCAGATCCTCGGTGACAGGTACCGGCCGATGCCGCCGGAAGGGGGGATGATCCATGGACAGGACTGAAATACGCATCACCGGCTTCGGAGGGCAGGGCGTCATCCTCGCGGGGTACATCATCGGCAAGGCCTGCGCGGTGAATGCCGGCCGCAACGCCACCATGACCCAGAGCTTCGGCCCCGAGGCGCGTGGTTCGGCCTGCAGCACCACGCTGGTCGTCGCCGACGAGGAGATTCTCTACCCCTACATTCAGCGCCCCGACGTTTTCGTCGTGATGTCGGCCGAGGGCTGCGAAAAGTACCTGGACGAACTGAAGGAGGGAGGGACGCTCATCTACGAGAAGGACCTGGTGCGCCCCCGCCTCGCGGAGGGGAGGAAGTCTTACGGGATCCCATCGACGAGGATCGCGGAATCCCTGGGAAGGGTGATCGTGCAAAACATCGTCATGCTCGGTTTCGTCGCCGCGGTCACGGGTATCGCGACGCGCGCGGAGATGCGCGAGGCTGTCCGTTCGTCGGTGCCGCCGGGGACGGAGGAAACCAACCTCAGGGCGTTTGATGCCGGCTATGACTATTTCGTGCAGGAGTACGCCGGGCCGGCAGAGGCGGGACAGGACGGGGAGGCGACACAGGCCGCGCCGCCGTCCTGACCGTACGGGAGAAGGGAGGCATCCGGAAGCGTTACACGCGGAGCCACGGAGAGGCCCGGAGAGATCCGTGAATTCTCGCCATGTCACAGCTTCCGGATTGAGCGCTCTCGGGACAGCGGCAGGCAGATTGGAGGAAGGCAAAGTTGGATCCGCAGCCTGAAACCATGGTGGAGGAACCCGTCGGCTCCGGCGAGAAAAGGGCGCTCGTCATCGGCGGGGGCATCGCCGGCATCCAGGCCGCGCTCGACCTGGCCAACGCCCGCATTCGCGTGACGCTGGTGGAAAAGTCGCCGTCGCTCGGCGGGCGCATGGCCCAGCTCGACAAGACCTTTCCGACCATGGACTGCTCGATATGAATCCTCGGCCCTCGGGCCATGGATGCCGGTCGGCATCCGCTCATCGAGGTGCTGACGAACGCGGAGGTCGTGGGCTGCGAAGGCGAGCCGGGCGGCTTCCGCGTGAAGGTGCGCCGGCACCCGCGTTACGTGCGCGAGGATCTGTGCGTCGCCTGCGGGCTGTGCGTGGACGTCTGTCCGCAGGTTTCGGGCAATGAGTTCGATGCCGGGCTGAAATCGCGCAAGGCGATCTACCGGCCGTTTCCGCAGTCCGTCCCCGCAGCCTACATCATCGACCGCGGGTCCTGCCTCAACGACACCCAGCTTCTGAGCTGCAATCACTGCATGAAGGCCTGCGACGTGGGGGCCATCGACTTCGACATGCGGGCGGAGGAGCGGGAATTCGAGGCCGGCGCGATCATCGTGGCCGTCGGCTTCCAGGAGTTCGACGCCCGCGCTCTGGGGAACTACGGTTACGGGCGCCATCCGAACGTCATCACGAGCCTGGAGCTGGAGCGGATGCTGAACGCCTCCGGGGTGACCCAGGGGCACGTCGTCCGGCCCTCGGACCTGCGCACGCCGAAGCGCATCGTCTTCGTGCAGTGCGTGGGGGCGCGCGGCGAGGGAGGGCGCGCGTACT
Organism: Acidobacteriota bacterium; assembly: GCA_037444305.1. Lineage (GTDB taxonomy): Bacteria > Acidobacteriota > UBA6911 > UBA6911 > UBA6911 > JBBIMP01. The sequence goes on from JBBIMP010000026.1 coordinate 28,758, forward strand.
GCAGCCGCTTCTGCTGCATGAACGCGGTGAAGGATTCCATGCTCATCCGGCAGCACGACCCGGAGGTCGAGGATGTGACCATTCTCTACACGGACCTGCGCGCATTCGGCAAGGGTTTCGACGACTTTGTGCGGAGGTCGGTGGACGAAAAAAGCGCGCGGTACATCCGGGGGCGGCCGGCCAAGGTCGAACGCGTCCCGGAAGACGACTTGCTGGAGGTGTTCGTCGAGGACACCATCGGCCACCGCCAGGAGCGGCTGCCGGCCGACCTGGTGGTGCTGTCGGTGGCGGCGGCGCCGAACGACGGGGCGCCGGCATTGGCCGGCATGCTGGGCGTGGAGACGGATGAGTACGGATTTTTCCGGCGGAAGGATCCCGCGGTCTCGGCGGTCGAGACCGCCCGCGACGGTGTGTTTGTCTGCGGGAGCGCGGTCGGGCCGCAGGTCATACCGGACTGCGTGGCCCAGGCATCCGCCGCCGCGGCGCGTGCCCAGCTCTTCCTCGCGGGGGATCGCGTGGAGAAGCGCAAAGCACCCGTCGAACAGCTCGATCTTTCCGGCCCGCCGCGCGTCGGGCTGATGGTCTGCCGCTGCGGCATCAACATTGCGGGCCTGCTCGATGTCGCGGAGTTGACGGGCTACGGGGAAGGGCTGCCGCAGGTGGTCGTATCCCGGGACGAGCTGTTTGCCTGCTCCGCGGCCGGCCAGGAGGAGCTGATCGAATTGATCAGGGAGAACAACCTGAACAGGATCGTGGTTGCCGCCTGCACCCCCCGCACCCACGAGCCGGTATTCAGGGAAACCCTCGCACAGGCAGGCTTCAATCCCTACCTGCTCGAGATGGTCAACATCCGCGACCAGTGCTCGTGGGTGCACGTCAGGGACCGGGCACATGCGCAGGAGAAGGCCCGGGCGCTGATCCGCATGGGCGCGGCCCGGGCGCGGCATCTGGAGGCGCTGCAGGAAGGGGCGTCGCCCATGACGCGGGCGGCGCTCGTGATCGGCGGCGGCATCGCGGGGATCGAGGCGGCCACCGACCTGGCCAACCAGGGCTTCCCGGTGACCCTGGTGGAAAAGGAAGGGCACCTGGGGGGAAGGCTGGCAGAGCCCAATCTCAAGTTCCTCTATCCGAACCTGCGGAAAGCCTCGGATGTGCTGGCGCTGAAGCTCAGGCGGCTGGAAGAGAGCGGCGCAAGGGTGCTGCTCAACACAGAGGTCGAAAGCGTCACGGGATTCGTCGGCAGCTTCGACGCCCGGCTCCGGTCGAGGTCGGAGGAGATCCTCCCGGTGGGCGCCGTGATCCTCGCGATCGGGGCGGACCTCTACGATCCCCGGGGCGAGTTCGGATACGGCAGGCTGCCCAACGTGCTCACGAGCCAAGAGCTCGAACGGGCTTTCATCGAGGGGGAGTCCGCGCTCTCCTTCGGCGGGGTTCGGCCAAGGAGCGCGTCGATCATACTCTGCGTCGGCTCCCGCGAGGCGGACAGCCATTCCGGCTGCTCACGCTACTGCTGCCCGACCTCCATCAAGCAGGCGATGCAGCTGTGCCGGCAGGGGATCGACACGACGATCTTCTACCGCGACATCCGGACCGTCTCCACCGGCGCCGAGGAGATGTACCGGGAAGCGCGGCGAAGGGGCGTGCTCTTTGTCCGGGTTCCGCCCGGCGAGGTGCCCGCCGTTGTTGGAAGAAAGCGCGCCCAGTTCGTGCGCTGCCACGACGAGCTTCTTGGACGCACGCTGGAGGTCCCGGCCGACCTGGTAGTTCTGGCCGTGGGAATGAGGCCGAAGCGGGAGGAGACGGCGCGGCTTCACGACATGCTGAAGGCGAGCCTGGGCCTGGACGGGTATTTCCTCGAACGGCACCCGGAGCTTGCGCCCGTGGAGACCGTGGTGGAGGGCGTTTTCGTGGCCGGCACGGCGCAGGGTCCCAAGGACATCGTCGATACGGTGGCGCAGGCTTCGGCGGCTGCGGCCAAGGCCTCCGTCCTGCTGGCGCACGACACCGTGAGGCTCGACCCGGCGGTCTCGGTCGTCGACGGGAAACGGTGCCGCGCCTGCGGGCAGTGCGTGGAGCTCTGCGAGTTCCGCGCGCCGCAGCTGGTGCAGGACGCGGATGGGGCATGGCTGGCCCAGATCAACGCGTCGCTCTGCAAGGGGTGCGGGACCTGCGCCAGCTGGTGCCCCTCGGGGGCGATCCGTGCGATGCACTTCACCGACCGGCAGGTGGAGGCGATGATCGACGCATTCCTGGTCGGAGAGGCGGCCTCATGAAAGCCGAAGCGAAAAAGCTGAAAACCACAGCCGGCGGCCGGCAACCGGATTCCTGGAATCCCAGCCTGGTCGTGTTCGCCTGCAACTGGTGCTCCTATGCCGGCGCCGACACGGCGGGCGTCTCCCGGATCCAGCAGCAGCCCCATTTCCGGATCATCCGCGTGATGTGCTCCGGCCGGATCCACCCGGCGTTCGTGCTCCGGGCGTTCGAGCGGGGCGCCGACGGCGTCCTTGTCTCGGGCTGCCACTTCGGAGACTGCCACTATGTTTTCGGCAATCACCGCGCCGTCGAGCAGTTCGAGAAGACGAAGCGGGTCGTGCACCTGCTCGGCCTGGAGGACGGGCGCCTGCGCCTGGAGTGGATCAGCGCGGCGGAAGGGGCGCGGTTTGCCCAGGTTATCAACGAGTTCACGGACGAGGTTCGGAAGCTCGGCCCCAGCCCCCTGGCGGGCGGGACCGCGCCCGGGCCGGGCCGGGGAGCCGCGACCGATGCTTGATCTCGAAGGTGCGGTGAAGGCGACCAGGGCATGGGCCTGCTACGACTGCGGGAAGTGCGCCGGCTCCTGTCCCGTGGCCCGCTCCGGAGGGGACCTCAGCCCGAGGCGCCACGTGCTCTCGGCCGTGGAGGGGCGGAAGCAGACCGTACTGGAGGACGCCTCGGTTTTCAGCTGCCTGACCTGCGGCATGTGCGACCGCCGCTGCCCGGTCGAGGTCGACTTCACCGGCCTGGTGAGAGCCTTGCGCGGCCTTCACCGCAGCGAGGGAAGCGAGCCGCAGTGCCCTCACGGAGGAGCATTGCAATCGGTGATGCGCATGATGGCGCGCGGCGGCACCGTGCAAAGGCGCACCGGCTGGCTCGAGGGGGGGATGAAGGCCGAGCCGGAAAAAGGCGGCGTTTTTTACTGGGCGGGCTGCACGCCTTACTACGACGCGTTTTTCAGCGACTTGGGGCCCTCGGTGCTCAACGGCTGCAGGGCGGCGGTGCGGATCATGAACCGCGCCGGCGAGATCCCGGTCGTCTCCCCCGAGGAGCGCTGCTGCGGGCACGACCTGTTGTGGAACGGCGACGCGGATAATTTCGAACTGCTGGCGCGGCACAATGTCGAGCTGGTGGAGCGCAGCGGGGCGGAGACGGTCGTGACCTCCTGCGCCGAGTGCCTCAGGACGTGGAAGCTCGACTACGAGCCATTCTTCGCAGGCAAGCCGCCGCGCGTTCTGCACATCAGCGAATACATCGCGGAACGGCTGCCGCGCCTGGAGCTGAAGAAGGGCCGCCCCTTGCGGGTGGCCTTCCAGGACCCGTGCCGCCTGGGAAGGCATCTCGGGATTTACGAGCCGCCGCGGCAGGTTCTGGGTGCTGTCCCCGGCGTGGATGTCGCGGAGATGGACAAAAACCGGGCCAACGCGCTCTGCTGCGCCGGCGGAACCTGGTCCAACTGCGACCGGGTGGCGAAAAAGATCCAGGTCGAACGGCTGAAGGAGGCGCGGGCCGCGGGTGCCGTGATGCTGGCGACCGGATGCCCCAAGTGCCGGATTCACCTCCGGTGCGCGATGAAGGATCCGAATCTGGGAGGGGAAATGGAGATCGAAATGGTCGACCTCGCCGAGCTGGTGGCGGCCGCCCTCGCTTGAGCTGTCGGCTGGATTGATTACGAACGGGAGCAAAGCCGCCGCGAATTATGCGAATCCCGAGGGTTTGTGGAATTCGTGGCAAATGAACAGGGAATAGGGCAATGACTTCAATACCGACGCAAGAGCCACTGCGCGTGGGTGTCTTCGTCTGCGACTGCGGACTCAACATCGCCGGCGCGGTCGATTGTGCCGAGCTGACGAAGTATGCGCTGACGCTGCCGGACGTCGTGTGCGCCGTCCGGAACAAGTACACCTGCGCCGATCCGGGACAGAACGAGATCAAGGCGGCGATCCAGCAGGACCGCCTGAACCGCGTGGTCGTCGCATCCTGCACGCCGAGACAGCACGAGCCGACTTTCCGCCAATGCGTGCTCGAGGCGGGCCTCAATCCATACCTGATGGAGATGGCCAACCTGCGGGAGCACTGCTCGTGGGTGCACCCCGGGGACAGGGCGGGGGCCACGCGCAAGGCGATGGACCTCGTGGCCGGCGCCGTGGCCCGGGCGCGCTTCCTGCAGCCGCAGGAAGAGCTGAGCGTGCCCGTGACCAGGGCGGCGCTGGTGATCGGCGGCGGCGTGACCGGCATCGAGGCGGCGCTGCAGCTCGCCGAGGCCGGCCACAAGGCCATCCTGGTGGAGAAACAGCCGTCCATCGGCGGGATCATGGCCCAGCTGGACAAGACCTATCCCACGATGGACTGCAGCATATGAATCCTCGGGCCCAAGGCCATCGATGCCGGTCGGCATCGAAACATCGAGCTGCTGACGAACAGCGAGGTGGAAGCGGTCTCCGGCTATGTCGGGAACTTCTCGGTAAAAATCCGCCGCAAAGCCCGCTACGTCGACCCCGCCCTGTGCAACTCCTGCGGCGAGTGCGCCAAGGTCTGCCCGGTCGTGAAGCCGGACGAATTCCAGATGGGGCTGTCTTCGCGCAAGGCCATCCACATCCCCTTCCCGCAGGCGGTCCCCTGCAGCTATGTCCTCAACATGGACGACTGCCTGGGCAACAACCCGCTGGCGTGCGGCAAGTGCGCAGAGGTCTGCGAAAGGCGGGCCATCGACTACGATGACCGCGACGAGATGGTGACGCGCGAGGTGGGCGCCGTCATCGTCGCGATCGGGCTCGACGTGTACGACCCGACCGAAATGGACGAGTACGGCTACACCCGCTTCGAGAACGTGATCACGTCCATGGAGTTCGAACGGCTCATCTGCGCAGGCGGACCGACCGGCGGCCACTTCGTCCGGCCCAGCGATCACCGCCGGCCGTTGCGCATCGGATTCATCCAGTGCGTCGGGTCGCGCAATCCGCGGGTCGGGCGGCCCTACTGCTCCAACATCTGCTGCATGAACACCATCAAGGACACGCTCCTGCTGGCCGACCACTATCCCGATGTCGAGAACACGGTCTTCTACCAGGACATCCGCGCCTTCGGGAAGTCCTTCGAGGACATGTTCCAGCGGTCCAAGGAAGCGGGCACGCGCTACGTCCGGGGGATTCCGGGCGATATCGAGGAGGATCCGAAAACGCGCAACCTGACCCTGACGGTGGAAAACACCACCTCGGGCAGACTGGAGCGGCACGAGCTGGATATGGTCGTGCTCTCCGTGGGCGTCCAGCCCCCGGCCGACCTGGCCAAGATCTCGGGGCTGTTGACGCTTTCGAAAACCTCGGACGGGTTCCTGATGGAGTCGCACCCCAAGCTCAAACCGGTGGACGCGCCCACGCGGGGGGTCTACTTCGCCGGGTTCTGCGAGGCGCCGAAGGACATCAAGGACTCGGTCTGCCAGGCGGGCGCGGCCGCGTCACGCGCCGGTGCGCTGCTCAACGCCGGGGAGATCCACATAGAGGCGCTGACCAGCCGGATCGATGAGGCCGCCTGCAGCAAGTGCGGCCTGTGCGCGCCGGTCTGCCCCTATAACGCGATCACCTGGAAAAAAGGGGAGCCGGCGGCGGTCATCGAAGCCGCGTGCGCGGGCTGCGGCGCCTGCGGGGCGACCTGCAAGTACGGGGCGATCACCATGCGGCACTTCACCGACGAGCAGCTGCTGGCGCAGGTGCGGTCGGTGCTGTCGGAGAATCCGCAGGACAAGGTGCTCGTGTTTGCCTGCAACTGGTGCTCCTACGCCGGCGGCGACATGGCCGGCATCTCGCGGATGCAGTACCCGGCGACCAACCGCGTGGTGCGGACGATGTGCTCGGCGCGCGTCTCGGCCGAGATGGTGCTGGAGGCCTTCCGCTGCGGTGCGCCGGTAGTGCTGGTTTCGGGCTGCCACTACGCAGACTGCCACTACATCAACGCGAACCGGCAGACCGTGAAGCGCATGCAGGCGCTGTGGGATACCCTGGAGAAGGCGGGTGTCCGGCCGGAAAGGCTCCAATTGGAGTGGATCAGCGCGGCCGAAGGCCTCAAGTTCGCCAAGGTCATGAAGCAGATGGAGGAACTGCGCCGGGCGGTCACGGCCGAGGAGATCGCCCACGCGCGCGAGGCGCTGAAGCAAAAGCCGCGAAAGGCGGCAAAACGCCGGATGCAGGAAGCAACCGTCACATGAGCCGGAGGAAACGGAGGGAACATGGCGGGCACGACTGAAAACTTCCGCTGCATGATGTGCGGCCACGTGTACCAGGATCGGGTGGAAAAGGACGAGGACCGCGAGCGGTCCTGCCCGAAGTGCCGCTCCAACAGCATCCGGCATCTGAAGCAGAAGCCGGCCGACAGGGAGTAAAGAGGATGCGGGAAGCGGCGGACAGGAACCAGGCGGTGCGGGTCGATTTCGCTTTCCGGCGCGAGCTGGCGAAGAAGATCGAAGGAAATCTCGCCGGGCTGTGCTATCAGTGCGGCGCCTGCGCCGGGGACTGCCCGGCCGTCACCTACGGGGAGGAATTCAATCCGCGGGAGATCATGCTCAAGGTGCTTTACGGCCTGGGCGGCGAGTTGCTGACCGCGGATTCCATCCTCTGGCAGTGCACCAACTGCTGCAACTGCCACGAACGCTGCCCGCAGGAAGTCAAGCCGGTGGAGGTGATCATCTCGCTGAAAAACATGCTCGCGGACCGCGGGATCTATCCGGAGGCGGTGGAAAAGATCATCCGCACGTTCGAGGAAACCGGGCGCACGACACAGGCCGGGGCCGTGGTGGACAAGCAGCGGCAGAAGTACGGCTTGCCGCCCCTGGGCGCCGTGCCGGCCGAAGAGATCCGGGCCATCCTGGATCCGTCGGCCGATCCGGTGTCGCCGGCCGTCCGGAAGCGTCGCCGGGCAGCGAAAGAGAGGCAGGAGAAGGCTTTCGCCTTTTTCCCGGGTTGCCTGATACCGTCCCGGCATCCTGCGATGGAATTTGCCATCCGGGCCAGCCTGGGTAAGCTCGGCATAGAAGTCGCCGACCTCGAAGGTGCCTCCTGCTGTCCCGACCCGATCTACTTCAAGTCGAAGGACAAACTATCGTGGCTGGCCCTGGCTGCGCGCAACCTTTCGCTGGCCGAGGAGTCGGGGCTGGACATTTTCACCAACTGCTCGGGCTGCACGGCCACGCTCTCGGAAGCTCGCCACCTGCTTGAGGATGACGCGCTTCGAAAGAAAGTAAACGGCCTGCTAGAGAGGGCGGGGCGGAGCTACGCCGGCACCGGCCGGGTGCGGCACATTGTGGCCCTGCTGCGGGACGTAGTCGGGTTCGAGGCCATCAGAGCGTCCGTCTCGAGGCCCCTGACCGGGCTGAAAGTCGCGATTCACTACGGCTGCCACCTGCTGAAGCCGAGCCGCGTGATGGCGGTCGACGACCCCAACGACCCGCACGTTCTTGAGGACCTGGTCCGGGCGCTGGGCGCCACGCCGGTGCGCCACCGCAACTGGTATCTCTGCTGCGGCAAGGCGTGCCAGTCGGAGGAGATTCCGTCGCGCATGATGCGCGACCTGCTGGGGAGCGTGAAGGAGGAGAAGGCCGATCTGCTGTGCCTGATCTGCCCCACATGCTACGGCCAGTTCGACCACGGGCAGGCCAGGATCGGAAAGCAGTACGGCGAGGACTTTCACGCGCCGCCGGTCTACTATCTCCAGCTGCTGGCATTCGCCCAGGGGGTGCCCTACGACCGGCTGGGCTTCGAAAAGCAGCGCCTCAAGCCCGAAGCCCTCTTCCGCTTCCACTAAGTTCGGGGCAGGCGCGAATGGCGCTTAGTTAGTTTCTGTCGCGAAACTCCCAATTTTGGCGAAATGAACACCTTGGGTGGCGTATAAGCCCTTTGTTTTCAATACGGATATTTCTTGTTCCTCGTAGAAAAACGAGTTTCGCGACAGAAACTAGTTAAGGGCGGTCGAAATCACCTGTTAACGGTTACAAATCAATTACTTAAGCCCCGAAGGGGCGGCGCAGGAAAGCCCAGGGCGCAAGCCCTGGGTTGTCGGCGAATGCCGGGATTGAGCCCTGCAAGGGCGGCACAGCCGGTGTCGCCCTTGCAGGGCGCCTCTCTCCCCTATCCCGCCTTACCCAGGGCTTGCGCCCCGGACTTTCCTGTTGGACCCTTTCAGGGTCCTCGATTCCTTACTTAAGCGCCACTCGCGCCTGTCGCCGAAACTTGTCCCCGAAACTGATCAGGGGTGGGGGTGGAGGTGGCTGTCGATGACCTCGCGGGCGCCCGGCAGGATCGCCTCCCAGCGCGCCGACGGGGATTTTCTCAACACGACCACTTTCGGCTTGACCTCCACGGCGACGACGCCGGGGATTTCGAAGAGCTCCTGCAGAAAGCCGTCGTCCGTGGCGGGAATCTCCCCGGGCCCGGAATAGGTGCGGTCAGACGCGAACAGTGCGCTCCCCAGGTAGAAGATGCAGCTGTCCGAGGCGGGGGAAACCACCTCGGCCACAATGCCGGGCGGTTCATCCGACGGGGTCGCGGGCGGCTGTCCGGCTCTCCGGTATAGCTGGAAGACGAAGGAGACGAACACGCCCAGCGCTACGAGGATGAGCAGGAAAAAAAGAAGATTCACCGCCTCGTAGTTTCTCAGTGTCTTGCGTCCGCTGACCTGCGGCTTTGGGGCCATGCAGCTCCTTTCGCTCGCGGGAAACCATCCGTCCCCGCCAACGGGCTGCGCAGATCTTACACCGGCCATGCAAATGCAGACGAGGATAATCTGCCGCGAGCCGGGCAGCGTGTGAGCGCGTCGCTCGCTGCTTGCGTCATAGAGGCTTCGCATCAACACCGCTGCGAGCTACTCCATTTCAAGAATCTTCTGCAGAATTCCAGAATCCGAGGATTTTTCCGCCCGCATTCGATACCGGCAGCGATCCAATCAAACGTGGCGAACGGTGGACACATCCCGTATGATGCATTCAGCTATCATGCGGGGCAGGTTGCCTTTCTGCGACAGCAGCTGGGCGCATGGCCTCCGCCTTCGGGTGGAATTACGTGGTAGGGCATGGTGCGCATCGAGGCAGCATCGTCGACGCCGGGGCCCAGATTGTGGTCCAGGATTGTCCGGGGGCAGTCAGCCGTGCCCGAGGATCCACCCGTTTGCCTTTCGGGCTTTGACAGCAGATCCTTTTTGCCGGAGTCGGGCACCAACGATCCGGGATTTCAGCCGGTTTTTTGTTCCCCCCGCGGTGCCACTCTAATACAATTTGATCCATCAGCCCGAGGCGGCAGGTACGAACAGGTTGGCCGCAGATGGCGGCACCCCGAATCCATCGTAGAGGCTCAGTGATGAACCGATCAGCAGACTGGTGGGAGCAGGGACTGCGCGATCTGAGGCATGCGCAGAACGCGATCGAGGATGAGGACTTCGAATGGGCGGCATTTGCGGCCCAGCAGTGTGCGGAAAAGGCCGTCAAGGCCCTTATCATGTCGCTTGGCGGCGAGCCTTGGGGGCACCTCATTACCGGTCTCCTCGAATCGCTGCCTTGCGGCACCGGCGTTTCGGTTGAAGTGCTGGAGGCCGGGAAACGGCTCGACAAGCACTATATTCCCGCGCGGTATCCGAATGGCTTTGCCCAAGGATATCCCGGGCTGCTCTACACCCGATCGGAAGCAGAGGGGGCGATATCGGATGCGCAAATCATCGTCAAGTTCTGCGGGAGCCACATACCTCGACAGGAATGAACGCATAGAAGAACTGAAACGGGCGTCCCTCCGTGCCCAGGAAAGGATGCCATCGATCCGACGCATCGTTCTGTTCGGCTCACTGGCAGGGGGGGTGCCCACCCCCTCTTCGGATGCGGACCTCCTCGTGGTCGTCGAGTCGAGCCGCTTCGAAGCGCCGCGCGACCGGATACCGGAGATGTTGGGCGCACTCTCGCCCCTGCCGTGTCCGGTGGACCTCTTCATCCTGACGGCGGCAGAGATGGATCAGTGCGTTCGCGCGGATTCCCCGACGGTCCGGGTGGCCCTGGCGCAGGGCCTGGAGTTGCTCTGATCGGATGTTGGCGGCAGCAGCGGGCGGAGGGTCAACCGGCGAGGACGACAAATCCTTCCCGGGCGGCAGCCAGGGCGAGGCGCTGGTCCAGGCAGACGACCTCCAGTGTCGGCGGCCGCTGCTCAGACGCAAGGAACGCGGCCGCCAGCTGGAGAGCGTCCGCCGCCCTCAGGTTGTGCGTCCGCAGTATCCGCCGCGCCGTTTCGCGCAGAGTCTCCACGGGCTGAATCTCATGCCACAGCGCCGCCAGATCATCCAGGCGGCTGAAGGCCTGCTGCACCCTGCCGGCCGGCAGGAAGCCTTCACGTTCCAGCCGCACGATGGCTGAATCGCACTCGACCCTTGTTCCCCACCAGACGGTGAGGACGGTGTTCGCGCGGAGCAGAGCCAACATCCGGTCGGAGGCTTCCTGCCGGACGAGAAGCGGAACGATCGCGGAGCTGTCCCAGAACCTCAACGCCCCTCCTCGCGCTCGGCCAGGAGAGCCTTCAGGATGTCGCCTCCCTTGTCGGGCCGGGGCAGTGGGTCGTCCAGCAGCCGCTTCCAGCGACCTGCCGGCGGTTGCCCGCGGCGGAGTATTCCCCCGCGTTCCAACCGCGCCAGGCGGCCTTCCGGGTCGGCCGTCTCGCCGGTGACGACAGGCTCCAGGCGGGCGACCGGCCGGTTGCGGTCCAGGATCAGCACGGACTCCCCGTTGCGCACCCTGTCCAGCAGTGCGCTCAGGCGGTTTTTCGTTTCCGAAATGGAAGCCTTTTTCATAGAGCTATAATAGCTATATCAAAATGGCCAGTCAATCTCACCATCTGCCCGTATCCGGCCGGCGGTTCCCGCGGCTCGGTTTCAGGTGATGGCGCAAAGCCGGCGGAAGGTCTCGATCCCGGCAACCGTTTCCAGCCTGGAGGCGAGGGCGGGGTCATCCCACCGGAAGAAGGGATTTGTGGCGCGCTCCTCCTCCAGGGCGAGAGGCACAGTCGGCGCACCGGCTGCCGCGGCATCCTCGAGCTGCGCCAGGCGCCGGGCCAGGGTTCCGTTTTCGGGATCGATGCGGGCGGCTTCGCGCACGTATTGCAGGGTGTATTCGTGGGCGCACCAGATGCGCGCCGGCGCCGGCAATGCCCGGATCTTTTCCAACGAACGGAACATGACATCGGGCGTCCCCTCGAACAGGTTCCCGATCGTGCCGCCGAAGACGGTGTCGCCGGAGAAGAGGTCTCCTCCTCCGGCCGCGGCCGGGAAGAAGTAGGCCACGTGGGCGCGCGTGTGGCCCGGCACGTCCAGCGCGGTCGCCCGCGCCCCGCAGACCGGGATTTCGTCGCCCTCCTTCAGAAAGCCCGTCTGGCAGGGGATCCGGCCGCGGTCCCCTGCGCCGCCGTGTATCGGGATGCCCGGGAAGAGATTCGCCAGCGACCTGTTCCCCCCGACATGGTCGCCGTGGTGGTGCGTGTTGAGGATCGCCGTCAGGCGGCGCCCCGTCCGGCGAAGGTAGTCGAGCACCGGCCGCTCATCCCCGGGATCGACGGCCGCGGCGCCGTCGGAATCCTCGTCGAGGAGCAGGAATATGTAGTTGTCGGAAAACGCCGGCAAGGTAATGATTTGCATGATTTTTTTCTTCCCCTCCGGATCAGGCCGGCGCTTGTGCCGGCGTTGTCCGCCAGGGCGGGCGCCATGAGCGACCTTGTCATGCCCGCGTGCCGAACCGCTGCGCCGCCTGGCACGGCAAGGGACGCCGGTGTCCTGCTCATTCGCCGGCATTCCGGAGCAGCCGGTCGATGATGCCGGCGGCGGCGGCGGTCCGCTCGCGGTAGGCCGCCAGCAGCCGCTCTTCGGGCGGGGCGGTCTCCCTGTGCTCGAAGCCGAGAATCCGGGCGGCGCGGCCGAGATACTCGGGGCGGAACGTATCCTCCGCGGAGACGGTCAGCCGGTAGACGTCTCTCACGTTCTTGAGAAAATCGAACGCCCCGCTGAGGGCCTCGAAGTCGGCCGCCAGGTCGGGCCGCAGGCGGCAGAGACTCCGGATCAGCTTCCGGTTGATCGGCTCCCGGAGCCCGTGCCGGGCTTTCCACACGAGCAGCACCATCTCGATATCCCGGAGGCCGCCGGCGGACTCCTTCATGTCGACACTTCCGGGGTCCGCGCCGGCATGGCTGCGGCGCCGCGAGCGCATTTCCTCGGCCATCTCGGCGATGTAGGCGGCGCTCTGCTCGAAGATGTGCGGCCGGATGATGCGGTCCTCGAATTCCTTGTCGAACCGGCTGCTCCCGATGACCAGCCTGGAGCCGAGGATCTGCGACTTGTCGATGAATGTCCCTTCGCCGCCGCGGCGGAGAAGTTCCTCCATTTCCCCCATGAGCGTCACGTAGTGGCCGAAGTGATCGGCGAACCGGTAGTGGGGCAGGGTGCCGCGCCGGATGATGTCGGCATTCATCAGGGTGACGATGCGGTCGCAGTGCCGGCGCATGCTCTCGTCGCCGGAGTCGAGCAGGATGAAAATGTCGTAATCGTCGTCGTAGGCCTGCTCCCGCGCGTGCCCTCCGGCGACGAAGAAGGCGAGCAGGTCCCGGGTGGCGACCTCCTTCCCCAGCTCGGCCTCCACCTGCTGCTTGCAGATGTCGAACAGCGTCTGCAGGTAGGTGTCGGAAAACTCCGTGAACTCGGGGTTGGTGATCCCGAGGTCCGCACCCTCGAGGGTATTGAGCCCCACGCGGAGGTACTCCAGGTCGTAGTATTCCCCCAGGGTCTTTCTCCGCTGCTCGAAGGAGTCGAGGCTGTCGAGGATCCCGAGCAGCCCCTTGGCGATCTCCCGCAGCCTGCCGGTGTCATCGAGGTACTGCAGGTACTCGGGGTATCGCTGCACCACCCGGAAGAAGTACCGCTTGAAGTAGAGGCTGCGGCTGAGGTGAAGATGGCAGAGCTTCTTCAGCTTTCCGGTTGCGCTTGTAACCCGGGTTTCCCAGGTTTCTCCTTCCAGCAGCCGCTCGAAGCGGTTCAACCCCGACTCGTTCAGGGCGCCGAGGTAATTGTTGATGAGCTGGGGATAGTGGTGAAACAGCCTGGACAGCGAAGACAGGCGCGCCTCCGTCTTCTGCGCCGCCTCCAGGAAAGCGGCGCTGAGCTCTTCGAAGAGCCGGCGGTGCTCGGTCCGCTTCCGGTGCCTGGCCAGGAGCACGAGGAACGAGATGAAGGTGTAGAAGCTGGCCGTGCCTGCCTGCGCGTAGTCGCGCACGATCCTGGCGCGGAGCCGCGGTGCGAGGCAGGCAAAGCCGTTCACGATCCCGTGCAGCAGCCTGCCGTCCTCGGTGGCCGCCGTCTCCAGGACGTCGTCCCAGAACTTCGTTCCCCGGAAGAAACGGGAGGAGACGATGAAATCGACCGCCGGGTTGCGCCGCAGGGTTTCGTAGCGGCCGGCCGGGGGATGCCGGTGCTCGAAGCCGGCGAAAACGCTCACGGACCGGAGGTGGTCCGTCACGTCCTTCAGCAAAATGGCCACGTTGTCCCTCGCGGCCCGCACGCTCTCGTGGTAGTGAACGAGCGCCTGCTCCCAGGCTCGCACCGCCCCCAGGTCCCTGTAGCCCATGGCCCGCGCCACCGGTCCCAGGTAGTCGGCGAACGACCGGTCCAGCGGCGAGAGCTCCTCTTCCTGCACCACGTAGAGGTTGTAGAGGTGCCGGAAGATCTCGAGGAAGGTCAGGGACCGGTCGATGTTGTCGTAGACTTCCCGCCGGGCCGGGTCCTTGATCCGCAGCAGCTGCAGGATGTCCCAGGCGTTCACCTTGTCGATCCTGAAGATCGTCTTCTGCACGTAGATCATCCCTTTCAAGAGGCGCAGGCCGTCGTCCTTCAGGTGGATGCCGCCCGGTTCCATTTCGCGGAGCAGCAGGGCGCGGATCTCCCCGAGGATGCCGCGCAGGTAGGCCTCGTGGAAGCGGTTGTCCTGCAGGGGGGCGTAATGATACCGCCAGGTGATCTCGCGCTTGAACTGGTCGAACAGGCGCCGGCTCCCGATGATGCGCGCGGCTCCCAGCATCTCGGTGATGATGATGAAGTCGTGAATCTCCCGGTCGAGCAGTTCGCGGTATTCCAGGAGGGAGGCGGAGTAGGCCTTGGTGCCGACGTGTTCGGAGAGATAGAAGTGGAGGCTGCTGGCGTGCTTCATCATTTCGTTGCGCAGCCGGCCCACGGCCCTGTTGAACTCCTCCCTCTTCTGCGGGCCCTCGTCCACGATGCCCACGTCGATGTCATCCTGGTCGGAGCGGCTGCCCACGCCGCAAATGACGAACTCGGGCCTTCGCTCCTCCTCGATGAAGAGGTCGAGCAGCCGGCTCATGTAGCCGGCGGTAAGGGCGCGAAAGCTGAGCCCCGACTGGATCATGAAGTCGCGGTACACATCCAGGCGATCGCGGCCCGACGTCACGTTCAGGTTGAGGACGTCGGTCAGCCGAAGGTTCATGTGGAGAAACTGCAGCGAGTAGTAGCAGCCGAGCAGGTCCGCCTTTTCCTCGGCTTCCTTGCTCAGTTCGGCCACCAGCGCCATCTCCGCCGGCGGATCCTGGGCGGACCGCCAGAGGCGGACCTGGTCGAGCTGGTTGCGGTCCTCCAGGGCGCGGACGAGGTCCTGGATCTTGGCGTCGATGCTGCGGAGGTATTTCTGGTGGTGGTTGCCGAGGGCGGATACCCGTTCTTTCAATCTCTGGTACGGATCCGGCATACGGGCTGAATCCTTGTTCTCGGTCCTCTCAAGCCGGCCCGACTTCGCCGCCGGGGGAGGGGCGGGTTAGGCGAGCAGCCCTCTGCCCACTTCCATGCCGGTGCGGAAAGCCTTGAGGTTCATCTCCTCCGTCCCCTTCGGCACGCGGGAGAGCACGGCCGACTCCATAGCCTCCACGGAGACGACGCGCGACAGCTCGATGATGATGCCGAGGGCGACGATGTTGGCCACCACCGCCTTGCCCACCTTTTCCCGGGCGATGTCGGTGATGGGGACGCTGTAGGCGCGGAACTTGCCGCCGGGCAGATCGGTCACCGCCGCGGAGTCGACGAGCAGGATGCCGGTGTCCTTGAGATCCTTGGCGTATTTCTTGCAGGACTCCTGGGTCAACGCCAGCAGCAGGTCGAGGTGCACGGCCTTGGGATAGTCGATGTCCTCGTCGGAGATGATCACTTCCGACCGGCTGGCCCCTCCCCGGGCCTCGGGACCGTAGGATTGGCTCTGGGTGGCATTCTTGTCGTCATAGATGGCTGCCGCCTCCGCGAGGATTCTGCCGGCGAGCACCAGGCCCTGGCCTCCCTCGCCGCTGAGGCGGATATCATAGCGAAAACCCATGGAAGTCTCCTTTTCCCCGGTGAGTTCTCTCAGTTTGAGGTGGATCTTCTTTCTTCCCCGTGGTTCTTCGTGCCGGGTTCTCAGTTGCCGGCACCGTTCCGGTTTCTGACCCGCTCCATCAACCTGGCGTACTGGTCGGTGAACTCGGGCTTGTCGAGGTCCACCAGTACCCCGGTAACGATTTTCGATTCCAGTTCTTCGGGGGACAGGGCGGCGGCCTTCTCGTGCGGCACCGCCTGCTCCTTGAGCTGCCGGAGCATGTCGGCGCCTGTGCCCATGCGGTTGCGCCGGCCGAAAGCTGTGGGGCATGGGGTGTAAACCTCGACGAGGGAGAACCCCTTCTTCCGGATCGCCTGTTCGATGAGGCGTTCGAGCTTGACCGCGTGGTAGACGGTGCTGCGCGCGACGAAGCTCGCGCCGGCCGCCTGCGCCAGCCCGCTGATGTTGAAGGAAGGCTCCAGGTTCCCCTGGGTGGCCGTGCTCGCCTTCATCCCGACCGGCGTTGTCGGGGAAGCCTGGCCGCCGGTCATGCCGTAGATCTGGTTGTTGAACAGGATGACGGTGATGTCCAGGTTGCGCCGCGCCGCGTGAATGTAATGATTGCCCCCGATCGCGGTGGCGTCCCCGTCGCCGGTGATCACGATGACGTTCATTTTGGGGTTGGCGTGCTTTACGCCGGTAGCGAATGCGATGGCGCGGCCGTGGGTGGTGTGCAGTGTGTTGAAGTCCACGTACCCCGTCAGCCGGCTGGAGCAGCCGATGCCGGAGACCATCGTGATCTCGTCCTTCGGCAGACCGATCTTGTCGATAGCCCGGACGATCGCCTTCAGGGCGATTCCGTCGCCGCAGCCGGCGCACCAGATGAGCGGAAACCTGTTCAGTCTCAGGTAAGAATCGTAATTGAACATGCCAAATACTCCTTCGCTTCGCGGTCGGAAGCTATGCCGACAGCTTCTGGATGAATTCCAGGATCTCAACCGGGTTGATCGGCTCGCCGTCCACGCGGTTGATCCTGTGAATCGGCACGCTGCGGCACGTGGCCCATTCGACTTCGTGCGCCAGCTGGCCCAGGTTCAGCTCCGGGACGATGATGTGGCGGGCCCGCCCAGCCGCACGCCTGGTTTGCGCCTCGGGGAACGGCCAGAGCGTCTGCGGGCGGAGCATACCGACCTTGAGCCCCTTCTCGCGCGCCATGAGCATCGCCTGCTTGGCGGAACGCGACGTGGAGCCGTAGGCGAAGAGCACGATCTCGGCGTCTTCCAGCTGGTGCTCCCGCACCTGGACGATGTCGTCCAGGTTGGCGTCGATCTTGCGGTGCAGCCGCCGGATCAGGCGGTCGATTTCGGCCGAGTTGTTCGTGGGGAAACCCGATTCATCGTGGCACAGCCCCGTGACGTGGTGGCGGTAGCCCTCGCCGAAGTTCGCCATGGGGGGCACGCCGGACTCGGTGTGGGCGTAGGGCAGGTACTTTTCCGGAGGGACGTCCGGCTTCTTCCGGTTGAGGATCTCGTATTCGCCGGGCTGGGGCAGAACCACCTTCTCGTTGACGTGCCCGATGATCTCGTCCAGGAGCAGCACCACCGGCGTGCGGTATTTCTCTGAGAGGTTGAAGGCGCGGATCGTCAGCTCGAAAGTCTCGCGGACGCTGTTGGGGGCGAGCGCAATGGCCGGGTGGTCGCCGTGCGTCCCCCAGCGCGCCTGCATCACGTCCCCCTGGGCTGGCAGCGTCGGGAGACCCGTGCTGGGCCCTCCGCGCATGACGTTGACGACCACGCAGGGGACCTCCGTCATGGCGGCATAGCCCAGGTTTTCCTGCTTGAGGGAGAAACCCGGCCCGCTCGTGGCGGTCATCGACTTTGCGCCGGTCAGGGAGGCGCCGATGATCGCGCCCATGGCGGCGATTTCGTCCTCCATCTGGATGAAGTAGCCGCCCACCTCGGGGAGCTTCTCGGACAGAATCTCGGCGATCTCGGAGGAGGGCGTTATGGGATAGCCTGCGTAAAAGCAGATTCCGGCGGCCAGCGCGCCTTCGGCGCACGCCTCGTTGCCGGTGATCACCCGGATCAACTCCCGTTTCTGCTGCTTCGGGGTCCCGGGTGCTGTGTCTCTTTCAGTGGACGGCATCAGATGATTCCTTTCAAACGGGCCGCGGCGCCCCAACTACTTGGCCGCCGGCTCCTCTTCCTTTTCCACGGTGATGGCGAAGTCCGGGCAGAGGATCTCGCACATGCCGCAGGCGGTGCATTTTTCCAGGTCGACGATTTCGGGGTAGAGGCCCTTCATTTCCAGGACGCCCCTCGAGCAGGCTTCGACGCAGATGACGCAACTCTTGCACCACTCCTTCTTGATTTCTATGATGGCGGTCTTCTTTGACATTCCGCGATTCTCCTCATCAACAGGGGTGCACACGCCCTAAAGCCGCTTTTCTCTTTCCCGGAGGGAATTGTCCGACCGTGCAAGCGCGAGTGCTGCCCCGTTTGAGAAACTGCTGGAACAGATCACGGCCGCAAACCACCCGAACAGGCGAACCGCTGCACTAGGTGCAGCGGCGGCATTTCCCTCACCCGGCCCGGCTCCTGGAGCCTGCGCCCGCAGGACCCCGGCCCCTGCCAAGAGCCGAACGAAAAAATCGTCCCCCATCCACTCCCCATTGTCAATCGAACAATCCTAAACTCTTTTGATCGCAGGTATGAGTTTTTCAAGCAGGCGGCCGGTGATGCGCGCCCCGTCCAGGGGCGGGATGGGCCCGCTGGCGGCGTCCGCGGTCGAGGTCGTGGGCGGTGAGCCGGATTGTCTCCGTGGCCGAAAGCGGGCGCGATCCCGCCCTCCGCTCGCGTTCGCCTTTGGGTGCACCCCTCAGCCGCCGGGGCCGTCGGCTGTGAAATAGGCTTGCAGCGAGTCCAGTTCGTGGTTCAGATCCTCGACGTGATTCCGGAAGAGGTTGCAGATGCCGAGCCAGCCCTTGAGCACCCCTTCGGAATCCACGATCGGGAGGTGGCACTGCCTCCTCTCGAACATGAACTTGATGGCCTCGTTTGCGTCCGTGTCGGGCGCAACGCCCTCGGCGGGCGCGCTCATGATCTCTTTCACCGTGGTGGTTTCCGGATTCAAGCCCTCTGCGATCACCCGCAGCATCACCTCGTCGCGGGACAGCGTCCCGGCGAGCCGGCCCTCGCTGGTCACCGCGATGCCGCAGCCGGCGTCGCTGACCATCAGGGGAACGGCCTCCTTGATTGTGGCGGAAATCGGGACGGATGGGGCGGGCACCTGTGCGATCTTGATAACGTTCATGATGTTTCCTCCGACTCCCGATCGGCGCGGGATTTCGGTGCGCCTTCACGAGGTAGTCAATTATAAATAACCGGGCCGGCCGTATCCAGCCGATGCCCGGTTTCCGGGGCTATCCTCTTCCGGCCCCTCCGGGCGGGGACTCCCAGCGCTTGAAGAGCTTGTGCGGCACCGACAGGAGGTCCAGCGCCTTGCCCACGGACTGGCTCACGATGTCATCGATGGTTTCCGGCCGATGATAAAAGGCCGGGAGGGGAGGGCAGATGAGCGCTCCGATCTCCGCGGCCCGCACCAGGTTCCTGAGGTGGCCAAGGTGCAGAGGCGTCTCCCTCACCATCAGGACCAGCGGGCGTCGCTCCTTCAGGTGCACGTCGGCGGCCCTTGTCAGAAGCGTGCTGGTGGAGGAGTGCGCGATTTCCGCCAGGGAGTGTACGCTGCAGGGAGCCACCAGCATGCCCGCCGTGCGGAACGAGCCGCTGGAGACGGCGGCCGCCAGATCTCCGTTCCCGTGAACCACGTCGGCCAGGGCCTCCACCCCTTCCACCGTCCGGTCGGTTTCGAGAGCGATGGTTCTGCGGGCCGCGTCGGTGATGACGAGGTGGATTTCCATCCCGGACCAGCGCTTCAGCGCCTCCAGGGCGCGGATGCCGTAGACAGCGCCGCTGGATCCGGATATGCCTACGACAATTCTGCGCGCCGGTTCGGTCATGGGATCACGAAGGCGGGAAGGATCGGCGGATACCGGCCGGGATTACCGCTCCGCGGCCAGGCCCCTGTCCTTGGGGATGCTGAGGTATCCTCCCGCATTGTCCTTCTGCACCCAGTTGACCACCAGTTCGTAGCGGACACGGTTCCTGCCCACGAGAAACTGCACGGGCTCGTTGATCGTGCGGTCCTTTTTCTCCAGCCGGCTGTCATCGACGATGATCTCCAGGTTGTACTTGCCTTTCTTGGTGTCGGTCTTCTTCAGGACGACGCGAATGTCCTCCACCTTGGTGAGCACGTTCTTCTTCGGGATGGTGAACTCGAAGAAGTCGCGTTCCCCCTTGCGGCGCAGGATGGCGAGTTCGGCGGCATTTTTGGCGACAGCCGCGTTCAGCGTTTCGGTCACGTCGATGAGCTGCCGCTGGGTACCCTCGAGATCCCTTCTCGTGGTGGCCAGATCGGTCTTCACGGCGCCGACCTCGGTCTTGACGCCGCCGACCTCGGACGAGACCTGGGTGATCTTGGTGTCGGCCTCCTGCCGGAAGGCCTGGACCGCCTGCTGGTCGGCCTTGGCAGCGATCTCCTGGCTCAGCTGCGCACGGGACCTCGCATTCTCAGCCTGTATCTGCTCGGCAGTCTTCCTCAAATCGGTTCGGGTGGACCCGACCGCCTCCTGGGTCTCGTTCAGTTCGCCTTCAATGTTGGACAGCTTGGCTTCGCCGGCCCTGTGCCTGTTCTCGAGCGCCTGAATCTGGTCGCCGATGCGGGCGAACTCGGCCTGGCTCAGCTGCCGGAACTGGTAGCTGTCATACAGGAGGTACCCCACCGCCAGGAGAAGGAGGACCGTGAGCGCGGTCGTCAGCCACGCGGGGATCAGGGCTCGGCCGGATTTGGGCGCCCTGGGTTCGGGCGTACGGCCCGTCAGATACGATTCCATGGATGGTTCGTCCATATAGCCTCCTGTGTCACGGCCCCTTCGCAGGGAAGCCAAAAAAAGCAGCGCACCGAGCAGCGCTTTGCCGGTGTATATGATAGGTTAATGGTTCCTTGAGTTCAACGAAGCGGTAGGAAACCAGCAGCGGCCCCGTTGCCATGCTCTTCCACGCCGCAAGCTTTGAACCCGTGCACAGCTCTACTGAGGTGCACATTGGATGCACCACGAAAGAGGCGCCTGTTGACATGCTGAAAGAAGACCCCGGGAATTCCAAGACGCTGCCCCGATCTCTCGGCCCGACGCTCGCCGTCGCGCTGGTCATCTCCAACGTCATCGGAGTGGGTATCTTTACCACTTCGGGCCTGCTGGCGAGGAACCTGGCCGACCCGGTTCTGCTGCTGGGCATCTGGGTGCTCGGGGGGCTGCTGGCCCTCGTGGGAGCGTTGTGCTATGCGGAACTGGGCGCGCAGTTTCCGCGCGCGGGCGGGGAATACGCCTACCTGAGGGAGGCCTACGGTCCGCTCGTGTCCTTTCTGAGCGGCTGGGCGTCCCTGTTCGCCGGCTTTTCGGCGCCCGTGGCCGCAGCCGCAGTCGGCTTCACCGAGTATCTGAGCGCGTATTTCCCCAGCCTCTCGACCCAGGACCCGGCGGCTTCCGGCGAATCGCTTCTGCTCCCGGGCCACTTTGTCGCCGTCCTGGTCATCATCCTGCTCTCGGTGCTGCACTACAGAAAGGTCCAGGTCGGGGGCGGCGTGCACATCGGCCTCACCGCCTTCAAGGCGGGCATCATCCTGGTCTTCGTGCTCGCCGGCTTCTCCCTGGGGGAGGGTGACACGGGGCGATTTGCCCAGGCAATCCCCTTTTCCGACTGGCCGCCGCTCATGCCCGCCGTTGCGGGCGGGCTGATCTTCGTGATGTTTTCCTACAGCGGCTGGAATGCCGCCGCCTACATCGGCGGCGAGCTGCGCGAGCCGCAGAGGAACATCCCCCTTTCGCTGATCACCGGAACGGTCTTCGTCGTTGTCATGTACGTCGCCATCAACGCGCTCTATATATACGCGCTCCCGTTTTCCCAGATGGCCAGCGTCATCCGGATCGCGGAACAGGCGAGCTCGGGCCTCTTCGGCCTGAGCGTCGCCCCCTTCATCAACCTGATCTTCATGGGGACGATCCTGAGCTCCATCAGCGCAATGATCATCGCCGGGCCCCGCGTCTACTTCGCCATGGCGCACGATGGGGTTTTTCCCGGAGGGATCGCCAGGGTGCACGCGCGGTTCGGCACTCCGGGGAACGCCATCGTCCTGCAGGCCGTCTGGTCCATCGTCCTTCTGTTCACGGGGCGGTTCGAGCAGTTGCTGACCTTTTCGGGCGTGGTCCTGATCCTTTTCTCCTCGCTGACGGTGGGCGCGGTCTATGTGATCCGGCGCAGGACCGGCACGGAGCGGCGGCCTTACTCATGCTGGGGATATCCCTTCACCCCCCTGTTATTCCTGGCGGCGAGTGCCTGGATCCTGCTGGTCTGCTTCCGCGACCAGCCCAGGGAGTCGCTCTCGGGCCTGGCTGTCGTCGCCAGCGGAGTTCCCTTTTACTATTTCTGGATGTGGAAGAAGCGACGGGCGAGTGCCCAGGCCTGACGGTCGCCGTGGCCCGTGGCGAGCTTCTCTTGCGATGTTCCGGCGCTCTCGAGGCATCTCGTTCCACTGTGGGACAGACGCCGCGCAGGGAGCGGCCCGGATCACCCGGGAATCCAGATCGACTGTGCGGCGATAACCTCGGCGGCGCCTGGCAGGTCGAGCGGCTCCGGAGTCTTCGTGAAAAACGCCAGCCCTTTGTAGGAAAGCAGATACTGACTGTCTTTTGCATCCCAAACGCGCTCCCTCATATCTACCGGGGAAGGGCGCGCCCTCTCTGTTTTTGGTATAGTTCATGTTCGTATCGGGATCGGCCCGGGGCGGGAACCTTGCAGAAACGTCTGAATATCCTCCTGATCAGGCCCAAGTCGACTTATGGCGACGTCGTGGCAGGTATTCCCATCGGTCCGGCATTGCTGGCCGCCGTGGCTGAGAAGGCCGGTCACACCGCTCGGATAGTGGATGTCGGCCTGGAGCAGTCCCCCGAGGAGACGATCCGGCAGGCATTCGCCGCCGCTTCCTGGGACGTGGCGGGCCTGAGCTGCATGTCGGTGGAGTTCAGGGGGGGAGTGGAGACAGCGGGCTGGATCCGGGCAATCTCCCCCGGCACGCACATCATCCTGGGCGGCCAACACCCCACCATAATGCCCGAGCAGACCCTGGGCTTCCCCTGTGTCGATTCCATCTGCATCGGCGAAGGAGAGGACACGTGGGCCGGCTTTCTCGAGAGGCTGTCCACCGGGGAGAGTCTCGAGGGATTGAAGGGCCTGTGGTTCCGGAAAAACGGGATTGTTGTGCGGAATCCGCCAAGGGAGGGATATGTCGACGTGGACGCCGTCCCTCAACCTGCCTACCACCTCCTCGACCTGGAGCGCTATTTCGACCTCGATTTCGTCCGTTTCCCGACGGTGGACAGCCGCGCCATCCAGGTCTTCACCAGCCGGGGCTGCCCTTACCAGTGCATCTACTGCCACGACCTGTTCGGCAAAAGGTTCCGTGGACGGAAGCCGGAACTGGTCTGGGAGGAAATCCTCTACCTGTACCGGCAATACGGCATCCGGGAGTTCATGGTCGAAGACGACATTTTCAATATGGACCTGGAACGCGCCAAGCGTATCTGCGACTTGGTCATCGGGAGCGGCCTCAAACTGGGCTTCCAGTTCGGCAATGGAGTCCGGCTGGAACGTTTCGACGAGGAACTGATGCGCAAGCTCTCAGAGGCCGGAACCCACCACATGGCCATTGCCATCGAGTCCGCCAACCGCCGGGTGCAGAAGCTGATCAAAAAAAACCTCAAAGTGGACCGGCTGGATGAGGTCCTGGGTTGGGCCCGCAAATACCGGATTGAGACCCTGGGATTCTTCATGCTTGGCTTTCCCGGGGAGACTGTTGAAGAAATCAACCAGACGATTCGTTTTGCCTGCAGCTCCCGCTTCGACGAGGCCCTCTTTTCCATCGCCACGCCCTATGCCGGAACTGAATTGAACAGGTTGGCGCGGGCGGACGGATCCTACGAAGCTGCGGATGGCATCCACGATGCGTGGGAGGGGGTATTGCAGCTGAAGGCAGATGAATGGGACCAGCAGAAACTCCGGAAACTGCAGAGGAAAGCATATTTCCTCTTCTTCCTGACACGCTTCAGATTTCTGAAGATTCTCATGAAAATGAAGAGCCCAAAGATGTTCCGCCGGTATTGGGCCGCCCTGACCCGCAATTTTCTCCCGTTCCTGGGGTCCCAGAAGTCCCGCATCAACTAGGCTCAATCCCTTTCCCCTAAGGGGCTTGGGACGGCCCCGGCATGACTCTAATAAAAGATTGACACCGGCGAGCAGCCGGATTTAGCATAGGGGCCGGAGTCAGTGTATTCTGTACCGCCGCCTTGTAGGGTGACGGCCGCCAAGATACACTCTGGCGGCTTTTTCATTTCAAGTGTTGCGGGAAGGACACGCTTAGGGTCAGAAAAAGTGACAAGGAGTCAGTATTCCCATGGAAAGAGAAACTGGGAGTGTCAAGTGGTTCAATAATGCCAAGGGTTATGGCTTTATCGAGCGGCAGTCGGGCGGCGATGTGTTCGTCCACCACTCTGCCATCAACATGGAGGGGTTTCGGACTTTGACGGAAGGGCAGATGGTCACCTTCACCGTCACCCGCGGCCCCAAAGGCCTACAGGCGGAAAACGTCACCAGAGCCGAGTAAACGAATTATCCGGCCCTCCTCTGCTCCCTTCGGCTCAGGAGGGCCTTTCTGTATCTACCCCTGCCCCGTTCCACCGACTGCAGCATCCCTGCAGGCTCCTCCAGCCAGGAATGTAACAGGCTGAAAATCTGCCGGGAGGCAGGCGCCGGCGGGCGGGTGAAAAGGCCCCGGCGCAATCGCGCGCTACGGTGACCGAGACGTCCCGCCGACCTGCGGCCGAAAGTAGTATCCCCTGCGGTAGCTGATCTTGCCATGGGGACGCTTGTATTCGACATTGATCCTGTGGAAGGTGTCCGGAGCCTTCTGACGGTTGGAGATATAGGTGAGATAGTACTTGCTCTTCAGTTCCAGGGCGACTTCCGAATACAGGCCCGGAATCCGGTTGTAGTCCGACAGAAACAGGCAACGGCCGCCGCTTCGCTCGGCCAGGTCCGTCATCCGGGCTTCGATCTTTTCGAAGAATTCGGAGATGTAATCGTGGTCCCCGAACATCCTCCGGTAAATGTCGGACAGCATCACGACCCGCCGCTGGGTCCGCGCGGCATTGCGCACCAGGACGGTCTTCGAAATGACATAGAGGGATGCCTGTGATTGTATGATGGCAACGGAGGCCTCACGGAAGTTCTTGTTGCTCTGGTTGTTCAGGCCGTCCGTCAGCAGGATGATCGCCTTCCGCCCTTCGACCCCTTGCAGTTGCTTGCTTGCGGCGGCGAACATGGCGTCATAGAGCGCCGTCCGGACGCCCGTTTTCAACCTCTTCAGCGCCCTCTGCACCTGCTTGATGTCGTTGGTCCAGTCCAGAACCGGCACCACCTGGTCGGCAAACGAGATGACGGCGATCCTGTCCTCGGGTGAAAGGGCCCTGGCGAATTTTTCCGCGGCCTCCTTGATCTTCTTGAGTTCCTTTTCCACGGTTGTGCTCGTGTCGATGACCAGCACAACGGAAACGGGATTAGTGTCCAGCCCGAACCGGTGCACCTCCTGTCTCACCCCCTCTTCGAAAATCGTGAAATCAGCCATGTGCAGATCCTGGATCATGGCGCCGTTGGAATCGAAGACAGAGACGGGGATCTTCACCAGGTCGACCGAGACGGAAAAGGTAGAAACCTGGCTGTTGCCGGGAGTCCGGGTCCAGCCGCGGAGCGACGGCGCCAGGAGCAGAAGGATCAAAACCGGCACCAGGAGGTGCTTTGCCATGGCCATGGTCGCCTCGCCGTTCATAATCTACATTTTATCAGTATAAACCCTCGTCTCGATCATATTACGCTCGTCCGCGAATCGTTGTGTTTGTCAAAACGATCCGCCGCTGCCATTGGATGTCGTGAGAAATAACGGTGTGCGCTGCCGTCCGCGATGCCGGGCTTCACTTCCGGCGAAAGGCTGGACGCTGCCTGGAGAAGAGAGGTAGAATCTCCTCACGGCCCTGGAGAGCGGGAACTTTCCCGTCGTTTCCACCGTATCTAATCAGCGGAACTGCTCTTCCGCGCATGCGGCCGGGAAGGGTATCCTTACCAAAAGGAGCCATAAAATGAAGCGCAGAAAATTTGTCATTACATCCACAGTGCTCGTTGCGGTCATCGCGGTGACCGTTGCCGGCCTGGCCATCTGGTCCAATTTCTCGGCCAAGGCTGCAATCGGCGACCTGCCGAGGGCGGTTCTCTACATGCCGGCGGATTCCCAGGCCGTGTTCGGGATGAACGTAAGGGAATTCGTTCTGTCCCCGCTTTATGCAAGGATCGAGGAAAAGCACGGGCGGGAGATCGGCAGGGATCTGGACGAACTCATCGAAAAGACCGGAGTGGATCCGCGCAGGGACGTTGACTACATCGTCGCGGCGGGCCGGTCACTGGGGGAAAAGAGCGGATCAGGGGTGGTGATCGCCACCGGGCGTTTCGACCCGAGTGCCATCACGCAGTTCATCTACTCCCAAAAGACACCCATCCGGGTTGATTACAAAGGCTCGGTGGTTCTGATGATCCCCGAGGAGAAGAGCGGCTCGGTGGACAAGGGGATCGCCATGATCAGTCCCTCAGAAATCGGGCTCGGGGATCTGGATTCGCTGAAGGCCGTACTGGACGCGCGCGAAAACCGCCAGCTGGGAATCCAGAGCAACGAAGTCCTGATGCCTCTCCTGAGCGAACTCGATCCTCGCCAGATGTTCTGGTTTGCCGGGAATGCGGCCAATGTGATCGAAAAGGCCCCCGCCAACACGCCGCTCGGAGGGAACCTCGGCGCAATTCAAACCGTTCTGGGTACCCTCAACCTGAACGAGTACGTGAGCGGAAAGATCACCGCCACGGCCAGGGATGTGGAGTCGGCAGGCAAACTGGCGGACGTGGCAAAGGGATTGGTTGCCCTGGGGCAACTGGCCGCGAACAAGAGCACCGAGCTGACGGAATTGATGCGGGGGATCAGCGTCGCGCAGGATGGGAATCGCATCCACCTGCTGGTGAACTTCCCGATCGAGGTGCTGGACCAGCTGGAGAACCTGAAGCACCAGCCACGCAAGGTGATTTGAGCCCGGCAAAGCGGCGTTTCGATGCTGTCGAGCCCCTGCCGGGGCGCCATCCTTTTGCCTGCCTGACCCCGGGCGGCGCCGCTTCGCGGCTTGCCCGGGGCTGATTTCTGCCCGCCCCTGCCTGGGCGTAGGACGCAAACTCATGCGTGCACTTGTCCCGGCACAAGGGCTCCCCGGCAGGTGCGCGACAGGCGATGCGCCGCCGGTGTCGGGCGATGGCGCGGCCTTGACCCTCCCGGGTGCTGGTGCTATAACCAGCCTTTCGGCGCGTCTTGCGGCAATCCCTGCATCGCGGTCGCATCCAGCCCGAAGATGGCTGCTTCAACCCGTAAGTCAAAGCAACAGGAAAGGCGTGATTCATGAGCCACGGCGACGTGCTCCCCAACAGGGGACAACGAATCGACTGCATAAACGGCAGGCTCGTGGTGCCCGACCGGCCCATCATACCGTTCATCGAAGGTGACGGCACGGGCCGGGACATCTGGCGCGCATCGAAACGGGTTTTCGATTCCGCGGTGGAGAAAGCTTACGGCGGAACGCGGCAGATCGAGTGGCTGGAAATACTCGCCGGCGAAAAGGCCTTCGAGGAAACCGGAGAGTGGCTCCCCCAGGAGACCGTCGAGGCAATCGACCGGTACACCGTGGCGATCAAGGGCCCGCTGACCACACCCGTCGGAGGGGGGATTCGCAGTCTCAACGTCACCCTTCGTCAGGTCCTGGACCTCTACGCCTGCGTCCGCCCCGTGCGCTATTTCTCCGGCGTGCCCTCCCCCGTCAGGCATCCGGAGAAACTGGACATAGTGATCTTCCGCGAGAACACCGAGGATGTGTACGCGGGAATAGAGTGGGCCGAGGGCACGGCCGAGGCCGCCAGGGTCATCGAGTTTCTCAATACTGCCATGGGGAAGAACATACGGCCGGATTCGGGCATCGGCGTGAAGCCGATATCGGTGCACGGGACCAGGCGGCTGGTGCGCAAGGCCATCCAGTATGCCCTGGAAAACGGCCGAATCCTCGTGACCCTCGTCCACAAGGGCAACATCATGAAATTCACCGAGGGATCCTTCAGGGACTGGGGCTATCAGCTGGCGCGGGAGGAATTCGGCGCCGTGACCGTCCCGGAGGACGAGGTCTGGAAGCGGCACGGCGGCAAGATCCCGGAAGGGAAGATCATGATCAACGACCGCATCGCCGACTCGATGTTTCAGCAGGTCCTTCTCCGGCCCGACGAGTACCAGGTCCTTGCCGCTCCGAACCTGAACGGGGACTACCTGTCCGATGCGTGTGCCGCACAGGTCGGGGGGCTGGGGATCGCCCCGGGAGCCAACATAGGGGATCGGATTGGGCTTTTCGAAGCCACGCATGGCACGGCGCCCAAGTATGCGGATCTGGACGTGATCAATCCTGGTTCCGTCATCCTCTCGGGCGTGCTGATGCTCCAGTACATGGGCTGGAAGGAAGCGGCCGAAATCATCAACCGGGCCTTCGGCAAGACCATCTCCCAGAAACGGGTAACCTACGATTTCGAGAGGCAGATGCCGGGAGCGGTCAAGCTGAAGACGTCGGAATTCGCCTCGGCCATCATCGAAAACATGAGTGCATAATCCGATTAATCTACTTGATAGGAGACCAGAAGCATGCGGAAAAAAGTGACGGTAGTGGGCGCGGGCAGGGTGGGGGAGACGCTGGCCCTGCGGGTGGCCGGCAAGCAGCTGGCCGACGTGGTCCTGATCGACATCCTGGAGGGCATCCCCCAGGGGAAGGCGCTGGATCTTCTCCAGGCGGGGCCGGTCGAGGGCGTGGATTGCAACATTGTCGGCACCAACGATTACAGGGACACGGCGGACTCCGATGTCGTCGTCATCACGGCGGGCGTGCCCCGCAAGCCGGGAATGAGCCGGGATGATCTGGTAAACACGAACATGAAGATCGTCGGCGATGTGACCGCCGACATCGCGAGGTATTCGCCGAACGCCATCATTATTATCGTGAGCAATCCGCTCGATGCCATGTGCCACGTGGCGCTGCACGTGAGCAAGTTCCCCAAGCAGCGGGTGTTCGGCATGGCCGGCGTGCTCGACACCGCCAGGTTCCGCGCCTTCCTCGCATTGGAGTTGAATGTCTCGGTGGAGAGCATCAACGCCTTCGTTTTGGGCGGGCACGGCGATACCATGGTGCCGCTGCCCCGCTATTCCACCGTTGCGGGCATTCCGATCACCGAGCTGCTGGACAAGGAGGCAATCGACCGGATCGTGGACCGCACGCGCAAGGGCGGGGCGGAGATCGTCAACTACCTGAAATTCGGCAGCGCGTACTATGCGCCCTCCGCCGCCTCTGCCGAGATGGTCGAGTCGATCCTGCTCGACAAGAAGAAGGTACTGCCCTGCGCAGCTTACCTCGAAGGGGAATACGGCGTGACGAACCTGTATCTCGGCGTGCCGGTGAAAATCGGAGCCGCCGGGGTGGAGCAGGTCTTCGAGATCAAGCTGACTGCAGAAGAGAAGGCGGCGCTGCACAAATCGGCTGACGCCGTGAGGGAACTCGTGGAAGTCATGAAACTCTAGCCGGAGTGTCCGGCGTTTCATGGCGGCAGCGCCGCCGGTTTCCGCTCGATGACGGTCCCATGCCCGGCGCAACGATCTGGGCAGCCGCAATCGCCAACTGCGACCGGTTCTCGTCCCGAGGCCGGGCTCAGCGGATTGCCGGCATTTGTTTCCCAGCGCGAGCGGATGTCCAGGCGTGAACGGAATCCCGCTTCCTTCCGGGCGCCCGCTCCCGCTTTCGGCTGCCCGTTCTCAGAATGTCGGCGGCGAGTGGGTCCAGATCAGAACCGCCTCCTCTGTCTCCGAGGCGTTCCTCCAGCGGTGGCTCTGGTTGCTGTCGAACCAGAAGCTGTCTCCCTGGCGCAGATGGTGGCGGTCCAGCTCGTCCAGCCAGAGGTGAAATTCGCCGGAAAGCACGTATATGGCTTCCTCCCCGTCGTGCGAATAAGCGCCCTCGCTCCCGGAACCCGGGGCGAGGCGGATGAGATAGGATTCGAGCGTGTGCGCGCCGGGGGTGAGCAGCTCCATCGTAACCCCGGACGCCGCTTCCACCGCATCGCGCTCGAAGGGATGGGTCAGGCGGCCGGGGCTGCGGGGAAGATCCAGGAAGTCCCTCACGGTTGTGCCGTAAAGCGTGACGAGTGTCTGGAGCGTGGCAATGGAGGCGTTGGCCTGGCCTCTCTCTATGGAGCTTAGAAATCCCGCCGAAATCCCCGCTGATTTGGCAGCGGCCGAAAGGCTCAGCTGCTTGCGTTTGCGCAGGCGGCGAAGTTTCGGGCCCGGGTGGCTGCTCCTGGGCGTTCTCGGGAGAGCGTCGGCCTCCGACTCCAATACCTGGCGGATGGCCTGGACGTTGAGACCCTGCACTTCGCGGAGATACTTGATCCGCTTGAGGGTTGCCATCATTTCGGGCGTGAAAAGACGGAATCCCCCTTCGCTCCTCCTGGGGGATACAAGGCCCACATTTTCCCACAGCCTCAGAGTCGATGCGCTCACTGCCAGCATGCGCGCCGCCTCGCCGATGGTCAGCACGCCGCTCCGGCTGCTTTTCCCGCCCGCCTTTTTCACCGCCCGCCTCCTCGGTCTCACGTTCGATGCCTATTCCGCTGTTTGTATGGTGCTCACTCTCATTCAGGCCGGCTCCACCCGATGCCCGCGAAATCATCCCCATGGGCCGCGGCGCAGCACGATCACGAATGCTTCCAGTTCCCTCGGGCGTTCTGAGTATCAACTTTGACCGCAGTTTGTAGCACAGAAATGCCGGCCTTGTCCTTAGAAAACATTAGCAAATTGGCTCCGAAGCCTCGTCGACGAGGTAGAGGATCGATTGGTAAGCAATGCCGGAGTGCAGGGACAGGCCGATCTCGCACGTCCGGCTGGTGCTGTAGCCGGCGCGGCACCCGGCGGGCAGGGAATTGCGCAGTTCCCGGAGTGCCGAGGCGTTCAGCTCGGGAACCGTGAATCCCCGATCCCCGGCGAAACCGCAGCAGCCGATCCCTTCCGGCTCCGCCACACGCTCCGCACAGGCTGCGGCCAGGGCGCCGAGTTTGGCGGCAAGGTTCAACTTGCGGGAGCTGCACGTGGCGTGGATCGCAACGGTTTCCGGCAGGCGGTTCAGGCGCAGCCGGCCTGCCAGATGTTCGAGGGTGAATTCCACCGGGTCGTATAGCGGCAGCGTCCCTCCGGCCTTGCCCGACTCCCGCATCCGGAAAAGGCAGGGGCTGGTGTCCACCAGGATGGGGCGGCGGCCCTTGTCCGAAGCTTTCTCGAGCGCATTTACCAGCTGGATCAGTTTCCTGTCCGCCGCCTCGGGGAATCCCTTGCTCGCGAAAGCCATGCCGCAGCACAGGTCGTCCAGGCCTTCCGGATACACGACTCCGCATCCGGCTTTTCGCATGAGCGAGGCGGCCACCTCGTGCTGGCTGCGCGTGTCCAGGCCCCCCGGCGGCGGCCCGAACGTCCGGGAGACGCAGCAGGGAAAGTAGACGGCCTCCATATGGTTCGCCGCGTGTCCGCGATTCGGTGATATGCGGGGGGCGCCGCGGGGCACGGCCGGATTCCAGCGCGGCAGTCTTCCGGCTGAGACGGCCCGTGCCGCGCCGGAAGCCGCGCTCAAGAAGCCCGAACCCAGTGTCCGGCGGACAGCGTGCGCCGCGTCGAGTCCGGCGCGAAGGAGCCGAAGCACGAGGCCGGTGTGCGCCGCCGCCGCGTCCGCCACCCACCGCGCTAAGCGGGAATGCCCTTGGGACCTCAAGAGTTTCACCAGGCTGCCCGTGTCGATGCCGACCGGGCAGGCCGTGGCGCAGAGTCCGTCCGCCGCGCAGGTGTCATCGCCCTGGTACCTGAAAAGCCTCCTCAGGCGCTCCCTGCGCTCGCCGGCCTCTCCGGCCCGCTGCAACCGCAGGATTTCCCGCCAGACCGTGATCCGGTGCCGCGGCGTCAGCGTGAGATCGCGCGACGGGCACTGCACCTCGCAGAAACCGCATTCGATGCACTTGTCGACCTCGGGATGGGCCGGCGGAAGCGGTTTGAGGTTCCGCAGGTGCACCTTCGGATCCTCGTTGAGGATGACGCCGGGATTGAGGATGTTCTGCGGATCGAAGATCGCCTTGATCTCCTTCATGAGGCTGTAGGCGGCTGAGCCCCACTCCATCTCCACATACGGGGCCATATTTCTCCCGGTCCCGTGCTCCGCCTTCAGCGAGCCGTCGTATTTCTCGACCACCATCCGGCAGAGTTCGTCCGTAAACCGCTCGTAGCGCCGGATCTCGGCCTGGGTGCTGAAGTCCTGCGGAAACAGGCAATGGAGGTTTCCATCCATGGCGTGCCCGAAGACGATCGCCCCTCCGTATCCGTGCTTTTCAAAGAGCCGGTTCAGGTCGGCGACCGCGGTGTCCAGTCGCTCGAGCGGGAATGCCACGTCCTCGATGATGACGGTGGTCCCGACGTCGCGCATCGCGCCTGCCGAGGTGAGCAGTCCCTTGCGGATGTTCCAGAGGCGGTCGAATTCGGCGGGATCGGCGGTGAACGAGACCGGTTGTACCAGGGGTGCCCTGCCGATCGCTCGGGCAAGCCGCTCCACCCGGTCTGCGAGGTCCTCGGGCAGGGGAGCCCTGGCCTCGACGAGAAGCGCCGCCGCCTCGCGGGAAAGCTCCTTCAGGAATGCGGGCATCCCCGCCTTTTCTTCCACGGACCGGAGGCTGGCGCGGTCCATCAGTTCGACGGCGGCTGCGTTCTCCTGCTTCAGCCCCGGGATCACGGCGCAGGCGGAGCGGATGTCGGGGAAAAGGGCCAGGGAAGTGGCCTTGCAGGGGAGTTCGGGAACGGTCTCCAGGGTCACTTCGGAGATGAAACCAAGCGTCCCCTCTGAGCCCACCATCAGATGGGCAAGGATTTCGATCGGGTCTTCGAAGTCGATCAGGGCGTTCAGGCTGTAGCCCGTGGTGTTCTTGATCCGGTATTTGTGGTGTATCCGGGCGGCCAGGGCCTCGTCGGCGCGCGTCCTGCGGGCCAATTCCGCGAGGCGGGAGATCAGCTCCCTGCGGGAATCAAGGAAGCGCGCCCGGCTGTCCGCGCTCCTCGTGTCCAGCACGGTTCCGTCGGCCAGCACCAGGCGCATCCCGGCCAGCGTCCGGTAGCTGTTCTGCGCCGTGCCGCAGCACATGCCGCTGGAGTTGTTGGCTACGATGCCGCCGATCATGGCGGCGTTGATGCTGGCCGGGTCAGGCCCGATCTTTCGCCCATAGGGGAGCAGCCGGGTATTGGCGTGCGCCCCGACCACTCCCGGCTGCAGGGCGACGCGGGAACCGTTGTCCTCGATGCGGATCCCTTTCCAGGAGCGCCCCAAGATTGCGAGGACCGAGTCTGTCACGGCCTGTCCTGCCAGACTCGTGCCGGCCGCGCGGAAAGTCACGGGGCGGCCGTGCCGGCCGCAGGCGAGCAGCAGCTCCCGCACGTCCTGTTCGGACTCCACTTTCACCACGAGCCGCGGCGTGAGGCGGTAAAAGCCGGCATCGGTGCCGTAGGCGAAGGTCCGCAGTTCGTCGTGGATGAGCCGCCCGGGCGGAATGGTGCGCTCGATGGCGCGCTTGATCGAGAGATAGGGCTCCTGAAGCATATTTCCCCGCCGCCAAATGACGGACACTCCGTGGCGAAATGCGCGGCTGAAGGAATCTATACCATATGCCTCGCGAATAACAGGCTTAGGGGATCTGGGCCTTTATCAGTTCGCGGTTGAGCCGGGCGATGTGCGACACCGAAATCTGCTTGGGGCACTCCGCCTCGCAGGCGTACGTGTTCGAGCAGGAGCCGAAGGCTTCCCGGTCCATCTGCGCGACCATGCGGAGCACGCGATCGCGCGCCTCGGCCTTTCCCTGCGGCAGGAGGGCCAGTTGCGAGACCTTGGCGCTCACGAACAGCATCGCGGAGGCGTTCTTGCACGCGGCGACGCAGGCGCCGCAGCCGATGCAGGCGGCGGCCTCGAAGGCCTCCTCGGCGACCGGCTTGGGGATGGGGATGGCGTTCGCGTCCGGGACACCACCGGTCTTGACCGAGACGTAGCCGCCGGCCTGGATGATCCGCTCGAAGGCCGAGCGGTTCACCACGAGGTCCTTGATGATGGGGAAGGCGGTCGCGCGCCAGGGCTCGATCACGATGGTGTCGCCGTCCTTGAAGCTGCGCATGTGCAACTGGCAGACCGCCACGCCCCGCTGCGGGCCGTGCGCCCGCCCGTTGATGTGCAGGCTGCAGGAGCCGCAGATCCCCTCGCGGCAGTCGTGGTCGAAGGCCACCACGTCCTCCCCCTTGCGCGCCAGCTCCAGGTTGAGCAGGTCGAGCATCTCCAGGAAGGACATGTCGGAGGTCACATGGTCCAGCTCATAGGTCACCAGCTTGCCCCGCTTCATGTCGTTTTTCTGCCGCCAGATTTTGAGTATCAGTCGCATATCGCCGGACTCCTCACTTATAGCTTCTCTGCGAAGGTTTCACGTATTCGAAAGCGAGCGGTTCCTTGATCATCGCGGGAGCCTCGCCCGGCCCCTTGAATTCCCACGCGGCCACGTAGCTGAAGTTCTCGTCGTCACGCTTCGCTTCGTTCTCCGCGGTCTGGTGCTCCTCGCGGAGGTGTCCGCCGCACGATTCCTCGCGTTGCAGGGCGTCCCGCACCATGAGCGCGGCGAGCTCGAGGAAGTCGGCCAGGCGGAGCGCCTTCTCCAGTTCCTGGTTGAAATCGGAACTGCCGCCGGGAATCTTCACCTCGCGCCAGAACTTCTCCTGCAATCGGGGAATCAGTTCGAGAGCCTTCTCGAGGCCCGCCTTGTTGCGCGCCATGCCGCAGTATTCCCACATGATCCTGCCCAGTTCGCGGTGGATGTCGTCCACCGCAAGCTTGCCCGGTACGGCCATCAGCCTGCCGATGGTCCGTTCGATTTCCCCCTCGGCCTCGCGGAACGCGGTGTGGGCGGTGTCCACCGGCTTGAATTTGCCGCCGGCCAGGTAATCGCCGATGGTGTAGGGAATGATGAAGTAGCCGTCGGCCAGCCCCTGCATGAGGGCGCTGGCGCCGAGGCGGTTGGCGCCGTGGTCCGAGAAGTTGGCCTCGCCGAGGACGAAAAGCCCCGGGACGGTGCTCATCAGGTTGTAGTCGACCCAGATGCCGCCCATCGTGTAGTGCACGGCCGGGTAGATCCGCATGGGCCGCTCATAGGCGTTTTCGCCGGTGATCTGTTCGTACATGTCGAACAGGTTCCCGTACTGCTCCGCCACCCAGTCCCTGCCCTTCCGCTTGATGGTGTCGGCAAAATCGAGGTAGACGGCCAGGCCGGTGGCGCCGACGCCGCGGCCCTCGTCGCACATCTCCTTGGCGCGGCGGGAGGCGACGTCGCGCGGGACCAGGTTCCCGAAGGAGGGATAGATTCTCTCCAGGTAGTAGTCTCTTTCGCTTTCGGGAATTTCGTTTGCGCGCCTCTTGTCCCCCGGGGCCTTGGGCACCCAGATGCGCCCGTCGTTGCGCAGGCTTTCGCTCATCAGCGTCAGCTTGGACTGGTGATCGCTGGCCACGGGGATGCACGTCGGGTGGATCTGGGTGAAGCAGGGGTTGCCGAACAGGGCCCCGCGCCTGTATGCGCGCCATGCGGCGGAGCCGTTGGACATCTTGGCCATGGTGGAAAGGTAGAATACGTTGCCGTACCCGCCGGTCGCCAGGATGACGGCATCCGATGCGATCGATTCGATCTTCCCCGTAACCATATCGCGGACCACGACACCGCGCGCCTGGCCTTCGACCGCCACGATGTCGAGCATCTCGGTGCGGCCGTGGTACCGCACCGCGCCGGCGCCGATCTGGCGGGAGAGCGCCTGGTAGGCGCCGAGGAGAAGCTGCTGGCCGGTCTGCCCGCGGGCGTAAAAGGTCCGGGAAACCTGCGCCCCCCCGAAGGAGCGGTTATCCAGCAGCCCGCCGTATTCGCGCGCGAAGGGCACCCCCTGGGCCACGCACTGGTCGATGATGCTGCCGCTCACCTGGGCCAGGCGGTAGACGTTGGCCTCCCGGGCGCGGTAGTCCCCCCCTTTGACCGTGTCGTAGAAGAGCCGGTGGATGCTGTCGCCGTCGTTGGCGTAGTTCTTGGGGGCGTTGATCCCTCCCTGGGCGGCGATGCTGTGGGCGCGGCGCGGCGACTCGTGGTAGCAGAGCGCCGTCACCCGGTAGCCGAGCTCGGCCAGGGAGGCCGCGGCCGAGGAGCCCGCCAGCCCGGTGCCGACGACCACGATGTGGTACTTGCGCCGGTTTGCCGGGTTGACGAGTTTCAGATTGAACCTGTGGGTGTCCCATTTTTTCTCGATGGGTCCATCCGGTATTTTTGCGTCCAGAGACATGATCAATTGCCCCCCGTCAAGTGAAGCCAATAGAAGTAGAGCGGCATGGCGGCAAAGCCCAAGGGAATGAGAAGCCAAAAAAAGAGCGCGACGAAATCGACCGGCCGGCGCCAGGCGGGACGCAGCCCGAATGTCTGGAAGGCCGATTGGAAGCCCTGGCGCAGGTGGAAGGCCAGCAGGGCCAGCGCCGCGAGGTAGAAGGCGTCGTAGAGCGGATCCTGGAAGGCGATTCTCACCAGTTCGTACATCGACGGCTTGGCGCCCTCCGCCGCGAACCGCGCGGGCACGAAAAAGGTGTACAGGTGCACCACGAGGAAGAAGAACACGACGCTCCCGTTGAAAAACATCCATCTCGAGGTGAAGGTGCTGTTTTCCGAGGGCCGGTTGGCCTCGTACCGCTCCGCGCGCGCCCGCCGGCTGCGCAGCCAGGTCAGGAGACCGAAGGCCATGTGCGCCAGGAGGCCGGCCACGAGCCCGATTTCCATGGTGCGGATGGCGGGATTGGTGGACATGAACTCGGAGTACTGGTCGAAGGCCGCTCCGCCGTCGTTCCTGAACAGCAGCAGGTTGCCCGTCATGTGGACCACGAGGAAGCTGCACAGGAAGAGCCCCGTCAGCGCCACGAGGATCTTCTGGCCGACGGAGGACTTATAGAATGTGAGTGGTTGGCTCATTGCTTTCCGTTCCCTGTCGATGTTGCCTGTGAATATGAGGACTGCCGAGGAACATGGTGAAACAATCCGCGCCGCCGTTTCGCCGCCTGGGAGTGCCCCAAGATAGCATTCCTGCGTCCGCGCGCCAAACAGTTAATGCCCGCACGCCCATTAATTCCGCTAATACCGGCGCCGGAGCCCGCACGGCACAGGCGCGTCCCGTCCTTCTCGGCGGCGGTCCGGGGTGGACACGCAGCGCCGGACACCCGCCCTCTAAGGAACGATGCGGCCCTTGCCCGCCGTGAACTCGATCCTCGTGCCGTAAGGCTCGGAAAGCGCGGCCAGGCTCCGGATGATCCGTTCCGCGGCCGCCGGGTCGGCGATCACGGGGCGCCCGCGCTGCGTCCGTGGAAGCTTCTGCCCGAGCGTGATCGGCAGCAGTTCGATGGTCTTCAGCCTGCCCCCCTCATACACGGGCAGGGCGACCGCCGACTCCCAGTTCAGGTCGTCCACCGGGAAGCCGCGGGTGTCGTTCCGGTAGCGCGCGTCGCTGAATTCGGCGGGCGTGGCCTCCAGGCCCAGCCCGTAGGGCATGTAGTTCTCCGCGGGCAGAAACTCGACCGTTTCGTTCTGGAAGACGAAGTTGGCCAGGCTGTAGAAGATCGGTTTGCCCTTGTAGAGCTCGATCCCCTTCAGGATGTGCGGCCCGTGGCCGACGACCATGTCCGCGCCGGCGTCCACGGCCGCGCGGGCGAAGGTTTCCAGAAAGCGCGCGGGTTTCTGGCGGTTACCGGGCGCCGCCTCATGGCCGTGAAAAGTGACGATCAACCAGTCCGCCTGCTTCCTGGCCGAACGGATCGCAGCCATGATTTCCTTCATGTCCTGCTCGTTGGGGATCGTGGTCGCTCCGGGCGCCTCGGCCAGTTCATAGCGGTTACCCTGGAACAACAGTGTCCGGGCCTCCGTCTGGGGCCGCACGCCCGTGATCTTTGCCTGGATGTTCTTGAGCGCCTCCATCCCCTCGGCATCGAGGTGATACACGGTTTCCCATCGCAGGGGGTTGAGTCCCGGCCGCCCCCGCACTTCGGGCCGGTCCGGACCGGCAAGGCCGGCGGCGGGGAAAGTGGAGGCACAAGAAATGAGCGCCACGCGGCCGACGGACGAATCCAGAAAGCCGGGGCTGCGCGCCAGCGTCAGGTTGCGGCCTACGCCCGCATGCGCCAGGCCCGACTTGCGCACCCACTCGAGGTTGACCAGCAGACCCTCGATGCCGTAGTCGACCGAGTGATTGTTGGCCAGCGATACCATGTCGAAGCCGGCCCACACGAGATCCTGCAGGATCGAAGGATGGGCGCGCACGTAGGTGCCTCCGCTCTGCGCGGCGGGATAGCCCTCGTAGTCATGAAAGAGCATCTCGAGGTTGGTGAAGGCGACGTCCGCCCGGCGGATCGTTTCCATCAGGCCGAGGAATTCCGGCTCGCCGTGCACCGCCAGTCTCTGCGTGATGAGCGAGTCCCCGGTCAGGGCGAATGTCGCGGTTTTGCCGGCCCCCTGCGCGATCAGCAGGGAGGCGGAAGCAAGCAGAAGGAGAGGCACAAGCCTGAAGCTTTTCATCGCGGACCTCCTTGTTTTTTGGCTGAGCTTAGATGAATCGGGGCTGGCTTGCCAAGAACGAAAAAAAGGCGGCGGCCCGGAATTACTCCACCGGACCGCCGCCCGCACTGCAGGGGGACTCGAAAGCTCCCGTCAGAAGCTGAGCCGGAGGCCCAGCTGAATGCGGCGCGCGTCGTGCGCCGCGGTGTACGCCAGCGGAACGCTGGGACCTACGTCCGAACGGGCCTTCACGTTGAAGGGGCCGGCGAACGCCGGTCCCACCGTGTTGTTGACGCTGGAGTAATTCAAGCGGTTGAAGATGTTGAAACCCTCGAAGGTGAGTTCCAGCACGTTTTTCTCCGAACCGAGGTTGAACCTGCGGGCCAGCCGGAGATCCATCGTCACGAAATTCGGGCCGATGCCGGTGTTGCGCCCGGCGAAGATCGGCCGGTCGGTCGTCGAATGCCGGTCGCCGTTGAGGTCCGTTCCCGTGAGCAGGTTGAACGGCCTGCTGCTGTTGGCCCGGAGTATGGGGCTCAGGACGAAACCGGACAGGAAGGTCTCGATCGCCGAGTTCCCCGTCTCGAACGGGCTGCTCAGCTGCGCGAACACAACCAGCTTGTGACGCTGGTCGAAGGCCGAGAGCGCGCGCTCCGCACGCAGGTTCAGCTGGTCCATGGGCTGGAAGTCGCTGTTGAAGTCCGTAACCTCGTCGATGGCTTTGCTCCAGGTGTAGTTGCCGGCGAAGACCACGTTCTTGCTGAAGCGCCGGCTCAACTCGAGGACCATTCCATGATAGAAGGCCCGCGCCGACGACTCGTACATGTTCTCCTGGAAAAGGAGTGGATCTTTGAAGCAGTTCAGGATCCCCGCCCCGGTGCAGCCCGCCGTGGACGACCAGTCACGGATGCCCCGGGGTCCGATCGGGCGGTCTCTGAGGTTGAGGTCGCGCGAGCGCGAGATCTTGAGCGTCGACGCGAAGATGTAATTGGCCCCGATGCTTGTGCCGGGTCCCAGCGCCTGCTCAATGCCGAGACTCCCCTGCTGGGAGTAGGAGTTCCTGTGGTTCGGGTCGACCCGGAACAGGACCGTGAACGGCGGGCGGGGACCGGTCTGCGAGATGGTGATGCCGAACTGGGAGAGGTCCGCCGCAGTGATCGCCCTCGTCGGCTTCGGCACGCCGATCACCCCCCTGGCGCGGAGCGTCTGGTAGATGTTGATCGGGCCGGTGGCCGCGAAGGGATTAGTCGCGTCCAGGACGGACAGGACCTGCGCGATCTGGCGGAAGCCGCCGATCTCATTGAGGGAATTGACCACGTGGTCGATCTGGAAATAGGTGGTCGCGTAATAGATTCCGAAACCGCCGCGGATCACGGTCTTCTTGTTGGAGAATGGATCCCAGGCGAAGCCGAAGCGCGGCGCGAAGTTGTTCTTGTCGGTCGGGATCGGGTCCCTGCGGTCGTCGACTTCGTAGCGCAGACCCAGGTCCAGGGTGAAGTTGGGCGCCATGGACCAGGAGTCCTGTACATAAAAGGCGTAGTAGGGCATGGTGGCGGCGACCACACCGTCCCCGAAGCCCTGCTGGTAGGATTGCGGCACCCCGAGGTCGAACGCCTGCAGCGCGGTGATCGGGGCTGCACCCAGCGCGGGACTGACGAGAGCGCCGGGAAGTGTGCCGAATCCGAACCGCCCGCCCATGAATGTGTGCGAGTCGGTTTTCGCCCCCCGCAACAGCAGTGTGCCGCCGAACTTGAAGCGATGGTTGCCGCGTGCGTAGGAGAGGCTGTCGGAGAT
Source organism: Acidobacteriota bacterium (assembly GCA_037444305.1). Lineage (GTDB taxonomy): Bacteria > Acidobacteriota > UBA6911 > UBA6911 > UBA6911 > JBBIMP01. The sequence continues at coordinate 69,108 of JBBIMP010000026.1, forward strand.
CTCGTACCGCCGCTCAAACGTATAGCTGGGCAGGAAGATGTCCCGGTTAAAGAATCCGAACCCGGCGATGTTCAGCTCGGGGCCGAACGGGTCGTTGGGATTGACGTCGAACTTCCGGTAGTTCCACTGGACATGGAACTCGTTTATCAGCTTGGGGCTTACTGCCGCAGTCCAGCCACCCACGACGTTGCTGTCCAGGATGTAAGTGTTGTTGGAGCGGGAGAGGCCGACCAGCGCCCGCGTGCTCTGGTTGTTCTCGCGGTTGCGCGCGAAGTTGTAGCGCAGGAAGAGCTGGTGGCTGGTGCCGGCCCGGTGGTCGAGCCTTGCCGAAAATGTCTTGTTGTTCGACGTGAACGGGAACACCCCGCTGTTGGTTTTGAACAGGTCCTGCGTGGGCTGCTTGGCGGTCAGCGTGGCCTGGAGCGCTCCCGCGCAGAACGCCGGCGGGAGCGTGACCGCGCCGGGCACGCTCGGGAGGCAGACGATCGGCGTCATGCTCGGATTGGCGGCCAGGCCGGCAATGATCGCGGCCTGCGCGGCCGTCGGCTGGAAGATCGACAGGTCGGTGAGCACCGGCACCGTGGTGGATTCGTTCCGGTTCAGGCCCTCGAAACCGCCGAAGAAGAACGTCCGGTCCTTGCGGAGCGGGAAGCCCAGTGTCCCGCCGTACTGCTGGCGCTCCGCGGACGGCTTGACCCGCTGGGGCTTGTTGCTGACCAGCGCGATCGCGAACGGGTCCGCGGCATCCAGCTTGTCGTGCCGGAAGAAGCCGAAGATGCGGCCGTGGAACTGGTTGCCGCCCGACTTGGAGACGATGTTGATGACGCCGCCGCTGGCGCCGCCCAGTTCGGCGGAGTAGTTGCTGCGGTTGATCTGGAACTCCTGGATCGCCTCCTGGCTCAGTGCCGAACGCACCCCGCCGGCAGAGTCGTTCGTTTCCGCCCCGTCGACCGTGACGCTGTTGCCGCGTCCGTTGCTGCCGTAAAAGGAAAGCCCGCTCTGCGGCGTCTGGGTGACGCGGAAGTCGCTGTTGTCGGCCAGGGCGTTGGAGTCCACTACACCGGGTGCGAGCAGGGTGAACGTGAGGTAGTCCCTGCGGTCGATCGGGAGGTTGCGGATGGAGCGCTCGCTGATTGTCTCCGACTGCCGCGCTTTCTGGGTCTCGATTGCGGGGGCTTCACCCGTCACCATGACGGTTTCTCCCGCGACACCAACCTGGAGCTTGAAGTCCATGGAGAGCACTTGGCCGATCAGCACCTCCACGCTGCTGCTCGTCTGGGTTTTGAACCCGGTGGCTTCGGCCCTGATATCGTACATCCCCGGGGGAAGCAGAAGCAGCCGGTAGCCCCCTCTCTCGTCGCTGATGGCCTGCCGGGTGAAGCCGGTGGCGAGTTGTGTTGCGGTGATGGTGACTCCGGGCACGATGGCGCCCGACTGGTCAATCACTATCCCCTTGATCTCCCCGCTGGAGATATTGGACTGGGCCATGGCAAGCCCGCAGCCGAGCAACAGCGCTATGAAAAGCGATGGAACAGGATTTCTCATGGATCCTCCTCTGCTTGGAAATACGGGGCGCACGATGCCCCCTGACTACTCGAACGGCTTGAGGTGCTCCTATGACCTTAGGGCCGGCGACTCGAGTTTTGCGTTGTCATGACCAGACGCCGGATCACGGATGAATACTATTGAAAAATCCCCAAGACTTGCCCCCAAACTATTATTTCCGCTGATCCAAGTCAAGAGGAGTTTGCAGGCTGAACGGGGCATTCGGCCGGGCCGGAGGGGATCCCGGCCGCCGATCGGGCGGCTGAAGGATCCGGACTAGAGGTGAACCTGGATCTCGCGCACGTCCTTGAAGGTTTCGACGAGATGCTGCTTGAGGCGCGCCACCAGCTTCTTCTCGGCGATCCGGATGGCCTCCCGGGTGACGCCGTACAGGTCGGCGATTTCCTGCAGAGTCTTCGGCTCGTCCGCAATCAGTCTCTGCTCCAGAATCACCCTGTCGCGCTCGGCAAGGGGCTCCGCGAAGTCGGCCAGCTTCTCCTCGAGCAGTTGACGGAACTCCCCCTGGGCGATCTTCTCGTCGACGCTTTCCTCCATCAGGCTCAAGGTGTCGCCGAACTTCAGATCGCTGGCCTCGCCCCCGATGGGAGCCTCGAGGGAAATGTCGCCTCCCGCCATGCCCTCCTCCACCTCCCGCAGTTCCTTTTCGTCGACCCCCAGGTTCATGGCCAGCAGCTGCGGCGTCGGGGTAATGCCCTTTGCCTCCAGTTTCCGCTTTTCCCGGTTCAGGTTACGGAGGATCCTGCGGCGGGTGTTGGTCGTGCCGATCCGGACCATCCTCTTGTTGTCGAGCAGGAACCGCAGGATATAAGCCTTGATCCACCAGGCCGCGTAGGTGCGGAGCCGCGTTCCCCGGTCGGGGTCGAAGCGGTTGACCGCCTGGAGCAGCCCTATGTTCCCCTCCTGGATGAGGTCCAGGAGATTCTGGTAGACCTTGTGGTAGATCATGGCGATCTTGACCACGAGACGAAGGTTCGAAGTGACCAGCCGGTAGGCGGCCTCGGGATCGCCGGTGGCCCGGAGGCTGACCGCAAGGTCGTGCTCCTCCTCGCGGCCGAGGTCGTGGAAGCGGCTGATCTCCAGCAGGTACCGCTTCAGCGGGTCGTACGTGGTCAGCTTGTTCGACGCTGACGCGGCCGGGTCCTCGGCGACGAGGAGGCCTTTCACCTCCACCTGCGGTTTGTCGTCTTCGTCCTTCTTCTTCATGATCCGGGTGCGGCCGCGTCCGCGGCGGCGCCATCCTATTATATGTGCGATTTGATGGCCAGCGGGGGTGGTTTCAGCGGGGACTGTCTGCAGGAGCAGGATGCACCCATTCCAGCGCCATGACCTGGACCTGCTCCTTCTTTCCCTTGACCTCGGCCTCGCCCAGGTCGCGGAAGAGATGCCGGGCGGAGGCGCGCTCGGAGAGGCTCCGGCTCACGACCACGGGCGCGCCCATTTCCTTGGTCAGGGATTCGATCCGGAAGGCCAGGTTCACGCTGTCGCCGACCACGGTGAACGACTGTATATCGCCCGTGCCGACGTTGCCCATCATGGCCTCCCCCAGGTTCAGCCCGACGCCCACGCGGAAAACGTGACCGGGAAAATCTACCGAGAGCTTCGCGGAAAAACGCCCGGCGTTTTCCACCAACCCCTTGGCCGCCTCGAGCGCCGAGTCGACTTCGGGGGACGACCCATCGGCGTTGTCGGCCACCCAGTAGGCCATCACCGCGTCCCCGATGAATTTGTCGATCGTGCCCCTGGCTTTCTCTATGATCTCGGTGCAGTCGCGGAACCAGTCGGCGATGAGCCGCGAGAATTCGGGGCCGGGCAGGGATTCGCTCATCCCCGTATAGTTGCGGATGTCGGAAACCAGGATCACCACCTGCTCGCGGCGCAGGTCCATGCGTGTTCCCGGGCTGATGGTCTCCTGGCTGCCTTCGGCCGCGGAGGCGCATGAAAAAAGGAGCTGCGTGCTACCGATCACGATCTCGTCTCCGTCGGCCAGGTCCCGCGGCGCGGTCAGGCGCCTCCCGTTGAGCCATGTGCCGTTGGCGCTGCCGGCGTCGCTCAGCCGGTAACGGCCGTTGCCCTGGTGGCTGATTTCCGCGTGGTTGCGCGAGGCGCGCGGATCTTCGACCTGGAACTGACTGCCCGTGGAGCGGCCGATGGTCATGTGTTCGCCGATATCCGCCTGCCGCACGGTGCGCCCGTCGCGCAGCAGACTGACGCGTGCCTCCTTGGTTGTGGATTCCATCTCGAGTCCTTGTCGTTCAGAAGCGGCGGAGATCATTCCACATCCGGCCGAATCCCGTCCGTTCGTCCGGCTCCGGCCAGTCGGCGAGCAGGTCCAGCAACAGCCACAGCCCGGCGGGTGCGCTCCCAGGGGAACGGATTGCGCCGGGTGCGCGCTCGACCCTCACCGGCTCACCCGGGGGGTGCCGAAAAATATCTCGAAGATCCACGTGGGCGGAGCGAGGAATGTCGCCGGTTCGCCGGTGAAGCCGGTCAGCATGCGCCGCGCGGCGCGCGGAGCGCAGCGCGCGGTCGCAGGCCGCGCGGCTTTGCGGATTGATCAGGATGCCGTACGCCTCCTGGATGTCGCGGAACCGCTCCGCCGATGCGCCCTCGCCGGCATCGGGATGGAACCGCCTGGCGAGGATCCGGTGCGCGCGGCGGATTTCCTTGTCGCTCGCGTCCGGGGCCACGCCCAGTGTCTCGTAGGGATCCTTTTTCATGACTCCATTGCCAACCTGACTGGATTCTATCAAAGACGCGATCGAAACAGGAATACCCTTGCACAGCACAGCGAGGGTGCAATCGAGGAAAGCGTTGTTGAGGATACGCGGTAAACGGAGGCGCGAACGCTAGTGAGCGGTCGCGAAACCCAATCGAGGGAAGCGACCCGCCGCTGCCGCTCCGGGCTCCGCGGGCGCCCGGCCGGCAATCACGATCGGCATATGCAGGAGCAGCGTCGAGCCACCGAGGAAAGCCGCGTTGAGGGAATGATGTAAACGGAAGCCGCGAACGCTAGTGAGCGGTCGGGTAGCCCAATCATGCGACGCGACCCGTCGCTGCCGCTCCGGGCTCCGCGGGCGCCCGGCCGGCAATCATGACCCGCGGACATGGCATCGGGGAGCCGTTGCCGCGGAATTTCCTTCTCGCGCCGGAGGGGTCTTGCCGGTTAGCGGTGTCAAGGTGCGCAAGCGCCCGGGAGCCGGCGCTTTTCCCCTACCGGGTCCGGCGCCGGTTGTGATACCACTAAACTGACCGAGCCGGGAGCGCCCGGTTCACACGAGTTCATCCGCGGCTCGCGGGAGAGCCTACATCATATCTGGAGGCATAATGGAATACCGTAACCTGCTGGTGGAGAAGCTCGGCGCGGTGGCCGTGGTAACGGTCAACCGGCCCGACAAACTGAACGCGCTCAACATAGAAACGCGCGAGGAGATCGTGGAGGTCTTCAAGGCGCTCGGACAGGATGACACCGTCAGGGTCGTGGTCATCACGGGCGCGGGAGACAAGGCTTTCATCGCGGGGGCGGACATCGACGAGTTCAAGGGCAAGACGGCCATTGCGCAGAGGGAGATCATGCGCAGCAGCCGCGCATTCGATGCCATGGAGGATTTTCCAAAGCCGGTCATCGCCATGATCAACGGCTTCGCGCTCGGCGGCGGCTGCGAACTGGCCATGGGCTGCGACCTGCGGATCGCCTCCGCGAAGGCCAGGCTGGGACAGCCTGAGATAAAGCTCGGCGTCATTCCGGGAGGCGGCGGGACGCAGCGGCTGCCGCGCCTCGTGGGCGAAGGCAAGGCCATGGAACTGATCCTGACCGGCGACATGATCGATGCCGAAGAGGCCAGGCGCCTCGGCCTGGTCAATCAGGTCTTCGCGCCGGAAGAATTGAGGGCCAAAACCATGGAGCTCGCCAACCGGATCGCCGAGATGAGCCCCGTCGCGCTGGCCATGGCCAAGCAGGCGGTCAAGAGCGCGGCACGGCTGGACCTGAGGGCCGGCCTGGACGCCGAGACCGAGCTCTTCGCCCTGACATTTTCGAGCGAGGACAAGGAAGAAGGCGTGAGCGCTTTCGTGGAGAAGCGCAAGCCCGTCTTCCGCGGCCGCTGAAGCCGGCGGCGGGCTGCGCTGCTCAGGATCTCCGGGGGTCCGGCATTTACGGCCGGCCACGTCGGGCCGTCTCGGTGTCGCCTCCGAGGTGAATCATCGCCGACCCCCGGGAAGGAAGGGCGTCCAGGCTGCGGACGGAGGCCATGAACCAATCGTACCAGGCTGAAGTCATCATCGCCGGAGGCGGCCTTGCGGGCTTGGTCACCGCCGGCGAACTGCTCGACGGCGGCAGGAACGTCCTGCTCATCGAAAAGGACAGCGAAGACAAACTGGGCGGCCTGGCACGCGAGGCCTTCGGCGGCGTGATGCTGGTAGACACGCCGCATCGCGCCGGCTGGGACTCAAGGACCACCCGGAGCTCGCCTGGAGCGACTGGGAGCGTTGCGCCCGATTCGATCCGGAAGATGACTGGCCGCGGCGCTGGGCGCGCCGCTATTGCGAGCGGAGCATCCCGGAAATCTTCGAATTCCTCCGGGCGCGCGGCGTCGCTTTCCTGCCGCTGGTGAACTGGCCCGAACGCGGACTCGACACGCCGCTCAACACCGTCCCCCGCTGGCACATTGCCTGGGGCACGGGACACCGGATTGTCGAACAGACGATCGCTCGGCTTCAAGCTCATCCCCACAGAAGCCGCCTGGAAATTCTCTTCGACTGCGAGGTGGCTGAACTCGATGTCGCGGGCGGCCGGGTCTCCGGCGTGCGCGGCCGGAGCCTGGTCGACGTTTCGATTTTTGCCGCCCGTGCCGGCGCACGCACGATTGCTGGAGGATGACCGATGAGCAAGCCCGTTTTTGCCGGCGGCCGCAAGACCGGCGCCTGGCTTGTCCGCCATGCCCTGGAACAATTGCCGGTCTCCCACACGTTCGGGATCCCGGGCGTCCACAACACCGAGCTCTACGACGAGCTCGCGTCCTCGGAACGGATACGGCCCGTGCTGATGACGCACGAAGGAGGGGGCGCCTTCGCGGCGGATGCCGTCAGCCGGTCAGCGCGCGACGGCCGCATCGGCTGCCTGGTGATCGTTCCGGCGGCGGGTGTGACCCATGCCATGAGCGGGATCGGCGAGGCTTTTCTCGCCGGCGTGCCCCTGCTGGTCGTGTCGGGCGGGATCCGAACGGACGTTCCTTACGGCTTCCAGCTGCACGAGATCGACCAGCAGCGGCTCCTTGCCGGGATCACCAAGAGAACCTGGCGGATCGCAAGGCATGCGGAGATCGTCCCGGCGATTTTCGAGGCATTCCATTGCGCCGTCGGCGGCAGGCCAGGGCCGGTTTTCGTCGAGGTGCCCGCCAACGTTCTGCTGTTCCAGGATGAAGTGGACGGAGTGCCCGGCTTTCAACCGCAGGAGCCGGGTCCAGCCGCCTCCCCGGAGCTGATCGCCCAGGCCGCGGATCTGCTGGCGTCGTCGTCCCGCCCGGGGATCTTCGTGGGCTGGGGAGCGGTGGACGTGGTCGCGGAAATTGAGGAGATCGCCCGGAATCTGGGTGCCCCGGTGGCGACGACGCTGCAGGGGATGAGCGCGTTCCCCGGCCGGCACCCGCTGCACACGGGCATGGGGTTCAGCCGGGCCGCGGTGCCGGCCGCGGAAAACGCCTTCGGGCGGATCGACTGCCTGCTGGCCGTCGAGAGCCTTACCATCAGCGCCACCGTATCCACGTCGAAGCCGGAAGCA
>JBBIMP010000027.1:0-7646 GCA_037444305.1 Acidobacteriota bacterium
GAGGAATGGCGGGGCCGACGAGACTCGAACTCGCGACCTCCGGCGTGACAGGCCGGCGTTCTAACCAACTGAACTACGACCCCGCTCGGTTAGAAGCGCTGAATCATAGCGTATCACCCATGAGCACGCAACACCAAATGAACGATTTTTCTCATTTTGCCGGAGGAAATCGCGCTGCCATGGAAAGCCATTCGCCGCGCAGTTTCCTGCCGCTCGGCTCCAGCCCCACCGCCCTGAGCGCGGCGCTCATTTCCGTTTCATCCTCCGCCTGTAGTCCCGAAATCAGCACGCGGCCGCCACGCCGCGTGTTGCGCGCGAGCGCATCCGTTTCCGCCAGGAGCGTGCGCCGGTCCAGGTTGGCAAGCACCAGATCGTACTCTCCCGATCCCGCCCCATCGAGCGCGGCGACACGCAGTTCCAATTCACCGCCCATTTCGTTCCACGCCGCATACTCCAGCGCACATTCGATGGCCTCGGGATCGTTGTCCAATCCCACGGCTCTCGCAGCCCCCAGGCGGATGGCCGCCATGGCTAATATCCCGCTTCCCGTCCCCAGGTCCAGGACCTGCTCGCCTCCTGTGATCTTCTCCTCCAGCCATTCGAGCAGCATCTGCGTGGTCTCGTGATACCCGGTGCCGAACGCACGCCCCGGATCGATGATCAGCCCGATCTCGCTATCCCGCAGATCCACCGGATTCCAGCTCTGCCGAATGACGAACCGGCGCCCCACGCGGACCGGCAGGATAGAGGCCGCCCATCCGGCGTTCCAGTCCTGGTCCGGAAGCGCGCATACCTCGATGGATGCCTCGCCGCCTGCCCCCAGCTGCTCGAGTGCGAGCCGGATTCTCGCCGGCATTTCCGCATGCCACTCCTCGGCCGCCCAGTAAAGATGCATGGCGCTCTCCTCTTCCCAAGCGCCCAGCAAGCGCTCACGGTCGAGCAGTGCAGGCAGTTCCGCGAGGTCAATGGCGGCGGTGATCCGAACGTCCACGAAGCTCTTTTTCATTTCTCCATCGCTCCCGTCGTGCCCCAGAACCATATTCTCAGGAGCATCGCCGATCAACCTCGAGACATAAAAATCACCCCTTCCGGAGCGAAAAAACCTGCATGAAATTTTTTTCAAAAAATCTCTTGACAGCCGAATCGGACTCTGACAAATTATGGCTCGGTCGTTGCAATTCGCGAGACCTTGAACACCGGCAGATGAGCGACGGATGGGCCTAATAAGTTTGTTCGTTGCACTAGGCGGCCGGAGCTGGCAGGACGAGAAAAATATAAAATCGCCTGTCAGTGTTACCGGGAGAAAGCCCCGGTAACGGGTAGCGCCCGCCAGCCGAAACTGACTTCCGGGCAACGGGAGTCAGGATTCCGAAAGGGTCGGGTCAAGGAAACGGGGTTGCAGCGGCCAATTTTTTTTGCCCGAACTCCCTTTCCCCGCCCTGCGCCCAGACCTCCCGGATTTTTCCCCCCACAAAACCCTCTGCGTTGCATTGCGCCTTCCCCCGCTGCATGCCGGTTGTGATAAAATCCCGCTTCCTTTAGCCATCTGGTGAAAGCGTGCACTCGAATCCCGAAGGGCCGCCCTCTGCCTTTGCCCGACACTACCGCCGAATCGTGCTGGGCCACCCGCTGTCGATAGTCCTCCTCTTCCTCGCCGCCCTCTTTTTTTTCGGGTACCACCTGCGCAGTTTTCGCATGGATGCGTCCAGCGATTCCCTTGTGCTCGAAAACGACCGCGACCTGAAATACTACGAGGCCACGCGCGCGCTTTTCGGTTCCGACGATTACGTCATCCTGGCGCTGAGCCACCCAGAGGGAGTATTCACGCAGAGCGTCCTCGATACCATCCGGGACCTGAGCGGCGAACTGGGGACGCTTTCCAACATCGAGAGCGTGACCAGCATTCTGACCGTGCCCCTCTTCCACAGCCCCCCGGTCACGATTTACGAGATGGGGAGCGGCTTCAAGACCCTCCTCATGGAAGGCTGCGATCGTGAAGCGGCCGCCAGGGAACTCACTGCCAGCCCTCTGTGGCGGAACAATCTCGTCTCCCCCGACGGAAAAACCACGTCTATTGTCCTGACCTTCCGTCCGGATGAGGCATTCACCTCGCTGAGGAATGAAAGGTACCGGCTCCGGCGCGCCGTCGCGGACGGCCGCGCCTCAGGGGCGGAGCGGGCCACCCTGGAAAAATTCGATAGCGAGTACAAGGCGGCCCACGCGGAGCTTTCTTCCCGCAGAAGGCAGGATGTCCGCACACTTCGAGAAATCCTCTCCCGCTACCGCGCCCGGGGCTTTGAAATCGTCGAGTCGGGCCTGCCCATGATCGTGGCCGACATGGTCACCTACATCGAGAGGGACATCGTCGTCTTCGGGATCGCGGTGGTCCTGTTCCTGGCGCTGGTCCTCACCCTCGTTTTCCGTGAGCTCCGCTGGACGGTGCTGCCGATTCTGACCTGCTCCATCCCCGTGGTCTTCATGATGGGCTACCTGGGCCTCACGGGCTGGGAAACCACCGTGGTAACGGCCAATTTCTCGTCGCTCCTGCTCATCATCTCGATGCAGAACTGCATCTACGTCATCGTCAGATTCAGGGAGTTGCACGCCCGTTCCCCCGAGCTTGCCAAGGAGGACATCCTCTTCCAGTCGGTGCGGCAGGTCAGCGTCCCCTGCGCGTTTGCCTCGGCCACCGCCATGGTGGGCTTCGCCGCCCTCATGGTGAGCGGCATCCGCCCCGTGATAGATTTCGGAATCCTGATGTCCACCGGTCTCGGGCTGGCCTACGCGGTGAATTTCATCTTCTTCCCGGCCGCCATCATGCTGCTTCCCCAGGGACCGGTTCCCGCCCGGAAGTTCGCCGTTTTGGAAAGATCCCCGGTTTCCTTCCTGGCAGAGTTCAGCCTCGGGCACGGCAAGGCCATTATCATCGGTGCGGCCGCATGCGTGGCCGTCGGCGCTGTCGGGATTTCCCGGCTGGAAGTCGAAAACCGGTTCATCGATTACTTTCGCGCCTTCACCCCCATATCCCGCGGGCTGGTGCTGATCGACCAACGGCTGGGCGGGACCACCTCGCTGGAGGTCGTGCTGGACGGAGGGGAGCGGGACTACTGGCTCGAACCCCGGAATCTCGAGGCCCTGCGGAAGATTCACCGTTTCATCGAGAGCCTGGACAACATCGGCAAGGTCTCCTCCCTGGACAGCCTGGTCACCATCCTGACCCGCGTCAATGACGGGATCCCGCCGAACCGGTTCATCCTCGGGCTGGCCCGCGCCACGCTCGGCGAGCAGATGCGCCGGGCCTATCTCTCCCCTTATGTCACGGAGGATTTCTCCAGAGCGAGAATCTTCGTGCGCATACCCGAGTCCAGCCCGACCCTGAGGCGCGACGCCCTGCTGACGGAACTTTCGGGTTTTCTCCGCAACGAAATGAACCTGCCGGAAGACAAGGCAAGGATCACCGGCCTGTTCGTCCTCTACAACAATCTCCTCAAAAGCCTTTTCGATTCCCAGATCAAGACCATCGCCATGGTCTTTGCGGCCATCTACACCATGCTGGTGATTCTCTTCCGGTCGCCCTTCGCGGCACTGGCGGGAATCCTGCCGGCGACGCTCCCGGTTTTCATCGTCCTCGGGACGATGGGGATACTCGGCATCTCGCTGGACATCATGTCGATCATGATTGCCTCCGTGACGATGGGGATTGCCGTGGACAACATGATCCAGTACAAGTTCCGCTTCAGGTCCGAATACCGAGCCGGGCGCGACTACGCCCTGGCGACACGAAGGTCCCACAACAGCATCGGCCTGGCGATCCTCTACTCCAACCTCACGATCGTATCGGGATTCGCCATACTCGCGCTTTCGAACTTCATCCCCACCGTCTATTTCGGCCTCTTCACAAGCCTGGCGATGGCCGCCGGTTTCTCGGCCTCGTTGACCGTGCTCCCGATGCTTCTCGGGTGGTGGCGGCCCTTCGGCCCCGAGTCTGAGAAGTAAGGCTGCCTTTGTCACGGGCCCGGTTTTTCGTCCGGATTCCAAAGCCGGCATGGGCGGTTCGGTCACAACGGCCTTTGGGGGAAACAGCAGGGCGATTTGCGGCGGCGGAAGCGAACGCGCGTTAAAGAGAAGGGGCCGGGAATGGGAGAATCCCGAAGGGGTCCGGCAGGAAAGCCCCGGCGCGAGCCCCGGGGATACTGAACAGAAGCGGAGAAAAACCCTGTGAGGGCGGCGCGCACGAGACTGCGATCATCGCGGCGCCTTGGCGGCGCCGGCCGCACCCCCCTCCCTGGTGATGCTGAATTCCCCGTCGCCGATTTTCTGGCCCTGGGAGCTTACGCTGAATGTCCCGCTGATCGTCTTGCCCTTGAGGGGGCCCCGGATATCGACCTCCAGCGGAGCCTCGCCGAACTTGAAAACCAGCCACGCCGAAAAGACCATCTTTTCGAGCTTGATCCTGTCCAGCTCGCCCGAGTATTGAATGCCGCCCGGAGCTGTGACCACCATTTTGCCCCTGACGGCCCCGGCCTGGTCGCGTTCGAAGGCCACTACGATGTCTCCCGACGGCGGTCCGCCTTCGGGCCCGGTGGCCTTGCCCTTCCATGTTCCGATGAGCAGCGACGAATCGTCAGCCAAGGCGGGAGCCATGAGGGCCATCATTACCGCAATCCCTGTCACTCCTGCGAAACGCGTCATCATTTACCACCCCCAAGTTTGCGATCCCGGCGGCTTTCCAAATCCTGCCGGCGGCATTATCCTTATCGCGGATTCACGGCCGCCGGCCGAGCCCCCGCATCCTGAACCGGTGCTCTTGATATGCCATATTGGATGGACGGAAACAACCTGATCGGACAGCCGGTGGAGATGTCCCGCGAAGACCGGCGGACCCGCGTGGCGTTTCTTCAGACCCTCGGCCGCTTTCGCCGCGAGCGCGGGGGCCGCTTCACGGTTTTCTTCGACGGGGAGGATCCTGAAGGCTCCGCCTCCCCGCCCGGCGTGCAGGTCCGCTATTGTGCTCCACGCTCGGCCGACGACGAAATCCTCTACCGGTTGGCCGGCGCGCGGACGCCGTCGGAGGTCACCGTAGTGACGAACGACCGCGCGCTGGCCGCGCGCGCCCGCTCAGCCGGGGCCCGTCTGCTGACCTGGCAGCAGTTCGTCTCCGCGATGCAGCGCTCCCCGGGCGCCCCCGCGCGCAGAGCGGAGCCGCCCGGGGAAAAGCAGATCGACGTAGACGAGTGGTCGAAATACTTCGGGCTCGATCCCGGCGCCCTCGACTGAAAAGCGGGGATCTCCGCCCTAGTTCGTCTCCCCTTTCCGCTTGAACTTCTCGAACCAGGCCATCAGGTAGGCCTGCTGCAGCATGCGGTGCGACGGCCTCCGCCACGCGTGAAACTCCTCCGGCATCCTCACGAGCAGCGTCTCCTTTTTCAGCATCTTGAGCGCGCGGTAGTATTCCTCGCTCTGTGCCATGGGCGTGCGCAGGTCCTCCTCGCCGGTCATCACCATGGTCGGCGTCTTGACGTTGCCGACGTAGTGCAGCGGCGAGCGCACTGCGTATTCCATCGGGTCTTCCCACGGGTACTTCTGGAACTGGTCGTACCAGCTGACTCCGTCCGTCGTTCCGACGAACGAATGCCAGTTGATCACGGGGCGCATGGAGACGGCCGCGGCAAACCGGTCGGTGTGGCCGACGATCCAGGCCGTGAGCACTCCCCCGCCGCTGCCGCCGCACACGAAGAGGTTGCGTTCGTCGATGAAGCCCTTGGCCACCGCGGCATCCACCCCGGTCATCAGGTCGTCATAATCCTTGCCGGGGTAGCTGTACTGGATGCCGTTGACGAAGTCCTGTCCATAGCCGGTGCTTCCCCTTGGATTGGTCCAGAGCACCGCGTAGCCCTCGGCGGCGAAATTCTGAAACGCCCAGTTGAAGCCCACGTTGTACATCGACCAGGGCCCTCCGTGGATCCAGAGGACCATGGGATACTTCTTGCCCGGCTGGAAGCCGGGCGGCTTCATCAGCCACCCCTGGATCTTCCACCCGCCGGTCGAAGTCCACCAGAGCTCCTCGGCTTCCCCGAGCTGGATGCCGGCGAGCACGTCCGCGTTGACATCCACGAGCGTCTTCAATCCCGCCGGATTCTTCGCCGCGAAGGTGACCAGGTGTCCAGGCTGGTGATGGGTCGATCGGATCGCCGCAAACTGCCCGGTGTCGGAAAGCGAGAAGGATCCCAGCATGTGCACGCCGCCGGTCAGCTTCACGGGCTTCCCGTCCACGGGCAGGAAACAGACGTTGCTGCTCCCCCGCTCTTCCATCGAGTAGTAAATGCCCGAGCCGTCGTGATTCCAGACGATGTTGGACGGGGAGCTGGGCAGGTCGCCCGCCCAGAGTTTTTTGTTTTCCCCGCCGGCTCCCATGACGTAGATGCTCGACAGGTGGCTCGTGTACTTCCGGTCGTCATACCCCGTATAGGCCACCAACTTCCCGTCGGGGGACACGGTGGGCCCTCGATCCGGCCCCTTGCGCTCGGTCAGCGTTTTGATCTCGAGGCTGTCCAGGCTGACGTAGTAGATCTCCCCGTCTCCTCTCAGGAACTCGGCGTCCGGCTTGCGCATGCCCGAGATGTACAGCCCCTTGCCGTCACGCGACCATTCCGGCTCCGAGTGGTTGAAGTCGCCGCTCGTGACCTGCCTGGGCGTGCCTCCGAGCACGGCATCGAGGACGAATACGTGGCTGTACCCCTTCGGCACGAAGCCGACACCGTCGCGGCGCCAGTTCGCCCTGTCGATGACGATGGCCGGCCGCGCCCACCGCGCCCCTTCCGGGCGGGCGGGAAGCTTGACGGGCAGTATCGGATTCTTGTCCTCGATGGTGGAGGTGAAGGCAAGCATTTTCCCGTCCGGAGACCAGGTAATGTCGCTGACTCCCTGCGTGAGGTGGGTGAGCTGGGCAACCTCGCGCGTATCGATCCACATCACGTGGATCTGGTTGGTTCCATCGCGGTTTGACAGAAAGGCAATCCGCCTTCCGTCGGGCGACCAGACGGGGGAGCTGTCCCGCCAGTTGCCGTGCGTGAGTTCCCGGATCCTGGCGCCGCCGATGTCGGTGATCCAGAGATTGGATTGGCTCTGGTCGTTCACCTTGTCGACGAATCCCCTGGAGAAGATGATCTGCGTTCCGTCGGGCGAGATTCTGGGAGACCCGACGGTTTCCATTTCCATGAACGTATCCATGGTCAGTCTGGTTTCCTTGCCTGTGCCCTGCACGCCCAGGGCGAGGGATGCGACCAGCGCGCATCCCAACACGACGATTCTGGCCTTCCTCATGGCAACTCTCCTTTCGTGTTCGCAACGGCAGGTTGCGTTCGACCCAATGCGGCGTACTCTATCACAGGCGTTCCCGTTCCGTGTGAAACTTGCGCCCGCGCCAAACCGGCAGCGGACTTTTGCCTTGTGCTTGCCCCGGCGAACGCTTATCGTCACTGATGTTCCGGTCCGGCAAGGGGACCATTTTCGTGCAGGAAGGCCCTGTGGCGGGTGTTTAGCCCGATGCCGACACCCGACCGGGAATCCGCACCATGGCCGGGCAGCTAGCCGATGAACCAACTTGCCACGCCCGCTGCGGGCGATAATCGAAGCCTGCGGCTGCT
>JBBIMP010000027.1:7746-76211 GCA_037444305.1 Acidobacteriota bacterium
CGATGAACCAACTTGCCACGCCCGCTGCGGGCGATAATCGAAGCCTGCGGCTGCTGAATCTGCGGCCGGAGGAGTTTCACAGGACGACCCTGCTGTTTGTTCAGCTCTTTGCAGCCAGCGGCATTTTCGTCCTGGGCCGGACCGTCCGGGACACGCTGTTCCTGAGCCGGTATCCCATAGACGTCCTGCCGTGGATGTTCGTTCTCTACGGCATAGCAGCCTCTCTGACCGCACTCATCTATGGCCGCTATGCGGATCGCGTCTCCCGCTCGACCCTGCTGCATACGACCGCCGCCGCCGGCATCATCAGCTACGCGGCCGTCTGGGTGTTGATCGCCGCCGGGATCTCCTGGGTCTACCCGTTTTTCTACGTCTGGGCCGAAGTTGTGGCCAACCTGTTCCTGCTCGAGTTCTGGACGCTGGCATCGGACTTCGATCCTCCCCGCGAAGCGCGGCGGCTCAACGCCACCATCGGCGCGGCCCGTCCCCTGGGGATCATCTTCTTCGGCGCCGCCTCGGGCTCGGTCGTGCAGTGGATCGGCACGGGTCAGTTGCTCTTCGTCCTGATCCTGCTGATGGCTCTCTATGCCGGCTGCGTGCATCAGCTCAGGCACGTGCCCAGGTATTCACCCGCGGTACCTCTGCGGGATTTTGCGCCGCGTCCCGGCGGACCGCCGCACCCGCGCGAGCGCGGCTACTTCGGGGTCCTGTCCGGGCTCATCCTGGTGATGTTCGTGACGCTCACGCTGGGCGACTACCAGTTCAAGGTGATCGCTTCAAATGCCTACACCGAGGATGCGCTGGCGCAGTTTTTCGGATTCTTTTATGCCGTGGTCGGCTTTCTGTCGGTCCTGTTTCAGCTCTTTGCCACGCCGCGCATCCTCTCCAGGCTGGGCGTCGGCCCGGCTCTGGCCGTCATGCCAGGGGTGTTCGGCACGGCGAGCCTGTTCCTCCTGGGTTGGCCGTGCCTGCCGGCCGCCGCGGTCATGAAATTTTCCGACAACGGCCTGCAGTTCACCCTGCACGACACGGCCATGCAGTCGCTCTACGCTCCCTTTTCCTCCGGCCGCCGTGCCCGCGTGCGCGGCTTCCTGGAGGGAGCCGTGAAACCGCTTTCCTACGGTGCGGGCGGCCTGGCGCTGGTGTTTCTGGTCGCGCACGGCTTATCGGTGCGCGACCTGTGTCTTGTCACCGTTTCGTTTGCCTTCCTCTGGCTGTGCCTCATCCCTCTGATCCGCAGGCGCTACCTGCAGCTGCTCGAGATGGGTTTGGCGGGTCCCATGGCCTCTCAGCTGTTCGACGAGCCCTTCGTCCTGGGCAGCGCCGAGCGACGGATCCTGATCGAGAAACTCCGTTCCCCGGATCCGAACATCGCCATGCTGGCGCTGGAACAGATGCGGGGGGACGATTCCGATGAATTCCGCCGGGCGCTCGTCAGCCTGGCCGGACACCCGGAGCCCCGCCTGAGAACCCGGGCCGTTCAGATGCTGGATCCCCTCTGCGCGGGCGGCCAGAGCCGGCTCTTCAGCGACGCACTGCAGGATCCGGAACCCGCTGTGCGCAGCGCCGCCGTCAGCGCGCTCGCCCGTATCAGCGGCAATGAGCAGCCGGAACCGATCCTCCGCCGGATGGCCGACGAGAGCGAGGAGGTGAGCGGCGCCGCCCTGGCCGGTCTCCTGCTCCACGGCGGGGTCGAGGGGAGCACGCGGGCGGGAATCCGCATGCTGGAGCTGCGCGACTCGATCGATTTGATGGACCGCCGCCAGGCCTGCGCCGTGCTCGCGCAACTCGGCCGCCGATCCTACCTCTCGCTGCTCAAACTGATGCGCGACGAGAGCCCGCGGGTTCGCCGCGCCGCTGTACGCGCGGCGGCCGCGACCGGAGACGGCCGCCTGGTGCCGCTGATTGTCCGCGCGTTGCGCGATCCATCCACGCGCAAAACCGCTCTGGCCGCACTGGCGGCCGTCGGCGAACCGGCCGTCGCCGCGATCGGGGAAGCGCTGCGGGATTATTCCCTGCCGCGTGCCGTTCGCCTCGAACTGCCGCGCATTCTCGGCGGTATCATCGCGGGCTCGGCCCAGAAGGTTCTGGAAGAGCACCTGGAGAATCCGGACAGCCACCTGCGGCTGAGAACGTTTTCCTCGCTGAGCAGGCTCCGCCACAAGCTGGGCCGGGCACCGATCCCCCCGCGGCAGCTGGCGCCGCGGATTCAACGGGAATCCATCGAAGCCTTCGGCAACATCCAGGGCTGGGCCGCCGCCCGTGACCGGTTCCAAACCGAGCTGCTGGACGAAGAGATGCTTTTCCGCGCCCGCCGTGCGGAGCGTCGCATCCTCCGCCTGCTCGGCATGACGTGCGATCTGCTGCAGATAGACCGGATCGTCGAGGCGCTGGATGAACCCTCGTCGAGGGCCCAGGCCCTCGAAACCCTCGATGCCCTGCTGCCCGCCACACTGCGCAACCTGGTGTTTCCGCTGCTCGAATACCGCTCCGCTCCGGAAACGGGCCTTCCGGTCCCCAACCCTTCCCTGTGCCTGCTGCCGCCGGTTGAATACATGCTGCTGCAGGCGCATCACCCCAATCCTTACGTCGTGTTGCTCGCACTGGACTCCCTGGCGCGGGCCGGCGAGAAGACCGCGGTCCCTGCGGCCGAAAAGGCGCTCGAGCATGCCGACCCGCTGGTTCGGGAGGCGGGGCTGCGGGCGCTGCTTGCGCTGGCCCCGGAACGGGCACGCGTCAGAGCCCACGCCTTGTTGCACGATGCGGATTCCAATGTCGTATGCTGGGCCGAATACGCGGCGGCTGGTCGCGAACGCCCGCCGCAGCGGCGCGTCGCATCCCTGGAGGAGATCGCCATGTACGGAACCGTCGAAAAGATACTCTGGCTCAAGGCCGCCCCGCTGTTCGCAGGGCTGTCGGGAGAGGATCTGGCCCCCCTTGCCAGGGTGGCCGAGGTCATCACCCTGGCCCCCGGCCAGATGGTGTTCACCGAGGGCTCTCCCAGCGACCATCTGTATGTCGTCATCCGCGGCCTGGTGGCGCTGGAAAGCCACGGCCGGGAATTGCGGCGAATCGCCCCGATTCACACGCTGGGCGAGCTGGAGGTTCTGGACCGCGGCCCTGAGGACACCTCGGCGCGCGTCCTGGAGGAGGCCCTCCTGCTCCGGATCGGGGAGGAAGAGTTCTTCGAGGTTCTGCACGAGCAGCCCGAGATTGCCGAGGCGCTCATCCGGATACTTGCGGGTCAGGTACGGGAGGCCCACCAGCGCCTGCTTTCCCTGCCCGCCCCGGCATCGAGGGTTGAATGACGACGGGTCCCTTGCCAAGGCACCCCACCAAGGGTTACCGTAATGTGGCGGCTATGCTGACAACTGACGGAGAATAGAACGAATTGGTTTTAAAGTTTTTTGCAATTGCGCCCTTCCTGAACCCGGTAGGGGCGGCCGCCCAGATGGACCAGGCCGCGGATCCGCCCGTAATGCAGCTTTTTTCCGCCAAGAAGTACGCACAATACCAAAGCAAACCGAAATACAAGGACAGGCTGGATATCTACCGCGAGGTGCTCGACGACCAGATCACGGAGGTCCGATCCCGCCTCAAGAAGCTGGAACTCGGCAACGCCGCGGAGATTCTCGGGCAGATGCGGGCAGTCACCCGGCACGCAATGGCCGAGCCGAGCAGAGAGTCGGCCAGCGCCAAGGACCTTCGTTCCACGCAGGTCAGGAAGCTCGAGATCCGAATCCGCAAGATCGTGGGGATCCTGGATGATCTCAGGCTCAGTGTGCCCTACGACTATCGCGCGGGTTTCGAGGTGACCTCCGCCGAACTGGAGAAGCTGCGCGACCAGCTGTTGAAGCAGCTCTTCGACCGAGGTTCCGAAGAGTGATCCCTTCCCACGCCGCACCGGATTGTCCTGGAATTCATTGATTGCTCAGCCAAGGAAGCCGCGGCAGGGATAGGGTGCGTCGAGGGTTCAGCCGCCCTGTCCGCCTTCCTTCTGGCCGTAATATTCGGCCAGGACCACCCTCACCGCCTGCTTCAGTTCCTCCCGCCGGCCGGAGTCGAACTGGAGGCGGAGCGGGCGGCCGGTCTGCCCGAAATTCAGCGTCTGGTGC
This sequence comes from Acidobacteriota bacterium, assembly GCA_037444305.1. Classification (GTDB taxonomy): domain Bacteria; phylum Acidobacteriota; class UBA6911; order UBA6911; family UBA6911; genus JBBIMP01. The sequence continues at coordinate 11,862 of JBBIMP010000027.1, forward strand.
GGGTAGGGGATCTCGATCTGAAAGTAGGGCACTTGTTCCAGCATTTTTCGGCCCGTCTTCAAGTGCGACCGGAGATTCCACAACCCCATGGTCAGGGCGGCGTTGTGTAAAATCGAACTTCCGGCACTGCGGGGAGAATACACTATGAGGCGAGCCAGGCGCGGTCCGTCCTCGCCGAAGCCGAGTACGATTCTCCAGCTGAGCGCAGCCTCCTTCGGTCGGCTGCTGCACACCGCGGGACCCACGCACGCAGCTGCGGTATCCTTCTACGCCATCTTCTCGATTTTCCCCTTGCTCCTCCTGCTGGCCGGCGCGCTCGGCTTTTTTGCCGAGCCCGAGGCCACGCAGCGCCGGGTGCTTGAAGTCGCCGGCCAGTATCTCCCGGCCGGCTCCCGGGCTTTTCTCAGGGAGAACATCCGCTCCATCGTGGAGGCGCGGGGCCCCTTAAGCATATTCAGCCTCGCAGGGCTGCTCTGGTCCGCCACCCTGATGTTCGACGCGATCATCGAAGCGGTGAACGCAGCACAAGCGCGAGCAGAATTGCGGTTGGTTGCTTCGCTGCCTGCCTTGGACTACGCTTATCCCATAAAATACATGTATTGCAACCGGGCCGGTGAAACTAGTGCCCGGCGTTTTCATCTAGGCATTGCAGGCGGACGCAAGGGCGGCGGATTCGCCGGCGGACGCTGCAACTGCCAGGCGAAGGGAGTTACAAGCCATGAGCATGCGTATCTTTGTGCCGTTCCTCCTGGCAGTGATCTTGTGCGCCGCAGGCGCGGTCGCGGACCAGGAACAGCTGAATCAGGCCCGCGGCCTCATAAAGGAAAGGAAATTCAAGGAGGCGGAGCCGCTTCTGCGGGAGGCCCTCGCCGACGATCCGGACCACGGGGAGGCAAACTACCTCCTGGGATTGAGCCTGCTCGAGCAGGAGCGCCTGGATGAAGCAGAACAGGCCTTTCTGAAGGCGGAGAAGGCGGATCCGAAGTCTGCTGAGGCGCAAGTAGGACTTGGGCGGGTCTACACCGAGCAGAAGCAGTTGGCCAAGGCCAAGACCGCCCTCGACCGGGCCCACGCGCTGAATCCGCAGAACCCGGACGTTCACTTTGCCCGGGGAATCCTCGACGGGCACAACAAGGATTACACATCCTCCGCCGCCAACATGGAGAGGGCCATCAAGCTGCGGCCGGCGGACGCTTACGCCCACTACTATGCGGGGCTGGCCTACAACCAGATCCGCAGGCCGGATAAGGTAGTGGAGCACTTCCAGGCTTTCCTGAAACTGGCGCCGAATGCTCCCGAAGCCGGGAAGGTGAGAAACCTTCTGCGAAACATCAGGTAGGCGCCCCCCTTCTTCGCTCCGGGCAACGGCGCGGGCGGGTGACGGGTTGCCGCCCGGACAGGGATGGTTCATCCGGCTTTTCCAATGAAACTAAAGACCGGCTTAACGCTCGCGATTATCCCGGTGGCGGCTCTGGCGCTGGCGTTTATCGCCGGCCTGCTCCTCCTCCACTCGGCGTTTGGCCGTGCCTGCATCCTGAAGCAAGCGCAGCAGTACCTGGCGAGCGAGCTCGAAACGGACCTGCAGGCAGCCGCTTTCGATTTCAATCTCCTTACCGGCACAGTCGGAATGAAGGAAGTGTCGCTCACCTCGCGTCGCGCTTCCCTTCCCTCGTTTCTCACCGTGGAAGAGCTCTCGCTCGAGTTCGGGGTGGCGGCAGCAGTCAGGGGACGCCTTCTGCTCAGAGAGGGAACCTTGACCGGGCTGGCCGTGCGCCTCGTCACCGGCGAAGACGGCGGCTCGAACCTGCCGGATTTTTCCGCGCTGGCAGGCGCGCAGCCCGAAAGCGAAGCCGGTGTCGACGCCTTTCTGATCTCAAACCTGGAGATCTCCGGTTCTTCCTTCCTCTACGAAGACCGGAGAAACAAACTCCGGCTGGAGCTCCCCGGCTGGAGATTTGCCGTTGCCGGGCGCGACCGCGGCGCGTCGCACCGCGTGCTCCTGGAGTCCCTGCAGCAAGGGGCTTTGCAGTTCGATGACGACACCATTGGCATTCGCAGACTCCATTTCGATGCCACCCTCTCCAACCGGACACTGCAGGTTGCGCGGCTCGAACTCGGTGCAGATGGGGCTCAGCTGCTCGCCTCCGGCTTCATCCCCGATCTCGCCGCCCCCGTGCTCGATTTCGAATACACCGGCGGTCTGGACCTCGAACACCTCGGCCGCTTTTTCGGCCTCGCCGGAGATCTGCAGGGAAAGGCAATGCTGCGGGGGACGGTCATGGGTCCGCCGGCACAGCCGCAGGTCGGAGCCACGCTGGCGGGCGAATCGCTGGATATATTTGGATACCGGCAGGTGGACCTGGCAGCGGGCGTGTCATGGCGCACCGACAGCCTCCGGCTGACGGTGACTGCGTTATCCGCGCGTTCCCCAGCCGGTTCCGTCGCTGGAACAGGCAGCTTCGATTTCAAGGGTGAAGATCCGCTTTTTCGTCTGCAGCTGGAGCCGGCCGGCCTGGATCTGCATCCGCTCACGCGGCGCCTCGGCCTCCCGGTCGCGATCGCAAGCCGCGCCTCGGGCCGCCTGTCGGCATCCTGGAGCGGAACCGATTTCGCCGGGCTGGAAGGATCCTCCAACCTCGCCCTGCGTGCCGAATCGGCCCGTGGCACCCCAAAAGACCTCCCCGTCGGGGCCGATCTCCGCCTGCTGAGCGGCAGGTCGGGTCACCTACTCTCCATTTCGGGCGCCGAGATTCTCGGAACATCCGTAGCCGGACAGATCCGTCTGGCGCCGGACTTGACGCTGGGCGGGATGCTCCGCGCCGAGGCCCATGATCTGCCTGCCGCACTGCAGCGGGCAGCTGCCCTGTTCGGCACCGCGGCCGACGGCTTTCCGGAAACGGGCAGCGCCGTGCTCGAGGCAGGCCTCGGAGGAACCATCGACTCCCCGTCGGCGGCCATAGTTCTGCAGGCTGAGGATCTCCGGTATGGAAATGCCGACGGCATAAGCTTCCGCGCCCAGGGCGACCTGGATCTCTCCCGGCTACGGGTGCACGAGGGCCACGTCGAATGGGCGGGGCATGGCATGCTTTTTCGCGGGGAGGTGGGATTGACCGGGCCGGATCCCATGCTGGCGCTCGAGGCGTCGGCCGAGGGCGTCCCCGCCTCCTCCCTGGCGAAGGCACTGGGTCTGGACGCACCGATCGAAGGAGTGCTCGGGGCAAAAATCAAACTGTCGGGGACGATGCAAAAACCGGCGGGTACGCTCGAGCTCACCGCGGAGGACCTTCTGGCCTATTCGGAGCCCTTGGGCAGGCTGTCGGCGGAAGCCGCTCTGGACGGGGACCGTCTCGAGGTGCTCGGCGTCGAGCTGCGGAAGCCCTCCGGCGGAAAGCCGGCCGGGCGGCTGGAGGCCAGCGGCACATGGTTGATCGGCGACGGCAGGTATACCCTGCGCGCCGAGGGACGGGATCTGCTTTTCGGCCACATGCAGCTGCCCGGCGATGTGACGGTCGCTGGAAGTCTGGGCTTTGTCCTGAACGGTTCGGGCAGCCTGGACCAGCCCTATCTCGAAACCCGAATGGCGTGGGACAATCTCCGCGTTCAGGAAAGAGATCTCGGTAATATCTCGCTCGAGGCGAAACTCGGCGGCGGCGATGTCAATCTGAGCGCCCTGGCACCCGGGCTGAAACTCAGCGCGCAGGCGCGCGTTGAACTTGCGGTCCCTCACGCAGCCGAGATTGAAATCACCGCCGAGGATTCCGACCTTTCTGCATTGCAGCTTACCCCAGAAGCAGGCGGCCAACTGTCAGGGAGTCTGACCGGAACCTTGAAGGCATCGGGGAATCTCGAGCAGTGGACGTCGGGCCGGGCTTCGATGCGCATACGGGACCTCGTGTTGAAGCACGAAGGTCTGGAACTCCGCAACCAGGCTCCGCTGGCGGTCGATTACCTCGACGGCACGCTGGCTGTGCAGCCGGCGACGCTCGCTGTTGGCGAGGCCAGGCTGCATCTGGCCGGGAGCTTCCCGCTGCTGGCGTCGGCACCTCCCTCTTCCCTGGTAATCCGAGGCGAGACCGAGCTCGGAACCCTGGCGCGGATGATTCCCTCCGCCGCGCTGCCCGATGTCGGAGGACGCCTGCGGCTGGATGCGCGGATCGAGGGGAACGGCGGCCGCATCAATCCGATGGCCGAGATCCATCTGAGCGACGGCTTCGTCGATCCTCCCCAGTTGGGCAGTCCGTTGGCGAAACTCAATGCGCACTTCCGCGTTGCCGGCGGAGCCGTTGTGCTCGAGGGGGCGCAGGGGGAATGGGCGGGCGGCAGGTTTCGGGCATCGGGAGAACTGCCGCTGGGGCTCTTTTCCAACCTCGAAGCGTTGCGGGTGGAGAGACGCGAGGGCCCTGCGGTCTTCTCAGCGGAGCTTTCCGGTGTGCAGCTGGGATCACTGCCTGCGATGCCGGAGCAATTGAAGGGTGAGGTGTCCATTCGGGTTGAGGGTGAGGCGCGGAGTCCTGATGCGTCCGGCGTCCGGGGCACCGTCACCTTCGATGAGTTGCGGCTGCAGGCAGGGACCTATGAGCTGCGGCAGGAGGAACGGTCGCTGATCACCTTCGATGCCGGCGTCGCCAGGCTGGAGAGATACACACTCCTCGGCCCCAAGACGCGAATCGAGGCTGCGGGGACGGCGGGATTTACGGGGGAAATGCCCCTGAATCTGAGGGCGACGGGCACCGCCGACGCCGGCGTCCTGGCTTTCATGCTGGAGGATGTCCGCGCTGCCGGCGATTCCCGGTTCGAGCTATCCGTAAAGGGCACCGCCGCCGCGCCCGAGATTACTGGTTTCGTCGAGACGGCAAAGGCGCAGCTTTCCCTCTCGACCCCTCGTCTGCAGGCGGACAACCTGGATCTGCGTCTGAATCTTTTCGGGACCGGGGCCGTCCTGGAGAGGCTGACGGGGAGCCTCAACGGCGGGACAATCACGGCCGGGGGAGAGATCGAGTACTCGGCCGCCGGCCTCGGACGAGTGGACCTCACGGCGTCGGCCTCAAATGTGTATTTGAACTACCCTTCGGGGCTCCGATCCTCCCTGGACGGTTCCATCGGTCTTCGGTCGCGGGATGAGTTCCTGGAGATCTGGGGAGCGCTGCACTTCCTCGAAGGCCTGTACACCGACCGCTTGGATCTCGAAGGCGAGCTGATCCGTTTTCTCCGCTCGGGCCGGCCGCAGGCTTTCGAGGAGGAACAGAGCCCGTTGCTGTCCAAGATCCGCTACAACGTCCTGATCGACACCGACAGCCCGCTGCTGGTGGACAACAACCTTGCCCGGCTCGCCATGAACGCCAATCTCAGGCTGTCCGGAACCTGGTACCGCCCCGTCATCATCGGGCGGCTCGGCCTGGAGGAGGGAGGAGAGCTATATCTCCGGGAGCGCGAGTACTTCATCGATCGCGGCGTCGTCGACTTTGCCAATCAGAGCAAGATCGAACCGTCGCTGGACATCCTTGCGCGGACGAAAGCGGAGGGGCAGGACATAGAGCTCAAGATCGCCGGCACCATCGACAATCTCCAGACCTCCCTGAGATCCCTGTCGAATCCCGAGCTCTCCGAACCCGATATCATCTCGCTGCTGCTCACGGGGCGCACGCTGGACGACTTTCGCGGCGCCGAGCTGAACGTGGCCACCGAGCAGGCTATGTCCTACTTCGCGGGCCGCGTCAGCGGCAGCCTCGCCAGGGGTGCGGAGCAAGCCCTCGGCCTGAGCCGCGTGCGCATCGAACCCAGCCTCATCGCCGCGGAATCGGACCCGGGGGCGAAGCTGACCATCGGGCAGGACATCACGCGCGACCTGCAGCTCGTCTATTCGATGGATCTCGTCAACAGCCAGAACCAGATCTGGATCGCCGACTACCGGCTCACGCCGCGGTTCGAAACGCGCGCGGTCAAGCAGGAGGACAACACCTATCGCTTCGAGATCCGGCACGACGTCCGCTTCGGCCGGCCGCTGTCCGCAGGGAAACAGGCTGCGGCCAGGGACCAAACCTCGAGAAGGGTGGGTTCGTTCACCTTCGGCGGAGAGCGGATTCTGGGCGATGAAGAGATCATCAGGAAGGTCGGCGTCAAACCGGGAGACAAATACGATTTCTTCAAGCTCCAGGACGGGATCGCGAAGCTGGAAAGTCTCTACCGCGGGCGGGGCTACCTGGAAACGCGGTTGCGCACAGAGCGCGCCCCGGCTGACGGCACCATCGACCTGACCCTCAACATTGAACCTGGCCCGGAGGTCGGTTTTGCCTTCGAGGGCGAGTACATTCCTGCCGGTGTGCGGGAAATCGCCGCCGCATCCTGGCGGGAGGCGGTGTTCGACGCCCAGCGAGGCGAGAATGCGGTTTTGCGAATCCGGCGCCACCTCGTCAGAGACAAGCATTTCGGGGCCCGGGTGAGCTACAGGCTGGCGGAGTCCTCGTCGGCACGCAAGATGGTCGTCTTCCGTATCGATTCCGGGCCGAAATACTCTGCCGTGAACCTGGAATTCTCCGGCGCTTCCGGCGTGCCCCCTGCCCTGCTGAAGGATTCCCTGACCCGCGCCGGTCTTCTCGAAGATGTTTTCGTCCTGCCCGAGGCTGTGAGCGAATTCCTCGTCGGTTTCTACCGCGATCACGGCTACCTGGATGCGGCCATCGACCGGCCGGAGCCCGACCTGGATCCCGCTCAGGGGACGGGCCGCGTTGTCATTTCTGTTCGGGAGGGGCCGCTATACAGGATCGAAGCGGTCCGCCTGCAGGGAAATTCCGCCCACCTCGAGAGGGATTTGCGGGCTTTGCTCGGGCCCGTTGTGGGCCAACCGTACCGTCCGGAAGCGCTCAACCGGTCGATTGGCCAGCTGCAGGATTTCTACTGGAGGCGGGGATTCAGCGACGTCTCGGTCGACTACAGGCTGCTGAAGAACGCCGCCTCGGGATCCCTGGCGCTCCACTTCGAGATTAGCGAGAACCTCCAGGAGGTGGTCGAAGACATCGTGATTGACGGCCAGGAGCGTTCCGGCGCCGAGTTTGCCCGGAGCAAGCTGGAGATTGCAGTCGGCGATATCCTGAACTACGACCGGGTAAACCGGTCCCGCAAGAACCTGTACGACACGGGCGCCTATTCGCTCGTGGACCTGGAAGTCCGGAAGCTGCCGCTCGGCAGTCCGCCTGCGGGCTCCGGTCCACAGCGGCAGCCGGTCCAGTTGAATGTGAAACTGAGGGAGGTCAGCCCCTATGTCCTGCGCTACGGGGGCTCCTACGACACGGAGCGGGGACCGGGGGCAGTGGTCGAAGCCGCGAGACGCAATTTCCTGGGGAGCGCGCGCGCTCTGGGAATGCGCGCCCGGTATGACAGCGAGTTCCAGGAAATCCGCGGCTACTTCAGCCAGCCGACGCTCCTGAAATTTCCGCTCAAGACCAACCTCACGGTTTTCAGCCAGCGGACCGTTTTTCCGACCTTCTTCGACGACGCCATAGGTTTCTCTCTGCAGCAGGAGGCCAGGCTCGGAAACAAGTTCATTATCTCCTACGGCTACCGCTACCAGCGCGCGCACACGTTCGACAAAGAGCCGGATCCGATCTTCCCCTTCGACATCACGATCCCCGTCGCCCGGTTCAGCGCCGCCGTCACGCGCGAAAACCGGGACGACCTTCTCGATGCCAGCCGCGGCTCCTTCACCTCCCACGCCCTCGAATACTCCCCGACTTTCCTCGGATCGGACATCAAGTTCATCCGTTATTTCGGTCAGTACTTCAAGTATTTTCCTCTCTCGCGGCCATCGGAAATCCCGATGAGCGGCGGCATCAGGAAGCCGCGCCTGGTCTATGCCGTCGGCCTCAGGGCCGGCCTGGCTCGGACCTTCGATGACCAGATTCTCCTCCGGGGCGAACGCTTCTTTGCCGGAGGAGGGACTACCCTCCGGGGATTCGACCAGCAGGGCGTCGGCCCGACCGATTTTTTCGGCGACCCGACCGGCGGAAGCGCAGTGTTCATCGCAAATCAGGAAATCCGCTTCCCCGCTTTTGGTATCATAGACGGTGTCGGGTTTCTCGACCTTGGAAATGTCTACTCCAAGGCATCCGATTTCAACCCGTTCGATGTGCGAAAGTCCGCGGGTCTCGGGCTTCGGGTCCGGACGCCGTTTCTGTTGCTGAGACTCGACTACGGCTTCAAGCTGGATCGCAGGCCGGGCGAGAGCCGCGGAACATTTTTTTTCAGCATTGGTCAGGCATTTTAGAAAGGAGATATTTCTATGGAAGACTATCGCGGAGTTCGGAGCACCACGACGGCATTTGTCATCGGGGGCATCCTGGGCGCGGGGATCGCGCTGCTTTTCGCCCCGCAGTCGGGGCGCAAGACCCGCCGCGACATCCGCTACCTCGGGGAGAAGGCCTGGAACAAGACCGAAGCCCTGCAGCTCGAATTGAGGCACTCGGTGGACAACCTCGTCGAGGACGTCACCGAGAGACTGCACGAGGAGTTCAACAAGGGCCGCGAGTGGACGAGCAGCACGCTCAAGGAGATCCAGGGTGCCCTTGAGTCGGGACGGAAGCACATCAGGAACGAGATGGACAAGATCCGGCGCGCGTAGCGCTCGCCCGAAGCCCGGACAGTGAAATAGTCCGCGGCCGGCATCAACCTTGCTCCGAGTGGCGACAAGATGGGCTTTCTGACGCGATTGGCATGGCTGCTGGTTTTAGGCACCACGCCCGGGACGGTCATTGCCGCGGAAGAAGTGTTCCAGCTCCACGGCAGGATTCTGCAGGAGGATGGAAAACCGTTCCGCTCGGTCACTCCTTCCGTGGTCCTGTTCGGTGCCACCACGCCCTTCTCTACACGCGCCGCGGTGGATCCAGCCGGAAAGTTCACGATCAAAAAACTTCCCCCCGGCATATACACGATCCTCATCGCCGTGCCGCGTGCTGGGGAACTGATGCAATCCGTGGTCATCGGGCCGGCACAGGCTGACTCGAGGAGGCGGATCTCGCTTACGTTTCAGGTGGAGAGGCAGCCGCGCTCGCTCCGGCAGCGCTCCGTATCCGTGGCCGAACTCGCAGTTCCCGCCAAGGCGGTCGAGGCCTACGAGCGCGCCCAGCAGCGGCTCGGGAAGAGGGACGTGGAGGGCGCGGTTTCCTTTCTCAAACGCGCCGTGGAGCTGGCGCCGCACTACAGCGCAGCCTGGAACAACCTGGGCACGATTGCGTACCAGTCGGGAGACTTTGCCGAAGCCGAGAACCTCTTCCGGCGCTCGCTCGAGGCCGATCCCGAATCCTATGCTCCGCTCGTCAACCTCGGGGGCGCCCTGCTCTCGCAAGGCAAGGTGGATGAATCGCTGCCGGTGAACCTCGAAGCGGCACAGGCGCGGCCGGACGACGCCCTGGCCCACTGCCAGCTCGGACAGAATTACCTGGCACTGCGGCAGCTTGACAAGGCAGAAGTCCACCTCAAGATCGGCAAGGCCCTCGACGCGCGCCACTTCTCCTTCCCCCAGCTTTCGCTCGCCGACCTCTACCTGCGACAGAAGAATTACGGGGCCGCAGTTCGCGAACTGGAGGAGTTTCTGAAATACCATCCCGACTCGAAACTGGCACCGGCGCTGCGGGAGAAACTGCCGGCGCTGCGCGCCCTCATACCGCACTGAGGAACGACCGCTCAGGGCACCGCGTCGAGTTCCCGCGAAGCGTCAAAACGGTCCCACAGCCGCCCGAGCCAGATGATTCCCAGCCCGGCTTCCGCCAGCAGCAGGACCGCGGCCCCGGCCGCGGCCAGCGGGAGGGCGGCCTCACCCAGCAACCAGGCAGAGAGAAAATACGCCGCCCCAAAGACAATCCCCGCAGGGATGGCCGCGAACGCCAGCAGCAGCACCGCCGCCGCCATCGTCAAAAGCCGCTGCCCCATCGCTTCTATCCCGCGCGCGTGATCCCTGCCCAGCTGCACCCAGCTCGGCATGAGCAACGCCGCGGCATTCTGGATCACCACGCCGACGGCGGCAAGGCAGGGGAAAAGGATTGCGCAGGCAAGCGCAACGGCCGCCCGGCGGGCCGGGTCAAGGGCCATCCAGCGAGGTTCGGGGATCGCCACCGCGGCGACGAGCAGCAGAGCCCACTGCACGCAGGCGAGGATCGTCACGGGCGCGAGCGCCTCGCCCAGGACGACGCTCCAGCCCGGGATTGGGTAGGTCTTGAGCTGGTGAACCTGGAGCAGGTCGTTGCGCAGGTCATCCCGAACGATTACAGGTCCAAACAGGGTCATGAACAGCGCGATGCCCGCGGCCGTGCCTCCGATCACCGCAGGAAGCGCCCCTTCCTCGCCTGAGCGTCCCTGTGAGGCAACGGCAATCAGGATTGCGGCAACGATCACGAGCGGCGCCCACAGACGTATGTCCAGTCGTCCAATGGCGATGAGATTCTTCCAGAAAATTGCCATAAAGGGGGGGCCTGAGCTGCCCAATCTGAACAGCGGCCTTCGGATACTGTCCGCACTCCCGCGCCGGTAGACACGGCGGTCGCCGCTTTGCGCCGCCGCCCGGTCGGCAAGCTTCCGGGCCCGTTCCAGCGCCGCCTCCTCGAAGGCGGCGTCGCTCCGCATAACCCAGAAGTAGACCACCGCCAGAAGGCCCAGCGCCGGAAGCAGCCGGAGGGCGAAGGTCAAAGCGTCCGGGGAGAAGACAGGGCGGACCAGGAGGCGAAAGGGGAGCAGAAGGTAATACGCGGGGCCGGAATCGAAGAGCCGCAGGATCCACTCCGACAGCGCGCCGATGTCCAGTCTCTCCACAGGGGGCAGCGGCGGCACGAACCACTGCCACCAGATGACAAGCAGAACCGCCACAGCCGAAAGCAGAGCAGCAGCCGGCGCGTGCCGCCGCAGGCCTGCGAGGCCGTGTTCGGCAAGGCTCGCCTTCGCGAGCCAGGTGCCCATGCGGCTGAGGGCCAGAAAGGAGTACACCAGCCACAGGGTCATGGCGAGGAAAACGGGGTGGCCAAGATGGGCGGAGCGGCCCAGGATCAGGATCGACACGAGCACACCTAGAAAGATGCCCGGCTGGGCAGCCACAATCTTGAAGTTGAGCAGCGTCCGCCGCGCGAGCGGGGCCGGGAAAAGCATCTGGATTTCACTTTCCGCGAACCGGATGGCGCCCGCCCTGGAAGGCCAGATCCAGGCCATCAGCACCGAGGCGAACAGCAGCACGGCGCCGCCCGTCTCGAGCAATGGAATGAGACCGGGATCCGCCACCAGTTCATTTCCCGACGACGCCGGGGAGGAGCGCATGCCGCGGAGGAAAGCGAAGTAAACGTAGGCGAGCCCTCCGACGAGGGCGATCAGGTATTTTGGCTGCCGCAGCCGTTGGATCCTGCACCGCACCCTGTTGATGAGGCTGCGCGAGAGGTAATAGGCGAGGGGGCCTATCATCCGTTTTCCGCCCCGTCGTCTGCCTGTCCCGTGATGCGCAGGAAGATCTCCTCGAGGTTGGAGTCTTCCTTCAACTCCGGCACGCTGCCGAGAATCTCGCCGATGGAGCCGTGGACCACGCAGCGGCCCTCCTTCAGTATCAGCACACGGTCACACACCTCCTCAACAAGGTGGAGCAGGTGTGAACTGATGATGACGGCGGCCCCGGTGCGCGCCCGCTTGATTATGGTGGACTTCATTCTCCGGATTCCGGCGGGATCGAGGCCGGTCAGCGGTTCATCGAAGAGCAGCGCGGCCGGATCGTGCAAAAGACCGCAGGCGATCACCAGTTTCTGTTTCATCCCCCGCGAGAGTTCCCCCGGAAGGCTTTTCTTCTTTTCGGAGAGTTCCAGCTCTCCCAGCAGTGAGGCGATCCGCGGCGCCGGCTGCTCCACGCCGTAGATCCGGGCCGTGAACTGCAGGTGTTCATCGACGGTCAGGTATTCGAACAGCCGGGGTTCATCCGGCATGAAGGCAATGTGGCGTTTCGCCGCCAGTGGATCGCGCACGATCGAATGGCCCCGGATGCGCACGTCGCCGCGGGTGGGAGGAATGATCCCCACCATGCAGCGAAGCGTCGTTGTCTTGCCGGCCCCGTTGGGCCCGACCAGGCCCATCACCTCCCCTGCCTGCACGCGGAAAGACAGGCCGGACACGGCCGCAAACGCACCGTAAGTCTTTGTCAGGTTTTCTACCTCGATCACGGCTCGAGCGCTCCTCCGGGTGCGCAATACCCCGGCCAGAGGGCTCCGGGGGTACCTGCGCACGCTTGCAGGACGCAGGGATTCATTGCCTGCACCGGGTGGACAACGTTGCCGAGCGGCAAGCGCCACCTCTGCGGTGCCCCTCTCTGCGCATCTTGAGCGGGTGCTGCACGGCTGTCAAGCGGCATCGACTTTGCGCTCTTTTCAGCCAGGTTGTCCAGGTGGTAACATTTAACTCCCTTGCAACTTGCGTGAAATACGCCATTTGTGACGAATGGTGCCCCGCCTGGGCGGAAGGCCCAGGCACTGCGCTTGTTCACCCGGTATCCGTCGGCCACGACCGGCCGGATCCCGATCGAAGAGGACACGCTTGAGCGAAGCGAAAACTTCAGAACTCTCCGAAAAGAGGCCGGCCGGCGATATCACCCGGGTGATAAACGATTTCAGCATCCAGGTCGCTACGGTCAACGGCTCCGGCAGCCAGTCGGCCAACAGCGTCCTGCTCCGTTCGATTTTCCAGATGGGGGTGCCGGTCAGCGGAAAGAATCTCTTCCCCTCCAACATCGCCGGACTGCCGACCTGGTTCACGATCCGGGCCAGCCGGCGCGGTTTTGTCGCCAGGAAGGCGGAGATCGATTTCGGCGTGGCCGTGAACGCGCAGACCGCGCGCGAGGACGCCATGCTCGTACGGAGCGGCGGCGCCCTCCTCGCCGAGGCCTCCCTCGGCTTGGCCGGGATCCGTGACGACATCAGCATCTACGAGGCCCCTCTGTCGGACATCGCGGCTGAGGTCTCCTCCGAGGCCCGGCTGCGGAAACTGCTGGCGAACATGGTCTACGTCGGCATACTGGCCGAGCTGCTCGGGATCGAGATGCCCGAGGTCGAGCTGGCCATCGCCAAGCAGTTTCCCAACAAGCGAAAGGCGATAGAGCTCAACCTCAAGACCGTGCGGGCAGGCCTCGAGTTCGCAACCAAAAACCTGGTCAAGACCGATCCCTTCCGGGTCGAACGGATGGACCGCACCCGGGACATGATCATCATCGACGGCAATTCGGCCGCCGCCCTCGGAGCGATGTTCGGCGGCTGCACGGTGGTCACCTGGTATCCGATCACCCCCTCCAGCTCGGTCGTGGAAGCGCTCACCGAATACATGGCCCGCTACCGGATCGACCCGGAGACCGGCAGGGCGACCTACGCCATCGTTCAGGCGGAAGACGAGCTCGCGGCGCTGGGCATGGTCATCGGCGCCGGCTGGGCCGGCGCGCGGGCAATGACGGCCACCTCGGGACCGGGAATATCGCTCATGTCGGAATTCGCCGGCCTCGCCTACTTCGCGGAAATCCCCGCGGTGATCTGGGACGTCCAGCGGGTCGGGCCGTCCACCGGCCTGCCGACGCGTACCAGCCAGGGGGACATCCTCTCGACCTATGTGCTCAGCCACGGAGACACGAAAAACATCCTGCTCATTCCCGCCACGGTGGCGGAGTGCTTCCGGTTCGCCCAGGAGGCCTTCAACCTGGCGGAGAGATTCCAGGCGCCGGTGTTCTGCATGAGCGACCTCGATCTCGGGATGAACAACTGGATGTCCGAGCCGTTCGAGTATCCCGAGGATATTCCGATCGACAGGGGCAAGGTCCTGACACGAGAGGATCTGGAGCGCCTGGGCGGATTTTCCAGGTACCTGGACAAAGACGGCGACGGCATTCCCTACCGGACGCTGCCGGGGACCGCTCACTCCGCCGCCGCCTATTTCACGCGCGGCAGCGGCCACAACGAACACGCGCACTATTCCGAACGCCCCGAGGATTTCACCGCCCTGGCGGACCGCCTGGCCAAAAAGCTGGAGACGGCCCGCGGCGAGGTGCCTCCGCCCATCGCCGACAATGTCGAAGGCGCGGATGTGGGAATCATCGCCTACGGCACGACGCATCACGCCCTCGAGGAATGCCGCGAGCAGCTCCGTTCGGAACGAGGGCTCCGGGCGAGCTACCTGAGGATCCGCGCGCTCCCGTTCCACCGGGCTGTACGGGACTTCATCGCCTCCCACCGGCGCATTTACGTCGTGGAGCAGAATCGCGATGCGCAGATGCATGCCCTGCTGACGCTGGAGTACCCTGCGCTGGCCACGCGCCTCCGCCCGGTGCTTCACTACAACGGAATCCCGATCGATGCCCGCTTCATCACCGATTCGATCCTGCGCCAGGAAGACAAAGGAGTTTGAATATGCCCACTGCCGCCGACAAGCCGCGCCCCAAGCCGACCAACCGTGCCGGGCTGATCCTGCAGGATTACAAGGGAGTGGACTCCACCCTCTGTGCCGGCTGCGGCCACGACGCCATCACGAGCCAGATCATCAGGGCCTTCTTCCAGTACGGCGTGGAACCGCACCGGGTGGTGAAGCTCTCCGGCATCGGCTGTTCTTCCAAGACGCCGGCCTATTTCCTGCGCAGTGCCCACGGCTTCAACGCCGTCCACGGCCGCATGCCTTCGGTTGGAACGGGAGCCATTCTGGCCAACCGGCACCTGATCGCCATCGGCGTGAGCGGCGACGGCGACACCGCCTCGATCGGCATAGGTCAGTTCGTTCACCTGGTCCGGCGCAACGTGCCGATGATCTACATCATGGAAAACAACGGCGTCTACGGCCTGACCAAAGGGCAGTTCTCCGCAACGGCCGACGAGGGCTCGAAGCTCAAGAGCGGGGTGCTGAACGACCTGCCCCCGATCGATTGCTGCATCCTCGCCATCGAGCTCGGCTGCGGATACGTTGCCCGGTCATTTGCCGGCGACCCGAAACAGCTGGTCGCCCTGCTGGAGGGAGCGCTGGCGCACAAGGGCATGGCGTTCCTGGACGTGATCTCGCCCTGCGTCACCTTCAACAATCACGAGGGTTCGACCAAGAGCTACAAGCACGCCAAGGAGACCGAGGAGCCGGCGCACGAGGTGGGCTTCGTCCCGTTCTTTGAACAGATCACAGTGGATTACGAAGAGGGGGAAACACGCGTGGTGGAGATGCACGACGGCTCGCGCATCACGCTGAAGAAACTCGACCGGGAGTACAACCCGACGGTGAAGGCGGAGGCCCTGCGTGCCATCCGCGCGGCAAATTCGGGCGGCGAACTCCTGACGGGCCTCCTCTACGTGGACCCGTCGAAACCCGATTTCACGGAACTCCTCGGAATGCACGGACGGCCGCTCGCGACCCTGGGGACGGAGCTCGTCCGTCCCCCGCGCAAGGCACTGGACGAGATCATGGAATCGCTCAAGTAGTCCCGCGCCCTGAATTACTTCACCGGCATGTACAGGTGGGTGATCAGTTCTTCCTCGGGCGTATTTCCCGGATCGCTCACGTACTGCTCCCAGGGATCGCCGGCAACCTCCAGACCGTGCGCCGCGATGAACGCCATGACTTTTTCCATGGTCATGGCAATGCCGCGGTATGGACCGACGTGGATCGCCTTCACGGCCTTTCCGCCGTAGGTCTGCCCGAGCTTAACCCGCGCATCGCCCGCGATCTCCCGGTCGGACGTTCGCTCGATGGGAATGCCGGCGTCAAAGATATACCCGGGATCGGAGGACCTGTAGATCGCCACCGGGGCGCCGGCTGCCTTCAACGGGTTCCTGGCCACAAACCTCGATACCTCGGCGTAGGCAGCAGCCAGGGCGGCTGAAATTTCGCCGGGCTCCTTCCCCGAAGTTCCGCCCGCGTAGGCGATCTCCACCGGAACCGCCAGGATGATGCCGATTTCCATGCCCGTCCAGTCGGCCTGCGGCAGGCTCTCGGCCAGCTGCTTGAGGCCGGCCAGCCCCTTTTCGTAGTCAGCTCCGATGATCCGGTCGAAGAGCAGTCCGTAGTACCGGCTGACCAGGTTGCTCCCCAGGTCGGTCTCAAAACCCCACACGGTTGCCGTCCCGCCGGCTTCAGGATCCAGCCTGAAGAACGATTTGGCCTTGCCCTGTTCGCCGAAGTCGAGTTCCAGCCGCACCAGCCTGTAGGGCACGCTCTCGACGATCTCCTGGCTGCCGGCACCCACGTCGGGATTGTCACTGGTCCAGGAGATCCTGGCGCCGAGTCCAAAATCCGGCCCCGAGAGCTCGTACCTTGCTCCCGGGTCCACTTCGTACCAGGGGGACCACTTGTTGAAGTTCTTGAAGCCATTTACCAGGGCGAAAACGGTTCCCTGGGGCGCCGCAATCACGGTAGACCTTTCCACTCTCACGATGCTCGGAAGAAAGAGTCCAACCACAACCAGCAAGGCAAGAATCACAACGACGGCAAGCAGTATTTTCTTGAACATGGGCTTCTCACCTCCTCGGCTAAGATACCATCAAGCGCCGCCCGGTGCATGACGGATCTCAACCTGTGGTCGGCCAGGCCCCGCCCGTTCTCAGGCGGAACATTGACGCCCGGCGAAGCAGCCGCTACGATGGCGCTGCCCAGGAAGGAGAGAATTCGATGGCCGGCATGCAGTCTTTCGATGTCACGACGGGATGCGACCTGCAGGAAGTGGACAACGCAGTCAACCAGGCGCTCAAGGAAATCAACCAGCGCTACGATTTCAAGGGCCTGAGGGTTGGAATCGACTTCCGGCGCGCCGAGAACAAGATCATCCTGCGCGCGCCTGACGAGTTCAAGCTCAACGCGCTGTGGGAGGTTTTGCAGCAGAAGATGGTGCGTCGTCACGTACCGGTGAAAAATCTCAAGGCCGGCCGTGTTCTCCCCTCGGCGGGCACCAGCGTGACTCAGGAAATCGACCTGCAGCAGGGAATCCCGTCGGAGACCGCGCGGGCGATCGTAAAGGCGATCAAGGAGCGCAAGATCAGGAAGGTCCAGTCCGAGATTCAGGGCGACCAGGTGAGGATCTCGGCCCCTTCACGGGACGACCTGCAGGCTGTTATCGCCTTCCTCAGGGAGCAGGATTTCGGCATAGAGCTCAGATTCGGCAATTACCGCGGCACTTAATTTCGGGGACAGGCGTGAATAGCGCTTAAATAAGGAATCGAGGACCCTGAAAGGGTCCAACAGGAAAGCTCAGGGCGTAAGCCCCGGGCAAGGCGGGCCAAGGAGAGAGAGGAGCCCTGCAAGGGCGACACCGGCTGTGCCGCCCTTGCAGGGCTCAATCCCGGCATTCGCCGACAACCCAGGGCTTACGCCCTGGGCTTTCCCGCGCCGCCCCTTCGGGGCTTAAGCAATTGATTCGGCGACGTTACCAGGTGATTTCGATCCCCTTCAACTAAGCGCTATTCGTGCCTGTCCCCGAAATTACCTGCGGGATTTCTGGAGATCGCTCAGGACTGCGCCCAGCTTCCCGAGTTCCTCCCCGTACTTTGCCCAATCGCCCTGCCGCTGCGCCTGGATGGCCCGGTCATAGGCTTCGGCCGCAAGCCGGACCAGATCGGCGGCCGCAGCCGGCGCCGCAGCCTCCCTGGCCTGCTGCCCCGTAGTTTCGGTCAGCCGCGGCTCCGCCGTCGGCGCCACTTCAGCCTCGAATATCCGGGCAATCGAAGCCTCCAGCGTTTCCTCCATCGCAATCCGGTTTTCGTAAGCCACAATCACCCGCTTCAATTCCGGAATCTTGCCCGCTTCCGCCCTCAGGTAGAGCGGCCGGACGTACAACAAGCCTTCCTCGATCGGAATAACCAGCAGCGTCCCCTGAATCACCTGAGAACCGCGCTGGTCCCACAATGAGATCTGGCGCGAGATGTCGGCGTCCTGATTGATCCGGGCCACGATCTGCTTGGGCCCAAAAATGAGCTTCTGCTTGGGGAAGCGGTACACCACGAGCTTGCCGTAGGCTTCCCCGTCGCTGCGCGCCACCATCCAGGCCGAAAGGTTGTCCTTGCCCCGCGGCGTAAACGGGAGCATAAGGATGAACTCCTCATTCTCCTCCTGCGGCAGCCGCATGATCACGTAGTAGGGGGACATCGCCTTGGCCCCCCCGGCGGAGGCGATCACCGGGATCTCCCACTGGTCCTCCTTGTTGTAAAAGACCTGCGGGTTGGTCATGTGGTAAACGGCATAGATGTAGGTCTGGAGCCGGAATATGTCCTCCGGATAGCGGACGTGCGCGCGCAGATCCCGCGGCATCTCGTCGATGGGCCGCATGAGGCCGGGGAAGATCCCCTGATAGGTCCTGATCACGGGATCGTTCGGATCCGAGATGTAGAGGTCCACCGCACCGTTGTAGGCATCCAGCACCAGCTTGACGGAATTCCGGATGTAGTTCCCCACACCCCTCGTGTAGAGCGAATACGGGTAGCGGTCACTCGTAGTGTAGGCGTCCTGGATCCAGCAGAGCCTACCCTCGGAGACGACCATGTAGGGATCCTGGTCCAGGATCAGGAACGGGGCCAGGCGCGCCAGCCGGCTGCGCAGATCCCGGTGATAGAGGAACCGGCTGTCGTTCTTCACCAGCGGCGAGAGGACGATATTGGGATCGCGGAACTGGAAGGCGAACAGGAGCTTCCGCAGGAAGGAATTCACCGGGACGCCGCCCGAGCCTTCGTACGTCGAGTAGACGTTCTCCTCGCCCGAAGGATAGTCGAATTCTTTGGCATCCGTTTTCACCACCACGTAACCGCGCGTCAGCTCCCCGTAGTAGATCTCAGGGCGGGCGACCTGCAGGAGCGGTTCCTGCGCCCGCGGCGGGATGTCCTGCACCAGCAGCATCGGCAGTCCTTCGGGCGTCACCCGGTTCACCGGGCCGAGCGTGATCCCATAGCCGTGCGTGTAGGTCAGGTGCTCGTTGATCCAGTTGCGCTCGGGCAGGCTTGCCGAGTCCATTTCACGCGGCGAGAGCATCATCTGCTGCGGGACGCCGTGCATCGTGTACCGGTCGTTGTCCACCGAGATGAAGTCGTAGTAGGTGCGAATCTCCTGGATCTGGCTGAAGGCGTCCAGCAGCGGCTCGTGATCCCAGAGGCGGATGCTGCGAATCGTGTTGGCATTTGCCCGGATGTCCTCCGGGGTGATGGCCTTGTCGCCGGAGAGGTTGCGCTCTTCCACCGCCGAGAGGTTGTAGGCCCGCAGCGTCGCCTGGATCGCGTGTTCGATTTGAGGCGATTCCCTCACGAGCTCGTTGGGGCTCACCACGAATTTCTGCAGAATCGAAGGGTAGAGATTGCCGACCAGCAGGACCGTCACATAGAGCACGACCGCCGCGATCGCCGCCCGGTTCCTGGCGGAGAAGGCGTTGTACACCCAGAGCACGGCCCCCAGAAGCGCCGCCGTGGCCAGGACTGCCAGCATGGGCAGCCTGCCGTGGAGGTCCGAATAGTTGGCGCCCGAAATCAGCTCATGCCGGGAAAAGAGCAGCTGAAAGCGGTCCAGCCAGGCCGTGGCCCCCAGCAGGAGAAAGAACAGCGCCGCCAGCAGCGAGATGTGCGCGCCGGCCCCGGCAGATTTTCCGGCCACATTCAGCCTGGCGATCTTGAGGCTGCCCTTGAAATAATAGAGGGCAACGACGCCGGCCAGGCTCAGGCCGCACAGTATCAGACCCAACCGGACCAGATCCTGCATCACCGGCAGCGTGAAGAAGTAGTAGGAAATGTCGCGCGCAAATATCGGATCCGCATCGCCGAACTCGACACCCTTCAGCCACCGCCAGATCACCTCCCAGCGCTCCGCCGCCCTCAGGGCCACCACCAGGGCAACCAGGAGGGAAATCACGCCGACCGCACGCCTGACAACCTCCCGGGAGAATCGGTGGGCTGTGAGACTCCCGTCCGGCGTGGGTATGCTGATCTCGATGGATCCGGGGCCCCGGTTTGCCAGCGAGAGGTTCAGATAGAGGAAAAAAAACACAATGGCGAGCGTGGCCGTTCCGGTAATGCTCTTGGCATAGATGACCGTTGTGAACACGACCGTCTTGCCCAACTCCTGAAACCAGAGCCAGTCAAAGTAAAGGTTCACGGCAAACGACAATCCGCCCGCGAGCAAAAAAAGCAGGAGCAGTGTTACGATCCAAGATATTCTTTTCCCCATCGCTTCATCCTTTGGATACCAGTACGTTTGAGCCTTCCAAGCCTTCCGGTCGGGCCATCATCCTCGCCGCCGGTTGCAAGACCTTACATTAACCCGCCTTGCCTCCAGCTTCAATCGCAACCGTAAGGCGTGCTCCACAATTACGTCTGTGGTATCGTTTCGACGTTGTCCATACCGGAGACCATGGTGAACGACGGAATCATCGAGAAGAAGGTCCTCATCCAGGCTTCCCCGGAGATTGTGTTCGAAGCTCTGACAAATGCGAAGGACCTTGTGCGCTGGTTCTGCGACCGGGCAGCTTCGGATCCCCGGGTCGGCGGCGAATTCAAGGCTACATGGAGAGCCGGAAGATCCTTCCGCAAGGGATTGGCGTTCTATACGCAGCTGGACCCGGCCCGAACAGTGGAATTGACCTGGGAGGTGGAAGCCGGCGCGGATTCCGGCGCCATCGGCGTCCATACACTCCGGTACTCCATTCGCCCGCGCAAAGATGGATGCGAAGTCACCATGTGCGATGCGGGCAATCCGCCGCCCGACGACGAAGTCTACGCCGCGCTCGACCACGGCTGGATCGGCATCCTGCGGGATTTCAAGGAACACTGCGAAGCAAGGGAGCGTGCCGCCCGGAAGCGGCTGTCGCGCAATGCTGCTCCATAGCCAATGCGGCCTTCGCCCGGGGAGGCGCAGCCGATGAAGACTTTCCTCCTGCTTGCTACCGCGCTCTTTCTGCCCGGGATCTCCGCCCCAGAGGCCGCCGCGGCGGAACTGAAGGAGAAAACTATCCAGGCGTGGAATCGCTATGTAGGCTGGACCGCGGCCCGCGTAGATCGGGAGCTTTCCGATCCGGACCGGTTCCTGATTCTCGACCACCTTCCCGCCACGGCATCGGCGGCGCTGCGCCGCAGGGTGGCGAACGGTGCAATCGTGATCGAAAAAATGGAGGGTGTTGTCCCGAAAGGAGAGAAGTTCGACGTTCCCGACGGCGAGATCCACCACTGGTGGGGAGCAGTGCTCGTTCCCGACGTGACACTCGAGAATCTGCTTCTCTTTCTCCAGGATTACGACAACCACGCGAATAGGTTTTCCGACGTGGAAAGATCGCGCCTGGTCTCGAGGGAGGGAAATCGCTTCAGGTTCCAGTTCCGGCTTACCCGGTCCAAGGCCTTTTTCACCGCCCATTACAACACCGACCAGGAGGCGGTTTATGCCGCCCACGGGCCCCGCCGCGCTTCCAGCCGCAGTGTCGCCACGCGCATCGCCGAAATCGAGGATGCCGGCACGCCAGGGGAAAAGGAGCGGCCGCCGGGAGACGATCGCGGTTTTCTCTGGCGGCTCGTGAGTTGGTGGCGGTTTCAGCAGACGGAGAAGGGGGTGCTCGTGGAGTGCGAGTCTGCCAGCCTGAGCCGCGACATTCCCGGCGTGGTCCGGCTGATTCCGCTGCTGAGCGGTTACATCCGTTCCACCCCCAGAGAGTCGCTGGAATCGGTTCTCGCGTCCATCCGCGCTGCCGCCCCGGGGCACGGGCTCACTGCGAGGCAGGCCCCTTCACAGAAACCCTGACATCGATTCCCTGGCGCACGCTTTGGGATACAACGCAGAAATCCTCGTACAGTGAAAGGCATCGCCGGGCCTTTTCCCATGCCGCGGCATCCAGCCCCGGCGTTATTTCGACCTCGATGCCCAGCACGCGGAGGCGCCCCTGCTCGTTGCGATCGATTGCGGTCCGCACCAGGGTCTTGAGCCCCGTAACCTCTATCCGGGATTTCTTCAGGCAAAAAATGAGGCTGGCGCTGAGGCAGTTTCCCACGGCCGCAGCAAGAAGGCGCGAGGCGTTGGGCCCCTTGTCACCGCCAAGCGGAGGGGGTTCATCCAGCAACAGCCCTGCAAACTGCTCCTTGTCGAACCGGACGCGGAACTCGAAACCGTCGATCTGCTCGAGTTCCAGGGTGAATCCTTTGTGCTCGGATCCCGCGCTGCTCATAAACACCTCCGGGACAGCCTTATGTGGAGGAGGCGGACGGATCTTAAACGAACGAAGACCGCAGCCCCCTCTGCCTTCGATGTAAGTTGTGATACGCTTTGTCTGCCCCGCGGGGCATTACCACCGAGTATGGCACGTCCATCAAGGAGGGGAATGTGAAAAGATTCTCGATTTTGGCGTTGGCTGCCCTTATATCCTGCCAGGGCATTCTGTTGGCGTCCCAGAGCAATGAAGTCGGCGACCGGGTGATCCGCGCTACCTTGGCAATCCGGGAGGTCGCCAACATTCCGGAGAATGGTATTCCGCAGGATCTTCTGGACAAATGCGCGTGCGTCGCCGTCATCCCTTCAATGAAAAAAGCGGGCTTCATCTTCGGGGGCAATTACGGCAAGGGTCTCATCTCCTGCAGGACGAACAACGGGGAAGGCCCCTGGAGCGCGCCCTCGATGCTCTCGATGGGCGGCGGCAGCTTCGGACTGCAGATCGGCGCGCAGGCGACCGATCTCGTCCTGGTGGTCATGAACGTGCGCGGAATCGAAAGCCTGCTGGACAGCAAGATCACGCTTGGCGGCGATGCCTCCGTGGCCGCCGGACCCGTGGGCCGGACCGCGCAGGCGGAAACCGACGCATGGATGTCGGCCAAGATCCTGGCCTACTCCAGGTCGCGGGGGCTCTTCGGAGGGATTACGCTGAAGGGGGGCTGGCTCCGCCCCGACCATGACGCCAACCACGTGCTTTACGGCAAGAAGATCCAGCCCCGTGACATGCTCTTTCAGCCGGCGGGGGACCTTCCGCGGGATGCCAAGATTTTTTTCGACGAACTGACAAAGATCAGCCCCAAGAAGGTAAATTGACAAGCACCTGCCCGGTGCCGGGATTTACTCGAGAACCGGGCGGAGAACCTTCCACACGGTCGCGGCCACGATGTCGTAGCCTTCCGCTGTCGGGTGAATCCCGTCGCTCTGGTTCAGGCGCGGCACCCCGCCCACTCCCTCCAGCAGGAAGGGGATCAGGGGGATGTCGTGCTCCTTGGCCAGTTCCAGGTACATGTTGTGAAACGAAGCCGTGTACTGTGGTCCGTAATTCGGCGGCATCCGCATGCCTCCAAGAATCACCAGCGCTCCGTCCGACCTGAGCGCGGTGACGATCCGGTCCAGGTTCCGCCGTGTGGTTTCAACCGGGATCCCGCGCAGGCCGTCGTTCCCTCCCAGCGCCACGATCACCACCGCCGGCGCCAACCGCCGGATGGCCGGAAGCCGGTTCAATCCCTGCGCCGAGGTGTCGCCGCTCACGCCGGCGTTGACCACCCGGTATTTCAGGCCGGCCTCGTCGATCTTCCTCTGAATCTTTGCCGGATAGCTCTCGGAAGGATCTACCCCGGAGCCGGCCGTCAGGCTGTCCCCGAGCGCGGCGATGACCGGCCTCGGGTCTTCCCCGCGGCTTTTCCCGCCCCGGTCACTCTGCGTCGCCGGCGCCTCCGCACTGCGCGACTGCTCCCCCAAACCTCCTGCGTTGCAGGCGGCGAAAGAGGCAAGGAGCAGAAAAGCTGCAAAGACGGCTGAGTTTCTCTTCATCGTTTCCACGGTAAATTGCCCCGGGCGCGGGTCGAGGTCCGAATGAATTCGTCGGGCCCGATACTTTCTCCGGATCCCCCTCTGGTCACCGGCAGCACCCATGTTTAATAATACACGTCATGCAGAATGATGGAATGATCATAGAGGTCCAAAACCTCACCAAAACCCTCTCCTCGGGATCCCGGCGGGTGGAAATTCTCCGCGGCATTGACCTCGCCGTCCGCCGGCGTGAAGTCGTCTCGATCGAGGGCCCCTCGGGCAGCGGCAAAAGCACCCTGCTCGGACTCCTCGCCGGCTTCGACTTCCCCACCAGCGGGACGATCCGGCTCGACGGCGAGGAGATCACGCAGCTGGACGAGGACGCGCTCGCGCTGCTGCGCGGGCGCAAGCTGGGATTCGTGTTCCAGTCCTACAACCTCATCCCCACCCTGACCGCCGAGGAGAACGTAATGCTCCCGATCGAACTGCGCCAGGATGGGCACGGCGCACAGGGCCGAGCGCGGGAACTGCTGAAGGCCGTCGGGCTCCAGGACCGTGCAGACCACTATCCGGCGCAGCTCTCGGGCGGCGAGCAGCAGAGAGTGGCCCTGGCCAGGGCGTATGCGGGCAGACCCTCCATCCTCCTGGCCGATGAGCCGACGGGAAACCTCGACAGCGTCACGGGGCAGATGGTGCTGGATCAGCTGCTCGAACTCAACAGGAGAGAGGGCACGACCCTCGTCCTGGTCACGCACGATCCCGCCCTGAGCACGGTGGCCGACCGCATCATCCGGCTGCTGGACGGGCGTATCGTGGACGAGATTCACCCGGGGAGCGCTCACCCCGGGCACTCCGGAGGCCGGTCCGGTGCGCATTGAGTTCCGCATGGCCTGGAGGGAAACCCGCTCGTCCTGGAAGCGGTTTCTGTTCATGATCGGGGCGATCGCGCTCGGCGTCGGGGCGCTGACCGGGATCAAGGGCTTCAGCACGGCCCTGGACGAGGCCATGTCGCGCTCGGCGCGCGACCTGATCGCCTCGGACATTGCGGTGCGCATGAACTCGGCGCCCAGCGACGAGGAATCCAGCGTTCTGCGTCGCCTTGTGGACCAGGGCGCCACGATGACCCGGGTGACAGAAACCCTCTCGATGGCCTCCGCGGGGGGGGCGGCCCAGCCGCTGCTCTCGACCGTGAAGGCGGTGGATCCGCTCCATTACCCCTTTTACGGCACGGTGCAGCTGGCGCCG
Organism: Acidobacteriota bacterium; assembly: GCA_037444305.1. Lineage (GTDB taxonomy): Bacteria > Acidobacteriota > UBA6911 > UBA6911 > UBA6911 > JBBIMP01. Next base: position 36,801 of record JBBIMP010000027.1, read on the forward strand.
GCGCGCCCGCTGCGCGAGGCCCTCGGAGACGATACCGCGATTGTCAGCCGGGATCTGTTGATACGCACCGGCTCCGCGGTCGGCCAGGAACTCACCCTGGGTTCGGCCCGTTTCCGGATCTCGGCCATTTTGGTCAATGAGCCTGACCGCATCGCCTCGGGCGTCGAGTTCGGCCCCCGGATCCTGATCACGCGCGGCGGCCTGGATAAGAGCGGCCTGATCCAGTTCGGCAGCCGCGCGGCGGAGTCCTTTCTCTACCGTCTCCCGCCCCGGGGCCTCAGCCTGGAAACCGCCCGCTCGACTCTGCGGGAGGGGCTGCAGCGGCGCGTGCGCATATCGGATGCGCGCAATCCAAATTCCTCGCTCTCCCGGGGCCTCGAGCGCATGACCAGCTTTCTGAGCCTCATCGGCCTTTTGGCGCTCCTGGTGGGCGGTCTCGGCGTCGCAATGACCGTGCACACGTACCTGCAGCAGAAGCTGGACAACATCGCGGTCATGAAATGCCTCGGCGCCCGGTCGGCCCAGATCATTCGTGTCTACCTCGTGCAGGGCATGGTCCTTGGGATGATCGGCAGCGCGATCGGCGTTGCAGGCGGGTATGTCATTCAGTTGCTGTTCCCGCGCCTCCTCGAAGGACTGATCCGGATTCCAACGGAACTGGAGATAGCGCCCGGGGCGGCCCTGCAGGGATTCCTGGCCGGGATGGTCACGACCACGCTTTTTCTGCTTCCGCCGCTCCTGGCGGTGCGGAAAATCCGGCCCGCCCGGGTGTTCCTGCGGGAAATGCCGGAGACACGCTACTCGACCCTCCAGCGGTTGAGAAGAGACCCGCTGCCGCTCATCTCGAGCGCACTCCTGCTGCTGGGCGCCGGCCTGCTCGCCTCATGGCTCGGAGGATCCTGGAGCCGGGGCTTCGGCTTCCTGGCCGGGTTGGCCGGCGCCATTCTGATCCTGGCGGCCGGCGCAAGGCTCCTGCTGTTCGCCCTGGGCAGGCTTCCCCGCCCGTCGTCGCTGGCCCTGCGCCACGGGCTCAAAAATCTCAACCGCCCGGGAAACCATGTCACGCCGGTGCTGGTGGCGATCGGTGTGGGGGTGGCCTTTGTCCTTACCGTCTACCTGATCCAGACCTCCCTGCTCTCCCAACTGGTGCGGGCTGCCCCCGCCGACTACCCCAACCTGTTTCTGATCGGCATCACGGAGGAGGACAAAGACGAGGTCTGGGATTTCGTGCGCAAGGCGGAGGGCGTGCTGGAGTTTGCCGATCCGATCCCCATGATCCCGGCCAGGCTTCAGACCATAGACGGAAGAAGCGCGGACGAAATGGAGCTGGAACCGTCCGGGCGAAGGTATTTCCAGACGGAGTTTATCCTGTCCTGGTCCGAGGACGTTCCGCCCGAAGCCCGCGTGGTGGAAGGGAGATGGTGGGAAAAACCCTCCCAAGAGCCACTCATCTCGGTCGGTTCCTTCTCCGCGGGAAGGCTCGGCATAGGGGTTGGGAGCGCCCTGGAATTCACCTCTAGCGGTGTTGCCGTCCGGGGCCGGGTGGCAAACATCCGCGAGATGGATTTCGTGCGCCCGGGGGCGAACAACCAGTTCATCTTTTCACCCGGCGCACTGAAAGGTCTGCCGGCATCCTACATCGGATCCGTCCGGGTTTCCCCCTCGCAGATGCCCCATCTGCAGAAAGCGCTCTTCGAGAGGTTTCCCGGCATCACCTCCATCGATGTCGGGGAAGTTCTGGTGAGGGTGCAGAACCTCCTGGACCGCATCGCCGCCATCATCAGGTTCATCGCCTTCTTCGCCATCCTGGCCGGAGTGATCATCCTCGCCTCCAGCATCGCCGCCACGCGCTACCAGAGGATCCGGGAGACGGTCCTGCTCAAGACGCTGGGGGCGACGCGTGCCCAGGTGAGCAGGATCCAGGCTGCCGAGTTCCTGATCATCGGGCTGGCGGCGGGAATCATCGGCTGCCTGCTGGCGGCGGCAGCCGCCGACTATCTGCTGGGTAGCCTCCTCGACACGGAATTCGAATTCCGCTGGCGCCCGATCCTCGCGGGCACGCTGGCCGCCGCAGCTCTCGTGGTGGCGACCGGCTGGACCACCAGCCGGGGCGTGCTCAGGCACCGCCCGCTGGAAGTGCTGCGGGAAAATTGAGGGCAGGGATACCTGCTTTCACCACAAAGGCGGACTCCCATCAGGCGCGTCCGGCAGGGCGAGGCTAGGCGCTGGATTTGAAGGAGAAAAATCCGCTCACGTTCTCCCACAGCAGCTGCGGAAAGTTTTTGTCCAGGTATGAGCGGATGGAGACGTAGCACTCGTCGCAGGTGTTGGTCTGCGTGAATTCGCGGACCATGCGCGCCTGGTCGTGAAGCGGGTATCGCTTGAACTGCATGGAGCAGGGCTGGAGCGAACCGTCGCAGGTCACCACCAAAAAGCGCAGGCCGGCTTTGCATCCCGGCATACCGCCGTGCTCGAAATACTTCCTCGTCGCATCCATGGTTGTCGGAGCGTTGACCACCCAGTTCGTACCGTCGCGCCGGGTTTCTACAATATCCAGTTCGCGGTTCAGGATCCGGAGCTGCTCTTTCGTGTTGAGGAAATAGTCCCGGCAACCCGTCCGCCGGGCGGAGTAGGCGCTGTAGCAGATGTTCACGCCCCATTCCCTGGCCTTGTCGGCGGCGGCGTTGATCTCGCCCAGGTTCTCGGAGGTGATGCAAGCGTTGAGCACGATGTCATCGTGTCCCAGTTTGGCCAGCCTGGGGATGATCCGGCTGAGGCGATCGTACAGGCCCGGCAGGCCGCGGAAATCGTCATGCCGTTCGTCGGGAAAGTCCAGGCTGACCGAAAATTGGTCGATCCCCGCCGCCCGGAGATCCAGGTACCGCTCTTCGGTCATCTCGGACCAGTTGGATACCAGGATGGTGTAGGGGATCCCGCTTCCGTTCTTGATGTTGCGGACGATCTCGACGATGTCTTCGCGTATCAGCGGCTCGCCCCCCGAGACCTGCACGACGCACGGGCGAAGGACTTCCATGTAGCGCCGGTAGTCTGCCGGGGCGAGGTTGCGCGAGTCGTCCTTCGGACCGCCGTGATCGCAGTGCCTGCAATAGCAGGTGCAGGAGTCGGTGACTTCGAAGGAAACCACGATCGGGCGTTCCACGAGCCAGTTCAGCGATCCTCTGCCGATGATCCGCAACGATTCCACCAGTGGAACTTTCCGCATCCTCCCTGTCCTTTCTCTCTCACCGGAACCTGATAAGCGGGTGATGTTATCAGAAGCCCTTGCCGGGATGCAAGGCGCTGGATTTTCCTGGGCAGCGCCGATCGGCGGATTGACATCCTGGGGATATGCCTGTATTTTAACGCCTGTTCGTTGGCGCCCTTGCTCCTCAGTAGCTCAACGGTAGAGCATTCGGCTGTTAACCGAAGGGTTGTAGGTTCGAATCCTACCTGAGGAGCCATAACTTCCCCGCCCGGCGGCGCATTCCCTAGACCATTTCAGAGCAAGGCCCCGCAGTGCTTGCAGTGCCTGGCGTCCGTGTCGTGCCCTTCCGCCAGGCAGTCGGCGCAGGACCCGGGCTTCCCCTAGGTAGGTGGCCAGCTTCATGATACGGAAGACCCTCAGCAGACGCAGCGCGCGGATGACCAGCAGCGAGTGCGTCCCAGTGATTACGAGGCTAAAGAAAAGACATAGGTGTCAAGGACATTTCCTTCGGAATCTCTCAAAAACTGGGAGCCGGGGGGATTGAGCGTGACCGTTATCGTGGAACCGCTGGAGAGAAACTGAGGCTCGGATCCCCGGGTGACCGTCATCGTCCTGCCGTCCGCGGACCACTGGCAAGAACTGCCCGGACCTCCTGCGCCCAGCCAATTGGAGGTGGAGGAGCCGCAACCCCCGACCATCGGTTTGCTGAAGGTGACGGAGAAAGAGCGGATGGATGCAGGTACATCTTTTGCGCCGTTAGCGGGATTAGTCGAGACGACCGTCGGCTTGGTCTGGGCTGTGCCGTCGAGTGCAGGAAAAACGAGGGATGCAGCAATACAGATGCGATACAGAAAAGCAAGGCGAATCATGGAGGATACCTCCTATCTCTCAGGATCAGAAGCATGCGGATTGCCCATTTATACGCCTGCCTGTGGGCTTGCTCAAGAGCCCGATTGCAGCGGGTGCCATACCGGTCCAAAGGTGACATCTCGTCGCACCGGGTTTGCCTGCATTATTCGGAGGTATCGTGCACAGGCGAACCCGGAAATCGAGGCCCTGCCGGAACCGGTTCACCAAAGCAGGCTTCCGGGCTGCAGGATGACGCGGACCGGGACTTTGCCGCCATTCTTTTCAGGTGCCGACTGTCGCCTGCCCTTCCGTTTGGAGGGGACCGTCAGATGCCCGCAGCCAGGTAGCGGCGGAGCGCGGCAAGCGTTCGTTCCACTTCGGCTATGGAATTGTAGATGTGGGGCGAAAACCGCAAACCGCCCCGGTCGGCGCCGGCGCGGACTGCACAGGCGATCCGGTCCCGCTCATAGAGAGCCTGCGCAAGTTTTGCGGGGTCGAGATCCCCCGGTTTGAATGCGACGACCGCAACGGAGCGTCCGCGTGCAGTGTGAGTCCACAGTTCGAGCCCGCTTATCTCCTTCAATCCCTCCATCAGGGCAACGCCCAGTTCGCGAGCGCGTTTCTCGACCGCGTCCTTGCCGATGCCGGCAAGAAAATCGATCGCGGCGCCGAAACCCTGGATGGCCGCGTCGTCGCGCTGTCCCAGAGCCTCGAAGACCGCAGCTAATTTGGTGGCACCGGGGTAGACGCTGTGCAGGCAGTCTTCTCTGCGCCGGAGTATAGCAGGCGATGGGCGGCGTTCAGTTGGAAGTGTGAATAACCGAACCGGTGCACATGCCGGCCTGGGGCAGCGAAACGCTTCACACAAGGCCAAATGTCTGGATGGCGAAATCCTGGTTTGGAGTTCGGCCTTCCGACAGACTCTTTCTCATATGGGGCATAGGCCAGTTCACCGACTGCGGTCTACGCGGGCAGTACAAGATGCTAATGCGAAAAAGCCGAGATTGGCTGCTGGGGTACCGCCGATTCCCCGCCTACCTGCTCGGGGAAGATATTCTTCGGGAAATCGGCCAGTCGTTGCTCGAGTTTCGGCCGCACTACCTCTCCGCCTACAGTGCAGCACTGGTGCGTTTTGCCCTCGCCAACGAAGACCTGTCACCTGCTTTTCACCGGCGGCGGCTTAAAGTGGTCGCGGGAGCGTCAGAGGCCTTCCCGCGAGAGAACAGCCGCGATCTGCTCCTCAGGATTTTCGGCGCGCCGGTGGCCATGGAATACGGGATGAATGAAACCGACCTGCTCGCCCACACCGGTCCGGGGGGCGGCTTCCGAGTATTCTGGGAGAGCTATTTTTTCGAGGCCGTCGAACCCGGGGCCGCCGGCGGCAGGAAGCTGCGGGTGACGTGCCTTTTCCCCCGCTGTTTTCCCCTGATAAGGTATGAAACCGGCGATGAAATCGATCTCGCGCCCGGAGACCGGGGCCTGGGGGTGGCGGAATTCCCCCGCCTCCGGGGTCGCTCTGCGGACATCGTGACGTTGGCCGACGGCACCATCCTCAATTGCCACGGTTTCGATGTTGCCATACGTGCCTGCCCGGAGATCACCGGGTTCCAGACGGTTTACAGCGAAGGCAGCCTCTCGCTCGACTACCTTTCCGGGAGCCCTCCACCATCGCTTCCCGCGTCTCCTTTCCGACCTGATACGCTATGAGCCCGGCGACGAGGTTGAACTTGCGACGGGGGACGATGGGATAGGGGTCTCAGCATCATAGGCACGAAGGGCTTCTCCGGCGCCGGCGGGCAAAGAGGCGGCTAAAACCGAAGCAGGCGCGTGATCTTGAAGGCCAGCGTACGGTCGATCACGCGCGGAAAGCCGACGCCCTCGGTATCCCGGCCGTCGCTGTAGACGATGAAAAAGTCGCTGCCGGGCTTGTACTCCCAGCGGAAGCGCAGGTTGGTGACAAAGGCGTTCGCGCCCGAACTGTACTGGATCAGCGAGCCGATGAGCATCCGGGGCGAGAGCGCCAGATTGACGCGCGCGCTGACCAGCTGCAGCGTGAAGTCTCCCCACGGGAGCCGGACCCGGTTGATCGAGATTCCCGGCTCCACGGCCAGCCGGTGGCTCAGTTCCACCCTGCCCCGATAGCCGGCGGTCGCTCGCGTGCCGTCATAGAATCCGCCGTACTCGAACGACAGGTTGCCGGACAGCCACCTCTGGGGCCCGAGATTGTAGCTCGTGGACACGTTCTGAAAGCCGTAACCGCCTGCCGGAATGACCACGTCATCGGTGATATCGAAGCCTTCCCGCAGGAACTCGTAGCTGCGGGTGTAGTCGAAGTTCCAGCGGTCCCCGTTCTCGAGCTCTATGCTGGTTTCAAGCTGCGCCTGCCGGGATTCGAGCCTGCCGTCCCCTCCGGCAATGTACTCGAGGCTCGCTTCCCAGCTCACCTTCCGGATCCACTCGATCGAGCGCGGCCGCGGACTATACCGCACCTGGCCGAATTCGCGGCGGAAATTCCCCCGCCGCAGGAAGCCGATTCCAGGATTGAAGTCCTCTCCCAGGTGGAGATGGTCCAGCTGCAGCCCGTAGAGGTCGTGCGCGTAATCCAGCGCGGCACGGTAGCTCGTCGCGTCGCCGGGCCGGTCGGGCGTCCAGCTCCTCGCATAGAACGCGTCGATGTTGAGGTTTTCATGAAAGGAGAAAGCCGCATCCAGCCCGGCGACCTGGTTGGAGCCGGTGCCTCCGGATGCGGGCGAACGGTTCGTCAGAATGAACCCGACGGTGCTGCGGTTGAAGACGTCCCTTTTCAGCCGAAAGACCGAGTAATTGGTCCCCAATGCGTCCACGGATGGCTCATCCGCGGTCTGGATGTTGAGCGCCCCGATGGTGTAGCTTCCGGCCCTCCCTGTGAGGCGGCCGCCGGCCCGGATCGGCACGCTCTTGCCCTCCTTCAGACCGATCCGGCGGCTGAAGAAGACCACGGGGGTCAGGCTGGGGGGCCCCCAACCAGGCCCGCCGCGGCCCCGCCCTCCTGCCCCTCCGAACGCGAATATTCCCTGCCCCTCGAGAAAGAACTCCCGCTTTTCCGGAAAGAAGAGGCTGAACCTTGTCAGATTGACCTGCTGCTCGTCGTCCTCCACCTGCGCAAAATCGGTGTTCACCGTGAAATCTGCGGTCAATCCCCGCGTAATCCCGTACTTGAGATCGAAGCCTGCGTCGCCATCCACTTTGTTCGAAAGCGGCGGTTCGGCTTCGCGGTTCGTCGTCATGGTCGCGATGGCAAACGGTTTGATTTCGAGGTTCCGGCCCGCCTCGGGAACCTCCAGGCCGACCAGCGTTGCGCTGGAAGAGACCTTCTGGATGCCTCGCCCGCCGAATGAGGCCGGAATCCTGGTGAGATAGGAAAACTCGTTCTTGGAGCGTACCACCCGGCGGAAGTTGATTCCCCAGACCTGGTTTGCGCCCGGTCCGTAGCGCAGCGACTTGAACGGTATGACTATCTCGACCGTCCAGCCGGAATCGAAGATCTGCGTTCGCGCATCCCAGACCGTGTTCCAGTCCCGGTTGTTGTCGCGCTCGGCGGTAATATACCCGTCGGAAAGGCCTCCCACGGGGTTCGTGTAGAAGAGGAACGCGTTGCGCCGGTCGTAAAACGTATCCAGCGTCACCGCAAAATTGTCGTTCAGAAATATGTTGAAGCTGTCCCGGCGCAGCTCGCTTGCCACCATCTCTCCCGGGTTGCTGTCCCAGCACCGCGCACTCACATAAATATTTCCGCTGTCGAAAAAAATCCAGGCTTCGGTTCTCTCCGTGGCGGGAGCGCCCTCGGCCGGCTCCTGCTGAATGAAATCGCCGATTGGCAGGATTGAGCTATAGACACTCTCATCGAGCCGTCCGTCGATGCTGAGGGCCTCGTCGATCCTCGTCGCGCGCACGCTGGTCCTGCCCATCGCATCCCTGGCGACCGTCGCGGGGGGTGTGGGAATCAGCAGGCCGTTCGGGTGGTGTGAAGGCGCCACTGCAGGCCGGCCGCCCTGGGCGAACAACGAACCGGCGGCCAGCGCACAACCGGCGTATAAAAACAAAATTCCGAGTAGCGGTTTCATTTTATAGGTCAAGCAAATGCCCCCAGAGAGGAGGCTTATGTTACAGGATTCTCATGCGAATGCAACCAGCCTTCGAGCGGCTTTTTGCCCGGCACGAAAACCGGCCACAGCCGGAGCCGCCCTCACCGCCTGGGGCACCTCCCCTTGACATGCCGCGAACCGCCTGCTTACGTTCCATGATAGACCCACAGCGCAGCGATGCTGCGATTGAGGAGCGTGTTTTTAAAGATGCGCCGCAAACGGAACCGCGAATGCCACTGAGCGGCCAACAAACCCAGTCAGGTGAAGCGGCCCGTCGCTGCCGCTCCCGGCTCCATTGACTCCCGGCCGGCAAGCATGACTTGCGGAGATCGCAACCCAAGGCCGTTTTCGTGGAGTTTTCCTCGCACGTGGGAGGGGTTTCGCGGATAGGTGGTGCAGCATTGTCAAAAGAGCCGCTCAGAGGGGAGGTACATGATCAGAATCAGGAGGATCAATGATTCGAGATCCCTCAGCCTGTCGTCGACGTGCGAGATGATCTGCGAATAGACATCCTCGTCGAGCGTGCGGATCCGCTCCTTCTCCGCGGAGAGCCTCGCGACGGCCCGCTCGATCGCGCCCACGGCAAGTTCCCGTGACCGTTCTATGTGCGGCTCGCCCGGCTGTCCATCCTCGAGCCGTTCGAGCTGTTCCAGCGAAGCCTTGAGATTGAAGCTCACGAACTGATAGACCTCGGTCACCGAGTCGATGGTCCCGTCCACCCGTTCCAGCATCATGCGGTCGGCATCCGCAAGCCGGCCCGCCAGGTGATATCGCGCCAATTTGCGCACCGGCACAACCCGCTTCAAGCCGGACCCGGTGGCGAAAATTCGCCCCTTGTGGAGTACCCGCTTGAACGCCTTTCCAGTCCTGACGTACGCCGAGCCGGTCCCTGAGATCCAGGGCGCAGAGGTTCAACTGCCTGGCAGAAGCTCCCTGCCCACGGCCTCCAGCACCTCCACGCTGAAGACCGCCCCGGCGGTGGAGAACAGCCGCGCCAGCGAGATGCCGAGGGCCAGCAGCATGACCATCACCACGTCTTTGGCCACCGCCGTGCCCAGCGTCAAGTCGGTGAGGCGCCCGTGGGAACGAGTCTCATTGATGACGGCTATGGTGGCGGCCGGGGAGGTGCCCAACGCGAGAACCCAGAAGAGGACTCTTCTCATCGGCTTCTTCCCTCAGCGTTTCCAGAAGTCCGGCACGAACAGCGCCATGACAGTGTAGAACTCCAGCCTCCCGAGAATCATGCAACACGAAAGAAAATAATTTTGACCTTCGGAGTTATCTGGTACCCTTTTATTCCGCTATTGCGGCTCATCCAAAAGAGGGTAACCCTGCCGGGGGGCCGGGTCCTACCTTCGCCAGATTGATTGCCCGGCGATACTGCCCTGCAGCTGCGCATGCGAATTCTGCGCTGAGGGTTGAATTCCGCGGCGAGAGATTTTGTGCACAGATTCGATCCTGGGAAGCCCCGGCACGGCATTCTGGCCTCGGGAACGAGGCCCTGCAACCTTGCCGGCCGGCGACGCATCCTGTTAGAGCAGATAAAGGGATCGACCTCGATTCACGCATCCAGGCAGCCGACCCCGGTCGGACAGCGGGTGTGCTCGGGTGAAAGGGTATGAACTTCGGCAGGTTCTTGCGTATTGGGTGCGTTACAGCCTTGACTCTCGTGGCTGCGGCGACCTCTGGGGCGGCTTACGATGGAGAGGGCGCGCAGAACACCACCACGCCCCCGGCCAGGCAGCAGAAATCAGAACAAGATCCGTTCGGCAACCTGAAGGTGGAGGAGAAGCTGCCGGACCTCGCCCCGGCGCCGGAGGAGGAACCGGGGTGGTTCCGCCGGCTCACGCGGGAGAACTTCCAGTTCAAAACGGAGCTGTATTCGCAGTTCACCTACGGCTACAAGACCGAGGAATCCCGCGACCTGTACAGCCGCCAGTCCGTCGGGCTCGAGGTCCTGAAGAGGTTTTCGACCAAAACCGCGACGGTTGCCTCGTTCAACGCCCAGCTCCGCCTGACCCGGCGCGACAATTTCATCCCGGTCCAGAACGACATGGAGGGTGCGGACCGGGAGGATTTTTATCTCGAGTACCACAACCTGTACTTCGACTTTTACAACGCCTTCAATCCCTTCATGGGGCAATCGGCGCGCAGCAGCAACGTCGGGCGTTTCAACCTGCGGATAGGCAGGTTCTACCTGCCCTTCGGCTTGAACCTGCAGAGCGATACCCACGGCACACTTTTCCAGCTTTCGAACGACCGGAACTTCGGCTTCGAGCGCGACTGGTACGCCGGCTTCTGGGGCTCCCTCGGCCGCCACGTGAATTACGACCTCTACTACATGCTCGGCTCCGGGTACGGCATGGATTTTGACGGGCAGAGCGGGCTCCTCGCAGGCCGCCTCAGCCTCGGCAACCGTTACCTGAACGAGCGGGGACTCGAGGGCGGGATCTCCGTGATGGCGGGCGAGAGGGTTTCGGCCCACTCGGCCATGCGCAGCCCTTCCGTCATGGAGCGGGCGCACGACACGGGCATCATAAAGACCTTCCGCTTCGGGCTGGACGGCCGCTACACGAGGATGGTGCCGGGAGGAACACTCACGCTGGCCAACGAACTGAGCGCCGGGCAGGATGAGCCCGACCGCGTCTTCACGAACCTGCACCAGGCCGAATACCTGGACCGGTCCCGCAGGTGGGGGATCGGGGCACAGTACCGCCGGTTCTGGCAGGACATCCCCGATCTGGATCCCATGGAAGCGCACGCTTCGGATCGCGCCGATGCCGCCGTGGCGCTGGAGTTCACCCGCTTTTTCCGCAACGACGTCGGCAACGCCCGGCTGCACTGGATAAAATTCAACGTGGAACGGCAGCTCGAGCGGATGGACGGCAAGCGGGACTGGCTGTTCACCCTCCAGTACTATTTTTACTGGTGAGAAAGGAGTTCACACCGATGACCGGAATCTATCCCAAGGCAAAAGGGAAAACGACAGCGGCGCTTATTGCGGCCTTGCTCCTGCTCCTCGCGCCGGCCGAGGGCCTCGCGGCCATCGGCTGCACCCTGACCAACCCGGCGCAGGACCTGAAATATCTTTTCCCCGATATGACAACATACCGGGAGGAGGTGCGCGAACTCCACCGGATGAAGAACGGGCGGGCGCTCTACAACGTATTGCGAGAAAGGCTGGGGAGCGACCTTGACCCGGTGTACGAAACCTACGAAACGCCCTACACCATCTACACCGTGTTCAAGGGGAAGGACGTCGTCGGCATCGTGCACGGCGTCAACGTTCCCGGTGAGGGTGGCGTCATCCAGGTGTTCATCTCCGCGGATCCCAAGAGCGGCGCCATCCGGCAGGTGTTTTACCAGAGGCTCGAAAGCGTCGTGGCGCGCACGCTGAGAAACCGGGCTTTTCTCGACCAGTTCAAAACCCTGTCGCTCGCCGACTACTACAAGCACGACTACTACAAGGTTGCCGAACCGGCCAGCGAACAGGACCGGATCGCGAAGCTCAAGAGCCCTCTGCCCGACCAGAGGGGAAAGAAGGATTACGAAGCCTCCGTGAGAGGAGTGCGCAAGAACCTGATACTGCTGGATATTTTCATCTACGAGCAACGGAACGAGCCGTTTTTCCAGAGGACCCAGGAAGCCCTGGCCAAAGTTAAGAAGTAAGGAGGAGTTTCATGAAGAGGATTTTTCTACTTTGCGGCGCCGTGCTGCTGGCGGGCGCCCTGTACGCAGCCTGGCGGATGGTCCGCCCGGAACACTTCGGACACGCGTTTGCCGGCGCCCCGGCAGCGGAGGTCCGCACCCTGGCTGCCCAGCCGGAGGCGAATCTCGAAAAGGACGTCCGCGTCGAGGGGACCGTCACCCGGCAGTGCCCCGCCACGGGCTGCTGGTTCTACCTGGACGACGGGAAGGGCAACAACATCAGGATTGAAATGGGCAAGGTCATCCACAGCCTCCCCAAAAGCGTGGGGAAAAAGGCGGTGGCCGAAGGACGCCTCGTTCTGATGGATGACGAGTACATCTTCGCCGCCAACGGCGTGGAGTTCAGCAAAAAGTAAGGATTGAGATCAGGCGGCCGTGGGCGGGCGAATGCCCCGCCCACAGCTCCGCCCGGAGAGACACCCATGCGCTTCGTTTCACTCGCATATAAGAACCTGTTCCGGCGCCCCGTACGTTTCGGCCTGACCGTTGCCGGAATCGCCCTGGCGGTGGCCGTTGCCGTAAGCCTGGCCGGATTCAATATCGGCTACCAGGAGGCTATCGAGCGGAGCATCGACCGCCTGGGCTTCCAGGTGATGATCATGGCCAAAGGCTGCCCCTACGAGGCCGCCACCATGATGCTCAAGGGCGGCACCGGGCTGCTCTACCTCCCTTCCGAAACCTACGAGACCGTGAAGGCCGACCCGAACATCCAGAGCATCACCCCGGTCTTCATCGGGATCGCCGAAAAGGAGATCACCAGCATCCGCGACGATTCGGGCAGCGCTTACGCCATCGTGGCGGGCGTCGAGGTGGACAGTTACCGGGAAATGAAACCCTGGCTTGACTTCGAAACGGAAAAGGGCTTTGAGGGGGGCCGGTGGTTCGACGAGAACTCCGAGGACGAACTCGTCATGGGCTACGAGGCCGCCACCTACGAACAGCGCAAGGTCGGCGACACCTTTATGGCTACCATCTGGCCCAACGGCCGGGTGGATCCTCTGGTCAAGCAGTTCAGGATCGTGGGGGTCTTGAAGCGGACCGGCACCCAGGACGACGGAACCGTCTACCTGCCGCTGAAGGCCGCGCAGAAGTTCTTCAACCGGCCGGACGAACTGACCATTCTCGGGATCAAGCTCGAGGAGTTCAGCGGCTCGAAGCTCCAGGAGTTCGAGTCGCGCTGGCTCAAACTCCCCGAGGTGCAGGTCGTGAGCCTCGAGCAGGTGAAAGGCACGCTGGTCATGCTGATCGGGACGGCCCAGGCGATGATCGCCGCCGTGGCCGTCATCGCGATCGTGGTGGCCATCATTGGTGTCATCAACACGATCCTGATGAGCGTTTACGAGCGGACGGGCGAAATCGGCATCATGAAGGCTATCGGCGCGTTCCGCGGCGACATTTTTCAGCTCATCTGGCTCGAAACCCTGGCGGTCTGCATCCTGGGCGCGCTCGCCGGCAGCGTGCTGGCCATGGTCGGCTCCAGCCTGGTCGAGGTCGCAATCAAGGCGCTGATCGACATCGGCGTCTCTGGGAGCATCGTGACCATCACCTGGGACATCCTGGCCTGGGCGATCGCGGGCGCGTTGGTGATAGGTTTCTTCGCCGGGCTCTACCCGGCGTGGCGCGCGGCTTCGATGATGCCGATCGACGCCATCCGCGAAGGCATCGGATAGGAGGACGGAGACACTCATGAACAGCTCAAACGCAGTGATCATGGAAGCGCGGGATCTGAAGCGCCACTACCGGAGAGGCAGTGAAATCGTGAAGGCGGTCGACGGGATCGATCTCGACATTCACGGGGGCGAGATGATCTCGATCCTCGGCCCGTCGGGCTCGGGCAAAACGACGCTCATCCACCTGCTGTCTTGCCTCGATTCGCCCACCGAGGGAACGCTCTCGGTCATGGGTACGCCGGTGGCGGGACTCACCGAAGACCAGCTTACCGGCATCCGCCGCGGCACGCTCGGCTTCGTTTTCCAAAAGTTCTATCTTCTTCCCACCCTTACCGTGGCGGAAAACGTGGAGCTGCCGCTGATGTTCTACCGCCAGCCGGTCAGCCGCGCGGCCACGATGGAGATTCTGCGCATGGTGGGGCTCGAGGACCGTGCAAGCCATCTCCCGAAGGAGCTTTCAGGCGGGCAGATGCAGAGGGTGGCGATCGCGCGCGCCCTCATCGTGCGGCCCAAAATCCTCATCGCCGACGAACCCACGGGAAATCTCGACTCGGAGAACGGTCACGCCATTTTCGAACTCTTCCGCAGCCTGGTCCGCGAGCACGGGATCACCGTCCTGGTAACCACCCACAACCTCGCCCTTGGGTACCAAGCCGACCGCATCGTCACGCTGCAGGACGGCAGGGTGCTGCAGGAGGAAAAAGGTCCGAAGGCTTACCAGCAGGTTCACTGAAGGGACTTCCCACTGAAAGCCATGAGGACGAGGGAAAACCAGGGCCGCATCACCTGTAGCGAAGCCGTCGCGAGACTGAAGACTATGGGCGATGCGCATCACTCCCGAGAACCGGCCGGAGCCGTCGAACAGGTACTTGGCTGCGCCTTACGCGATGCCGGAGTGGATGAACCGGAAGTAGAGCCCGGCAATCACCCAACGGACCAGCAAGACGAGATTGATCATCAGAACGCGCGTTTATCACCCGGGCCTTCGAGGGGATTCCACACACGAACAAATCCAAGCCCCTCAAAGTCCTTGATGTTCGAGGTGGCGAATTCGGTGACGCCATGATGGCGCAGCGTAAATGCCAACCGGGCATCGAGGATGCGGCGGAATGCAAAATCCATCCTGGCGGCCAACCGCCATACTTCGGGCATAACAGGGGCGGAGTCCACCAACATCCACCGCGGATGGTCTCGAAACCGGTCACACCATGCCACGGCCCCAGGGGCTGCCAAAGGCTTGGGGAAGATCCGGGGATTCCTCAACTTTAGATAGAGTTCTACCAGCATAAGTTCGCATATCACAACATCGTCACGGGTGGAGAGGGATTCGAGGAACCGGCGTGCAGGGGTGTGCTCTGCCAGTGAGGAGTTGGCCGCATACACGGCCAGATTGGTGTCGAAGGAAATCATGCCGGCGCTTCGTCCTCGTGGCTTAATACGGACCAATCGGCCTGGGGAACCAGCGGTTCTCCCATCGGTACGGCGTCGGGAAGCTGCCACAGTTCCGCAGATTCCCGAGGCGGCGGATTTACGCGCGTCATGTATTCGAGACCGCGCCGGATAATCTCGGCGAAGGACCATTCCTTGGCTGCTGCGACCCTCTTGGCCCTGTGGTACAGCTCGTCAGGGATCTGCACTTGCGTTTTTATCATGATGGCATATTGCCATGATGGCAGTTTTATGTCAATTGACGGTACTGTGGCCGTGCAACTGAGTGAAGTTGCTGGAGAAATCCGACCGCAGACAGACCAAATCCGAACAGAAGGGTGAACGCCAGCAGGACGACCATCAGACTCGGGAAAAAGGCTCCGGGAGTACCCCCTGCGTGGTGCGTCCAGGAATTCCAAAGCACTGCCCATGAATCACGCGCTCTCGAGGCATTGGCGATGAAGGACCATGACAATACAAATTCAATCGGCCGACCGAAAAGCTGCGCTAGCTTAAATGCCAATGGCAGACTGGGATCGTCCTCCCCGGTCTCGATGGCAAGATACCCCTCACTCCCGACAAAAATGCGCTCTGCCGTCTGCCGATCGCGTATCATGGCAGCGTCATTAATCAAGCTGTGTCATGAATCGAGGATCCGACAATGAACCCGCGCTTCCTTAAAGCCGTGACGGCAACCGCCCTCCTGATGATCTCAATCGCGCTGCCCGATGCGGACTCCCCCGCCGCCTCGGCCACCGGTGAAGAGCTGGCCAGGCAGGCCCTCATCCGGCGAGATTCCTTCGGCATCCCGCACATCCTCGCCCGATCGGAAGAAGCAGCGGCCTTCGCCTTCGGGTATGCCCAGGCGGAAGACCACTGCCTGCAGATCGCCCGCGCCTACGTCAGCGCGCGCGGCGAAGAGGCAAGAACATTCGGGACGGGCATTGAGAGCGACCTGCTGGTTAAGCTTTACGACGTACGCGCAGAGGCCCGCACGGATCTTCGGCGCGTCGGCTCCACCTACCGGAAAATCGTCAATGCCTTCGCGGAGGGGATAAACAGGTACGTCGAGCAGCACCGCGCGGAGCTGCCGCCGTGGATCCCGAGGTTCACCGGCGAAGATGTCATGGCATCCCGCCGCGCCGGAGCCGTGCGTACCGCCTTTTCCCAAGGCACGGTGAGGGCGTTGCAGCGGAAGTACGCGCCGCAGCAACCGAGCACCCGCGAGACCTCGCCGCCCCCATGGTCGGCGGTGGACCTTGCAGCGGATGAAGGATCCTCCGAGGATTCGTGGCCCCGGGAAGAACAACCCGGCTCCAACGCTTTTGCTCTTGCGGGTTCGAGAACCACTTCGGGCAAACCGATCCTGCTGGGAAACCCGCACCTGAACTGGTCTTCGCTCTATTGGGAGGCACACGTAACGGTTCCCGGCAAAATTGATTTCTTTGGCTCCACCCTGGCCGGAATCCCCATCCTCAGGGCCGGCTTCAACGAACGCCTCGGGTGGGTGACGACCAACAACTCCCCGGACGTGTCCGACGTCTACGCATTGCCGCTCGATCCCCTCAAGCTCGATCACTACATCTTCAACGGAAAGTCGCGGCCGCTGACGAAGAGGGAGATCTCGGCCGAGGTCAAAAACACGGACGGTTCCACCAGAACGGAAACCAAGACCTACTGGGAATCGCACCTCGGCAAAATCCTGTATCGGACAGCCGACAAGGTTTTCGCCGTCACCTCGACCCAAATCGACGCGTTCCAGTACTACGAAGGCTTCTACACGCTGAGCAAGGCGCGCAACCTGAAACAGTGGCTGTCGGTCATGAAGCGCAATATGGTCCCGACGTCCAATTTCACCTATGCGGACGTCGACGGCAATATTCTTTATGTTTGGAATGCCCGGGTGGCCAAACGTCCGGATGACGGGACCGATTACAGTCTCGACATTCCGGCCGAAACAGGCCGGTATGTCTGGCGAAAACTGATGAAGTTTTCCGAGTTCCCCCGATTGCTCAATCCCTCAGGCGGGTATATCCAGAACTGCAACAATCCCCCGTGGTACACGTCGCTCAGGAATCCAATCGATCCCCGGGCTTTCCCCTCCTGGCTGGAGGAAGAACGCGGCCTGGCGCTGCGCCCGCAGATCGCGCTGGAAATGCTGGCAGGCCGCGAGAAGCATTCGTTCGACGACGTGGTCGAATTGAAATACAACACGCGCATGCTTCTGGCAGACCGGGTAAAGCCGGACCTCGTAAAATCTCTTCGCGCGGTTGAGCAGCCTTCGGAGGAGATCACCAGCGGCCTGAAGACGATCGAGGCCTGGGACAACCGTGTTTCCGCCGGCAGCCGCGGCGCCGTGCTTTTCCAGCGTTTCTGGGACAGTTACGCTGCCGGCAATGCCAAACCCTATGCTGTCGCATGGGACGCATCGAATCCGGCAGGCACTCCCTCCGGCATAAGCGATGCCGCCCTGGCCATCAAACGCTTTGAAGATGCCGTCAAATCAACACGGGCGGCCTTCGGCTCAGAGGCCGTCGCGTGGGGCGACGTCCACCGCTACCGGTTCGCTGGCGTCGACCTTCCCGGCGATGGGGCCAACGGAACCTATGGGCTCTTCCGCGTCATGCGTTTCATCGACCAGCCGGACGGCAAGCGCGTGGCCGGACAGGTTCGTGAGAACGAATCCCCCATCGGCTTCGGCGATGCCTGGGTGCTTGCCGTAGAGTTCACGCAACCCATCCGCGCCCAATCCATCGTCGCCTACGGCCAGACTACCCGCACCGCTTCGCGTCACAGCAGCGACCAGATAGGAATCTTCGCCGGGCACAAACTCCGGCCGGTCTGGTTCAGCGAAGCGGAGATCCGGGCCAATCTGGAGCGGGAGTACCACCCCTGATCCGCATGATTGCTGGATGCGCGGCAAGGATCCATTCAGGAAAGAAAAGTTACAGGACACGGAAGAACGCGGATTCAGCCTGGTTCTTTCCGTGTTCGTCCGCGTTCCGCTGATTAGGGCTTCTGGAGTCCCGCAGCGACCGTTTCCCAGTCGACCTCGACCAGTTTGCCGTCGATGTAGTCGAAGACATGGTACTCGGGAACGACCTTGACCCTGTGACTGAATGCCTCGAGGTCGCGATTCGGCCCGGCCCACACCTCCAGCCCGGTCTGGGGCTTCCGGTAGTACAGATGGATCGCCTGGTGCAGGGCCCAGTCGTTGTAAGGATCCCGTAGAAAGAGAAGTGCGGCGCCGTCTTTGAAGCTTGGGTATCGGGCGAAAAAGTCGTGTTCAAAATTTCTCCTGGCCTCTCCCGGGATCAGAAATGTGTGCGTCACGTCGTGAAGGACGCGTGCGTGATGGAGCTTTACCAGACCGGCCAGGCAGAGCAGCACGCCGGCTGCTGCCGCAGCCACCCGGAACCGGCGTATGGCCGGCCGATCATCCGTTGCGGCTTTCCAGATCCTTCCGCCCAGCTCGGCCAGAAGTGCGCCAAGGTACAATCCCAGGCCGGCCATCGGGATATAGAGGAAAAAGCCGGATGTGCGCGGCAAGGGCAGAACCGGCGACAGCGCCGCCAGGAACCAGATCCACCCGAAGAGCATGTGCCGGCTGCGCAGAAGCAGGGCTGCCGCCAGCATCGCGACGAATAGCGTCAACAACTGCCATATAGCCGGGACAAAGGCGCCGTAGGTCAGGCGTCCCACATAGTCGGCCAGATTGGCAAAAATGGTCTCGTCGAAGTGGTAGACAAACAGCGGACTCTCGAACGGATTCGAGCGCGTCCTGCCGATTGCCGCGGCAATCGCCACCGCAAAAAATGGCAGGAGACGGAGAAAAGGCGACAATAGCCTCGCACTTCTCCTGCGGCCGTTGCGCGCATAAATCCACTCCCAGGCCAGCAGCAGCGCCGGAAGCGTCACCGCCATCTCCTTTCCGCCGATGGCCAAGATGTAGACCACGAGCGCCGCGCCCAGCAGCGCCCGGCGCTTCCGCCGCTCCTTCCCGAAATGGGACATGTACAGGTGGAAACTGACAAGCATCAGGCCGAAGGCCAGTTGATCGTAGACCGTGCCGAAGTTGTACCAGATCTCCCTCAGGGCGCCGTGCAGCGAGGCGATCGCCCCCGCGAGGGTGGCCAGCGGGATACTGCCCGTCAGCCGCAAGAGCAACCAGAAAAAAAGCGCCGTGTTGGCGGCGAAGATCAGCAGGCCGGTGGCGTAATAGGGAAGCGCGTCGGCAGTCCCAAAGAGAGCATAGAGACTGAGGTACAGGCACCCGCCGACGGGCCGTCGATAGGGCAGAAAGAACAGTACGCTGCGCTCCAGGGCCTCCGACGGCGGCCGCTGATAGTAGTGGTAGTCGATGTTGCCCACATCGTCCCAGTCGAAATAGCAGCCCAGCGCCGGCAGCACCACGGGCATGACGTAGAGGTACACCGCTATGACGAAGAGGATTCGCCATCCGGCTCTTTCGATGCCGAACTCCACTGACTGACGCATGCCGAGATCCCCGATTCGTGATTGTATGGATGGGATGACGGACGCCTGTCAGCGGGCAAGAATCCAGCGGGACAGGGTCTCGATGACCTCAGGCGCAACGTGTCCGGCGCGCCCGTATTCCGCGCCGGTGGATGCCCCATCCACGCGGATGAAGAGGTGATTGAGATCCGGGAACTGCCGGAACTCCACCTGCTCTGTTGTTCTTCCCGCCAGCGCCTTTCGGATGAGCTGAAAATCGGCATCGAGCACCTGGATGTCCTTCCCGCCGTGCATGACAAGGATCGGCACCTCCAACCGGGCCAGAGCCCCCAACTGGTCCCGCTTGAAAAGATCGCGCCAATATTGCACCGGGGCGTAGAACACCATCTCGGCGTCGAGAGCCTCGCCGGAGCGCACGCGCGCGAATGATTCTTTCAGCTTGTCTATTTCCCCGGAGATTTCCGCCTCCGGGCGGCCCTGGAGCGTCATCTGGAAGCGAATCTGGCCGTAAAGAACTTCGTCCAGCGGGCGGGCCGAAGCCGCCAGCAGAACCACGCCGCGCAGGCCCGGGTACTCCGCCGCGACGAACGGAGCGAGGACGCCTCCCAGGCTGTGCCCCACGAGAAACACCCGTTCGGGATCCACTTCCTGTTGCCCGGCAGCGTGTTTCAGCGCCGCCACCGCATCCTCGATCACTTCCTCCTTCACGGTGACATCCCCGTGCATGTGCCCCTTGAAGGCAAAGGTCCGCTTGTCGTAGCGCAGGCTGGCAATGCCGGCCGCGGCCAAGCCGCGCGCCAGGTCGCGGAATGGCTTGTTCGGCCCGATGGTCTCGTCGCGATCGTTGGGCCCCGAACCGTGCACCAGGACAACAGCCGGCACTTTTCCCTTCCGGTCCCGCGGCAGGCAGAACGTTCCCGGCATTTCGTACTCGTCGCTCGGAAACAGGACTTCGCGCTCCTCCCAGGCGGCCTCAGCCGCGGCGCCTTCGGGCTGGGCGGCCGCCTCGAACCCTTCCCGGACGATTTCGATGGCCTGCAGCGGGATGGCGACACGCATCAGGCGGTTGGAGCCGGTTTCGGCCCACATTTCCACGAGGTTTGCGCCCACCTCGAGGCTGTACTTGTCGAGCCTGATATCCCGTCCCACCAAACGCCCGGCGTCAGCGCCGGCGGTCCTGAGCGTGCTCCGGACTGCGGCCAGAGACTGGGGCACAAGCAGCCACCAGGTTTCCCTCTCCCCGCTGTGGTTCACGTAGGCGTCGATCAGCACCTGGTAGTGGCTTACCACGAGGTTGTCCAGCACCTGGGTGTTCGCGTGATGCTCCACGCTCTTCTCCTGCTTCGCGGCACCAGCCTGGGCGCGGAGCAGAAACGAGTCCGACTCCCGCAAAGCCTCGATGACCTGCTTCATGCCTCCGACGACCGCTTCGAGCTTGTAGCGCAGCGGCTGCCGCGCCGCATCCAGCGTCAACTCCTGCGTCATCTCGACAACGCCGCCGGGTCGTTCCAGCGTCGCTTTGCCGGTCACCTGGTAGCCGGATTCCGTCTTTACGATGCGGAACTCCTCGATCCCCTTGATGCCCGCCCTGCCCACGGTGATGCTGAATTTCCCGCCTGCCTCCTGCGCCAGGCCCGACACGCAGGCCAACACGCCCGCGACGCAGACCAGTACAATTGTCCTTCGTTCGATTTTCATGATGATTCCTCACGGCAGCGTCATCCAGAGGATGCTGGCGCCGCCCGTTATGCGTCTTCTATGACAACCGCCGTGCCGTAGGCCAGCAACTCCGCCATGCCGGCGGCTACCTGAGCCGTGACGAACCGGGTGGTGACAATCGCGTTCGCCCCGAGCTCGCGCGCCTCCGCAAGCATCCGGTCAATCGCCTGCTCGCGGCTCTCGGCCAGCAGTTTCGTGTACTCGTGAACCTCGCCGCCGACGATGTTTCTCAGCTGGGCCAGGATGTCCCGGCCGACATGTCGTGCCCGTACGCAGTTGCCCCTGACGAGCCCCAGCGTGCGCACTATCCGTTTTCCGGGGATGCTGTCGCTCGTGACTATGATCACTTCTTTACCCTCCTGTACCGGTCCTCAGGCAGCTCAATCATCCTCTGTCGCACCACCGAAACAAAAAGGAGTATCAGGCCAATGATTATGGCGCCCGCCATCAATTCCTGCAGCCCCGGGGGCCATGCCCTCCAGGCGAGCACCGCCGCGTATGCTACCCAGGCAAGAAGCCCAGCAACGATCATCGCCCACCCGGCTTGACGGGGCATCCGCACCGACAGCGATCGCTCAATCTGCGCCATCCTGTCTTCGGGTGGTTCCGCAAACTGCACCGATGCCGTAAGGCTGCGCAAGTGCCTCATTTCCTCGAGTGTTGCGGCACACTCCCGGCAGTCCTCGACGTGGACGCGGACCCGCCGGCTTTCGCCCTGCGTCAGCTCATCGTCGAGAAAGGGGGAAAGCAGCCGCTGCATCTTTTCATGATTTTGGGCCAGGTCCATAGACACCTCCCATTTTCCTGCGAACCGCCATCCGCGCTTCATGGATCCGCGAACTCACAATGTTCACGTTTGCTCCGGTCACCTCGGCGATCGCGGCGTACGACAGTCCATGCCAGTCCCGCAGCAGCAGTGCCTCCCTCTGGGCCAGAGGGAGCGCGCCTATGGCGGTCCACAGCCGGGCAGTCACCTCGTTTCTCAGGGCCAGCACCTCGGGACCCGGCGCACGCGACTCCACCGGCACCTGCTCCAGGTCGTGCTCCTTCCGGGTGGCCCTCTTTCTCAGGAGGTCGTATGCCAGGTTGCGAATGACGGCAAAAAGCCACGGCGCGGCATCTCGCGAGCCGTCCTGCGCCGGCCAATTCCGGTGGAATCGCAGGAAAGCCTCCTGTGTGAGGTCCATGGCGTCATCGCTGTTTCCAACCAGTTGGAGTGCAAACTTGAAGATACCACTCCGGTGCCTTTGGAATGTTTCCAGAACACCGGCCGTGCCGTCCGTCAGTGATTTCACCGGAATCGCCGCTCCCTCAAGGATCGTCATTCCACGCTCCAATGCATAATACGGGCAAGCGCGGAATTTCTTGGAAATAAACTGGAGTTCCAATCCTGCTGGCGATCCTGTGATTCGATGTTGATCGGCAGGATTCACAAAGACAGGCTGCCTGGAGCTACAAGAACTCGGCTGATAACAGCTCCCCGCGGTAAACCCATTTCTTCCTTGATGGAAATCATGCAATCACCGCAGCTGCGAAGGAGACCGCCGAGCGCGTGGGCGCCTCGTGCCAGATCTCATATCCCAGGACCTGGCCGGTCACGCCGGGCAGGATCTCCAGGAGGACGGCGAGGGTGGAAAGGCCGCAGACGTTGAAGCGATCCTCCACCCGTCGGCCTTCGGCCCACAATTCTTCGGCTGAGCCCCGGCAGAGAGCCGCCAGCAACTGCCGATCGTGCTCCTGGAACTCCTCCTGGTGCACGCCGGCCGGGTCCGGGTGGCCGAACTTGGGCCCTACGTGCGAGAGATCCACGCCCGCGACAACCAGGGTCCCCGGGCCGCAAATCTCCACAAGCGCCTTCAGGAATTCCGCCGCCTCCGGAATCGCCGCGGCCCGATGCAGAACAGTCAACTGACTGCCCAGAGAGCCCACCAGGATAGGAACAAGCGGGATATCGCCCTTCATTATCGCGCGCAGGAAGAGAACCTGAAATTCAATGGAGTGTTCCCTCCGGTGGGCGAAGTCATCCGGCGCAAGGCATCGAATGCCCGCCCGGCTCAGCCGCTCTATCGCTTCCGTATCGGGTGGGAAACCGCCCAGCGGGGTCTCGTAGCGCTTGGCGCTCAGGGAGAACAGCCCGTCATCGAGCCCGTGGCCGGTACCCAGCACCACAATCCGGCGGTAATCGTGATCGGTCAAGCGCCCGTAGGCTTGGGCGTATACCTGCTTCCCCACTCGCAGATCGATGTGGGGCGCCACCAGCGCCCGCACCGGCGGAAAGGGCTCCTGCATCCCATCCATCGCCAGTATTCCCTGCATGAATGCCCGGGCCTCTTCGGGCTCTTCGGGGTAGGCAGAGCCGGCCATGGCCGGCGGCCGCTGCGGAAGCGCCGCAAACTCCCGGCGGACCTCCTGCTTCCTTCGAACGTAGCTGTCGGACTGGAGTACCAGCAGTCTGTCCAGCTCACGCACGACCTGCTCCGCCTCGGATCTCATGACCAGCTGGTTTCCCCGCGCCCTCATCATCGCCTGCTGCAGGTCGAGAACTGTGTGCTCGCCGTCGAAGAGCGGCAGGATCGCGGCCGCCTCGGGCCGGAGCATCACTACCTCTGCGCTGAGGCCGAGCATGTCCTTCACCGCCAGCACCCTCTGGCCCCCCATTTCCGCCGGGAGCAGTTGAATGTCTGCCCGCAGTCTGGGGAGAATTTCCACTGCCAGTCTCCTTTTCCTCTCAATTGGGTGAAGTCGGGAGCCTGCGAGCCTTGTCGCTTAATCCCCGAATTCGGCGTTCCCGCCGCTCAGGCCCTTGGCGCCCGGTGCCAGGTCGCAAAGAGCCCGGCGCCGGAAAGGAGCGCCGCCAGAAGCGCGACTGCTGCTGCCGTCGTGTTGGCATAGAGCCAGAATCCCGTGCCGAACAGAAGCCCGTAAACCAAAACGATGCCCAGGAAGACGCTCAAGATGCCCGCCGGCAGTTCCCGGCGCGCCGCCTCCATCCCGCCGCTCCAGATCCCTTCCCGGATGGCCCGTTCCCTGAACCTCCTCCATCCCGGCCCGCCCGGGTGAACCTTCAGGAAGAAACTGTACAGCGTCTCCTCCTCTGCCGGTCTGGTAAGCAGCGTGACACAAATCCAGCCGGCCGTAGTGACCGCCACACCGATGACCAGCTTCTGCCACTCGACCCAAGCCGCGTACCCGAGGCGCGGGTGGACAATTTCAAAATAGACGGCAACAGCAAAGGATATCACCATCGCCGCAATCTCGCCGGCGGCGTTGATCCGCCACCAGAACCACCTCAGCAGGAACAGGAGGCCCGTTCCCGCTCCTATCTGCAGCAGGATGTGAAACGCCTGCAGCGCGTTGCTCAGGTAGAGCGCCAGCACCGCTGCAAGCACCATGAGAAAGACAATGCTCAGCCGACCCACACCCACCAGGTGCCGCTCGCCCGGCGCCTGGTGGATGAACCGCCGGTAGAAATCGTTGACGATGTAGGAGGCCCCCCAGTTGAGATGCGTGGATATCGTCGACATGACAGCAGCGATGAGAGAGGCCACCACCAGTCCCAGAAGACCGGCGGGGAGGTGGGTGAGCATCGCCGGGTAGGCCATGTCGTTCCGGACGATGACGGCAGACACGTGTGGAAATGCGGCTTTCAACGAATCCAGATCCGGAAACACGACGAGCGAAGCCAGCGCGACAA
Organism: Acidobacteriota bacterium; assembly: GCA_037444305.1. Taxonomy (GTDB): domain Bacteria; phylum Acidobacteriota; class UBA6911; order UBA6911; family UBA6911; genus JBBIMP01. The sequence continues at coordinate 61,674 of JBBIMP010000027.1, forward strand.
TGATCCAGGGCCACGGCCGGAGGGCGTAATGCGCGAGGTTAAAGAACAGCGTGGCGGTAACCGCATGGTTTTCATTCCTCGCCGCGAGCATCCGCTGGGCGATGTATCCTCCGCCTCCGGGTTCGGCCCCCGGGTACCAGACGCTCCACCACTGCACGGCCAGCGGGATGACGAAGACCGTCAAGAGCAGCGAGGAATCGGAGAAATCGGGCAGCAGCGAAATCCGGTCACGGACCGCCGGGTGCGAAAATAGCCCGCCCAGCCCGCCGATGTCGGGCAGATTGAGCACAACCACGGCGGCAGCCACCGATCCGACCATCGCCACCACAAACTGGAAGAAATCGGTCAGCAGCACCCCGCGGAGCCCGCCGAGCATGGTGTAAACCACCACCACAATGGAGGTCAGAAGAACGGTCTGCGCCGGGGATATGCCGAGCATGACGCCGCCGATCTTTATCCCGGCCAGCAGGACCGCGGCCATGATCACGATGTTGAAAAACAGCCCCAGGTACAGGGCCCGGAAGCCTCGCAGAAAAGCGGCGGTTTTCCCGCTGTACCTCAGTTCGTAGAACTCGATGTCGGTGAGCAGGCCCGAGCGGCGCCAGAGCCTGCTGTAGATGAAGACGGTCACCATTCCGGTCAGCAGGAAGGCCCACCAGAGCCAGTTCCCGGCCACGCCATGCTCGCGAACCATGTCCGTCACGAGATTCGGCGTGTCGGCCGAGAAAGTGGTGGCCACCATGGAGACGCCCAGCAGCCACCAGGGCATGTTCCGGCTCGAGGCGAAGAACTCTGCCGCGCTCGAGCCGGCCTTCCGGGCCACCGAAAGCCCGATCGCGAGCGAGAGCACAAAGAAAATGATAATCGAAAGCCAGTCTATTCCTTGAAGCGTCATATTCGGTCTTTGGACAGGGATAGCCTGGGACAGGCGGGTGACGGGCTACGCTGTCCACGCGCCGGCAAAATCCGTCGTGCCGCCAGCTCCCGCAAGGCTCGGGACAGCATAGCCTGTCACCCGCATTGATACTTAGCGCCGTCGACCGCGGCCAGCTTCCAGATTGCAGGAGCCTCCGGCGTCCGCGAACCGAAGGCCTCGGCAAATCGGGCTGAAAGCCCATCGGCATCCGTCACGCCCGCATCACAGACGCCGACGATGCTGCCGCCGAATCCGGCGCCGGTGAGTCGCGCCCCGACGACCCCCGGCTGCGCGCAGAACCATTCGATCATTTCGTCAAGGATCGGGAAGCTGACCTCGTAATCCCGGCTCAAGCTGTAGTGGCCGTCGAGCAGCAGATTCCGGACCGACTCCCGGTCGTTTTCGCGCAACGCGCGCACCATCCCGAATACCCGGCCCTGTTCCGTCACCACGTGCCTGGCTCTGCGGTAGGCTGTTTCCCCCAGCACGTCCTTCATGGCCTCCACCTGTTCCATCGTGGCATCCCTCAGTGCCGCTGTTTCCGGATCGATTTGCTGCAGGAGTTCCACCGCGCGCATGCAGGCGCCCTGCCGTTCGTTGTATACGCTCCCCGCGAGCTTCCTGGGAATCCCCGAGTAGATGGAGAGAAACTCCATTCCTTCGGGAAGCCGGTGGTGCGTCAACTCCAGTGTCCGGCAGTCCAGCAGCCCGGCGTGGCCCTCGCGGCATGCGCGGGAGGCAAACTGGTCCATCGGTCCGCTGTGGATCCCGACGTAATTGCGGTCGGCCCGCCGGCACGCATTGACCAGCTGGGCATCGCTGAGTTGCAGACCCTCGAGCCGTTCCAGCGCCGTCGCCACCGATACCTCCAGCGCCGCCGAGGAGCTGAGCCCGGATCCGATCGGCAGGTCACCGAATACCAGGATTTGCTTACCGCCGATCCGCTGGCCGCCGTTTTCGAGTTCGGCAATGATCCCCAGCATGTACGCCGCCCAGTGCGGGCGCTCCTCCGGGATCTGATCCAGGTCGAACTCGAAACTTTCCTCCAGGTTGGCAGTCCGGAGATGGAACCTCCTGCCCGGCAGTCCGCCAATCGCCGCCGCGATATAGCGGTCGATGGCGATCGGCAGAACGTGCCCGTCGTTGTAGTCGGTGTGTTCGCCGATCAGGTTGGCGCGCCCGGGAGCGGCGGCCACGACCTCGGGGGCACGTCCGAAATGCCCGGAAAACAGCGCTTCGGTCTTCTTCACCAGTTGCTGCAATCTGCTCTTCGGCATCGGATTGCTCTTTAGATCATCAGTCCGGCAGGGGATCCCGGCGGATAGAAATGGTTCCCGTGTACGTTTTTCCGCTGACGGTCATCTTCACCAGATACTCGCCCGGGCCGGCCTGGGCGCTGCGGCCCGGAGCCTGCCCCTGTGAGCCGTCAAATCGAAAGTCCCAGCGCAGGCGGTTGATCCCAGCCTCGCCATCGGTGGTCAACCTGCGCTTCAGGCTGCCGTCCACGCTCGAGATCTCCACTTCGATTCCGCGCTGCGGCGACTTGAGGTAGTAGCTGATCAGCGCCGAGTTCGCAAAATTCCGATGGAAGCCACGCCGTACCGGTCGAAGATGGGTTCCCAGGTGGTGCCCGCATTCACCGATTTCCACACGCCGCCGGACGCCGAGGCCACGAACACCATCCGGAAATCGTTTTCCACCGCTTCAATGTCGACAATGCGTCCCGACATGTTGGCGGGGCCCACGTTCCGCCACCGGAATTCGCGCAGGAGGTCGCTGTCCGAAACCTGCGCAGAGGGGATGACATTCAAACAAAGAACCGACGCCGCACACAGCAGGATTGTCTTTTTCATGCCTGGCACTCCCTCGATCCAAGTTGGTTTCCCCGTGCCTTCACAGATTGCCCCGGTTTCGCCAAAGTTGGCGGCGATTCTACCACGATTGCGGCCCGATCATTTGGGTGTAGAATCGGGTTCGAGTCCGGTGCTCATGTTCTCGTCTGCCAATCCAATGGAGGGGGATTCTGCAATGTCGAAGAGATGCATCATCCTGGGTTTGCTGTCGTTCGCGCTCCTTGCGGGGGCCTGCTCGCGCCCCCAGGCGGACGTGGTCCTGAAAAGCGGTGAAATCTACACCATGGAACCGGATTCGCCGTGGGCCACGGCCGTCGCCATCAGCGACAACCGGATCATCGCGGTGCTCGACAGCGACAAGGAAGCGGACAGGTATGTCGGCCCCGGAACGACGGTGATTGACCTGGCGGGGCGGTTCGTTGTCCCGGGCTTCATCGACGGGCACACGCACTTCAGCGGCGCCGGCGGGCTGATCCACGGAGTCAATCTCATGACCGTCGCCGACGACGAGGGGCTGCGGCAGGAACTCCGGCGTGTCACGGGAATTGTGGGCGAAGGGGAATGGGTCACGGGCGGTCTCTGGGGCGCATACGAGGAGTGGGCGCTGGGAGCGGCGGAAGCCGGGACGAAAAAGGGTGCCAGGTGGGAGCCGGGCCGCGACGGCATCGATGAGATCACCGCCCGAAATCCGTGCCTGTTGAACAGCTTCGACCGGAAACTGTATCTCGCCAACACGGCCGCCCTGGATGCGGCCGGGCTGGCATCGGCAAAGCTCGAAGGTATGAAACTCGACCGGCAGGGGAAACCGACCGGACTGATCTATGCCGGTTCGCCCGCCCTGGAGAAGATTCGCGCTGTCATCAAGCCGAAATCCCCCGAACGTCTGCTCAATGAGAACCGCGCGGCGTTGAAGAGACTTGCAGAATCGGGAATCGTCGAAATCCACGACATCACCTCGGCCGAACAGACCGAGCGCTTCGTCACGCTGCAGAACAGCGGCGAGCTCACGTGCCGCATATGGATGCGCCCCGACCTCAGTCGGGGGGAGGAACTGAAGGCGGCAGGCCTGACCATGGGGATCCACCCGGTGACAAAACAGCGGGACCACTACCTTCGATATGGCGCCCTCAAGGGATACATCGACGGCATAATGGGCACCCACGGCGCACTCTTCTTCGAACCTTACAGCGACCAGCCGAACAATTACGGCCACTACCGGCCGCACACCAGCGACGATCCCAAGCTGCTGGCGCCCAATATGCAGAAGATGGACAACCTGATCCGTGTCGGCTACGAGGCCGGATTTGTCGCCAACGTTCACGCCATCGGCGACAAGGGCGTGGCGCTGATGCTGGACACCTACGAAAAGCTGATGAACGATCTGGGCCGAGACCTGTCCGGTTTCAGGGTCATCCATGCCCAGGTAATACGGGCGCAGGATTTTCCCCGCTTCCGCAAGCTCAACGTGATTGCCGAGGTCAATCCCTATCACATATCCGACGACATGCGCTGGATGGAGGAACGGATCGGCCACGAGAGGTGCAAGGGAGCGTATGCCTTCAGGTCCCTGCTCGACAACGGCGCCATGCTTTCATTCGGCTCCGACTGGCCCGGGACGACGGCGGCGGAATACCATGTGCATCCCAAATACCTGATCCACGCCGCGGTCAACCGGACAACGCTGAAGGGAACTCCTGATGGCGGGTGGTTTCCGGAACAGAAGATATCCGTCGAGGAGGCGCTGAAGGCTTACACGATCAACAATGCGATTGCCAGTTTCGATGGGGATATGCGCGGATCGGTCAAGGCAGGCAAGCTGGCGGACCTTACGGTATGCGACCGCAACCTGATCAAGATCGATCCGAAAAGCATTCTCGAGATGAACGTGGACATGACGATCGTGGACGGGAAGATCGTCTTCGAGCGCAAATAAATGCAAACCACCAAGGCGCCAAGGCTACAAAGCATTCACAGTGTAGCTGCGATCGAGGAAGGCGTCATTGAGGATCCGCGGCAAATGGAGCCGCGAACGCAAGTGAGCGGTCATGTGTCCCCGCCGGCAAGCAGGATCGGCATAAACAGCAGCGTGGAGCCAACGAGGAAAGCCGAATTGAGGGAATGCGGCAAACGGAGCCGCGAACGCAAGTGAGCGGTCAGGCAACCCAGTCAAGCAACGCAACCCGTCGCTGCCGCTCCGGGCTCCGCGAGCTCCCGGCCGGCAAGCATAACCGACAGATATGGCCGCGTAGAGCCCTTGCCGTTGTGTTTTTTCACGGGAAGCGGATTCATTCCTGCGGGCCGTACATCTGGTCGGGCCGCAGAATTTCGGGGAACCGGTGCCTCAGGCGACAGCGGGCTTCGTAGCACAGATGGCACGCGTCCGCGTAAGCCTCATCGTGGGCCAGGCCGTATTTCCGCACCAGCCCTACGGGCCCTTCTTCCACCAGAGGGCCGAAAACGGGGTGGTTTTCCGGGGAGTAGTTTTCGCAGATCTCCGCCAGCGGCGCCGTCAATCCGGTGAGGTTCATGGTGCTTCACCGCCAGAAGTCTTCGAATGACTTTTCTTCGCCGTTAATCCACTTCTCGAACCACCAGATGTTGCCCCGCGCCACATCGACTCGCAGTCGTGGTTCCTGCGGCGTGTGGGGCGTTCTTGGATAAACCACCATCATGGCGGGGACTCCCAGGTCCTTCAGCGCCTGGTAGTAGATCAGTCCCTGCGAGAGGGGCACCCGGTCGTCCGCCTCCCCGTGCTGGATCAGCGCCGGTGTCCTGGCCTTCTGGACGTGGGACATCGGATTGTGCGCGTGGTAGAGATCCTGGGCCTTGTATGGGAGCGCGGCAAAATAGCTCGGTATGAAGCCCGGGATGTCGGATGTCCCCTGGAAGGTGAAAAGGTCGGTCACGGGCGCGCCGATGCTTGCCGCCTTGAAGCGGCTGGTCTGGGTAATCGCCCAGCTGGTCATGAATCCGCCATAACTCCACCCCATGAGGCCCAGCTTGTCAGGGTCGGCGATCCCTTGCCGGACCAGCTCATCGATCCCCGACTTGATATCCAGGTAGTCCATGCCTCCCCAGTCGGCGCGGTTCGCCTGCCGGAACGATTCCCCGTAAGCGCCGCTCCCCCTGGGATTCGGACGCAGCACGGCAAATCCTCTGGCCGCAAAAACGTGCGCCGGGTAAATGTAGGCCAGGTAGCCCATGTACTGCTGGTCGAAAAAGCTCGCAGGCCCGCCGTGGACGAACGTCAAGAGCGGGTAGCGCCGATCCGCCTGGTATCCCAGCGGCAGGGTCAGCAGTCCCTCGATCTGGAGGCCATCCTTCGGATTTTTCCAGCGGATCAGGCGGGTTTCCCCGAGCCTCTTTTTTTTCAAGCTTGCGTTCTCCTCGCTGATCTGCAAAGGCCGGAACAGTCCGAGCGAAGAGACAAACAGCTCCGGCGCCGAGGTCAGATTCTGGTACACGAATACCGCGCGGTCATGCCGCAGATCGAAATGGGCGTTTTGAATCACGCCCTGCACACGGGTGAGGTCCTCGAAGTCTTTGCCCTCAATACCGACGCGGAAGATCTGCGCAGTGGTATTCCATGGCCCGTTGAAAACCAGTCCGCTGGAATCGGGCTGCCAGGCGAACGCACCGGGAGAGCGATTGTAATCGCCCGAAACGACCCTCGCCTCTCCGCCATCGGCGCCGACGACGGCCAGGTGCGTGTCGGCTGCCCAGTCGACCCGTCCCCTTCCACTGAGGAAGGCAATCCACTTGCCGTCCGGCGAATATTGTGGATTCCTGTCTATTCCGGGCCGGACCACGATGGGGCGGAGTTCCCCTCCGGCCGCAGAAACCGTGTAAATGTCCGAGTTGTAGTTGTCGGGCACGCGCGGCGTGGGGCAGCGGGTTACAGCAAATGCGGAACCGTCAGGCGACCACGCAAAGTCCATGATGCTGAATCCGCCGGATGTGACCTGCCGCATCTCCCGGGTTCGGATGTCGATGGCGTGGAGATGCGAATGCCGGATCCCTTCGTCCAGCACCCGTGCGTCATTTCGGGTGTTTCTTCTCTCGCGGTCGCGGTCCGACTCCGGCTCGCGCATGAGAAAGGCTATGCTCGAACCGTCAGGCGACCATTCAAAGTCCGTGAGTGTCCCTTTTGCGTCTGTCAACCGCCACGCTTCACCGGCCGAGGTGGGGATCAGCCAGACCTGGGTGGAGCCTTCACGGTTGGAAAGAAACGCGAGCAATCTGCCGTCCGGGGACCAGCGGGGGTTGTTCTCATTGTGGGGGCCCCCCGCAAGCCGTATCCTGTTCCGTCCGTGCCTGTCCACTACCCAGACATCGGCGTTGTAGAGACTTCTGTCCCAGTCGGTTGACGAAATCACGTAGGCAATGCGCTCGCCGTCCGGCGACAGTCGCGGGCTGGAAAAAGTCTTGAGTGCCACGTAATCTTCGATCGTCAATGGACCTGCCTGACCGGCGGCATCGCCGGGCAGGCAGAGCATCATCAGTGATGCAAAGACAAACAGGCCTGAGCTGCGCATTTTCCCTCCACGGTCAGGGATTGAACCCCGTGCGGCACGGCACCTTCGCGTGCCTGGTTTCGACAGTCCAAGTCCGCGGCGGCGGCTTAACGCCACCGGAACGCGGATTTCATATTGGCTTCGTGCACGTGGGAGCATATCATCCTGCGGGGAATTTTTGGGAAACAGCTTTCCGGCTGCCGACCCGGATGGCATCACCGAATGGAAATAGGAATCTATACCGAGTGTCTCTCGCGCAGGCCCACAGGGATCGAGGTCATGGCGCGGGTTCTGGCGGACGGCCTCGTCGCCGGCGGGCAGTCCGTGACCTGTTTCCACTCCAGCAGCCATGCACATCCCAAAATCCCGGGTGTCAGGCATCGACTTTTCGGGCCGGCGCCGCCATTGCCCGCCTATCAGGGGTTTGGCCTGCCCGTACTCGAAGCCATGGCTTCCGGTGCCCCGGTGGTCACCTCGGCGAATTCCGCACTCAGGGAGGTCGTTGGCGATGCCGGCATTCTCGTCGACTCGGCCAACGACGATGCGATCGCGCATGGCATATTGGAGATCCTCGAGAACGACGCCCTCGCCAGGCGCCTGTCCCTAGACGGATTGGAGCGATCACGGCGCTTTGACCGTGAAACTATGATTGCCTCGATTCTGGATCTGTACCGGGAGGTGGCGGATTGAGGGCCAGCATCATCATCGTCAACACTGTTTCTCTTTGAATTTCGATCTGGTGGAACTGATCCGGCTTGACAAATGCCAGAACGAGGTTGAGCGGACTCTGCAGTACGAGCGGGAGGCGGAGCTCTATCGGAGCATTGAGCGCGTGAAGCGCCGCATTGAAGTGGTCACGCCGGCCAACCGATTTGCCGGCAGGAGGGCTCTGTATGGCCGGAATGGAGAATTCTGCATCTTTCGCCACGCGGGCGCCCACGTCCGAATGAACGGTGCCGTCACGCCCTGTCCCTTCGGCTTTGCGGCGCACGACTTCGGCAGCATCCTCGACTGTAAGCTATTCAGCGCGCTATCAGCCGCTCGGGGTGCATGACGAGATTCTCGATGAAAAACTCCATCATGCGGGCATTGTTGATTCCGCCGTGCCCCAGGTCCGGCCCCACCTGCACCTCGAAGCTTTTGCCGCCGGTCGTCGCCCCCGGTCCTCCGGGCATGCCTGCGGGAGGGGCGCCGCCCTCCCGACCGAAGGTCTGCAGCGCACGGATGAGCTGCATCGTGTTGTTCGGGTGGACGTTGTTGTCCGCGGTCCCGAAATAGAGCAGCAGCCGGCCCCGGAGGTTTTTCACGTAGTTGACGACGTTGCCGGCGTCGTAGCCCTCCTTGTTCTCCTGCGGGATCCACATATAGCGCTCGGTATAGATCGTGTCGTAGTTCCGCCAGTCCGTGGGCGCAGAGGAGGCGACCGCGGCCTGGAAAACGTCGGGGTGCCGCATGAGCTGCATCGCGGCCGTGTACCCGCCATAGGAGGTGCCGTAGATCCCAACCCGTCCCTTGTCGAAATACGGCCTGTCCCAGAGCGCTTTGATGCCCTCGGCCATGTCGTCCATCTCCGTCTGGCCGAGCTTGAGGTAGATGGAATCCAGCGTGCGTTTGCCCATCCCGGGGGCCGCGCGTGAACCGACGTTCACCACGAGGAAGCCGTACTCCGTCTGCGGATTCGGCGTGGTGAAGTTCTCCGTGGGCACGCCGCTGCCGGAGGCGGGGCCTCCGTAGACCGGCACCAGCGTCGGATACTTTTTCGACGGATCGAAATTGGAAGGAAAGGCAATGGTCCCGTAAAGCGTCGTCTGGCCGTCGGCCGCCTTGTAGGAAAACATCTCGACCTTCCGGAGGCCGAGCTTTTCGAACCTGGCGAGGTCGCTCTGTGCCAGTTCCGCGACCGCCTTCCCGGACATGTCCATCAACCGCGCGGCGGGCGGCTGGTTGTGCGTCTGATAGACGTCGGTAAAGTACCTGTTGTCGGGCGAGATGGTCACCGCGTGGTTGTATTTCGGGTCTGTGAGCCGCACGTCCCCCTTCCCGTCGAGCCCCACGCGGTGCAGCTGCAGCTTCATGTGATTGTCGCCGTCGCGCGCCATGTAAAACATGACGCCGGCTGCCTCATCCACCTTGACGATGGCCCCGGCCTCGAAGCCTGCGTGGCTTGTGATCGGGTTGATCAGTCTTCCGGAAAGGTCGCAGAGGTAGTAGTTGTTCCAGCCGTTTCTCTCCGACTGCCAGATGAACCGCCGGTTGTCGGCCAGGAAGCGCATCTGGGGGCGGTTCGAGACCCACCCGGTCGGCCACTCCTCCCGCACGATCACCCGGCATTTCGTGGTTGCCGGGCTGCAGGCGATGAACTCCATGACGTTCTGCCGGCGGTTGGTGCGGTTCAGCAGCACTTCGGAACCGTCGGGCGACCAGCGCACATTGTAGACATAGTGGCCGAGAACATCGTTCTGGGAAAACGGCCGGCCGTCGCGCACGTCCAGCATGACCGTCTGCTTCGACTCCAGGTCGTAGACCAGGATCTCGGCGATCGGGTTGTCGGTCCCTGCCTTCGGGTAGGCCTCGATGTCCATCCGGCTCTGGATCTTCGTCTGGTCCAGCTGGAGGAAATAGTCCTGCACCGGACTCTCGTCGAAGCGGTAAAAGGCGATCTTCTTCCCGTCCGGGGACCACCAGATCGCGGTGGTCTGGCTCAGCTCTTCGCCGTAGACCCAGCTCCCGATGCCGTACTTGATCCGCTCCTTTTCGTTGCCGCCGGTTGTAACGGCGACCTCGCCGGATCCGTCGGCGTTGCTGAGGTAGAGGTTGCGGTCGCGGTGGAAGGCCTTCATGCTCATGTCGGGTGACGGTTCGCAGGTACTCTGCCTTCCGCGCTCCACCCGCGCCTGTCCGCAGGGATTGGGCGGACCGCCGGCAGGAGTCGGCGCCTGCCCGCCGCGTCCCATGGCGGCAAGCATGCCGCGTCCCGGGCCGGAGGACGCCGGCGCATCGCCGGTCACGGTCGCCTGGAGTGCCGCAATGTCAAATCGCCAGGCCTTCCCGCCGGAGGCATAGGTGAACGATGCGCTGTCTTCGGCCCAGGCGATGTTGGCCGCCGCCGGGGCCACGACAGGACCGCCCTGCAGCGCGGCCTGCATTTTCGTGAATTGCCCGTAGCCGGGCATGGCCGGCAGGCGGTCCTGGGCGCCCACAGGCAGGCAGGCGAGCATGAGCAGAACGGTAGTCAGGATTACGTGGGTTTGGCAGCAGAATCGAAATTGCATGTATCTTCCTCCTGGACGCCGACATCGCCCTGTTTTCGGGTGCACAGCATACCACCATTGTCCACACCTGCGCCCGTGTTAGCGATTCATCGTCTGCCCGGATTCGGGCGCGTCGGCGGCCTTCTGCCCGTGACGAGCGGATCCCGGCAAGCTCTGCTTTTTTTGCAGCCGCTTGACCTAGAATCCGCTGCCGCTCCTTGTTGAGGAGGCAGGGCCGCGAGCATCCCGATGGCGTTCTTGCTGTCGTTTTCCGTGGGCACGACGAAGGGGGTCCGGAAGCCACTCCAGTCGAAGGAGCTGCAGAGGATCGACTCGGTGGGGTCGTAGTTCGGGTATCGGATGCCGAGGTGGCCCGGGTGGCCGGTCGCATTCACCGCCGTGTCGGCAGCCTGCTGGAGCGCCGGGGCCTGGGATCGCAAGCCGATCCGGAAGAAGCCGACACTCTCCTGCATGATCAGCCGCTGCCGGCCGAACTGTATAGTGCCTCGGTCGCCGGCAGGGTAGCCACCGGGCCGCGTGCAGGGCGTCGTCTGGCGAAGGTGGGCGACGAGGTCGACGCGGAAGATCTTGCCGCCCTGTCCGGGCGCCGCTGCGCGGTAGTTGCCGGCTTCAGCGTGCATGCCGATGTTTCCATCCCGGCACGCGATCGGATGCGTTTGGAGCGTCTCGCGCGTTATGCCGGGCGTCCTCCGCTGGCGACCGAAAGGCTGTCGCTTCTGCCCGACGGCAGGCTGCGGTATCGCCTCAAGCGCCGTTGGCACGACGGCGCCAGCCGCCTGATATTCGAGCCCTTGGACCTGGTGGCCAAGCTCGCCGCGCTTGTTCCCCCGCCCCGCTTCAACCTGGTTCGCTATCACGGGGTGCTGGCGCCTTCAGCAGGCTGGAGACCGCTTGTCGTTCCCTCTGACCCGGAAGGGGACAATCCCCACCCTCACCCCGAGTGTCCTGCTGGAAAGCAGGCTGCCAATATCAAGCTGCAGCAGTATGGAAAAGGCCGGGGACGCAACTACTCATGGGCCCAGTTGATGCGCCGGGTGTTTGCCATTGATGTCTTGCAGTGCCCGGCTTGCCACGGCCGAATGAGAATAGTTGCCGCGATTCAAGCTCCCGAGGTGATACGGAAGATACTGCAATGCCTTGGCCTGCCGGCCCGCCCGCCGCCCCTGGCACGGGCGCTGCCGGATCAGGAGATAGAGGAGCTGTACCATTGATGAGCAGGAGGCGGACCCGCTAATCTGCCCGGTAGGGAGAGGTGTGCAGGAATACCTTCCCCGCAAGCGCGCTTTTGGCTGCAATCCTCTCTGAGCTTGAATGGGCGTTTCGGCAGATGGGGGCACAGGGGCCGAAGGCGACATAAGATCCCCTTATCGGAAGCGGCAGCGATGCCGCCCGCGGAGGGATCGGCGCCAAAACGGCAGCTTGTTTTTCTTATCCGTTGGAAGTCGTGTTGGGAAGGTGACAGAAGAACGCCTCCACATTTTCTCCGACCCGCCGCAGGATGGCGGGCAGCTCGGAGTCATCGGGCGCCATGGTCAGGTTCTTTTTCAGTTCGGGAAAGGACTGCAGCAGTTCTTCAGGAGAGAGATCGACGACGCTGCGGGCGCCCATATATATTTGCAGCTCGGGCATCAGCTGCGCCTGGGTTTTCAGGGCACCGGCCGGATACTGGCCGCTGGCCGTCCCGATTAAAAAGAAGAATGACGCAAGCCGCCTGCCGAGGTTCGTCACGCCGACCCCCTGTTATAAGCATCACATTACCCCGCCCTGGGAGAGACTTCCACTATGCCTGCCAGAAGGCAGTCAGCGGAGTATGGAGCGCAAGCGACGGGTTGCATTGCTTGATCGGGTGGCTCGACCGCTCACTGGCGTTCGCGGCTCCGCTTGCCGCATAGCTTCACCACGGCTTTCCTCTTGGCCGACAATGGATTTTTTCGGCTGTCTCGCTCAAACAATTTGAGGCGACGGCCAAAAACGGCAGACTTGCCATTTGCGCCATGAATGATTATCATTCACGATATGAATGGAACAATCCTCCCCCGGCTTGTAACACAACGCCTGCACCACAGCCTCAAAATCATGCCGGCTGTAATCGTGACGGGCGCCCGCCAGACCGGCAAGAGCACGTTGGCGCAGGAACTGGTGCCGAGCGGGCGACGCTTCCTGTCGCTGGATGACCTCGACATAGTCGATGCAGCCCGCCGCGATCCGGCGGCGCTTGTTGGCGGCACCCAACCGGTAACGCTGGACGAAGTACAACGCGAGCCCGATTTGCTGCGCGCGGTGAAGCGGGAGATCGACCGGCGGCGGCGCCCAGGACAGTTCCTTCTTACCGGCTCAGCAAACCTGCTTCTCATGCGCCAGGTTTCCGAATCGCTGGCAGGGCGGGCCAGCTACCTCACCCTCTGGCCCATGACGCGGCGTGAGCAGCAAGGAAGGGGCCGCTGCGGCTTATGGGAGGAGTTACAGGGCGCCGCAGACGGCGATTGGCGCGATCTCCTCGCCACGCAGCCAGGGGAACATGAGGATTGGCATGCGCTCGCGTATCGCGGAGGATTCCCGACTCCGTCAATTCAGCTTAAAACGGCAGAGGAGCGGTCAGTCTGGTTCGACGGCTACGTTCGCACCTATCTCGAGCGAGATCTCCAGGAACTGTCCTCAATTGCTGCTCTCCCCGACTTTCGCCGCCTAATGCGAGCGGCCTGTCTGCGGATCGGCCAGCTTGTCAACCAGACAGAACTCGGCCGTGATATAGGGCTGCCGCAGCCAACCATTCATCGTCACCTTAACCTGCTCGAGATCTCGTATCTTCTGGTTCGGCTTCCCGCCTATGCCATCAATCGCACCAAGCGTCTCATCAAGTCGCCAAAGATCTATTGGGGCGATACGGGAGTGGCGCTGCATCTGGCCGACGGAACCGAACCTACAGGTGCACATCTCGAAAATCTCGTACTTCAGGATCTTCTGGCGTGGCGCGACGCACGCCTCGAACGTACCGAGGTATTCTATTGGCGCACGGCAATCGGCGAAGAGGTGGATTTCGTGATTGAGGCCGGCGGCCGGCTCCTGCCCATCGAGGTTAAGGCGACCAACCACCCCCGTCTGAGAGACGCGGTGCACCTGCGCAGCTTTCGTGCAGAGTACGGCAACAAGGCTCGTGCCGGCCTGTTGCTGCATACCGGCAGCAAGCTGCAATGGCTCGCGCCCGACGTGTTGGCGGCACCTTGGTGGAGGGTAGTGTGAGGCCGCCGGCCAATGGGGGTCTGCTCGAAAATAGACATCGATTGAATCATGCGGCGAGCTATTACCGCACAGCCAGGGTATTGCCCAATCAAGGATTCTGCGGAACAGATTCCACGAACAGCACCGATTCGATATCGAGCAACGCTTCCAGTTTGCCGACCGGCAGACGGCCGATGGCGGTGCAGGAAGGCTCCGGCCAGGACAGGATTTCGAATCCCAGAGCCTGCAGCCGCGAGCGAAGCCGGGCCGTGCTTCGATCAAGCTCCAGCCTCACGCGTGCCTTGCTTTCAGAAGGAGATATTCCGGCTATCGCCTCGAGTGGCCGGCCCGCCTCATGCCGCGCCAGCACCAGTGCGACGGCAGGATCCAATCTGGGCCGGATTCCCGGCCTTCCAAACATCACGGTCGCCGTCACAATCACGGGCAGAAATTGCGTGAGCCGGAAGCAAGGAGGATTTCGCATTATCAGTCAGGAGTGGATAAATGCCTGAAATGCTTTCAACAATAAAGGAAGAGAACACCATGTTCAACAATAGGATTTTTTATTTCTCAGGAGCTCTGATGATTCTGGCGCTTCTTGCGTCAGCTAGAGCTTTTGCCCAAGAGCCGGCAACGTCATTGGATCAGCTGAAGCTGCTACTGGAAAAAGGGGACAAGATCACGGTGGTAGACTCGTCCGGGAAAAGCATTAAAGGACGAATCGAGCGCATTGCTCCGGATGCGCTCGACGTAAAAGCAGACGG